>JAHDFM010000017.1:0-1411 GCA_020628165.1 Bdellovibrionales bacterium | reverse complement strand
TTTTTCACTTAATAAATCTTTCACCACATTTAAAACTGCAGATTTAAAATCTCTAGCCATGTGAAAATTAGATTTTTGTCTCTTTTTGTAATGAACAGCGCCCACCATCATTAAGTTGTCTGATAGGTCAAAGTTTTCAACACTGTGAGTGTATTTGTCGCGTCCTGTTTTAGAAAAATTGGGTGTTATAAAAAGGCCATCACTAAAGGCAATAAGCTTATCCATATAAAGAGATTCAATGTTTGTTTCGACACGATCACAGTCAAAAAAAGTGTACTGGATTTGATCATCGGTGCAGTATGTTTCCTGTTCACTGTAGTAACCATAAACTGCTTTATTTTGAGCGTACATATAACCCATTTCAAAGGCTGTGCCCACATCCATACTTGGCCCTCTAAAACGAGTCATGTTAGCGATCACAACATCTGCAGCATCCATTAAATCGGTGTTGGCTTTAAAAATCTTCATAGCTGTTGCCGGATTATGGCCAAAGTCTTCAATGTTGTTATCCATAGGGTAGAGCCCGATGAGCTTATAGTTTGAGTTCTTAAGGTGTGTTTTGTTGATTTGCTGAATGATTTCTTTTTTCCAATCTCCTTTTTCAATAGGGTTTGGCATAAACACTTCAGGCCCTGCGAGATAAATTTTAATTTCTTTTTTGGCATAGCAAGTGATTGTGGATAACAATGTTAATAAAGTGAATAGTGTTTTTGTAAATTGTTTCATAGATCCTCCCAATAACTTTTATAGATACCGAAAGAATAAACAGAAAAAAAATAGTTAGTTTGACTGCTATATATTCCTAAAATATATGTTTAATCATTGTGCATAATATAGGTTTAAATAACTTAAGGTATTTCTATTACACAGTATTAGAGGGGGGAGTGAACCAAGCAGCCAACCGACTTCACGTGCAGCAGCCCGTGGTCAGTAAGATGCTTGGAGCCTTAGACGATCAATTCGGTCAGCCTCTGTTCTGGAAACAAGGTCGCAGTAAAAAACTGACCGATTTTGGTCAAGTGGTATTTCGCCATTGTCAGTCTATTTTTGATGAGTTCGAAAAAGTAGAACAGTTTTCGAGACAACAAGATCAAATTTCAGGTGTACTAAACATTGGTGCTGCTGAGCCCATAGTGAATCACTTTTTATCGTCGGTGTGTTCAGATTATATGAATTTATATCCAGGTGTGAATGTGAATTTGTACACCAGCACCCAAGTGCATTTGTTGTCCATGATTTCTGAAGGGAAAATGGAAGTGGGATTTTTCTTTTACATCGCAAATATGCCAGGCAATGTTGAAGTTTTCAAAAAAAAGCTATTTCCTTTTCGCTTAGTGGTTAGCAAAGATAAGTGCAAAGACAAAACCGTATTACAATCTTTCATTGGTTCAAGAGAGATCGACGACACTTC
>JAHDFM010000016.1 GCA_020628165.1 Bdellovibrionales bacterium | reverse complement strand
CAACTGCTTGTAATAAATTTTCAGAAAATGTAATAATAATTCTATGTGTGGGCTATTGAGTTCAGTTTCTTCTAAAAAAATAGATCAATTTGATCATGCTTTATCTCACCTAAGGCACCGAGGTCCAGATCAGCTTTCGATTAAAAATCAAACATTTCAAGGAAAGCACTTATCTATGGGTCACTCACTACTTAGCTTTTTTGATAAGAATCAAAGCTCTCAACCTTATACAGATAACAATCAAAGCAATTATCTCCTTTTCAATGGACAAATATATAACTACCTAGAAATTAGAGACTATTTAGAAAAAAAACATGGCGTTGCTGCTGAAGAGTCTGATACATCCGTCGTATTTCATGCTCTGAAAACCTTAGGAAGTAAGGCAATAGAACTTTTTGACGGTATGTGGAGCTTTGTTTTTATTGATTTAGATCAAGATCATATAATAGCCTGCAGAGATCCTCATGGGCAAAAGCCTCTGTACTATTGCACTCATATAAATGATCACTTGTACTTTTCTTCTGAGGTCACTCCCCTTAAAGTCTTGTTAAATGATAAAGTAGAAATTGACCCCATTGGCCTTACTCAATTTCTTCACTTTGACTATATCCCTGCCCCGCGCACACAATACAAAGAGATTAAGTCAGTTCTTCCAGGACAAATTATTGAAAGCAAGTTTTCAGAAATTAACTTGCAGTCCTCAACTTATTATAACCCTGAAGAGCAACTTAGTAACATAAATACAAACTATAACATCAATGAACTACGAAGAATCTTGGTAGAATCTATACATAAAACATCACGCAGTAAAATTTACCCCTTGGCTCTTTCTGGTGGCATTGACTCCTTCACTCTTTGCCATTTAACTCAAAAAACTCTCAAATCGATCAACTATTCTGTAAAATTTAATTCTCCTTCTTACTCAGAGCAAAATACTATTCTAAAAACATGTGATTTTTTAAAGACAGACACAAATGACATCAACGTTTCTGATATTGACATTAAGATTGCATTGAACGAGATTTATAACAAAATTGATATTCCAATAGGAGACACCAGTCTTATTCCAAACTATTTCCTTACTCAGAAAATCTCATTAAATCATAAATTTTATTTATCTGGTGATGGTCTCGATGAAATTTTAAATGGTTATAATCTTTTTACAGCACTCAATTTATTAAAAAATAAAATCAGTAGAAAATTTTTATTGCCTCTGACTCAAATAATCCAACCCGTGGTTAAAAATAACTCAAGCTATATGCCAATGAAGTTGAAGCTATCTCGCTTTACAAGAGTCAAAAATCAAAACCCTCACTTATGGCTGCCTCTTTGGATGAGTAACACTCACCTATCAGAAAGCAATAGAAACCTAGGTTTAAACGTAACCACTGAAGAACTATTTGAACCATTTTTAAATGTTCCCAAAACACTTAGAAATAATGTTGAAAAGTGTATGAGCTACCAACTTCTCCGCGTTTACCTGCCTAATGGTATACTTATGACTCGTGACAGAGCTTCTCAACTCAACTCTGTAGAAAACCGCAGCCCTTATTTGAACAAAGACGTTTTCAATAAACTCATCATCATCCCGGCATCACACAAGACAAGTCAATTCAAACGAAGAAAAAAAATTCTATTTAAGATTAATAAAAAATACCCGAAGCATTTACTAACAGAGGCCAAACATGGATTTGCTAGCCCCATAAGTGAACATTTAATTAATAATTCTAATACATATGAACACATTTTTAATTCAAATCTAAAAAGTTATAAAAATAAATGGGTAGAACATCTTAGCCTAAAACAAAACAACAAATCCATTTTATGGAACCTCATCATAGCACATAAAATGAACTTAATATAAAAAACAAATTCACTTCAATTTATACTCTAAACGAACTAAGAGTGCAGAGTAAGCCAACTTAAGACTTTTATAAAATGTGTACTTACTTCTACCATACTTTCTGGCTGGCCTTGCATATTTCAAATCAAACGAGTTATTACTGAGCCAATTCAACTCTGCTCTTAAATAGTGGCGCTGACTTTTTTTAATTAGGAGCTTTTTAACAACGGAATGATCAATAAGCCTATAGTCACCACTATCTATTTTATTATTGCCGAAACTCAATAAATGAAAAAAATAATAAAAAACTCTGGCAAATGCTTTTTTAAAAAAACTATCCTGCGAACGTGATTCCCTCACCATATTAACAACATCATAACCCTGTTTCCATTTATATACTAAAGCACCTATATATTCTATCGGGTCTTGAAAATCAGAATCCATAGTAATATAAGCGTCTGCTCTACTAGCTTGTAATCCCTTAATCAAAGCTATTTGCTGACCCTGATTTAACTGGAGTGAAATCAGATGAAAATTATGTTGAACTTGGAGTTCTTTAAGATGTGTCTTAAATGATGGAGCACTCCCGTCATCGACCACAATAATATGGAAGCAATCATCCGCATTTTGACTATTTATATAGTTTTTTAGACTCGTAATAAACGGTTGTATTGTATCAAATTCATTGTAGACTGGAGTTATAATATTAATTTTACTCATGAATCATAAAACCATATGCAAAGTTCTAATGCTTTAAATAATTTAATACATCTCGCCTTCATCATAGCTCTTTGTATTTTATCCTATATCAGCATTCAGCATAGTCAAACCTTTGAAATGACTTTTCAAGAGCCTTTGCTTCTCGATCAAACTAACCTCCCTTATTATGACACATTAAATCCGTTTTCTGATCATAAAAATAATTTTGATCATGGTCCTGGCTATCACAATCTTACTAAATTTTTTGTGCCTTTTGTTGGTGAACAGTTTTTCCAACTCCGGTATCTAAGTATTTTTTTCTTTATTTTTAGCCTTCTTATTTTCTACGTCTTATTCCTCAAGTTAAGTAAGCCAATCATTGCTCTAACTACCTGTTTATTATTTGCGTTCCACTATCAAATATTTGATTTATTTACGATCGTCTCCCCATATGCAACAGCGATGTTTGCTCTTTCTTTGTTATATTTGATTCACTTTAATTTTAATAAATCTCTTTTGCACAAATTTATACATGCCATTGTTTGTTTAATGTGTGTTTTAATTCATTTTTCGACAGCATTACCAATTCTTATCAGCTTATATCTTCTGTACAAGAAAAATGACCTAAAGATAAGACGCGATTATATCTATTACTCTCCCCTACTTCTCTATCTCCTCCTAAAAACTCCAATGATCATTTATTTTCGTTTGTTTTACAGAAAAAAAAGCACACGCTTTTATGATGAGGGGGTTATATTTAATATAAAAAAGTTTCTGCAGCATTTTGACATTTATTTACCACCTGGTGAAATCATTTTTGGGTCTTCCGAAATGTCTGCTCTTTATATCATAGGATCACTAATTGCTTTATTTTTCCTTCTTTACTTGGTAGGTAAATTAGCCCTACAAAAAGATGACAGCGAACTTACTAAGTTTCTCAAAATATATTTACTCTTATTTGTAGTTATTTATTTTACTCTCAATTTATTGAGTTATCGTGAAATTGTCACACGCTACTTCTTTGGTGTGCTCCCTCTACTTTATTTTTACTTATCTCAAAATATTTTTCGGATTCAATCTATTAAAAAGGTTATATTAAGCCTCTCAGTTTTACTTTCCATAGCTTATACAAAGCAACACAATATTAACATTAACTTAAATCAAATGCTTCGAGAACCGTTGATATCTATGCACAAAGCGCTTTTCAACCAACTTGAGCTCAAATCAGAAGATCGTATTTGCTTTTTCCCTGAAGGCCACTTTGCCGAATACATTTTGTATTTACATACACACAAAAATTTTGAATCAAGGAATGATCACTTAAATAAAACAAATTTTATTTGCGACTCAAAAAAAGTGTTCGAGAAAGATTTTTTCTACTTACTCACGCTCAAGTATGATTTTAAAATGGACAATGTCTGTCAAAAAATTTTAGATCTAAAAAACTGTGAAACAAATCACTCTCATGAGTTAGTGTACTCTAAAAAACGTCACCTAAATAATTTCTCATTTGATATTTACAAAATTAGTAAGACTGGAGCCTTTTAAATTTGAATTCAATATTAAAAAACTTCATCATCTTCACGTATACAATCTGTGCCATTTTATATGCCTTCATTTTTGAAGTTGGCTGGAATGAAACTTTTCGTTTATTTCAGTCGAACCTTTCATTAATACCATACTTTGATGTCAATTTTACCTCTTACCAGTGGCTTGTAGCTCCAGACAGGGGCCCTATAGAGTGGCTGTTAATGAACCTTTTTAAATTTATTAATCAAGATAATATCTATGTTTTTAGACTTTTTTTTATAAGCTTTAACTTATTACTGATTTATTTGCTTATAAAAAAAGAGAACCTACAAATTGCTCTTTTCACTGTCTTATTGACATTTTTGAATATTGATTTTTTTCACAAGACTCATCTCATCTCAATTTATTCTTTTAATACTATGATCACATTGGTTTTCATATACAAAATCTTTGAATTTAAGACCTCTAAAAAATCTCTTGCAATTTTATCTACCTGCGCTCTTTTATCCGTAATGTCTTTCTTCAGCGCGATTTTGCCAGTCTGCTTAGGATTCTTATTCCTTATAAAATATAAAAAGGTTACAGCTACACAACTGTTAGGCTGGAACATTCCTCTTTTTGTCTACTCAATCATCAAAGGTCTTATGATCGTCCGTTATCGTTTTGTAGATAGAATGCATTACTCAGATTTTTTACAACTTGGTTTTAATGAGAAAGTCTTAAAAGTACTTGATTTTTACGGCTTTTCACTCAGTTTCATACAACCTCCATTTAAACTTCTTGCTGCATTATGTATTATTATTTTCATACTAAAAATCGTCATTTATTACCTAAAATCAACTGATATAAAAGCCAGATTTTTTATTATTTATAATTTTATTTTTTTATCAACATTTACTTTAATGAGCTTAACCGGTGCTGAAGAAATTGAAACAAGATACTACTTTCCACTCTTAGTGCTTTTCAATATTCATGTCGCTAAATTACTTCTCAACTTTAAATCTTTACCTATCAAATTCATCTCTACAGCAACCCTACTTGTATTAATTTGCCACCCATTCATAAGTCATTTCTCATCACTACAAATGACCCCTCTGCTTTCAATGAATCAATCTCTCAGAACATACAACTTTAAACCCACTTCCGTGTGTCTACCTCAATACCCAAGTCGTATACATCATCTCAATAGAATTCACTTGTTTTTTAATGATCAAAATAATTACATCGAACACTACAAATGCACTCAAAGTAATTTGGGAGAACGCCCAATAATTATCACCTGGAACCAACCATATTCTTCAAACACCAACTGCACAGAGTCTGATAAAAGCTATTGTTTAAAGCCCTCATTCAATACTAATATGATGAAGTATGACCTTAAACGCACAGAGATTCTTGCCAAAAAATATAAGAATCAAAAAATATATTTTCAACTTTATAGTTTAAATGAGTAAATATGGCGAAAAAATCTTTTTATTTCATAGTATTAGTAATTTTATTAATCTACAGCTTCAATGCCATACAACTCCATCAAATA
Organism: Bdellovibrionales bacterium; assembly: GCA_020628165.1. Classification (GTDB taxonomy): domain Bacteria; phylum Bdellovibrionota; class Bdellovibrionia; order Bdellovibrionales; family UBA1609; genus JAHDIR01. Next base: position 76,932 of record JAHDFM010000016.1, on the reverse strand, counting down.
AATTTACAGCAACATGAGATTTCTCGCGCTGAAACGCACGAAATGTACGAGGCAAACCTTCCCATTTTAGATTATTTTAATATTTTAAAATATGACTCTGTCATAGCTGATAGAGGCCCTCTCTACCCTCTTCTTATTCGCTTGTTGAAAAGCAGTGATGAGAGTCACCTTTATCAGCTAAGGTATATTTCATTGTTTAGCTTTTTTATTCTTGCACTATTAGCTTTCTATTATCTTAAATATCAATTTCCTTTTTTTGTTATTCTCTCAAGCCTAGCCCTTTTGTTTACAAATGAACTCCTCTTTTATTATATAACATCTATCTCACCCTATATGTTCAACTTACTACTGATATTTGTAGTTACCCTCATTTACCAAAAATTTGATAAAAGCATAGTGGCAAATGCTCTTTTAGCAACAGTCGCCTTTGCTGCCACAGCCTCCTTTTATACAAACGCGTTGCCATGTTGTTTAGTTTTATTTTTGCTCCGTAAGGACATTCACAAAAAATATAGAATCTTTTACTTCCCTTTTTTAACTACCCTTATAGTCAAAGGCATAATGATTGTTTTGTTTCGATTTTATGTCCGACTGGGTCAATCTGGATTTTATGAAAATAGTCCCCACATATTTTTAAATTCACTGCTTGAGTTATTTAGCCTTGGTTGGAGCAATATGCTCGAATCTCATTTCACCATTTCAGCAGTCTACTTCATTTTTGCGGCTCTCATTTTTTACTCAACAATAAAAATTCTTAAAAACAAGACAAATGATAAACTTAACTTATTTTTTAAGTATTACCTCTACTCGACCTTTTTATTATTTTTTATAATGAGCCTTACGGGTGCTCGTGAAATTAAAATAACTTACTTCATTGGGCTTCTTCCTCTTTTTTACCTCTTAAATACTCAATATTATTTAGCAAGATTTAAAAGCTTTAAAGGCATCACACTTGCAATCCTATTTTTTTCGACATCTTACTTTGTTCACTTTTATAAAGTAAAAAATCAAGTCAGTAATATTTATTACGAGCCTATACAATCCCTAGCAAAATATTTTGAAAATAAGAACTTGAGTGCGTCCCTAATTTGTTTCCCAGAAGATCTTTCCCAAGGAGAAAAGCTTTGGAATTACTTTTGGGGAGCAAAGAATGACCCGATAGCCAATAAAATGATTTTTAAGAATGCCAATAATTGTAAAAAAATAATTAAAAACAAAAAAACTGTAGAATTCGACACTTTGTATTTGGTTTACTTTAATAGTAAGATGTCTCGCCGTTGTCATGCCTATGATAGTGTCAACTGCCCACAAAAAGGAGTGCAGACTCTTGTAAAAGATAAGTCTTTGGTTGAGCAATTTACTATTCCATCCTATCAAAAAAATACGAGCGCCTATATCATGACCTATCAATAAAATTTATGACACTTAAGTCGTCGCCCTTTATTGCTCTCATGAGGAAATAACATTCCTCTTTTTAATTTGAAACTTTCACTTGTTTGAATTAGATTTATGAGAAGTGTCAATACAGGAATTAAATAACAAAGTTATTCATCAATTAAATCAGGATCTTGCAATCTCGGCAGATCCTAAAACCTTTTGTATTTTACCTTTTTCACATCTTTCAACAACCACCACTGGAGAAGTCAGGCTCTGTTGTCGCTCTAAGAAAATTGATCTCATTGAAAACAACAGCTTGCTGCAAGTTTGGAATAGCGACAAGATGGACAACATCCGCACAAAATTATTGCAGGGTCAAAGACCTGATGCTTGTAGAAAGTGTTGGGACATAGAAGATAAAGGTATGACAAGTCTCAGGCACGGTCAAAACTGCGCCCGAACTAAAGACTATCAAAGCAATGTTAAACAATACCTAGCAAAAGAGGCTTTAGAGTTACCAACCATAGAGCTTAAACTTTCTAATCGTTGCAATTTAAAATGCACAATGTGCTCACCTGCAGCTTCAAATCGTTGGAACAGGGACTGGAGCACATTTAAACACCTTTATGACCATGGTTACCAAAGCTGGATTGATAAGGTCATCACCAAACAAAATGATCAAGGTTTTCTTGATTTATTTTCCGAAAACACTCTCTTCAATAAAGAGATAAAGTTGATCGCAGCCAATTTAAAGCTAGTAGATTTTGCCGGTGGAGAACCTTTAATTGACCCACTTCACTACAATTTCTTAGAAGCCATTGTAAAATATGGTAATCCCAAAGAAACAACTTTGAGATACTCAACTAATTTAACCGTACTCTCTTTTGAAAAATTCTCTATTTTAGAGTTGTGGAGTCAATTTAAACAAATCGATTTGACTATTTCTCTAGATGGTTACCCTGAATTGAATGATTATATTCGCAAGGGCAGTGACAGTCTGAAGATAAAAAATAACATAAAATTAGTGAAAGGTATCGCTAACGTGAAAAATTTAAAATGCACCACAACGATCAGTGCTCTCAATGCCCCTTTTATAAAAGAAATCATCGATTATGTTGTTTTTGATTTACAAATTCCATGGCACACATCGCGAGTAGTCTCTCCAGATTTTCTCGATGCACGTGTTTGGCCTAAGACAATGAGAACCCAGTTTGCCAAAGAATTAGAGCTCTCACATTTTAAAGATAACAACTTATCAGCAAAAGCAAACATCCAACTAGAAAGACACATCAATGATTTTAAATTGTGGATGAATGATGACTCTGACCTGTCACATTTGGAAAGCAAATTTCATGAGTTTATACGACTCACTCCCGACAAGAATCATTTTAATTTTTATGAAAAAGTTAAATCTAAGTGCAGTGATTGTAGCGCTCCATTAGCTTCCTTAGGAGTCTTGCCATGAAGGACACTTTTTGTGCAGTTCCTTGGACGCAACTATCGACAAAACCCAACGGCAATATCCGCGGTTGTTGTTTAATGTCAAACTCTGAAGATTCAGACAAAGGTGTTTTGCGAAATCCAGAAGGGCAAATTTTTAACGCTAAAAATGCTAATATTAATGAAGCTTTTAATGCCCAAAAGATCTGCCAACTTCGTAAAGATCTAATGAATGGAGTTCAAAACCCTCTTTGTAAAACCTGTTGGGATAAAGAAGCCATTGGCTTAAAGTCAAAACGCATAACAACTAATAAAATGTACCGTAGAGAAATAGAGTCCAACACCTTTATACAAACTACTAGTGCAGAGGGAAAACTCTCTGAAATTAAAATTAGTTATCTTGACCTCCGCTTCGGCAACAAGTGCAATTTAAAGTGCATCATGTGCCACCCAGCAAGTTCAAGTAAGTGGTACAAGGACTATAATAAAATCTTTGATCAAGATTATTTTTATGACACCGGAGAAAAAATATTTTTTGACAAAAGTAAAAATCTCGATCTTATCGGTGACTACGACTGGTATGAACAAGACTCTATTTGGGAACAATTGAATGAGCATCTCACCAACATCAAACAAATCTACCTCGTTGGAGGAGAGCCCTTACTTATCCCACAACATTTTAAATTTTTACAACTTCTTATCGAAAAAGACTGTGCAAAAAATATCACCTTGGAATATGACACTAATTTAACTATCCTTGACGAAAAAATACTTAAAATATGGAAACCTTTTAAAAAAGTCATCTTAAGGGCCTCCATAGACTCCATTGAACTACAAAATAATTATATTCGCTACCCTAGTCAGTGGGACAAAATTTCTGAGAATTTAAATGTTGTCTCAGGCTTAGATAATGTCCGACTTAACTTTTCTATAACTTGGCAAATATACAATGCCTTTTCTGTTACTGACATTTGGCAAAAATATAGCCATCTTGGAAGTGTTCGAACACTTTCCTCACCAAAATATTTAGACATTAAAATTTTGCCAAAGCCTTTGAAGCAAGAAATATATTCTCACCTTGAAAATTTTGAAAGCTCTTCTGAACAGATTCAACAGCAGATTGAGTCGATGAAAAAATATGTCTCGCAACATATGGAGTCTTTCGATCCAAAGCTTTTACAACAGTTTTTTGAATACACTCACAAAGTTGATCAGAACAGGAAATTAAAGTTTCCAGACTGCTTTCCCAGGTTGCATAAATTACTAAAACCTTATTCCAGTAACTGAGCCTAGTGTGTTTTATTTCAAATGAGTGAGCTTTCCTTATACTACATTCTTTAGTAAACATAAGGTGCTATTCATTCGTAGATTTTATTTGCTCATATTTAAACACTTGATATCATTTAATTAACAGTTGTCGCCACAACGCCTTGTCAGAGCTCATATCAACTCAAAATATTGACCTTCACAAGCTATTATTGGTAAAAACAAATAATGGCAAAACATGAGATTTCTAAGACATTTTGCATACTACCGTGGGTACAGATAGCTACCAACACCACTGGTTACCTTCGACTCTGTTGCAGTTCAACTCCAGGTAAAAATATTCTTACTCATGAAAATAGAAAACTTCATGTCAACAAAGATAAGTCGATTTTAAAATTACAAAATTCTAATATGATTAATGACATTCGAAGCAAAATGTTAAAAGGCGAACGTATTGATATTTGTACTCGCTGTTACCGTGAAGAGAGCGCTAGTGGTCAGAGCCCAAGAACTGGCTGGAACAATAAATTTCAAAAGCATATTACTACTCAAATTGAAAACACTAGTGACGATGGGTCATTAAAAGAGTTCAAACCTCTTTATATAGATTTGAGACTTGGCAATCTTTGTAACTTAAAATGCCGTATGTGCAACCCTTACTCCAGTAAAAAATGGATAGAAGACTGGAATCAAGTGCAGGGCACAGCTCTACAAATCCAAGACATTGATTATCTCAATCGTATTGAGTGGTTTAAAGATGATTCAACATGGGATCACTTGTCACAGTTAAGCCTCAGTCTAGAAGAAATTTACTTTACTGGAGGAGAGCCCTTTTTAATTCATCAACATTTAAAATTATTAAAGTTCCTTGTCGAAGCAGGAAAAGCGTCTAAGATTAAATTAAAATACAACACCAACGCGACTACCTTACCAGAAAAACTACCACCACTTTGGCATCATTTTAAGCGAGTCACACTCAATGTAAGCATCGATGGTGTCGGCAAGGTGAATGATTATATCCGCAACCCCTCTGATTGGAACGTTACCAAAGACATTTTAAATAAATTTGACCGTTTAGCGACAGATCATAAACATATATTCGTTAACATACACTCAACAGTTCAAGTTTATAATATCAATTATTTGACTGACATTTACGATTATTTAAGTGGCTTTAAATCCATTAACCCAGAGCCTTTTTTAAATATTTTAAATCACCCTGAGTATCTCAACATAAAAAACTTACCAATAGATTTTAAGTTAAGCGTTAAAGAATCTATGCTAACTTGGTTAAATGCAAAAGATCCAAATGCTGACATTTCTCAACATTCATTAAATAAAGTGATTCAGTATATGCTGAAAGATGATTGGTCTCATAAATTGAATGAACTTAAAAAGTATACTTTTAACCTCGATGCCAGACGAGGAGAAGACCTTAAACATATTAACCCTGAACTCTTCCAATTGCTCGATGCCTAATTCAATCAACACTCAACAAAAAAATGAAATCATTGATTGGCTATTAGAAGAAGGCAATAACTTTTGTACTCTGCCTTTTGCTCACCTTGCTATAGAAGCTGATGGTAACCTATTGCCCTGCTGCCAAGGACAAGCTCTCAAAGAGCCTGATGGATCTGATGTTAATATTAAAAACTACGATAGTATTAATGAATTGATCAATCATCCTAGTCGACAAGAAATGATCACTGCTTTTAAAAAAAATCAACAGTTTAAAAACTGCCACCGCTGTTGGAAAGACACCTCTAAATTCTCGCCACGAATAAATTTTTCTACTAGCAAGAGTGTCATTGCTCAGACCTATGAGTATATGGCTCAAAAAAAGAACGATGTCCCAATAAAAGCTGATCTCACCTGGCTTGAAATAAAGCTCGGCAACAAGTGCAATTTAAAGTGTCGTATCTGCGGAACCATTAATAGCAGTTCTTGGGCAAAAGATGACTTTCAATTGCAAAAACAAAATGAAACAGACAAATATTCTGAAAGCAAACAATTTCAATTCAATCAAGATTGTTTATGGATTAATGATCTTAAATACTATAAAAATATTGAAGGCCTGAAAGATCTTAAGACGATTCATATCATGGGTGGAGAACCCTTGATGGTCAAAGAACACTTTGAGCTCTTAGACGAGCTTTCACGCAGCCTCAACAACGGTGAACTCACAATTTGGTACAACACAAATGGCACTCAAAAGCTCAAAGGTGAGCACCTTGAAATTTTAAATCGTTTTGCAAAGATTCAATGGAGCTTGAGCATTGACGATATCGGCGATCGTTTTGAGTACCAAAGACGTAATGCCAAATGGGAAAACACCAAAGAAAACATTAATTACTTCCACGAATTAGCTTCAAAACATCGACAACATAAAACAGTCATGGACGCAACTGTAAGTATCTATAATATTTTGTACTTACAAGAAATCGTCGAGACTTTTGCTGAGCAAAAATGGAATTTCTACCCTTTCAATCATTTTGTAAAAACGGGCATCAACTCAGTTCGGTCCTTAACTCCAGTACAAAAGAGTCATGTGCAAGGGCAAATCTCACAGCTAGATATGAATCAAAAAGTAATAGAGTTTATTGATTCAAAAGATTTGTGGTCTGAAAAAATAGATACAACTAGAAAAAACACTATCAAAAAGTTAGATCTTTATCGCAAGGAAAGCTTTGCTAAGGTTTTCCCTGAGATGAATCAAATCTTAGAAATCTATTAATTGCCTGTCACAGTGCGGGTTACTTTGGGTGCCCCGACTTTTTGTTTGGTCAGTTGAATGTCTGCAGCACAATTGCAAAACTTCTTTTGGCAAATGATTGTTTCACCAGGCAAGGTAAAACCTGTTTCTATATTACCTAGCTTGTTTCCCTGCTTACAAATAGCCCTGTAAACATCACCCTTATTGTCTATCGTAATATTTTGAACCCCTGCCCAACATTCAAAACCTGTGAATTGATTTTTTTCTTGCATTAATAAATCATTTACATTGCTTTCGTAGGACTTAACTTGCCCATCTATTTCTTCATGTATAATTATATTTTTAAACGAAGATGAACTCACTTAATAACCCCTAAATAGTTTAAGTCAGCACGACTGTAATATGTCATATTTTTTTTCTTAATGAGATCATAATTAGGCTTATGATCGCCCTCTTGGCCACTTGTAAAAGGCATATTGTATAAACCTTCTCTGTCAAATTGTGGTCTAATTCTTCTAACAACATATGAAATATTGTTTTGAGCAAGCTGCAGTTTAATCCTTTCTAAATAATGTGTTTTTCCAGGCAGTGCCATTAGATGAACATGAAAACCTTGACCATTTGTACACGCTTTTTTAATTTTAATAATCTTTTCCACAATCTTATCCACTTTGATGAACTCGAAATGTAAAGATAAAATCAAATAATCAACATATTGCAAGCTTTTGGAGTAAAGGGATAAAGGAACACTCGCATTGCTAGTTACAGACACCCGATAAAAACCTATTTTCTTGAGATAAGTAATCATATCAATGAACTTTGGATGTAGATATGGTTCTCCCCCAGTTAAGCTCACCTTAATTTTTTTATTTAATTGCTTTGAGTGTTCCACCAATTTTCGACTTGTTTTCTTAAATAACTCAAGATCAATATGCTCTGATTTTTTATCATGTATTGAAGGCGAACAGTAAGAACAGTCAAAGTTACACCTTTTACCTAGGTTCCACTCTACTCTAAAAACTTTGTCCTTAGGTGCATAATTATCTTCAACCCCGATAATCATAATGATAGGCCTTCAAAATGTTTGTCATCATAGGTGAGCAACTCTGGATAAATAGAAAAGTAATTCTCAGATCTGATATCGTCTAATTTTTTAGTAAATTGTAAAAACTGGCTGTAGTGCTTTGGTTCAAATGGCTTTGTCTGCAACTGCTGGGCAAAGGTTTTAAACTCACCAATTCTCTCTAGTTGCTGTGCATACTTGTTTCTAATTTCAAGAGGCCAAATAAAAGGACTTAAATATTTTGGAGAATTGACGATGCATTGAAAAGACTTCTTGGGTGAATAGTTCTTAAGAGGCAAAGAGTGTAAGAAATTATAAAGCTCTAACAAATTCGGTAAATTATAAGCTTGCATACTTACATTTGTCATAATTTTGATGTTATCTAATTGGTCATAAACTGTTAGGTTTTTGATAAGATCCTTCGTTGTGTACTGTCCATCACCTCGAATGTAAGTATACAAAGGGTCAGTGCCCTCAATAGAAAATACAAGCTCTACTTGCTTAAATTGACTCAGTACTTTCAGAATTTTTTGATTAATAACCGTGCCATTTGTCGTGTAGTGCAGAATGACGTTTTCATTAATTTTTCTATCAATTAACATTTCTAAAAAAGGAATGTGATTTTTGGCGAGCATAGGCTCTCCGCCTTTAAAATCAATTCTTTTTACTTTCTGCATATGAGGCAGTAATGACTCTAACTTTTCAAGTGTTAATTCCTTTAGAGCTAAATGGCTAGGGTTCATCTCTCGCTTAAATGGATTACCATCTTGTGCTAACCTTTTTTCATCTTCAATCCATTTATGTGAGCCCCACACGCCACACATTCTGCATTTTAAATTACATCTGTTGGACAAGTTAATATCCATCTGCAACCATTGTGGCTTTTTTAAAATAACATCAGAATATTCAATTCCATTTTTTATATTATCTTTAAATTTTCCATAAAACCATTTTCTACGAGAGTGACCAATTTGTTCCTCTCTCTCCCAGCACGAAGAGCAAGCTTCCGGTTTATTTTCAATGATAAATTCTTTACGAACCTTAGAAATCGTTTTAGAGTTATAAATGTTAGATATATCTGAATCATGAAGAGATTCAAAATTACCTCTCATTTGACAGCAAGGCTTTACTTTTCCTTGGGCAGTGATACTTAATGCCTCCCATGGCATTGGACAAAATTCAGCACCCCATTTAGTTTTAGTTTCAAGAAACTTTTCATTTTTATCTTTTATAGAGCTCAGCTTGTAATTATTAATTTCATCGACTAATGAACTTTCGAGTGAATCTTCATAACTTTGATTTCTAATATCATCTAAGGCATTTGTGTATGCATTAAATATATGCCATTTCTTTTCTTTATCATTATTAAGTCTTAAAGATCTCTCTAAGACTTTAACTATATCCTTAATATAATCAAACTCTCTTATGTCAGCAAGATAAGGTTTTTCTTGAAGCGTATACTTTATTATAGATAATGATTTTTTTAAGATACCAGTAGGCGCAGCCTTGACACTTAAATGAGACGGAGTCATCAAAACACGTTTCTCAAAGCTGTTACGCAATTTACTACTGAACTCAATTTTTTTATTTTTCCAAGAAAATTTTTCTTCAACCCAGTCAATAAAATTATAAAAATCTAGAGCGTTGTATATTTGAAAGGCAGAATTTAAGTTCACCTTCCATTTTTTGCCGGCATAATTTGAATTAACATATTCACAAAAGGCTATAATTCGATCGATATTTTGATTGAACTCTTCCCATGTGATTGCTTTGCCTGCACGAATGTAATTAAATAATTTATTAATACCATCAACAGATATGTTTATTTCTACTTCTTTATATAAAAGTAAGCTTTGCAAATAGTCTTGATTAAAAATACTCCCATTAGTGGTGACCGCTATGCGAGCAGATGAACCGTATTTCTTTTCATTCATTAGCCTATTAAAGTATAAAAAATCCTTACTAAAAAAGGGTTCACCACCAACAACATCTATCTTTCTCACATGCCTTAGTGTGGAAACTATATTTTCTATCACCTTATCATCGAGTGAACGCATAGATTCACCAAGTAAAACAGCTTTTTTATCCGACCAGGTCCCCGAGCCACCTCTCAGACCTTTTTGCTTCAAGAGTTTTTCATCTTGAACCCATTTACTGCTATAAGCAGAGCTGCACATCCTACACTTAAAATTACAATAATTATTAAAAGCAATATTTAAAAAATAAACATGTTCACTACCCTCTGGGTTAAAAATATCTGACTTATTCCACAGATCTTTCGTAGCATTGATATTTTGCCAATGTTGTCGCTTGGAAGTGATTCCATCATTTTCTTTACGTATACAACTCCGACAATTTCCATCCCACTGTGAGGTGAGCATTTTTTTTCTTAAAGACGACATTTTTTCATTTTGAAAAAGCTGGTGGGGTAGGCTCCCCTCAGCACCACTCACCTTTCCCATGCTTTCTTCACTCATCATACATCGAGTTACGTGACCAGTTGCATGCACTGTTAAGCTAGCAAATGGGTGAATACAAAGTGAGGAAGATTGTGATCTAAAGTCCATTTTTTTATAAAACCGCCGAGTAGTCTTGTTTCTTGGTCTCATCTGCATACCCGTGGACAATGATATGATACCTATTTTCGTCCGAAAAATTCACAACAGAATGATTTAAACCAATATCTAATAAGCGTGCTTCTCCTGGCTGCCACGGGACTATGCCAAAATTTTCCATAATCATAAAACAGCCATCAGGCTGGTTTAAGCTCATATTAATAGCTGCAAATCCTCGCTCTCCACCAAGGTCATTGTGCGGTGATATAAACCCGCCTGGCTCGAGCATCATATATCTTACTCTAAAATAATGTGAGTATGGAAAAAGATTTTTAAAAAAATAAGTGGTGTAAGGACACAATGTAGAAATCTCGGTCCAATGAAACTTTTCTACAGGCCGCTCTTCGTAGCCATACTCTTTAAAGTTTTCTGTTTGCTTAAAAGACATTCCGTGAAGACAAATTGATTTCCAACCATAACTAGGGTCTTTTCGATGATTCACAAATAAATGTTGTATTTTTTTTGCCTCTGAAAGCATTTTATTTTCATTAAAATTGATTTTTAATTTGATAGAGCTTCGATCTCGTATCGCTTTTATATCTTTTTTACTAACAGACTGATCATTGATGCTATTGTCAGAAAACCAATTTGCTTTCATAAACCTTTTAGTCTTATCACTTATTAATTGCTGAAGGTGAGCTTCGTATTTTTTTAAAAGATAATTCTGGTGTTCTAGCTGCATGTCAGTTTGAACTCCATGGGAATTTTGCTGGTGTTAGGTCTTTGTAACTAGTCACTTTATCATAATACTCACCAACATCAGCAGTTCCTTTTTCTGTAGTATTATAGCGCACAACCCAATCTGGGTGATTGAGCTTTAGGAATTTCATAAATTTATTAAGGTGATTCATCAATTGTTCGTTAGAATAGTAGAGATGAGTTGGCATGTAATGAAAAATATTACTCAACCACATAATGTTAACTCCAACCTCTGGCTTAGTTAAGAATAGACGATTATAGACATCTCGACTTAGTATATTAATATCTCTAAATTTAAACTCGCAATTATATTTGAAGTCATGAAACCAGTTTAACCAATTCGATTCGCCACCAAATAAGTTCAAGAAACTGTGCCACTCCTTATCAAGTCGCCCTTTTTCTTTAATACTATAATTTTTGTTGATGTGCTGTAAATAATCTGGGTAATTTTCACCACTCCAGTTTGACAGCAAATTTCTGTAAATATCGAGTGCTGGTTCAGAAATATCATATAACGTTAATCTCGAGGTAACATGATCTCCTTTTTTTCGACTCAAATAACCTTTTTCTCTGAAAAGCTTAAATGGTAAAAGCCCACTTGGGGGTATATAAAGAGTCTCTAATTTTTTATCCGGAAATGGGTCTTTCAATAATCGTTCTGTATTCACTCCATAGTAACCTCTAGCTGCATGATCACTTATTTTCTTAAATTTAGAAAAAGTATCTAAAAAGTCATCACCATCATACAAAAAAATCTTTGCATTTCTTAATGTCTCATTGAATGGGACAACGTTATACCCTTCACACAAGGCCCGTGAAATAATCTCACTACCAAAAGTAGTATAACTTGAAATTTGACCGGAATCTTTTTTGATCCACATAGGAGTGTAATTATCATGAAAATTCTCCGTGCTTCTTTGATATTTTTGTAAATTATCAATGACACGATGATTTTCATAATTTGGTCGACCTATCTTCTTGTATAGGTCCATATTCAATACAAAACATTGTGGATGGAGCTCAAGGTACTCATTCTCTTTATCGAGAATATGCCCTAAACACATTGTGTCCTCTAAAAGGTAATCCGAAAGGTGGTTCAAAAATTCTGATTTGAAATAAAATTGATTTCCTGGTCGATAAAAAATAGCCCACTGACTTCCACAATCCAGTGCGCTTTTAAATGCCTCATGCCAACTAGAGTGAGCATCTGACCTGATACCCAAATGCCTAAATTCAAGAACCCAGTATTCAGCTATATTATATGCAAAATAGTTGGCCCCTCGTGTTTGATAATTAAAATCGTTGACACAGTGAAAAGAAGCCGAAGTTTTGTAATTAATCCCCATATTAAATACATATTGAATAACACTGTTAAAATCAATTGCTTAAAACCTCTTAAAACCAATATTTATATTTAGTGTCAAAAACTCATGCACGTTGAGTGATTCAAGGTATTAAGTTCAAGTAAACTATTAACAATCATACAAAGATATAGTTCATTGGCTCTATGTTATTGATATGCTTGATGAGTTCAGTTCAAAGTTTATTTCATTACTAATTTGATCAAGCTTATTACGAATATCAAGGTCCGAGTCACCACTAACCATAAGTTGTATAGCACGTGGATTAGACTGTAATGTAGGATACCTTGGTAGAGAGTCTCCTACTTTAAAGTTTCTGGCCTCTGGTGGAATGCATGAAATGTACCTTTGAATCCAATTTAAACTTGTGACATCAGTTTGATCTACTTTAATAGCCTTCCAATGCAAATTCTTAAAAATATCAGCTCGCTTGCCAGACCAAGTGGATTCAAATACCGAACCATTATTAATTTTATCAATCAAATTAAAAAAGTGTCCAGGCCTAGGATTAAAATCAATAGCATAAAATGACCCTTTTGAAGGATAAATATCAGGGCCAGAAAAAAAAATTTCTTTAACATTTAAACTCGTCAAAAGTTTCTCTATGAACACTTTGGATTTGCTCAAAATTTCCTGAGGCACTTCATGAACAGGTACAGAATAGACCTCTTTATTGCCTACATCTGCCATACCTTTCGAATAGTTTACCAACGCTGGATTAGTTTTCACAAAAAATGAAATTTTTGCTACACCATTTTTATAAAGACCACAAGGGGCATAAACAGGTACATCATTTGTAATGAAACTCTGAACTAGCATTTTACAAGGCTTATAATTAAATCTATTTATTTTTATAGATTCTTTATTTATCTGAAAAAATAAATCTGCAAGATCTAATTTTTTTAAGAAGCTAATTAAGTCTCTGGCTGAATCCCATACTTTATATTCCAGATCACAAAACTTATTAGGCAAAAAACGATTACTGCCGGTCCCTATATCTGGCTTTACAATAACTTTGCCACTGAACACATCTAACATTTCTTCAGAACATGGAATGATTGTTTTCGGGCAAAAATTCTCTAATTGATTAGACATACAAAATTTGTGAAGTTCAAATTTATTTGAGAGAACTTTAGACGCCAAATTAGAAATATTCGAAATACCAAAATATTTTTCAAGCTCACTTTGAACAGGTATTAAATTCTCACTAACACAGAACACCTTGTCACAATGTGAAATTTTACTCTTAATTATTTCAACATCAAAGCTTGGAGCCTCTATAATTTGATGACATTTATTTGCATATGTTTTATGTGCAGAAATTTTTTGTTCAACTACTAGAAAAATTTCATTAGATATATGTAAATTATTAATTATTGTTTCAGCTTTATTGAGTGACCTTTCATGAGAAATAACTACAATTTTCATATTATTTACAATCATAATTGTTGATTATAGTTTCAAAAAGATTTTCATCGAACTTCAAAGTAACAACCAGCAATATAACTTCATTGTCGGTAGCAAAAACAGAGTGCCTCTTATTAGCATTAAAATAAAACAAATCACCATCAGAATAATTTGTTATCAACTTATCTTCATAACAGAATTTGAAATGATTAGACGATGTATTGTTAACAAAACCAATTAATCTAATTTCATCTTTATCAAATTTCGTTTTATGTATGTCATAATGCTCAGGGAAATAGCCGCCAGCATTTAGCTTTATAAAATGAGACCGCCCCAACCAAGGCATGTATGGCTTAATGGCAGACCTTAAAGATAAAGAGTTTTGATAGACTATGGTTGTTTTTTTAAAAGACTGATTATCATAATTTGTTCCATTTTCTCTATTAAATTCATACAAACTATCAAGATCTGGTTTTCCACTTAGGTCACCATCTAAACTTGTTATACTAAGTCCAAACCTATTGTTTGGTTTTCTTGGATTGTACCTTTTCCATTCACTTTTATAGCGACTTATCTCTTTAATCATTGTCTTATTATCGAAGCTATTTAATTTAAGCCAATCGCCCATCATTGCTAGTCTCTGCATTGCTATAAACTTATTGTTCATTTTTTTCTATCTCTTTAAGAATTTTATTTAACACTATGTTCATTCCAGCATGATGAGTTTTGTTTTTACTAGTAACCTTTTTAAAAGTTCCAAACTTTGCAATGGATAAGTGGTTTAGTTGAATTTGAGCCAAAGTATTCCTATCTGTCAAGAGATCATCAAATTCGTAACTATAGACTTGGCAATCTTTATCTTTATTAAAGCTCATAAAACTATGGTGAGCACCGTCAATAGTTAATAAGTTTCTTTTAGAAATTAAGCTTTTAAGTTCATTTGGAAATTTAGTCCACGAATCTTCGCTACCCTCAAATATGTATATTTTTTCTCGATTTTCAACAATACGTTTTTTTATGAAAGGTAAGACCCCAGGATAACAACAAAACACCCCCTTAAATAAATGAGAATTATTAATCCCTAGATACCCTCCAAGACTAAAGCCAAGATGATACTTGCTCACACATTGAAGTGACTCCATCGTTTCAATAAGCTCTAGCAATGTAGTACTGTATGTATCCAAAAGCTCATTTGTATGTCCCCAATTCAACTTGCTAATACGGAGCGGCGTAAAGTGATCAAACAGTTGGATTTCAAAGCCTTTTTCCAAGAAAAAATCGGCAATCTTGACCTCAGACAAAGAGAGACCTCCACTGCCATGGCTAATTGCTAATGTTTTATGATAAATTCTGTTACTGTTTTTTTTACTAATTAAAAAATAATTTTCTTGAGACGTAACCACAATGTTTGAACTAGTAAAAGTTGATTTTGAAAACATGCAAGACCCTTTAAATGAGTTTTACCATCAATGTAGTATTGAGGGAAATATAAATAACTCATCAGAGAAGGCAATGAAAGTAGGGGCTTTTCCCAATCAACATTGGTGGGCATACTCTGACAATGGCAAGTTTATTTCAATCAGTGGCTGTTATCCAAGTGATGATTTTGGAGCTGGCGGCTGGAGACTACTTTTTAGGTCAGTAACTCTGCGTAACTACCGCGGAAAGGCTGGCAAGTTCTCCAAAGATTTAAACCATGATTTTTGTTTTGGTCACCTCCTTAAAGTACAAAAAAAATATGCAAAGAAACAAGGTGCTTCAAAATTATTTTTTACAACAAACTCAGATTACGATGGGTACAACGGAAGTTTAAAAGCCAACCAAGTTGTACAAAATGTATTGTTGCCCATGGGAAGAGTTAAACTTATTCAAGCTAACCATACCTATTTTTTTTGCAAACAAAATATATGGGAAGTTCTTTAGTTTTGGACAAATCAACAATAAAAGAACACTTTCTGCTAGCTGAACAGTGCTACCAAAGGAATGAACATATTTTGTTCTCATTTTTTCAAGACTGGCTCGGTTGCTTAATCGCAGGGTTGAACTCCCCAATAACCAAACCATTGATACAATCTTTACAATCTTTTAAAAATAATGCTGTCACCAATCAATATAGCACAGCTGATAAAGCCATGTTATTTGGCTTCTCTAGTCATTGTTTAGAGTTAGATGACTCTGAATTTATTAGTGAAACTCACCCAAGCTCTGTTTTATTTAGTGCACTTTTTTCATCAATTAACGATAAAACTATAACGATTAAAGAAATCTTTATGTCTGCAAGTGTTGGCTATTTGTCACTAATCACTCTGGGAAAACAACTTAACCCCAACCACTATGAAAAGGGTTGGCATGGAACTGGAACTCTTACATCTTTAGCAGCAACACTTGCTTTATGTCATTTACACAAATTGAACTCTGATTCAACAAGCCGAAGCCTTGGTATAACATCAAATCTCATTTCAGGACTGCATATGAATTTCGGTACGGAAGCAAAGTTTTTAGCTGCTGGGAGAGCCGCAGCAAATGCAATACTAGCAACAGATCTCATAAAAAATGGTATGGAGGCAAAACCAATTCAATATACAGGCCCAAAAGGTTTTCAAGCTATGTTTAACGGAAAGTCACACCTTACACCAAAGGTGACTGCAAATACTTTTTCGTTTGTTAAAGCCAAGCATTTTCCTGTGTGCCATTGTTTAGACCCAATAATCTTTTCATTTAAAGAAATATTAAAAATGAATGAAATTTGTAAAAACCAAATAAAACTTGTAGAGGTACACATATCTGAATACTCCAGAAGTATACTTAACTTTGATAATCCTAAAACTTCTCAAGAAGCTAAGTTTAGTATCCCTTATTCTTTGTCTGAATTTGGTTTAAAAGATAACTCTCATCTATTTATCAATAAAAATGAAGTTCGTAATAATTTTGAAACCTCTTTTGCAAAAAAAATTAGAGTTTTTACAGACAATAAAATTTGCAAAATGGATCATAAAATCATTATACATTGCTTAAACAGCAAGGTGATCAAAAAATCTTTTTCTTTTGATCGCGGTTTCAAAGTCCAAAATAGGGATTTTATTCTACCTAAAGTTAATCAACTTATATCTCCATATCTTAAAGTTAAAAATAGCAACCCTTCTTTTCTACAAAAGCTCAACAGTAATATTAAAGATTTAAGTATAAGGAATTTTAATGACCTTATTAATGAGAATATAAAACTACCTGACCATTTAATATTTTAAATAAAAATCGAAGGATCACTTTTAAAGAGTGTCCCATTATCAACTTTTTCAAAAATATGTCCTGGCCATTCAAAAAGATCATGCATAAGAGTAATTCTTTCGCGCACTGGCTGCTGCTCGTAAACAACGGAGTGTGTCATTCTTGTGTTAATTATAAATGGTATATATTGCCCATTAATTGGTTCGTTTATAACCAATTCTTCGACAATTTGATTAAATGGATCATGAAAGTTAATTTTGGATAACCCAAACCCCGATGTTAATGGAAACCCTAAATTTCCCCATTTTCTATGGTCTACATGATTGCCAAGTCCAGATAATGGCACCCTGCTCAAAAAAAACGAAGGACGTTTAAAATTGAGGTTTAGTGCTTCATATATTTCTTTGAGTACAGAAAAACTTGAATATTCCAAGGGAAGCTCTTCAATATTCCATACTACACCATTTTGATCTATACCCTTTTTCCATTGAGCAGCAGAAGACGAAGCAAACGCAAGAATCTCCTTAAATGAATCAAGTTTGTATTTATACTTCGAAAGTTTTCTGTGATAGAACATTATTCTTAATTACTAAATTAAAAATGAGTTTCAAGTTGAAAAGTGAACCCTCAAAGCATTTTATAAATAAAAGAAGCTGTCCTTACCCATTTGCACAACTTACAACAACACCAACTGGACAATTTAAACTTTGCTGCTCATCGTCTGAAGCCTATGGACCAATATCAGACTTTTCTGGCAAATACTCATATGAAGCATCAAGTCACAGTGTTATGGATTATTGGAATAGCCCCTATATGAATTGGGTAAGAAAAAATCATCAAGAGGGCACCCCAATAAAAGAGTGTGAAGCTTGCTATAAATATGAAAAAAATGGCTCTGAAAGTTATCGAGAAAGAGCTATAAAAGAGTTGGGGCAATTTACTAAAGCCTTAGATCAACCAACCAGTTTAGACTTAAAGCTTGGCAATAATTGCAATGCCTCTTGCCTCTTTTGTGATCCTAGTTCATCAAGTCGGGTACTGAATGAGTGGAAACAAATAGGTTGGGATAAGAAAACCCCATTTGACTTTGGTTTAACTGGAAAAGTTAGCCCTGAGCTTTTTAATATAAATTATAATTGGGCTGAAGACCCTAGCTTCTGGGAGGAACTTAAAAACTTATCTTGCAATATTACAAACTTGAAATTTACTGGTGGTGAACCACTAATTAATCGCCATATGATGAAGTATCTAGAAACCATCATAAGCTCAGGACGCTCCAAGTCCATTCGGCTTCAGGTAACAACTAATGGTATTGTTGTTCCAAAAAAATTTATAGATATGCTCCCCTTATTCAAAGAGGTTGAAATAAACTTCAGTGTTGATGGGGTTGGCAAGCAAAATGAGTATATAAGGTATCCAACTAAATGGAAGTCTTGGCTGAAAAATGTGGAAAAAGTACGAACTTCAGCCAACTCAAACTTAAATCTATATTTCCAGCATAGTATAAGTGTTTACAGTGTCTGGGGGTTATCTGATTATTTTCAATGGATGTGGCCATACAAAAAATTTGGTTTTCACTTATTCCAGGTATTTAATCCCGAGTTTCAACAGCCAGACGTTTTAACAAAGCATGAAGCAGAGAAAGTCATCATAGAACTTGAAAGAGTTTACAACATTCTTAAACACAAAATTAGCTGTCAAAGAGACATAAACCTATTGGCAGAGATAACAGGAATAATCAACTTATTAGCCAATTTGGAAGACAAAAGCCATTTAAAACCTAGATTAAAAAAATTCATCCAAAAAATTGATACACATAGGAATATATTTATCGGGGATTACATACCTCAAGCTGCAAAGAGTATTGGCTTTTGATGATAGGGTAATTATGAATGCTATAAAAATATTAAAAAATGGTGACCAAATACCAAATGTTCAATTTTACATAAAAGATGGTGCAAATTTTGAAACCTTCAATTCACTTGAAAATTTTAAAGATAAAAGAATACTCATCGTAGGTGCACCTGGCGCTTTTTGGTCTGACTACCCTTCATCAATGATCCCAGGGTATGATTACCATTTTAATAAGTTTGTTGAATTAGGTATTCAAGACATATTTGTGACAACTACAAACGATGGCTATGTCCTTAACAATTGGTTCAGAAGTTTAGGTATTAAAAATCTTAAAGGATTGCCTGATGGAAATGCTGAGTGGGCTAAGTCTATTGGTTTTTGCGTAGATATGACCAACGAAGGATTTGGCCACCGAAGTCATCGATACGTTATGATACTTGAGAACTGCTTAATAAAAAAAATCTTCTACGAAGACTTTACTCATGACCCACACACTTGCTTTACAGAAACGAACCCTGAATCAATACTAGATTTTTTAGAAAAGAATCAAAATACTTGGTATCAATTTTCCAAAACAAAAGAGAATCATGGCCGAGTCTAATCAGTACTTTTCAACACTTGATCAACTTGACTTTTGCCAAGAGTACTTACAAAAATTTGTAGAAACAGTTTTACCTACTGATAATTGGTATGTCTTTGACTGTGGTAAATTACGCTGGACAGTTCAAGAGGAGTACGGAACCGCTAGGACTGAGTGCACGTCATTTCCTAGAACTGAGTGGTTTCATGAGCTCTATAATTTATTTAATATAAAAATTAATTTTGGTGATGTGTTATTTACTCGAACACCTCCCCCAGGAATCCCACCTCATGTGGATAGGAACAGACCTGTCGCCTTGAACATACCCGTTACAGGTAATTTTAAAGACTCTCCAATCTTATGGTTTGAGAATTTTGATAAAGAAACTGAGGTCACGCGATTTTATCATTCTGAAATAAGTCCTATTACTAATAAACCTACTGCCCTTTTATTCAATCCACAAAAAATACATGGAGTCATTAATGAAAGTGATTTTGAGCGATGTCTACTTACAATATGGTGGAGAAATATAAGTTATCAAGATTTTCTTAAAGGATGGCTTGATGGTTCAATAATCGATTGGAAAGTAAATGCAAGTAATAAATATATTAAGGTGAGGAAGTAACTTCTATGACCAATAATAAAAAAAAGAATATCTATCTCATGCAAATTCAAAATAAAATTTCAGAAAAATTTTTTCTACCTTTGCCTTTAGGTTACTTATGGAGTTACTGCTCTACAGTTCAAGACATTACATCTTCTTATTGCTTAGATGGTGTTTTTATTTTCCGAGATCAAATTGATGAATATATAGAAAAGATGAACTCACCATTTGTTGTTGGAATCAGTACTTACGTTTGGAACTGGGAGGTTTCAAAAAAATTTGCTAAAAGGGTTAAAAATAAATGGCCTGAAGCCAAGATTGTAATGGGCGGCCCTCAAGTCCCATATGAGTTAAGCTTCTTTGATGAGTTCCCGTATGTTGACTTCATTGTTACTTATGAAGGTGAATTACAATTTGCTGAATTACTTCAAGAACTGAATAAACCTGACCCTGAGTATAAAAGTATTGAAGGCTTGATGTTCAAAGGAGCACCCAAACAACTTAAAAGAAAAGCTCAAAAAAATATTAATGACATACCTAGCCCTTATTTAAATGGTTTTTTTGATAAACTAATTTCTGAAAATGATCCTGGTATATTCAACATGATTATAGAGACTAACAGGGGCTGTCCTTACACTTGCACGTTTTGCGATATGCAGGATAGCTTTTACACCAAGCTTAGATGTTTTGACCTGGAAAGAGTGAAAGAAGAAATCAATTGGGCATCAAAAAATCAAATTGAATATATAGAATGTGCTGATTCTAACTTTGGTATTTTTAAAAGAGATGTCGAAATTATCCAACATGTTTGTAAGCTAAGACAAGAGACAGGTAGTCCACGTAGCTTTAATTTTACATCTGCTAAGAATCAACCAAAACATGTCGAAAAAATTCAAGACCTTTTAATTAATAATGGTTTAAAAAGAGGTATCTCTGTTTCTCTTCAAAGCTTTAACTCTGATGTTCAGAAAGCAATTAAGCGCTGGAATGAAAAACCTGAACATTTAACATCAAAACTTAAATCATATTCTGATAAAAACTATGAGAGCTATGTTGAGTTAATACTAGGGCTTCCTATGGAGTCTAAAAAAACTTGGATTAATGGAATTAGCTGGCTTCTAGATCAAAGCTACAAAGGGACCCTCTTAATTCATCCACTTTCAATTGTACCAAATACTCCTTTTTCAAATTCAGAGTACAAAAATAAATTTGGATTAAAATACACAAAAACCAGGAGCCCGGCACAAGGGTTTTGTTTTGGTACAGAATCACCAGAAGAAAGAGAATACATCTGTTATAGCAGTGACACCATGAGCTTAAATGACTGGATAGACTCTTATTATTTTGGGAAAACTGTTGTTGGTGCTTATTATTATCACAGACTTTGTTACCATCTTGTAGAATTTCTAAATGATCAAAAAATAGTAAGTCGGGGGAAATTTTTTGAATCACTTTTGCATTATATAAAATCAAGTCATGGTTTTTTAAACCAAGAATACAACATTTCGACAAAGCTTTTAAAGCAAACACTTTTTGAATTAAGACCTTGGGGACGAAAAATTTTTGGTGATACCGATATGTATTGGTCTGATCAAGCCGCATCAGCAATGGCTGCATTAAAACAATATAACGAGTTTAAAGCTGATATTATTAAATTTTGTAGTATTCAAAGATCATGGCATATCAATTCTAAAGTTATTGAAGACATTATGAATTTTAACCATCTTCTTCTAGAAAAACCAGAGTCTGAGGAGCAAATATCAACAACACTACAGCATGATTGGCTTAAATATTTTAGTATTCAATCTGAACTTATCGCTAAAGAAACTAAAATTAAGGTGAAAACAAAGAAATATAGTGATTACAGAGATCATGCTTTAAATGTATATTGGTATGGTAGAAAGAGCCAGAGAGCTTTATCTAATGAGGTTTCTTATGAAATATAACAATCCGATAAATATGAATATCTTTAAATTAGTCAATTCCTTGTTCGGATGGCCTCTTGAGCCAGATAGTAAAATTTCTGATTTGCCACTCAACGATAAATTTTACAAAGCACTCGAAGATGAACTTTTTATGAACATTCGTGGCAATCAATACAGTGTCAAAGCACCTCGAGATTGCCAAACTATCAAGGAGCTTGTTGCAGAGTTAGACTATCAATATACAAAAAATTATTTTCAAAGTGAAAATGGAACATATAACGGACTTATCAATGTAGAAAATTTCAAAGGTGAAAAAATAAATGATATAGAGCATAAATGGCAAATCCGTGGAAAAAATTTAATAGATAAAATAAAAAAACTACAATTAAAAAACCCAGATTTACAAATCTTAGACCTTGGTTGTGGCTATAATCTATATAAAAAGCACTTGAAAAATGTTACCGGTGTAGACCCTTACATAAATGGTGTTGATTATTTGTGTCGAATTGAAGACTTTGAGCCTCCACAAAAATACGACATCATAATCTGTTTTGGTCCAATGAATTGGTACACCTTTGATCTTCAAGTAAAAAACATGAGAAAGATTAAAGAATGTCTAGCTGAAAATGGAGTTTGTTATTGGAGTCATGTTCACAATTATTATAAAGTTTTCCAAAAAGATGCAAATAGAGCACATACTTGGAAAGCTGGTGATCTTGAAGATGCATTCAGAAATAATGCATTTTACTTTTATGACAGGCAATGGAAATATAACCAATACTTTAATTGGACAGAAGAAGCGTTAGAAACTATTGCAGATTTTTGCGGATTATCTACAGGCAAAATGCAGTATGATGATTGTGGTTGTTATAGACCTCCTATGTGGCGCCTTTTTTGTGAATTAAAGCATAAAGAAACTTAATTTGACAAAATTTAACTCATCACCTGTATATATGGATTTAAATGAAGTACCTTATTCTATTGATGGTATTTTAAAATTAGATGCCGGAACTATTGCAACAAAATTTTACAACACACAACATAAACAGACGCTAATTAATAACATTGCATCATATAATCAAGTCAACCCCGATAATATTACTCTTACGTTAGGTGCAGATGGAGCTTTAGAGCTTGTTTTCAAATCTTTTAAGCAAAATTTTTTTTATTTACCAGCTCCTTCATATAAAGGCTTTCAAAAAATAGCGGAAATTCATAATATTTGTCGCAGATTTTACTCTCCTTCTAATATTGTTGAAATACTTAAAACTGCAACCACAGAAGATATTATTTTTATATGCAGACCTGATAATCCAACCGGTGTAATTGCTGATAATATTGAACAATTTATTTTAAAAACTAAAGCAAAAGTCCTCATTGATGAGTCATACATCGAATGTTGTCATAAAAAAAGTCTGACTTCTTTATTAGCTATGAATTCTAATCTCTTTATTGTTAGAACATTCAGTAAATCGTATGCTATACCTGGATTAAGGTTAGGGTATATCATAACATCACAAGATAAAATTCATGAACTTAATAAACGAAGCCTAGACTACCCTGTATCTAATCTAGCTATTTACTGTGCAATTGAAATATTAAAAAACAAGAGTACTTTTGATATCTTTCTAGCTGAATTGAAAAAAAAATGTCTATTTCTACAAAACGAACTAAAAAAAATAGGGTTTACAGTACCTACTTCTGAAACTTATTTTTTCTGCATTGATCTGAACTCATGCACCAATGCAAATAATCTTCTTAAGTTCCTAAAAAATAAAAATATTTTTGTTGCTGACTTCAACGAATATGGCTTGATTAGAGTTTCAACATCAACAAAAGAAAACAATACTATTTTTTTATCGGCAATGAAGGAGTTTCAAAAGTTAGCAAAGGTAGATTCATATGAATACAAAAATAAATAAAAAAAACAGAATTGAACTTGAAGATGATTCCCTTCGCGAAGGAGCTCAAAGCCTACATGGGCGCACTCTTTCTGCTAAAGATAGGTTCACTTTTGTACAAAATCTTGATCGACTCGGTGTAGATCATTTTATCTGTGGTTTTCCAGAAATTTCTAGCACTGAATTTGAATGTATAAGAGTTTTATTAAAAAAAATGATTGAAAATAATTCCAATGCCATTCCTTGGGTTTTAACTCGATTAAGATTAGATAGCACCAACCAGTTTTTAAAGTTAAAAAAAACAACAGAGCATAAAAAATTAGGAGTTTCATATTTTATATCAGTAGATAACGAGCGGCTTAAGCTAGAGAATTGGTCTTTAGAGGAAATTGTTGTTCGACTGAAACAAGTTTTTGAAAAACTACAACCTTTTCAAGTACAATATGTATCATTAAACTTAGAAGGAATCTCTAGAGTAAAGCCACTGGAGCTTGAGAATATATTAAACTCACTATCTGGGTTTGAATTTTACAGCTTATTTTTATGTGATTCACTCGGCATATGCCTGCCAAGCGACGTAACTAAGTTGGTTTCAACTTTTAAACAAAATAGACCACCTAGTGAGAAGCTTGGTTGGCATGGTCACAATGACTTTGGGTTAGCAACAGCTAACTCACTAGCAGCATGGCAGTCTGGTGCAGATATCATTAGTGGCACATTCACAGGAGTTGGTGAAAGAGCTGGTAATTTACCACTCGAGCAGTTAATTTTAATCTTAAATGAAAGATTTGGATATAAATTTGATTTATTAACAGCAATAGAGTGTTGCACGTTTTTAATGAATAAATTTGATTATAACGTTAGTAAATACTCTCCTTTGATTGGTGAATATTGTTATCAAACACAAGTAGGAACTCATGGCGCTGCATTAATTAAAGCAAGAAAACAGAGTAACAAAAATGAAGCAGTTTACACTCCATTCAACTATGAACAGGTACAAAAGAAAGTTAAATTCAAGCTTGGACCACAAAGTGGGAGGCGAATGTGTAAAGAAAAAATTATTGATTTAGGTTTTACATACGAACCTTGTCTTGTAGAATCACTATTTTCTTGGATAAAGAAACAAGATAGAGTCATGCAAGATAGTGAAATTTTACTTTGGATTAATCAAAGGACAAAACATGGATAATATTAAAAGTGGTAACGTCTTTTACTGCCGAGATTATACAAACACAGATGTAATGGCTCCTGGGCGTTATGACCCAATATATGAAGATGAAAAACTCGCTAAAATAGCATTGATCGATTATGACGGATTAGAGCCTTTTGTTGATAAATTAACAGGTAAATCTAAATTTCAAATCATAGTCGCTGGTGAAGATTTTGGATGTGGCTCTAGCCGCGAAACCGCCCCACTCGCTCTTGCTGCTGCTGGTGTTAAAGTTATTGTTGCGAAATCTTTTGCACGTATTTTTTTTCGTAATTGTATAAACCTAGGACAAATTTACCCTTTAGAAATGAAACACAACTTTGATGAAAGTGTTCATGGACTCAAGGCTCATGTTAATTTTGAACAACGCCTTTTTCATCTAAAAGACATCGACTATACATTTGGGAGTTTAGGTGTATTAGATTCTATCTACCAAGTTGGTGGCTTAAGTGAACTTGTTATCAAACAAGGAGGTTTTGATTGTCTTTAAAAATGAGTATGACCCAAAAAATATTGTCATCACATTCAAAAAAAAGTTTTGTGAAACCAGGTGATCATATTGTTGCTGATTTAGATCTTGCTTTTGCACATGATCCTGTAATGGCAGTTTTAACTAATAAATTCTATGATACTTTTGGAAAAAATGGAAAAGTTTGGAATCCTGAAAAGATAGCATTTTTTCAGGATCACTTGGTACCTGCTAAATGTATAGAGGCCACACAAATGATTCAAATTATGCAATCATTTGTCGATGAACAAAAAATAAAGCATTATTTTCCATACGGAAAAAATTATGGTGTCTGCCATATACTAATTATGGAAAAAAAATTAGCTCTGCCGGGTGAGATTATTGTGGGCACCGACTCTCATACAGTCACTTGTGGTTCATATAATTGTTTTGCAACTGGAGTTGGCGTATTTGATATGGCAGTTGCTTTAGGTTTAGGTAAGGCATGGTTTCGTGTGCCTGAAACAATTAAAATTTCACTCCAAGGACAGTTTAAAAAAGACGTTGGTGCAAAAGACCTGATTTTATATCTAGTCGGACAACTTAAACTAGATGGTGCTAAGTATTGCAGTCTAGAGTGGGAGGGAGAAGCTCTTGAGCACATGAGTATGGATGAGCGATCAACACTTTGTAATATGTCTGTCGAAGCAGGTGCCACAAATAGCATAATGTCACTCAATCAAGAAACTCGTAAGTTCTTAACAGAAAATAATCAATCAATTGAAGAAGTTTCTACTGATTGTGGGTATACATATTCTAAAACTATCGAAATTAATTTGGACAATCTCGAGCAAATGATTGCTAAGCCTCACAGACCAGATAATGTAGGTCCAGTTTCTAAAGCTAATAATATCCAAATTCATCAAGTCTATGTAGGAAGCTGTACAGGCGGAAAACTTGACGACATCAAAAATTTTTATAACTCTTTAAAAGGAAGAAGTGTAAACGAAAAAGTCACAACAATTGTTGTCCCAGCGACAATTGAAATATATAAAGAATTATTTCAACTCAAAATTGCACAAAACCTAATGGAACAAGGTGTAGCTATTGAGTCTCCTGGGTGTAAAGCTTGTTATGGTGTGCATGGTGGCGTTACACGATCTAATGAAAATTGTTTAGCAACTATCAATCGCAATTTTGTTGGAAGAATGGGTAACCCCAAATCTTCAATATATTTAGCATCTCCTCAAGTTGCTGCTGAAACTGCCGTTGCTGGCTATATTAAAGGGTCCTAGCTTTAAGTGAAAGATCTATTCGCTGATAATAAAATGTTACAACTTATAGCTGATACATTTCCAGAGCACACAAAAACGGTTGGCATTAAAATGAGTGGAGGAACAGACAGTACTTTAGTTGCCTTTGCTTTAGCTAAATTTTCTCATCTAGCAAATCTTAAACTAAAGCTAGTTCCTATTGTGATCGAAGTGAATGAATTTAATTATCAAATTAATATAGTTAAAAAAATTATTAAAAAAATACAAGACCGGACAAATGTTAGTTTTTCTAATTTAATCACCTATTCTGTACAGTCTGGGAATGATCTTATACCTAAAATGAGGGATATAGAAAAGGAGTTATTAAAGTTAAAAAAAGTAAACATGATAGCATCAGGTGCAATACATTTCCCCAAGACAGACGACTTTTGCCCCCCTGAAGGACAAGGACCCATTGAAAACCGTATCGGTAAGTTTCAAATAATTTGGGATGGACCCATCTATACTCCGTTTGTAAATCTAGACAAAAAAGAAATTGCAATTTTTTATAGTCACAACAACCTTTTGTCTGATTTATTTCCACTAACAAGAACATGTAATAAAATTAAATCAACTAATATAGTTCATTGTAAAAAATGTTGGTCTTGCTTAGAAAGACTTTATGGCTTTGGCATTATTTAAATAACTTTTATAATAAACCTGTGTTTATAAGTTACTCCCATGTTGGCTTTTTACTACTCAAAAATTTTCTATTAACCTGTGAGTTTGGAGTTTTTAATGGTGATAAATTTGCATGAGTTTTTGAACAGTTTTTCTGACAAACAGAAGGAGCCTGGTCTGCATCATCAAATACTTGTGTAAACTTGTTAAACAAAAAATAGGCTTGGTCGATGTTCATTTCAGAAATATGAGGCGAATCCCAATTATCATTATGTTTATTGTTTTCTTCATAGTGCCCGGACCACCAACAACAAGGGTAATAATGCCCGTTAGCATCTATGTAATGAAGGTCTAACGTTTTACAAAAAGGAATAATTATTTTTTTAGACACTTCATCTGAGGTTATATGTGGATCAAACTCATTAAATTTTACTTCTTTAATTTTTCCCCCTAGACTTGTTATTTTGTCTAGTGAGCGACTTTGCTGTATTCTAAATGAATCAATTCCCAATTTTTTTGCTAACTTTGACGCTTTCTCGATCTGGTGTTTATTGTGTTCAAAAACTAAGTATTTCCACTCTATTTTACATTTTCTTTTTGTTTGAGAAATAATTTCGAATAAATTTTGTATTTTTGACCAAGGAGCACCAACACGATAAATTGAATTTGTGTCTTGAAGCCCATCAATACTGAAAGTGATAAGACTGTTTTCTGGCCATGTACTTAGTACTTGAGTCCAAAACTGCTGAGTTTGTATTCCATTAGTAATGACACTAAGGTGTTGGACATCAAAAAAGTATTCTGAAATTTTGTGAAATTCAGGATGTAAAATAGGCTCACCTAAGTTTCCTTGAAAAAATAAAAATTTTATTTTTTTCAACTCTTCTTTTTTAAAAAAAGATTGTAATTCTGAAAAGTTTAAATCTTGACTTAAATTAGCAATTTGATCAGCTTTATAAGTTCTCGGACAAGCGGGACACTTTAATGAGCAGCGACGTGTGAGCTCTAAATGCCAACCAAGTATACGACTCATTTATTCACCTTTTTTTATCATTCTATCTTCCAGTACCAGTAAATCAATAGAAGATTTATGAAAAAACCGAATCGCGTCTTCAGGAGATTCTACTATAGGTTCATCTGAATCATTAAGACTTGTATTTAAAAGCATAGGTACAGAGCTCTGTTTATAAAAACTTTTAATTAAGCTATAAAACTTTGGATTGTCTTTTTTATCAACAGTCTGAATTCTTGATGTGTTATCTACATGAGTTACTGCAGGAATATCTTCTGGTTTAAGTACAGAAAAAGCCTTAAGCATATACGGGCTGTCATAACAATCAAGAGCAAACCAATTTAAAGCTTCTTCTTGAAGAACTGAAGCTCCATAAGGTCGAAACCACTCTCTTTTTTTGATAACATTATTTAGATAATCTTTCATTTTTGGGCATCTCGGATCAGCAAGTAGGGATCTGTTACCTAAGGCCCTTGGACCAAACTCAGATTTCCCTTGAAAAAAACCAACAATTTTTCCATTTAAAAGTTGATCAACAACAAATTTTTCATCATATTTCTCACCCAATTTAGAATTGATATTGAAATCCTGACCACTATACATTACATCGCTTGGTTTATGTAAATGCCTTGGCAAGTTTAGAATTACATGTGCAGTGTAGAGCGCTGCACCTACTGCTAGGCCATCATCTCCACAAGCAGGTGGTATATAAATGTTTTTGAATTTAGTTTGGCCCTTAATTTTGCCATTTAACTTACAATTCAAAAAACTTCCACCAGATAGCGATAAGTTATAATTAAAATTTTCAAGTAAATCTATTGGCACTGAAGAAAGGTATTTTAAGATTTCCTGTTCAAAAAGATACTGCAAAGTAGAAGCAATTTTAATATCCTCATTATCAACATCAGATCGAGGCTTTTTCACTTTTCGCGGCACTTTGTTTGTTAAGCTTCTCCATGAGTTTTTTATAGAGTCATTTAACAGCATCTCCAAGTCAAGCTTCCCTGAAGGTTCTCCATGAGATGCTAAACCCATCATGGAACCAGCCTTAAAAAGAGGATTGCCTAGAGTATAATATGTAAACCAATCATATACTAAGCTAGTCTTAAGGTGATTCACAGACTCTTTATAAATCGAATTATTCTCTGCTTTAGCAAACATCGAATACTCTGAAGGAGAGCCATCTAAACTCAAACAAAGTGATTTATCAAAATTAGAAGTAAAAAATGAATACGCAATGTGTCCAAGATGGTGATTAACAAAGTAACAAGGAATACTACGATCATCAATTTTTAAAGATAATGTTTGATGTGAATTAGTTTTTTGGTGGTCAGGCTTTAGAGTCCCATAAATATTACTTCTAGGTAGATTTAATCCATCTTGATCAATGATTTTCAAATATGACGTATCTAAATTTAAATAGTCATCACAGAATGCTATATAATCTATATCTTCAATTGAAGTAGAAAACCTACTTAATAATCTATCTATTAGAAATTTTTGATTACCATTTCCATCTTTTTTTTTTCGAGTTATACGTTCACAACTCATTGTTCCAAGAATTTTTCCACCCTTTAATAGCGCTACAGAGCCATCATGACTTCCATTGAACCCAAGTATCAATGGAACAGTTTGATTATGGCTAACCATAGCTACTTATTCCATCTAAATTAAGATCCTTACGAAATTTTTCGCTAAATACTCCTTCTATTTTAAAACTAAAGGACCAATATGGTAACGACTTATGAGAACCGTGCCAATTGTGATGGTTAAAAAAGGCAGATCTACTTTCTACTTGAGTAGGATTTCGATTCTCATCAAGAATAAAAAGTGTTTTTTCATCTGTAATTTTTAACCATATAAACTCTTGTCTATGCGAATATGGCTTATAACTCTCATCACCTACACCAATATCTCTATGGTATTGAGGGGGAACACCTGGGCGAGTCAACAGCAAACTCGTTCTTCCTATTTGATTAAAACAGTACAAACTACGTACCCATTCTAAAAAAGGATCCCAGGCTGTAGGTAAATCTTTCCTAAAATAAATATTATCCCAGTCTTCAGAAGAGTTTTCGATACTGTCATATAAATTTTTACTATTTTTATTTAAATCTATAGATAAATCTAAGATCCACATTGGTGCAACAGTTCTATTTTTAACTTCAATTTCAAAAAATTGTGAAGACTCTTTGGCCCTTGACTCTTTACTCTGCCAATTACAGTTTGAAACATCTCCATTTAGTTTTGTAGTTTTTTGCCATGTGTTCTGCTTTATGAGATCATAGCTTTCACCTATAGCTTCAACAATATTGTTTGGCAAAGTATGTAGTGGCAAATATCTGTCTAAATCAATGTACATCTTTTTTATTTGAGCTATCATGATTTAACTCTTTCAATTAATTTCTTTCTCCAGCGTTGATCAAACCTGCCTGAGATATACAATTCCCTAAAGTAACTATCTTTATCCATAACTCTATTATCTACAAAACGCCATGTTTCTTCTTTTTGGCCAAATTTTATGTTCTGAAACACCTCATCTGCTTTATTAGTCCATAAAGAATTTTTTGAAAAAATAATGGCTTGCCTATGCTCTGGATATATCTCCTCCAACTTATCAAATAAAGGGCTCTTTAAATAAAATTGATGAGCTATTGAAAATTCAGGAAAAAAATCTAATGGATCCTTAGTTAATATTTGCCCAAATTGAACTTTTCCTTCTATAGCAGAAAAATAGTGATCTCTTTGAGCATTTTTAAATTTTATAAACCAAGGTTCTGATTCAAGGTTCTTGTATAATGTTTTAAAAAATTGTGAACGTAACAAACCATGAAACTTAAGTAAATGGTCTGCAATACTACGAACAGTTCCATAAAAGTATAATGGTATTATAAAGCACTTCACATAAAATAGTCCTTCAAAGACGTCTTCCTTATTAATATCTTCTGTTTTTACAGCAATAATATCTTTAGAATTATCTCCATAATAATGCCTGGTAAACCCGTTTATTTTTTTCCACTCAATTCCAAATTTTTTAGTCTGATCTACTGATGCGATTTCTGCATTATTATATTTACTCAATTGATTAACTTGAAATTTATCAAATACGTTTTTCATGTCTAAAACAGAGTGAATACCACTCAAAAAACTATCTATAGTTTCTCCAGGAAGAGGAAAAATTACTTCTGTATAAACAGGCACATTATTTTCACTTAAATCTGAAATAATGGCACTAAGATCTGACAAATTAAATGCATTTTTTCTTTTAATTTTGAATAAAACCTCTGGTGACAATGACTGCAGACTTAATCCAAACACACTATCTAACTTATTATGAATAATATTTTTAGCTATCCTAAGGACCCTGTCTCCTTTTACCTTGCTCCATGTAGGTAAAAATCGACCTTGCCAATTATACTTCTTTTTCAATTCTATCATTTTATTAACAATATCTTCATCTCTAGATAAAATTCCAAAATTAGCATCTGCAACGTCTATAGCATCAACTCCGTTTTGTACCATCCACTCTAGTTCATCAAAGCACTTTTGAAGTTCAAATCTATTTACTTTTGTGTATATGCTAGCGCCAACATCACAAAAAGTACATGAGAACGGACATCCGCGATTGCTTTCAAATACAGCTCTAATTGATGTCGTCTCGCTTCGTTTGTTATTTAGTAAATTTTCAAAAAAACCATTTAAAAATGGACTAACCATTTTATCAAAATTTGGCTTAGGGAATTGTTGAGGCATTGATTTTTTAGTTATAACACCAGGAAGCTTGCTATATTCACATTCCATTAAGCTCTCTACAAGTACTGACTCTAAGACACTTTCGCCATAATAAGGAATTAGTAAATCCACCTCAGGGTGAGCACATAACCAATTAGAAGTATATTCCGGCTCTGGCCCTCCTATAATTATTAAGCAACTAGGATAATGCTTTCGAATAAATTTTATAACCTGATAGGTACGATCCCAATTCCAAACATAACAACTACAAAGTAAAACATCTGGGCCCTCAATTTCCTTGATAATCTGGTCAAAAGTCTCGTTTTCCCAGAAGGTACGGCAGACCTCAAAATTTTTTTTTATTGATTCATTTTGAAACACATACCCAAGTAAACTCCCCATTGCTTGTGGTAGAGTTGCAGATGGATAAAAATCTGAAAGTTGTAGTGTATAGACTTTTCTCATGACATGTAAGATGTTAAAGTTATAATTAATTATAGTTTTATTAGGTAAATAAGGCAATATGGATGAGCACTGTGTTGTAATGCTTTCTGGAGAAATTATATGGAGTCAATTTGCTAAAAAATCATTATTTCCTTAGAAGAAAGTTCATAAAAAATATTATCTTTGGCACATCTACAGTTTCACTTAGTGGAATCATAGGTTTTTTTAGATTTAACTCTTCTGAAGTAATAACTGTTGATACACAATTTCAATCTCTTAAGCACCCTAATATAAGTTATACAAATATCAATGATTTTTGGAATGCACATAGTGAATGTAACTCAATTGATGAAGATTCCTTCGATAAGCCCAACCTACTGACTCAGAGGAAAAGAGTTTTCATGAAAATTTGCAATAAAACCGGAAACATCATCTCTCGTGTACAATATAAAAATAGAGATGCCTATTTATCACATTTGCAGTTTTTATCTGAAAAGTATGGTTTAAAAGTAAAACAAAAAGGAAGTTCACAATATATATGCTCATCTAAAGAACTTCTCTCAATAGATGTAATAACTTAATTTTGATCTAAACACCTATCAATATCTCTATTTTTTAATGGGTTTTGTTGATACTTATTCTTCTGCTTTATAGCAGCAGACAACAATGATTTATCATTCTTTAAGAAAGCCTTTAAGGGAGCAAGCAACGCACTGTACTTAGATGCTTCAGCTGTTAAAAACATGATTCCATTAATTTTATTTATTGTTTTACTTAAAGCATTTAGTTTTTTCAAATAAAAATCTGTAATCGCTAATTGGTAGTAGTACTCAAATAAATACATGGGACTATTTTGATAATTCTTTAGATAACTTGCAGCATTTTTAAGCTCACTTTTTGATTCTCTATAGCTACCAAGCCTTCTAAAAAACTCTGCTCTTTTTAAATGTACAAAATATAAATTCTTAGTTCTTTTGGATTTTAAATAAAAATTTTCAGATTTTTTAAGTAATTTATTTGCAGATTTAAAATTTTTATTTACTTCAAAATCAAGTTGCGATTTTTCTAAAAAAAACCATGCCTTTAAGGCATCACTTGCATTGGACTCTAAGCCAGACTCTATTGACAGCATAACCTTCATAGACTCTTTATTCTTTTCAAGGCTTCTTAAAGTTGAAGCATATTCAATCTTAGCTATAAGAACAGATCTATTATTTGTCTTTTCATTATCTTTTAAAATTTTTTCATACAAAGATTTACTTTCTAAAAATTTACCATGCAATGTCAGTAATCTCGCTGTTGTCATTTCTAAATCAAGTTTTATTTCTTTTGATTCTCTGTTTTTAAATTTTATCAAGTCGATAAATTTATTAGAAATATTTAAATTGCCTTGTAGAATAATTTTTTCAAGTATACTTGTTAAATAAACTTTATACACTTTTGTAAAATCATTTAAGTTGGTAAGTTTAGTTAAACTCTTTAGTATATTGTTATTTGCTTGCTTCACAAAATTATCATTTTTGGAGTATATGTAATTTATAGCAACCAGGAAAGCCTTGTCATAATTTAATAGTCTCCGAGATATAATTCCACCTACAAATTTCACTAGATTTTCTCTAAATGTTATTCTGTCTTTTTTGTAAGATTTTGGCATTACTTCGTTAACACAAAAACTAATTAGCTTTTCAAAAAATAATGTTCTTTTTGGGTCTAATTTCTTTTTTTGATATGTCTTATTTAGATATTTAAATCTCTTGTCAGAAATTTCAAATGCCAACCGTTTATTACATATTTTTGCTGCCATTGAAGGGTTTTTGTTAATTTTCTTAGATAAATTTTGAAAAAAAAGAGCTGACTCGCTAAAAGCTTCTAAAGAAAATAAACAAACTTGTAATATTAGAAAAATTCTAAAAAATTGAAAAAACATATAAATTAACTTTAACACTAGTTATTACAAAATTTTAGATATAACCAACTTTACTAGACCCAACTCAAATATGAGTTTTCAGATTTAAAATAAATGCAGTTTATTTTTAATTTTAAACAACTTTTTTAAAATGAAGTAAACACTAATGAATGAATTACTTTTCTAATAAAAATATTTACTTATTTCTTTTCTTACGAAAATATTCAATCTGCCACTTTCTAACCGCTCGCTCATGCTCTGCCAAAGTAGCTGAAAACACATGGGTGCCATCGTTTCTACTAACAAAGTAGAGTTTATTAGACTTTACAGGATTTAAAGCCGCCTTCAGAGATTCTAGGCCTGGATTTGCAATCGGCCCATACGGGAGCCCTTTTATAGCATAAGTGTTGTACCTAGTTTTTTCTAGAATGTCTTTTTTGCGAATGTTGGTTGGAAAAACACCTGTTTTATCAAACATGCCATAAAGAATGGTCGGGTCGCTCTGAAACTTCATATTTTTCTTAATGCGATTATGAAAAACTGAAGAAATCAATGGTCTTTCTTCGGCGGCACCCGTTTCTTTTTCTATCATACTGGCAAGAACAATATGAGTTCTTTTATCCAATTTTAACTGAGCCCCTTCTAAACTTTTTTGATAGTTGACCTCAAAATTTTTCACCATTTTTTTAACTAAGCCAAGAAGAGTTGTGCTCTTATTTATAAAGTAAGTTTCAGGAAACAAATAGCCTTCAAAACTTGGCAAATCTAAACCCGTTAGCTCTTTGACTAATTTTTTATCTCGCAAGAGATCAAGGGCTTCTTTTTTACTTGCAATAGAATTTTTAGCTATTAATTCTGCGATGTCATTTATATTCAAGCCTTCTTGAAAAGTGATTTTTTCATCAATAGACTTACCCTTGGTCAACTCTTCCAAGATTGATAGCTGAGACATTGCAGACGTTAACTTATAAGTTCCAGCTTTGAGTCTTGAATTATACTTCGTGTACCTTGTGTATAATTTAATTATGGGTGAGTCTTCAAGAAAACCAACACCCGCCAAGTCTTTCAATACTGAGTTAAAACTAGCTCCCTTTCTAAGCTCGTACACATACTCACCCCCCTGAGGGCTGAATGGTGTTTTCAAACTCTGAAAGCCAAGATAAAAATAACCACACAAACCAATTATAAAAACAAATGTAATTAACAATAAATGTTTCAAGACGACCTCTTAATTTTATCTGGAATAATTACTAAAATTAAATTCACTGACCTAATTAAACAATAGCTTCTATGAACAGAAACTAGCTATACTCTATCCCCGGCAAAACGGCATTTGGATCAAAGTCATTGCGATCTTCCAGGCTTGCTATCGGTGACGTACAATAGTTCACGGCAAAGTGAGCTGATGGTCGATCATTGCCTGATTTGCCCATACCTCCAAACGGTAACCTTGAACTTGCACCATTGGTGGTTCTGTTCCAATTGAGTAAACCCACTTGTGCCTCTACCAAGAGTTGCTCGTAAATAGCTCTGTCTTTAGTAAACACAGACATGGCAAGACCAAACCCAGAAGCATTGGTAATTTCTGTGGCTTCTTCGAGCTCCTTTACTTTGTAAACAGCTACATTCGGTCCAAAAATTTCACTTTTTTGATAAACCGAAGCTGGATCAAACTGGCTGACCAAATTAATACTCGGTGATACGTAATAACCATTGTAACCACTCGGTGCTAAAGCTTTTCCACGCATTAAGCTCTCAGCTCCTTCTCGTCCTGCAATTTCTTGAAAACGCACGTATTTATCGAGAGAATCTTTGCTAATGAGTGGGCCCATAAACGGACTGTTTGACCAGTGGTCCACTTTTATTTTTTTGGCGGCTGCATGAAATTTTTCAACAAACTCATCATAAATGCTTTCATGCAAAACAAGTTTACTTGTACAAGAGCACCTCTGACCTGCCGTTAAAAAACTGCCAATCAAAGTGTCGTAAATTCCTTTTTTAAGATCGGCATCATCCCATACAATCGTCGTGTTTTTACCACCCATTTCAAGAGCTAAAATTTTCCAGTACTGATTGATTGTTTCTTGTTTGATACGAAGGCCAACATCATAAGAGCCCGTAAATAACACACCACTCACTAATTTGTGACCGACTAAACGCTTGCCGGTTTCGCCGAGCCCTTGTACTAAGTTGAATACGCCTTCTGGAAACCCAGCCTCATGAAACATCTCAGCCATGAATTGAGCCACAGCTGGAGTTTTATCTGAAGGTTTAAACACAACGGTATTGCCCGTTAGTAATGCCGGTACAATATGCCCGTTAGGTAAGTGTGCTGGAAAGTTAAACGGGCCAACAACTGCCATGACTCCCCTAGATTTATAACGAATCACTCCGTCCGTATTTGGAAGAGCATTTTCAATTCGGCCTTCTTCAACAAGTTTTAAAGAATGTTCGATGGTGATTTTAATTTTACCAGCCAAAGCCTTGGCTTCGGTCATGGCTTCCCATGTCGGCTTACCTGTTTCTCTCGAAATAATGCTGGCCATCTTTTCACTGTTAGCTAAATAAACTTCCTGCAACCTCATGAGTGCGTTCTTACGTTCATCAAGACTAGTGAAGCGCCATTTTTTATAGGCATTGAAAGCTGCTTCGCAAGCTTGATCGACATGCGTGTAACTTGTCTCAATAGCTATCACTTCATCGCTAGTGTCTGCAGGAGAGACTACCTGCCAAGATTCGTCCGATTTCTGAGTTTTGATAAACTCACCATTGATATAGTTTCCAAGAAAATTAATTTGTGATGTTGCCATAGATCCCTCGAAAGCTGAAAATTCAATGGCCATTTTACACTGCATCTAGATAAAAACACTAGAGACTTTTTTATAACGCACCTTTTTCTCACTACAGAACAAAACTCTCATCGAAATTTATAGTTGATAGGTCACAAAAATATCTTGCTGGTCAGCGATGCCTAACCTCATAGATACAGGATCTGGTAATAAAACTTTGTCACCTGATTGTCGATAAGCTGATTGAAAAAAGATAGGACCATTTGCAGTGTTAATTCCCATGTAACCAAACTTATCAAAGCCGTCTTCAAGCTTAATATTGAAATCCACCTGACAAGTATGTCCGTTTTTTATAAGGGTTGTGTCTTCTTGCATAGCTTTTAGGTGAGGCCCCCCATCAAAAGGGTCCACTTCGTTTTTTTCGACAAAACCCAGTTTATTTAATAGATGCAAAGCACCTGATGTTTGCTCACTCACGCGTCCTATCACAAGACGTGCTTTTGGGTCTAACAAAGCTAGGTAAATCTCTTCTTTTGGAAATAAACTTTGAATGAACTCTTTGTTGCGATGACTTAAAGCATCCGCTTCCCAATAAGGCATTCCTGTAAAGCGTCGCCCGAGAGACTCCCAGAACTCACTGCGACCGTCTTTAGTAAGAGGTGGCGCCATCTCGGAGTGAAGCTCTTGCTTGAACTTACTTGAGTTCATCCCGATATAAAGAAAACGAGCAAAGCTAGTTAATTTGCCCACCTTTTCAGGGCGACTTCTAAAATCTCTGTGAACGACCAAACCACCCAACTCTGTTGGACCCTCGGTTGTAATCTTTAATTTTAATACTTGGTGAATGAAGCCTACCCCTAAAGATTTACTAAATTTTTCTTTTTTCTTGAGTTCAAAACTGTAGGTCGGGTTTTTTTCACTGCCGTGCTGCGCTTTAATTTGTGAGCTTCCGATGACCCACTTATTTTCAATGTCCTCACACACAAATAAATAATTTGCTGTTTCTAAAGGTGCCTCGCCAGCAAAGGACTCTTCACTGAGCTTTATTTTGTCAACGATCTTTTTTTCATCATTTGGCAAATTTAATAACGAAAACTGAGCTGCTAAATTTAGCAAACTGTTTTTATCGCTTTCTTTGGCTGGTCTTACTAAAAAATTCATAAGCAAGATTTAGTTATCAAATGCTCAAATAATTGACTAGCTAATTTAACATCTTTTAATGAAATGGACTCATTCGGTTGATGAGTGTTACCTGCCCCCTCCCCAGCTCCAAATAAAACCGTAGCAATGCCATGCTTGGCAATTATGTTTGCCTCGCTGCAGCTCATGGCTGAAATCAGACCAGTCTGAGTAAGGTTATCCACTTTGACGACTTCAAGCAAATGAGTCACCCACTCGGAATCTCTGTTTTGATTGAAAGAAGGAAAGTGTTTTCTAAATTTAACCTCAGCACCCAATTTTTCACATTGCTTTTTGATATCTAAAACCCAATTTCTATAAGTTTTTTCAGGAATTGAGGGTAACAAACGACAACCTGTCGTTAACTTTATTGACTGATTGTCTGTTCGAATCTTGCCCACATTTAAAGTTGATACTTGCGTTGGATAGTTCTTATGTGGATAGTCTTTAAATTTTTCTTCCACTGTTTCTAACATTTTATAAATTTCTAAAGCTTTCATAGCG
This sequence comes from Bdellovibrionales bacterium, assembly GCA_020628165.1. Taxonomy (GTDB): domain Bacteria; phylum Bdellovibrionota; class Bdellovibrionia; order Bdellovibrionales; family UBA1609; genus JAHDIR01. The sequence goes on along the minus strand of JAHDFM010000016.1, from coordinate 37,744 downwards.
GTATTTGAATGGACGTTGCCAACAGTGATGAACTCTAAAATCGAATGCTCTGGCACAGTATTGTGCAGCACTCCCCCATCCATTGATGTGATCAAAACATTGGGCATGTTTTCTAAAAAATGAAACATTTTTTGAATAGCACTTTCACCTAAGTTTGGAGTCGATGAGTGCGCCGCTCGGCCACGAAACACTTTACTTTGAGTAAAGGAATTGTCTTTTTGATTAAACTCATGAAGCAAAGATTTTTCTTCATCACTGAAAGGAATTTCTATTTCAAAAACAGACAAACCCAAACCTTCGCTTAGGAGCTGTAAGTTCGTTGGATGTAAAACAACAGAACCAAAATAACTAGAAGAGTCTTGCTCTAAGAATTCTTTAACACCAACCAGCCCGTCTTCTTCGCTATGAGTCCCTACAAGAGTCACAGGTGTATCTATTTTTTTTGCTAAAATAACTTCCATTGCCTTAAGTACAGATAAGAAATTAAATTTTGCAACAACTCCAAGTCCATATGAGTAATCACCGTAAATGGACATCTCAAAAGGGTTGCCATTGTTCTTTTCCCACAAACCGTGGATGCCTGGATCTGGAGTGTCTAAGTGTGCTACAAAGAGCAGGCCTTGTTTTTTTGACTGCTGATTGATTTTTATGATGATGTTACAATTTTCCGTGCCTCGGCTTTCGGAGTCTTGCACTTCGACTGACATACCACTTTGCTCAAGAGCCAAATGTTCATTAAGAAAATTACAAATTTTCGAGGTTCCGAACGTCGGAGAGCTATCAATGGCTATTAATTTCTTAGCCAGTTCAATCAATTGATCTCCAACACTGATTTTTCGATGATGTCTTTACAAACTTGAATGTGCTCTTCATTTAAAATAGCCGGCAATAAAAATCGCAATCTAAATGGCCCACGCCCGCAGCCAAATGTCATGAGGCCGTTTTTATAAAGAGTTTTTAAGAGCTCAAGCATCTTTTCTTTTGAACCATCAAGAGCTGTCACAGCTACCATCAAGCCCATGCCTCCAGCGTCCTGAAGCAAGCCTCGGCATGAACCTTCATTCAATTCGTTCAACATTCCAACGAAGCCATCATGAATTTTTTGAATTTTTCCTGCAGGCCCCATATAGCCATCTTCAAGCTCTGTTAAAGCAGCAATACCAGCAGACAATGCAACTGTTGATCCGGCAAAAGTTCCAGAAACTAACCCTGGCTTTGGATTGAGTTCATCTGTGTATAAGGTAGCACCAGCTTGTAATGTTTTAGCTATAGAGCAAACATCAACGTACTCAGCAATATCTAAGGTGTCGAAGGCAAAAAACTCGCCCGTTCTGCAAAATGTTTGAACCTCATCCGCCCAGACCGGTATTCCTTTGCTTTTACAAAAATCTAAGATCGGAATAAAGTATTCTCTCGGTGCTGAATTATAACCACCCTCACCTTGCATAGGCTCAAAACAAAAGCAACTGATGTCGCCTTCGTGATTGCCAACGAGCTCTTTAAATTTTTCAAAAGATGTTTCAATGCTTCTTGGATCTTTTCTGTCGTAAAAAGGAATGCGCAGAATTTCATTGTGAACCGGCAAGCCAACTCGGTAGTTTGCGTTGTCAGTCAGCTCTGCCATCGCTTGAGAACGCCCGGCAAAAGCATTTTCCATAGATATTACCATTTTGGCGGATTTATACTGCCTACAAGCTTTCAAGGCATTTTCGTTAGACATTGAGCCAGAGGTGGTTAACCAAACCTTACTCAATCGACTTTTTTTACTTGCAAGTTTAAGGAGTTTTTCTCCAAGAATGGAATACTCTTTGTTAGGTTGTAAGTTCCCCTGCATGACAATATCTGCGACGGACGCTTTAACGCACGCTTTAAGAATTTCAGGATGAGCGTGGCCAAGAATATGTATTCCGATGCCATTGATAAGGTCAATTTTTACACTGCCGTCTTCAAGTTCAACGTAAGGCCCTTGCCCTGAGCCAGTTCCAATGTATGGGTAAAAAAGTGGTCGTCCACGGTTATGCCCAACTTTATCCACATGTTGTTGAGCTTTTTCTTTATATTTATCATCTGCGGGTCGCACACCGGTGACTTGAGAATTGATTTGCAAAACGGTTTCGACAATTTCGTTAACTTTCTGATGAATCTCTTTGGAGTGATCTAATTGCTGACCAACTAACTCTGCAGACATAATTTCCTCTCTAAATACTGGTTAATGCTCAAGACTTTAACAAAAAAACTCTAATAAGACACTGTTAAATTTTGGTAAAATATAAGTTTGCATAAAGGCAAAACTGCAAAAAAAAACTTACGCTGAAATCAAATGACAGACGACATGAGACCAGATTCTGTAAAAAGCTGACTTCAAAGCTATAGAGTCCGGTAAATATGCAATAGAACTGGTATAATCTTTACATCCTAACAAATTGTTTTTAGACTTACAGTTATGAAATTATTGATTTATTTAATTCTCTCATCTTTAAGTTTACAGGTTATTGCTAAAGACTTGAGCGCTGTTGAGCATTTTGAACAAGGCATCCAAAGTCATAAACAAAAAAACTATGAAGAAGCCAAAGCTCACTTTTTAAACTCTCTAAAATTGAATCCGGAATCGACATCCACTTTATATAACATGGGTTTGAGTGAATACAGTCTGGGTCAGCTTGGTACGGCCAGTGCTTATTGGAAAAAAACATTAGCACTCAACCCCTTTCACCAAAGCGCGCGCAACTCACTCAAACTTATTGAAAACAAAATTTCATTTCGCAACAAAAACACATATTGGAACAAATTCAGAAACTATATACTTAATTTTCTACCCATTCAGGTCGCCTACATTATTTTCACTCTTCTTTTTTGTGTGACCATGGCTTTATTGATCCAGCACTTTACCAGACGTCATATTGCACTCAAAAATTACTTGCCCTTACCTGAGTTTAACAAACTCGCAATTGGTTTAATTGCTGCATTTTCTTTTATGCTCATCGTGGTTGTTGCGAAAACTTATGATCACTACAACCCTCGTGCTGTTATAATTAGTGACACCACTCCTTTATTTATTAGCCCCGACAAAAAAGACATTCAAATTATGGAAGTTTCTCAAGGCGAAGAGGTCATTGTTACCAAAACACAAGACGGCTGGAGCCAAGTGAAAACTTTTTCAGGTAACTTTGGCTGGGTCTTACAAAACAACTTATTGCAGATTTCAGGAGTTAAAAATAAATGATTAATTTTTTATGGGACAATATGTTCAAACGTCGCAAAGACTCTCAAGTTGAATTTCTGTCCAAAAACTTCTTTTTTAAAAATTTAAATCCCGTAGATCTTAAAAAAGTGACTCAGTTTATTCATGTGAGGCATTACCGTCCGGGAGAACTTTTATTCAGACAAAATGAAATTGGCATTGGCATGTACTTTATTTTAAAAGGTCGTATTGATATTTTTACAGAATCCAATCCCAATGGTGATAAAACAGAAAGCTTGTTCATCACTCGCCTAGAAGCTGGTGATCACATGGGTGAAATCGCCCTCATTGAAGACAATCATCGTCGCACAGCATCTGCCAAAGCAACTATGGAAACAACAGTGCTTGGACTTTTTCAACCTGACTTAAAACGATTGCTTGAGTCCTACCCTGACATTGGTGCCCGTTTGCTTTTACAAATCGCCAAAGTCCTCGGACGAAGACTTTCTGAAACGGCCATCAAAATCACTTCACTAAAGAAACAAGTTGAGCGCATAAAGGGTTAATGTGAATCATTCCATTCAAGAAAACCGCTTAAAACGATTAGAAATATACAAGCTCATTATTTTCTTGAGCATTATCACATCTGGCCTGGTGATTCTTTTGAAGGTCGACAATATGATGTTGTCCTTTTTACTCGCCTTTGTGATCAAGTACTCACTTTCGCCAATCATAAACTTATTTGAACGACGAGGTATTTCGACAGAAAAATCTACCTTAATTGTTTTTGCCATCGCATTTACGGCCTTTTGCATACTTATCTATTGGGTGTCGCCATTTATTTCGGCACAAATTAAGGCCTTTCAAAGTGAAGTGCCTAGGTACATTGAAGGAACCAAATCTTTAATATTTGATATTGAATCCAAAATTGAAGTGCTCATCAACACTAGCATTGAGTTAAATTTAGGTGCCCAAGCCGAAGGCCTAATGATCAGTTGGACCAAATCTATTTTTGAAGATCTGCCTAACTTTTTATCTAAGTCTTTAACGACACTTTTGTTAGCACCGTTTTTTGCATACTTTTTGCTTAAAGATGGACGCTCCATTTCAAAGTGGCTTTTAGATTTAGTGCCTAACAGTTTTTTTGAATTGGTATTAAGTCTACAGCATCAAATTAATGATCAAATGGGTCAGTTCATTCGAGCGCGTTTATTAGAAGCCACTATTGTGGGCGTGCTCGTTTGGGGTGGTTTGAGTTTGATTGGTTTTCCGTTTTCACACTTACTTGCTATTTTCGCAGCCCTTACAAACTTGATTCCTTATCTTGGGCCGGTCATCGGTGCCATTCCTGCTATTATCATTGCCTTGATTAATGGTGTTTCCATTTTTCCAGTGATTGGTGTTTATGCCTTTGCTCAATTGATGGATATGTTATTTATAATCCCGCTAGTAGTGGCAAAAATTGTAAACCTTCACCCAATCACCGTGGTGATTGCCATCATTATTGGTGCGCAACTAATGGGTGTTGTCGGTATGCTAGTTTCTATTCCTGCCGCCAGCGTAATCAAAGTCACCGCCCACAGCGTTTACCATCACTTAATCAATTTTAGAGCTTAAATTGTTAAGCTAAGTCATATTGCTGACAGGCACTAGTGAATAAATAAAAATATATGTAATATTAATCACTTAGGCCTGTTTATTTTTGCTTTCTTAGCTTAACTCTTGGGCGCTTTTGTAGTAACCTTTCACAGTTCTTAGTAAGAGGTGAAAATGAAAGTTTTATTAACAATTGTTCTATCTATCTTTTTTACGGCCTGCACATCTCCCGATTTACAAAATGTAAACATCGATGAAAAAACTCCCGAAGGCCTTTATAATCTCGCAAACTACTTTGCCAAAAATAGCCGATATGAAGATGCCCTTGCTAGGCTTAGAACATTAAAAAATAAATTTCCATACAGCAAACTGGCTGTTGAAGCGGAACTTAAAATTGCCGACATTGAATACGACCGCGAGTACTGGCCTGAAGCCGAAACAGCATATCGCTTATTCAAAGAGTTTCACCCAAAACATGAGAGATCAGATTATGTCAGCCACCGCATGGCTCTCAGTCAATTCAATCAACTGCCTTCAACCATAGACCGCGACCTTACGGATGCTTACACAGCTATTCGTTATTTTGAAGACGTGATCAACTCATACCCAAACAGCAAGTACGTTGCTGAAGCTAAAGAGCACAAAAACAAAACCATTAAAATGCTCGCTGAGAAAGAACAATATATTGCATCTTTTTATTTTATAAGAGAACATTATTTAAGCGCTTTGCTGAGATATGAAGGCATCTTAACTCGCTTTAAAGGTTTAGACACAGAACGAGGAGCTCTTTACGGCGCCGCTGTTTCTGCATACGAAATCAAAGAGATTGAAAAGGCCAAAAATTACTTAGCTCAACTAGCCAGCAAGTACCCTGACTCTAATGAGTATAAAAATGCAAAGGATAAGTTATCTCAATGAATGATAAAGACTTTAACGACCTCTTAGATACGGCTGAAGATTTTTTCAAAGAAGGTAATTATCAACAAGCGGAAACCATTTTAAACCAGCTCATCCTTAAAAACAAAAAGACCCCGCTTGTCTTTCATATGCTCGGCACTATTTACTACGACCGCGGCAAGTTTAACAAAGCCATACGTGCCTTTAAAAGAGCTTTAGAGATTGACCCTGCTTTTACCGACTCAAGTGTCGGCTTGAGTATTATACTCAACGACCTCGGCAAATATGATGAAGGTAAAAAAGTCTTTCAAGAAGCCCAAGCCATGCTCAACAGTAAAGACAAAAACGAAGACGATTATATCAATGAAAAGATCGCTCTCAAACACGACGAGCTGGGCGAGCTTTACTCAAGCTATAAACGTTACAAAGAAGCCATGGAGCAGTACTTAAAAGCACTGCTGTTATCTAAAAGAAAAGCTGAACTCAATTTAAAAGTCGTCAAATGCTTAAGACGCCTTGGTGAATCTGATAAAGCTGTTTTTCGCTTAAAGAATCTTATTAAAAAATATCCTGATTTTGTGACTGCTCGCCTAACACTTGGAGAAATTCTCTACGATCAAAAGCAAACGGCTGAAGCCACTTATGAACTCGAAAAAGTTTTAAAAATTGAACCTAATAATCAAGTTGCTAAAAATCTTTTGAATGATTTAAAGCAAAACAGCCTAGCAAGAACATTTTAAAAGGACTCCCTATGAGCTTAAAAAAAGACCTGGTTAAATTTATCACTGAAGAAGAGATCGCTGATATTGTTGAAGAGTTAGCTCAACAGATTGACCGAGATTACGACGGTAAAGATCTTGTTGTTATTTCTCCACTCAAAGGATCTATCATTTTTACGGCAGACTTAGTTCGCAAGATCAACTTAAACACAACTGTTGAGTTCGTTCATTTGTCTTCTGCTAAAGGTAAAAGTGTTGTGATCCATAAAGACATTCAGTCTGATATTTTTAACAAACATGTTTTAATCGTTGAAGAAATCATAGATGCTGGACGAACTCTCAGCTTTTTAAGAAACAGAATCCTTTCGTCATACCCGGCTTCAGTTAAAATACTCACATTACTAGACAAACCTGCACGCAGAGAGCTGCCAGTCCAACCAGATTACACCGGTCGCACTATAGATGATCGCTTTGTGATCGGTTATGGGTTGGATTCAGAAGAGCTCGGCAGAAACTATAAAGAAATTTACAATTACAGAAACTAGAGATTTACAGGTTAAGTGCTTTTTTATTTAAAAACAGTTTTGAATAAAAGAACTGATGTTTTTTTAATTAACGATAACGTTAACTAAGAAAAAGACCATCACTGAGACGATAAAGACCATTGCCAATTGGTTGCCTAACATTTAATCTCCCCCAAATCGATTAAAGTTTTCTATGAAATGTCAAAATGATTTAATAACAAGTTAACAATGTAATTACACCAGATACTGACATGATCCGTCAAGTGTATAAAATTATATTGGACTTCTTAGACACAGGCCTAACTTATGATTTCACCCACCAAGTCATAATCATGACTCTCGGTCACTTTGACTTTTACAATTTCACCTTGCTTAGCAGTTCCATCATTGATCAAAACAACTCCATCTATATCGGGAGCTTGTCCAAAAAATCGTCCTTGTAATAACAACTCTGTCTCTTCACTCACGCCATCGACAAGAACATCAATAGTTTTACCGATGAAGTCAGCGTGCTTCTTGTTGCTTATAGGCCTTTGTAAAGACATCACTTTTTTGAATCTCTCAAGCTTTGTTTCTTCATCTAACTGCCCATCGAGAGTAGCGGCTTTGGTGTTTTCTTCAGGTGAATAGGTAAAAGCACCTACGCGATCAAATTGAAACTCTTCGATGAACTCTAAGAGCTCATTAAACATTTCATCTGTCTCGCCGGGAAACCCAACGATAAACTGAGTTCGAATGATAGCCTCAGGAAGTTCAGTTCGGATAGCTTGCAAGCACTCAAGGATCTTTTCTTTGGTCATGCGGCGATTCATTCTTTTGAGCATTTCATTATTGATGTGCTGTAATGGCATATCGAAATAAGGCAATAGATTGTCTTTTTCTTTGAACAATTGAATCATGCGCTCATTAAGACCGTCCGGGTACAAATAAAGCACACGGATCCACTTAGCTCCACTATCTTCAGACAAAGTTTTAAGTAGTTCATACGGGGAATCTACTCTTTCTGCATTTTTTTTGCGCAAATCCCAGCCATAATCAGTAAAATCATGAGAAATCACTATGAGCTCTTCCACTCCAGACGCCACTAACAATTTAGCTTCACTGACTACACTTTCTACTTTGCGTGATTGCAGGTTTCCTCGAATCAATGGAATCGCACAAAACGCACAGCGCTTTTTACAGCCTTCAGAGATCTTTAAATAAGCCCGGTGTTTGTACTGAGAGTTCAGTCTCGGCGTAGTTTCTTCTTGTAAGTATGTCGGCAAGTGAAAGAAGGTTTTCTTCTGTTCACCAGCATAGGCCTTGCCTAAAATGTCTGTGATGTTTTGAAATTGGCCGGAGCCAACGAACAAATCGGCTTCTGGCAAACCTTCTACAAGCTCGTCTTTGTATCTTTGAGTCAAACAGCCCGCCACAACAAGCTTTTTAAGTGAGCCTGTTTTTTTAAGTTCTGCTGTGTCTAACACAGTTTGGATGGACTCTTCTTTGGCTTGTTCGATAAAGCCACACGTGTTCACAATGACTGTGTCAGCGTCTTCTTTATTCTGAACAAGCTCATACCCTTGGTCATTCAAAGACCCATACATAATTTCACTATCAACTAAATTTTTGGGACAACCCAAACTAATAATATGAACTTTTTTATTTTCAGCAGGCACTTACATCTCCGTCACTTCAGCATTTTTAGGGGGTGAGTACTTGAACTTAGATGTTTTTTTATCTTTTTTGAAGTTCACTTCAGAAAAGGTGTGCCGTGTGACGTTGTTTAGCTTGTTGGTGTACTCTAAAAATTTAATGGTTTCTTTTTTCTTATCAATAGCAATTTTGGCAGACTTAATGTCTGTCATTTTGTTTTTCTTTTTAAATTGAATTTTAAAAGTGTCGTCGTTCACAGGAGTGAAGTCCATATCGTCTTTGATATTTTTATTGCCAAAAAAGGCTGTCAGAAAACCTTTAACCTGATCTTGGCTCGACTTTGACTTCAAGTGAGTCACTTGAATCTTGCCGCCTAATTTTTTGGGCAATCTGTTTTCTATCCAAATGCTATCATCATTCATTACGATCAAGTGCTGCTCAGGTTTTGAGATTTGATAACGCATTTTATTACTACTTAAATACAAAGTTCCTGAACTTGATTTTTTTTCACCCAGTAAACTCATCGTCACGTTTTTATCCACAACCATTTCAACAGCAGGTGCGTTTCTATATTTGTTGATCACCTGATGAACGGTGACCTCTTCACTGGCATTTTTGGCAAAAAGAACGAGTGGGGTTAAAATCAATAAAAATAGATATCTCATACACTTATATTATCAACGCTCAATTTAGGAGTCCACAGATCTCAAATTTCTCAGAGAGAAATTAACACATTCCCGACATTTTTATGAATAAATTACAATTGATCTGGCGCCTGCTTCCACTTAAGTCGGGCTTTTGACAGGTTTATTTGGTTGCCCGGTGGTTTAACCCAAAGAAGTCGAACACTTGCTTTCCGTACTCAAACAGCCTCGGGCAGCACCGCTCGCCGATGGCGAGCAGTGCTCCCTCGGAACTCCGTGCGGAAAACAAGTGTTCGACTTCTTTTAGTATTTAATCTTTTTTGCCAAATTAAACTATCCTTGTGTGCGCTAACGTAAAAAACTCTGATCTAGACAGGTCATTATAAACAAAATCGATTTTTCTGAGCTAGGTTGGTCATTTGAGCAGAGCGAAATACTTATTGCGACTTTAAAACCTTATCGAAGTTAAGCGAAAAACCAAAGCCAGAATATCCATAACACGAACCTCCACTAAAACTTTATTGTAAAAGAGATAAGCAGTTTAGACTCTTGCAGCTAACTACCAACATGTACAAAGAACTCAATTTAATACGCCGTTGTGGCATTTGTTTAGACCGCACCGGCCAGGTCAATTGCTTTTGTAATGGCTGCTGGAAAGCTCTTCATTACAAAGCCCTTGAAACTGGCTTTTTTAGCATGAACTACAACAGATCCGTTAGCAGGTTATACACTTGGGAAAGCCCCTCTGATAACTACCTCAAAAAAATAGTTTACCAATTAAAATACGGTCATAGTGAAGAAGTCTACATCAACTTTGCAAGTTGGTTATTGTTTAAAGCTAAAGACTACAAACCACTCTGTAAGGACACTGTTTTTTTATCAGCCCCTGGAAAGAAATATAAAGCTAATCACGCTCAGTTACTCGCTCTAGCTCTAGCAAAGCAAACTGGCTTGCCAGCTTACAATCTACTAATAGACAAAACTCCATCTAATCAAAAGCGTTTAAATAAAAGAGAACGCATGAAAAAAGTCTTTTCATGTGAACGAGCTGATGTCTTAAAAAATAAAAAAATTATATTTGTTGATGATGTTATTACAACTGGCTCGACTTCTGAAGCCGTTTACCGCGCCCTTAACCAACCCAAACACTTTCGATCGTGGGTCATTCTTGAAGTAACAGCTAAAAGCAGAAATGAAAAATTAAACTCGCTGAACTCATGACTAGACTAACCCGAAAAAAGGAGCTTTAAATTGCAATACACTTATTACATACAAAAATATAATAAAGTTACACCTTTAGTGGAAACTTGACATGTACGTAAAATTAGCGTACTCTAACAAAGTTAAAATACTGCTTTCTACTAAAGCCGAAAAGCAACTTAAAAAAGTTCCTAATCATATTAGAACTAAATTTGATTATTGGTGTGATTTAATTAATGAAATTGGCCCCAGGAAAAGTAGGCTCTATAAAGAGCTTTAATGATGAGCCACTCATAGGCAAGCGTAATGGACAACGATCCGTTCGCCTTTCCAAAGCATATCGCGTAATTTACAAACAAATTGAAAGTGGTCGTTATGAAATCATTCAAATAGTTGAGGTAAATAAGCATGAGTACTAAAAAAAGAGTTTTATCATTAGGTGAGTTTTTAAAAGCTCATAGACAAGGAGAAGAATTAACTCAATCTGCTTTTGCGAAGACCTTAGGAATTTCAAAGCAACGACTTTGTGACCTTGAAGCCAATCGTTCAAATGTAAGCATAAAACTTTGCAAGTCTCTAGCAGAAAAACTAGATCTCCCCCCTGAGTGGCTTGTAAAAGTAGCTCTAACCTACCAACTCAAAAAAGAGGGTTTAAAATTAAAAGTTAGCTAAGTTTTATATAGATCTTTTTTATTAATTAAAATATTTTTTTAATCCTTTTACAGATTGTTTAAAAAATCTAACTCTCACCCTATGCCTAATTTTTTTTCTCTTGATATATTTTTCGTCTGATTCATTCAGAAGTTTTAGTTCTGTATGATAATTTAAAAAATCAACAAAGGGCTTCTCGAAGTCATTATAACCATTTGCATAGAGAAGTGCTGCACCATAAGCATCTATTTCGAAATGTGAAAGCTCGCCCAATTCTTGTATACAACCTAAAATTTTATTACTTCCATGATTTTCGTCTTCATCAAGACATCTTTTAGGACGATCAATAATATTTTCTGAAACTAAATTATTAACTGATAACCCTTCATGACCAGATACACTTTCTATTGTTGAAAACTCATGAATAAAGTGGGCCAACTCATGGGCTATGACTGTATTAATCATACGACTACCATATTCTTGCCCGAACTTATCAATAATTTTTTGGACAAGCTGTTCTTCATAATAAATTGATAAATTCGGAAACCAAGCAACAAAACTTGAGCCCTTCTCTTCGCAGCGATATAATTTAAATCTTTCGCTCACGGTAGCTTTAAATTTAGAAATTAAATTTTTAAATATATTATAAACTATTGATTCATCTGAGAAGTCTTGATTACATATTTCATATTCTTGATCAATAGTATCAATTCTTCCAGATATAACAGGAAAAATGTCTAAGTTTTTAAATTTAATTAAAACATCATAAATTTTACCATAATCAAATAAAGAATTCTCATCAATATTTTCAACCGACACACTGCTAATGCTTCTGTTATGACCAGATGTTTCTATCTCAAAGGTAGAACAACCAATAATGATTATGGAAATACTTGTTAATAAAAAAAATTTCATAGCTAAAGAATAAAATAAAATACTTTAAAAAGTAACATATTATAGTTAATCAAAAATCCTATTTGGATATTACTAAACTTTCGTAGTATTTTATTAAAAATATTGGGACAAAAATAACAAAAAAACTTTTTTAACTCATCTCTGACAATCGACTTCATAAATATAAGTCATCAATTAAAAATTATTCATTGTGGTAAGGAAGATTTTTTATAATTGTAAATGCTCTATAAATTTGCTCTAGTAATACAGATTGAGCGATGTGATGACTCATAGTTAAGTTTGATAAGGTCATCACTTGGTCGGCTCTTTTTAAAACATCATCATGCAAGCCGTAGCTACCACCAATTAAGAACACGATATCTTTTCCTGGCATTTCTACTTTTTGTTTGAAATAATCAGCAAACTGCACGGATGACTTAAAAGCCTTTCCCTTTTCGTACATGGCAATTAGGTAGTCTTTGTCTGTGAGTTTACTAAGGATTAAATCTTTTTCTTTAGCAATTTTGATATTTTTTTGATCTCTGGCGATCGATTTTGTTTTTATGGCAACTAACTCAAAATTAGCAAAGTGGTTGAGTTTTTTTTCATACACTTTTTGAGCGGCACCTAGCCAGTCTTCACTTCCTGACTGCAGGAACATCAGTTTAACTTTTTTCACTACTCATCACTTTCTAGCAACACACCCTTAGACCACAACTCTTCAAGGTTGTATTCACTGCGAATAAAATCATAAAAAACATGCACAATCAAAGAGCCGTAATCAATCACCACCCAACGACCTTCTGACAAACCTTCAACAGTCAGTGGTGATAAGGCATATTTCTTCTTAACTGTTTTAATTAAGTTTTCAGCGATAGCAGATGTTTGCCTAATATTAGTTCCAGAAGCGATTAAGTTAAACTCCGAAGGCTGTGTTATACTTCTTACATCATACGCTAAAACACCAAGAGCGTTTTTTTCTTTTAAAATATGAAAGCAATCTTTCGTGAAATCTTCATAGGACTCCACTTTAAATTTAATTGGTTTATAAAGTTCATGTTTTTCAAAAAACTCAAGCGAACCCTCTGGCAAGTGCTCACTCATATCAGCGCCTTTGCGCAAGTGAGACCTGATGTACGACGAAGATATATCAATGTTGTGTGAAAGCTCATGAATATAAATATTTCGACCACTTTTTAACTTTAAAGTTGAATCTTGATAGTCCTCAACTAACTCTAATAAATTCTCATTGAGGTCTTCAACACCCGCAAAATCAAAGCCTGGACGGCTAACGACCACCAAATCTACTTTTTCAAGAATGCCTTTATAGGCTTTCCATTTATGAAACTGAAGCAACTGATCTGTTCCCACCACTAACTTTAAATTTTCAATATTGTACTTTTCAAAAAGCGCTGGCAAAGCATCAATTGTAAAAACTCGCTCACCTTTTTTCAGTTCTAAATCGTCGACCTTAATTTGTTTATTATGCTCAAAAAAACTCGTTAAAAAGTTATATCGGTGCTCAACACCAGGGTCGTAGTCGTACTCTTTGAGTGGGCTTTTGTAAGATGGAAGAAGAATCATTTGATCTTCAGGGTAAGCCTGCAACAAATTTTCTATGACATTCACATGTCCAATGTGTAGGGGATTAAAACTGCCACCAAATAGTATGTAATTACTCATCTTCTTCCTTATACACCAAATCTGACATCTTATATTTAAGTGCGTCTATGTTTTTACCAACGACAGAAGATATCACCATTGGTTCAATCCCTGTACTTTGTTTGAATTCATCCACCTTGATTTGTAAGGCCTCTTCAGACAAGGTATCAATCTTACTAAAAACAACAATCTCTTGGCGATCTGACAAATCAAGGTAGTGCTCTTGAAATTGCTTTTCTTGGTCGTACTTTTCTAGTTCATTACTGATAAGTTCATATGCCTTTACCGGTGGCTGTGGACTCAAATCAGAAGCATCAATCATATGAACAAACGCTTTGGTTCTTTCAATGTGACGAAGAAACTGAATGCCTAAACCTTGACCGGTATGAGCGCCTTCGATCAACCCGGGAATATCTGCAACTACAAAGTTTTTACCCTCTTCCACCTTCACGACACCAAGGTTAGGCACTAACGTAGTGAAATGATAGTCAGCAATTTTTGGTTTTGCAGATGAAATGCGTGAAATTAAAGTCGACTTACCAACATTCGGCAAACCAATGATACCAATATCGGCAAGGACCTTGAGTTCCAAACTAATTTCTCTTTCTTCAGCAGGCATTCCTTTTTGTGCAATCTCTGGTGCTTGGTGAACACTTGTTTTGTAAAAACAATTTCCTTTGCCTCCAAGTCCACCTTTCAGCAAAGTGAATTCTTGAAAATCAGCCATATCAACAATGAGTTGTGAATTTTTATCTTTAACAAGGGTGCCTGGTGGCACATCTAAAACAAGATCTGCACCATTCTGCCCAGATTTTTTATTCGATGAACCTGGTAAACCATTTTTAGCACTGTATTTTGTTTTGAATTTTAAATCGAGTAAGGATGACAGCTGATTATTGACTTGGATGATGACATCGCCACCTTTACCGCCGTCACCACCATCTGGGCCACCGCGAGGTACGTGAGATTCTCTGCGAAAACTAACGCATCCTGGCCCGCCTTTTCCAGACTTAACTGTAATGTGGACCTCATCAATAAATTTCACTGTCTATGATTTTTTATTTAGAACTTAAGAAGCTGCTTTTGGATAAACGCTCACTTTAAGGCGTCTTTTATCAAGGTGTTCAAACTTAACAACACCGTCAATCAAAGAGAAAATTGTATGGTCTCTACCAATCCCAACGTTTTTGCCAACATGAAATTTTGTTCCACGTTGTCTAACTAGGATCATGCCAGGCTTAACGTTCTGACCACCAAATTTTTTAACACCTAAACGTTTACTATTACTATCTCTTCCGTTCTTGGTACTACCTGCGGCTTTTTTCGATGCCATGACTAACTCCTAATTAACTCTTTTTTGTTGTCTTTTTTTTAGTTGTCGACTTCTTTTTAGTTACCTTTTTCTTGGTTTTCTTTTTTGCAGAAGCCTTCTTCTTAGTTTTTTTCTTAGCGGCTGCTTTTTTAGCAGGCTTTTTTTCTGAAGCATCAGTGCTCTTAGCTGCAGAACGCTCTTCTTTCATTTTTGCTTTGTAAGCTTCGTCGTAGACTTTAGCTTCACCGTCAGCTTGGCTCACTTCACCTTTTGGATTTGTGATCGATTTAATGAAGAGCTCCGTGTACCACTGCCTGTGACCACGCATTCTTCTGTAACCTTGACGTCTTTTTTTCTTAAAAACTAAAACTTTAGCGGCTTTGTTTTGATGAGTCACAACAGCAACAACTTTTGCACCATCAATCACCGGATCACCAGAGAAGCTATCAGCTCCACCAATCCATAAAACCTCAGGAATTTCGAATTCATCACCTAAATTTTTATTTAACTTTTCAACTCTAACTTTATCGCCAGCTTTAACTCTGTACTGTTTTCCGCCTGTTCGTACTATAGCGTACATGCTTCCTCCAAATATGATGTAGAATTGTCATAAGTGCCATGTCTCCAGTTTGCTGTCAACAAATTAAAGCCTAATAATACATCATTTTCATTTGCCCACAGCAAGCATAAGTATCTTAAATTACTATAAAAAATGCAATGTAATGAATCGCATTTTCAACACCAGCACAAGCCATAACAACCTAAGAAGAAAGGAACCAAAACATATATATTATTGAAATTATTAGATTATTAACGAACCCTGAGCTAGAATCAGACACTAAAAGCCTAAAGTAAAATGCTATCTACAAAGACTATTTAAGTGAGAAAAAACAAACCTATCATGTAAACAGTTCAAAAAACGAACTCATAAATCAGTCTTTATGCCAACTCACTTCAATCTTATTGCCATCAGGATCATAGGCGTAAAAAGCGGCAGCTTCATCACCATACTCTTCGTAATCTTTTAATATCTTAATGTCGTTTTTAAGCATGTTATCGTAAATATTTTTGACCTGTTCTTTGCTATCAAGGCAATAACCAATATGAAACCAACTTGGGAAAGGTTCGACTATGTCGTATTCATCAATAGCCATTAAGAAACCTTTATCATCTTCAAGAAACACGCCTTTATCTCCATGAGAGAATTTCTTTTTAAAACCAAAAAACGTTTTATAGAAGTTTTGTGATTTCTCTAAATTTGTACTTCCAATATGGAGGTGATTTAATGTCATTTTTTAGACCCCTTATAATATATATTTAATAAAAACGAAATTTAGTCATCATACTGCTTAAGACACTCTATGTTTTTTAGATTAAAATGTTTGTTGGTCACATGAATGTGAGCCACGGGTTCAAGCTCCTCAAAATTTTCGAGGATTCCAACAGAGATATCTAATTTGTCTGTTTCTTTGTTGTCGTAATAGATTTGTGTTCCGCAATGGGAGCAGAATGCACGCTGTCTATTTTTTGATGAATTAAAAATTTTAATTTCACCTTTATGTAATTTAAATTGATTTTTTTTAACTTGAAAGTAACTTGCAAACAGGTTGCCGTAGACTTTTTGGCAACCTGAGCAGTGACACATGTAAAATTTTGTTTGCTGGGTTTGGATGGTGAACTCAACCTGTCCGCAGAAGCACTGCCCTTTATGAGTCTTTAGACTAACAGAATTTGGCACTTTATACTTCGCCCCAGCTGATTTCATACTGTTCTATGTGAAAGCTTGGTTCGATTTTTACTGAGATAGAAGTATTGTTATTACTTTCAAATTTATCGATCATGTCGGTCTCTTCGGAGTAAAACCAGTCGGCCACTTCGGCATGACATCTAATGCGTACGTGTAAGTTTTCTTTGTTGGTTTGAAGGCTTAACTCTCGTTCGATCTCTCGTAGGATCTCTTGTGCAACCGTCATCTTTTGTTTTACGTAACCCTTGCCCTCACAATAAGGACAAGGCTCACACATCGTTGATCGCAAGCTTGGGCGAGTGCGCTTCCTGGTCATCTCCACTAAGCCTAAATCAGACATGGAAACGATGGTGTGTTTGGCTTTGTCTTTTTGCATTTCAGACTGCAGTGCCAGCAAAACTTTATCTCTATGGATCTGTTTTTCCATATCGATGAAATCTATAATGATAATGCCACCACAGTTTCTGATCATCAATTGGTGAGAGATCTCTTTGGCGGCTTCTATGTTGGTTTTAAAAATGGTTTCTTCAAGGTCTTTTTTACCGACGAAACTTCCCGTATTGACATCGACAACCACCAAGGCTTCAGCTTCATCAAAGACAATATAACCACCAGATTTGAGCCATACTCTTCGGCCTAACGATCTCGAGATTTCTAAATCTATGTCATACATATCAAAAAGTGGCTTGGCATCATCATATAAAACCACTCTTGATTTTAGCTTAGGCATAAATTGTCCAACAAAATGAACTACTTTTTTGTAGGTCGATTTATCATCAACTAAAACGCGTGAAACCTCATCGCTGAGCATATCTCTGAGAGTGACAAGTTCCATATTTATCTCTGAATGAACGAGGCCAATATTTTTTTTATTGTTATAGTTTTTGTCGACGTCTTTCCAAATTTTGCTCAAGTAAGCTAAATCAGACTTAAAGTCATCTTCTTGGCGCCCTTCGCCGATGGTACGAACAATCACACCTCCATTCGGATTTAAGCCACTAATTAGTTTTTCTAAGCGCTTGCGCTCTTCATCGTTTTCAATTTTTCTTGAAACTCCAATGTGATTCACAGTTGGCATATAAACTAAGTGTCGTCCTGGTAAAGTGATATGCGTTGTGATGCGGGCACCCTTTGTTCCCAGAGGGTCTTTTGCAACTTGCACCATCAATTCCTGCCCTAGTGAAATTAAATCTTGAATAGGTGGTAAAGTTTCATTTGTTTGCTGAGCCGTTCCTTCAACTCGTTTTATAAATGGCTCTTCTTCTTGAGCTTCACTTTCGATATTTTCGTCAACCTTCAAACCTTGTGAAACTATGTCACCCACATATAGAAAGGCTGCCTTCTCGAGACCAATATCGACAAACGCGGCTTGCATGCCCGGAAGCACTCGAATGACCTTGCCCTTAAAAATTGAACCTACATGAGTCGGCATTGTTTTTCGCTGAACTTTAAAGTCGGTGATCACTTTTTCATCGAGATAGGCGACACGTGTTTGACCTGGTCTTACATTGATTAAAATTTCAGACATGCTGTCTCCGTTGGTTGCCAGGATTGCTTCTTAATACTTAATATCACTTGAGTTCTTAGCTAATTTACAAACTAGACTTTGATATTACTCGCTTATTAACAAAAATCAATCATCTCTAATTATACTTTAGGCCGGTAGCAAACCCATATTTTTTCAAACTCCCCCTTTAATTTTAACAATTTACCTCCGATATAAAGACATAACAAGAGGGATAAAATATGGCTGCCATTGATGATTTGTTTAAAATTATGATTGAAAAAGATGCTTCCGATTTGCATTTAAGTGCTGGTGCAGCACCCATTATGCGTATCAGTGGTGATATGATTCCCCTTGAAATTGCACCTCTTTCTTCAGCTGATGTTCAAAATCTTGTGTTTTCTATTGTGCCAGAAAAACAAAAAAAGAAATTTTTAGAAAAGTGGGAGCTTGATTGCAGCTACACATTAGAAGGAGTCGGGCGCTTTCGCTGTAATGTGTTTATGCAGCGTCGTGGACTTGCGGCTGTGTTCAGACAAATCCCTACTGAGATTATGTCACTTGATGATCTAGGTATGCCTGATATTCTAAAGTCCTTCACCGCTTTTCATAGAGGTTTGGTTCTTGTTACAGGTCCAACAGGTTCTGGTAAATCAACAACTCTTGCAGCAATGATTCACTCTATCAATTTAACGAAGTCAAAACACATTTTAACTGTGGAAGACCCAATCGAATTTGTTCATGAGAATAGAAAATCACTCATCAGCCAAAGAGAAGTTTCTAGTCATACTAAGTCTTTTAAAAACGCACTGAAAGCTGCCCTTAGAGAAGACCCAGATATCATCCTTGTGGGTGAGATGCGTGATTTAGAAACCATTGAACTCGCACTGACGGCAGCTGAAACTGGGCACTTAGTTTTTGGAACTTTACACACTAACAGTGCTGCAAAAACCGTTGACCGTATTATTGATGTTTTCCCCGAAGGGGCTCAAGCGCAAATTAGATCTTTACTGTCAGAAAGTTTAAAAGCAGTTGTGGCTCAGCAGCTTTTTAAACGCATTGATAAAAAAGGGCGTGTTGCTGCCTTAGAGATTTTGGTAAACACTCCTGCCGTTGCCAACCTGATTCGTGAAGGGAAGACATTCCAAATTCCGTCTTCTATGCAAACGGGAGCAGAAGCTGGCATGCTAACTTTTGAGAAATCCATACAGACCCTGATTGCTGAAGGAAAAATCTCTGAAGAGTCCGGTTATGAATTCTTAGGCAAACCACGACCCGCCAAAAAAATGGGCGTTGTCAAAAATAAGATGAGTGAGAAAAAAGACCTCAGTGGCCTACCGAGCGCAACATCTCCAAGCATTACTCTTGAAAATAACACAAGAGCAAATGCTTTTGGCGGTGGTTTTCGCAAAAGAAAAACTGGCACGGAAGATTAAAAGCAAATAATTTTTTTATAGCACTTAAATTTAAAATAGTTTCAGTGACACTGTGTCTTCTCTTGTAGAATATGGCGTCTTTTATGCTATATTTTAGGCATGAAAGAATTCATTGACCAAACATTATTAATGCCGACCAGAAATCAACATGACTACGAAGACTTTTTCGAACAGGTTTTGAAGTATCATTTTTTTGCTGTTTGCGTGCCTCCCTTTTATGTCGAGAGATCCAAGCAACTTTTAAACGACAGCCCTGTACAAACTTGCACGGTCATAGGTTTTCCAAATGGATATAATGAAACTGAAACTAAAATTTTTGAAACAGAACAAGCACTAAAAAAAGACTGTGATGAAATCGACATGGTTGCTAACCTATACGATCTTAAAAGTGCCAACTGGTCTAATATTGAAAATGAGATCACTCAAATCAAAAAGGTCTGTGACAACAAAGTTTTAAAAGTGATCGTTGAATCAAGCCTCTTAGAAGACAACGAGATCGTTGAGATTA
The DNA here is from genome assembly GCA_020628165.1 of Bdellovibrionales bacterium. Classification (GTDB taxonomy): domain Bacteria; phylum Bdellovibrionota; class Bdellovibrionia; order Bdellovibrionales; family UBA1609; genus JAHDIR01. Next base: position 17,634 of record JAHDFM010000016.1, on the reverse strand, counting down.
GCAAAGTAATTATGAATTCAGGAGCTGATTACATCAAAACGTCAACTGGCTTTCATGGTCCCGGAGCAAAGCTTGAGCACATCGCTCTAATGAAAGAAACTCTCAAAAATTCAAACGTAAAAATAAAAGCCAGCGGAGGCATTCGAGATCTTGAAGCTGCAAAAAAATTTATCGCTGCCGGTTGTTCGCGCATCGGAACTAGCTCTGGAGTCAACATAATGAACGAATACTTAGGAAACAATGACAATGAAACAACTGCCCGTTCAGATTATTAAAAAAAAACGCAATCACATTGAACTAAGCGACACTGAAATCAGTGATTTCATCAACAGTTATGTCGCAGGTGATATTCCCGATTATCAAATGTCGTCACTACTGATGGCTATTTATCTAAACGGCATGAGTACCAATGAAATTGCAACTCTCACAAAGGTAATGCAGGAGTCTGGGGAAACTTTTAATTTTTCTCACTTGCATCCACATGTCGTAGATAAGCATAGCACGGGCGGTGTTGGCGATAAAACCAGTTTGATACTCGCACCTATCGTCGCCAGTTGTGGCGTGTCTATTCCAATGATTGCTGGACGTGGGCTAGGTCATACAGGAGGCACTCTCGACAAACTTGAAAGCATTCCCGGATTTAACACTCGACTCAGTGAAGATGACTTTGTAAGTATAGTTCAGGAGCATGGTTTTGCTATCATGGGACAAACCCAAAACATATGCCCAGCAGACAAAAAAATCTATTCACTCCGGGATGTCACTGGCACAGTGGAATCCTTACCACTGATCTGTGGCAGCATTATGTCTAAGAAACTATCAGAAGGGATTAGCTCACTCGTTCTAGATGTTAAGTTTGGTGACGGAGCTTTTATGAAAACCACCGACCAAGCAAGAGCCCTTGCCGAGCTTTTAAAAAGCACCGGCGAAAAAAATAAGGTCAACGTCACCGCACTTTTAACTAATATGTCACAACCTCTTGGAAAATATGTGGGCAATGCTCTTGAAGTGAAAGAATGCTACGAAATACTCTCAGGCAACAAAGACCCACTTTATCAAGACACCTTTGATCTCAGCATTGCCTTATCGTCCCATATGATTTTACTAGGGAAAAAAGCTGATAACTTTGATCAAGCCAGGCAGCTGGCAACTGAGTCCATTGAATCTGGTAAAGCACTTGCATGTTTTGAGTCTGTCAGCAAAGCTCAAGGTGCACAGTGCAAAATGAATGAAATTCCACTGCCTTCTAATTTTATTGAACTTAAGGCCTCACAAAGTGGCTATATTCAACAATTCAAAAACGAACAAATTGGTTACCTTGGCATAAAGTTAAAAGCCGGCAGAAAGTTGCACACAGATAATATTAATCACTTAACAGGCTTTGAATTTAATGTAAAAATTGGGGATCAGGTTGAGGCTGGGGATGTGCTTGCCAAAATTTATTACGACGGCGAAGGCAATGCTGCTAAAGTCCTTGAAGAGTTAAAATCTTGCATTGAGATAGCAGATAAAAAAACAGGCCCCGTTCAACTGATAGTAGAAACACTCACTTAAGGTAGCCTTATGTTAGATCGCTTAAAAGAAGCCAAAGACTTTATTTTTAATCAACAAAACCTTCAGCCTGATATAGCTATCACTCTTGGGTCTGGGCTATCTGATTTTGTGTCTCAAATACAAAACCCAATATTCATTGACTACAAAGAGATTCCTGGTTTTTCAACGACCAGTGTTGAAGGCCATCCTGGTAAAATGGTGTTTGGAACGATCAACGATAAAAAGCTATGTGTGTTGCAGGGGCGCGTTCATTTTTATGAAGGTCACTCCCTAGATGAAGTGTGCTTTGCGACCCGCCTTATGAAGTTCATTGGTTGCAGCCAGATTATTCTTACTAACTCATCTGGAGGAATGCTCGATCAGATGCAAGCCGGTGACTTTATGATCATTGAAGATCACATCAACTTAACTGGACAAAACCCTCTGATTGGCCCGAACCTAAAAGAATTTGGCCCTAGGTTTCCTGACATGAGTGAAGTGTACAGCAAAATGAATGTTCAGTTGCTTGAAAAAATATTCACTGAGAAGAACTACCGTTTTCACAAAGGCATTTACTGTGGTGTCACAGGCCCTAGTTATGAAACTCCTGCTGAAATCAAATACATGAAAACCATTGGCGGTGGAGCCGTCGGCATGAGCACTGTGCCTGAAGCCATTGCAGCCAAACACATTGGCCTAGAAGTTTGCGGTTTAAGCTGCATCACCAATTTGGCTTCTGGAATTAGCAAAACTCCACTAACCCACGAAGAAGTCAAAGAAGAAGCCGCACTTGCTGCCCAAAAGTTCAATGAAGTTCTCACTGACCTCGTCATCAAAATGTAAATTATGATTTTAATTCTAAACGGCACATTGGTAACCATGAACGATGACCGCGAGGTCATCGCTGCCGATATTTTGATTCAAGATAACAAAATTTTACAAGTAGAAAAAAACATTCCCGTTAAAAGTGATTATCAAGTGATTGATGCTAGTAACCAGTTTGTTTTGCCTGGCCTTATTCAAACACACATTCATTTGTGTCAAACTTTGTTTCGAGGCTACGCAGACGATTTAGAACTGATGGACTGGTTGAAAAATAAAATTTGGCCCATGGAATTTCATCACACACCGAACTCACTCAAAGCATCTTCAGATCTTGCACTAGCCGAACTCATTAGCCTTGGTACAACGAGCATTCTCGACATGGCCACAACAAAACACACCGAAGCTGTTTTTTCGAGTGTTGAATCGTCTCAATTGAGATATTGGGGCGGTAAGTGTTTGATGGACTACGATGGCTTTTGCGGCCCACTTTTAGAAACAACTCAACAAGCCCTCATTGAAAATGAACAACTGTTCAAGCAGTGGCATCAAAAAAATGAACTTATCAATTATGCTTTGTGCCCCAGGTTTGTGGTTTCTTGCACCGAAGAACTTTTACTAGAGTGTAAAAAGTTACAACAAGAACACGGCCTTATCATTCATACCCACGCCAGTGAAAACAAAGATGAAATTGCCATCGTAGAAAAAAGAACTGGCCTGCGCAATATAGAATATCTAGACAGAATCGGCCTTTTAAACCAAAGATCTGCCATCGCCCATTGCATTCATATAAATGATGATGAAAAAGGACTCATGCAACAGTCCGGTGCCCATGTGCTCCATTGCCCAAGTTCAAATTTAAAACTAGCCAGTGGCATCGCTCATATTCATGAATACATAGAAAAAAACATCAGTGTTTCCCTTGGTGCCGATGGCGCCCCCTGTAACAATACTTTAGATCCATTTATGGAAATGCGTTTGTGTGCTCTATTACAAAAACCAATTTTTGGATCGACAGCCTTACCAGCGATGCAAGCACTGGAACTTGCAACGTTAGGTGGTGCAAAAACTCTAGGAATGCAAGGGCAGCTTGGTTCATTGCAAGAAGGTTACCTAGCTGACATTATCACAGTAGACCGAACCCACCCAAGCGTGTGTACAATAGAAAATCCATATTCAGCCATTGTGTACAGTTGCAGCGGGCGTGACGTTAAAAATTCAATCATCAACGGAGTTCCCGTTTATAAAAACAAACAACACCAAACTTTAGACATTGAACAAGTCACAATAAACGCACGAAAAGAACTCAATGGCTTATTAACTAAAACGTCACCATCGTAAAAGCTAGAACGTCATCTTGAGCGTCAGCAAAAGACCTATCGAGAAAGCATAAAACAAACACAATAAAAACCAATTATAAAAAATTAGAATACAATGAGAAAAACCACAAAATAAGCAACCTCACCCCGTTGTAAGAAAGCTACTAAAAAACAAATAAACACATAAAACTATTGCGTTTTTTAAGAAAAACATATTATAGTTTTAAGCTATAATTAGATAGGAATATAGTAATTTTAATCTATAAAAAATTTCTCTATCATATTTCTATCTAACATAAAAAAGGAGAACCCCATGTTCAAAAGTTTAGTTTTAATCATATCAGCTCTTGCACTGACGAGCTGTTTAGACAACAAACCCAAAAGTAGTGCAAACAGTGATTACATCAAACCGGTGAAACAAAAAGCACACTCTACAAAAGCAGCACCTGAAAAAGGCATCGCTAAAAAAAATCAATTCTGGTGGCCTGAACTTATCGACCTGAGCCCGCTGCGCCAACACTCTCCGGAATCAAATCCTTTCGCCAAAAACTTCAACTACAAAAATGAATTTTTAAAACTAAACCTCGACGATGTTAAAAAAGATTTAGCTAACGTTATGAAAGACTCACAAAGTTGGTGGCCAGCTGACTTTGGTCATTACGGTCCGTTTTTTATTCGTATGGCCTGGCACAGTGCCGGAACCTACCGAGTGTCTGATGGACGCGGCGGAGCTGGAGGCGGTCAACTTCGCTTTGAACCTCTTAATAGCTGGCCAGACAATGCAAACCTAGATAAAGCAAGACGCCTACTTTGGCCAGTCAAAAAGAAGTACGGTAAAAAATTATCTTGGGCCGATCTCATGATTTTAGCAGGAAACGTTGCCCTTGAAGACATGGGTTTTAAAACTTATGGATTTGCCGGCGGACGTACTGATGATTGGGAGCCAGACTTAGTTTATTGGGGCCCTGAAACTCAATTGTTAAAACATAACCGCAGAGGCAAAGGTGGCAAGCTCAATAAAACTCTCGGTGCAACACAAATGGGTCTTATTTATGTTAACCCTGAAGGACCGGGTGGCAAACCTGATTTTCAACCGGCTGCAGACGCTATCAGAGAAGCTTTCGGTCGCATGGCAATGAACGATGAAGAAACTGTTGCATTGATTGCTGGTGGTCACACTTTCGGTAAAGCGCACGGTGCTAAAAAAGCAACCGAGTGTTTAGGTGATGCTCCTGCAGGTGCTTCTTTAGAAGAGCAAGGTACTGGTTGGAAAAACAAATGTGGCACTGGCAAAGGAAAAGACGCCACAACAAGTGGCCTTGAAGGGGCTTGGACATCGACACCAACAAAATGGTCGATGCAGTATCTAGAGTTTTTATATAACTTTGAATGGAAAAAAACTAAAAGTCCTAATGGTGCCATTCAGTGGGTTCCAACTGATGAAAGTGCAAAAAACTTAGTTCCAGACGCTCACGATAAAAGCAAACGCCACATGCCAATCATGTTCACGACGGATCTAGCTCTTCGCTATGACAAAGAGTACGGAAAGATAACAAAGCGATTTATGGAAAACCCAAAGGAGTTTGAAGACGCATTCGCTAGAGCTTGGTTTAAACTCACACACAGAGATATGGGCCCTCGTTCAAGATACATCGGCAAAGACGTTCCTGCTGAAATCTTACCTTGGCAAGATCCAGTCCCAGCTCATAAAGGTGCAAAGATCAACTCACAAGACGTTGCCCAGTTGAAAAGTTTAATCAACGACTCACAGTTAACGACAGCACAACTTGTTAACACAGCATGGGCTGCAGCCGCTTCTTATCGTGGTACTGACGGCCGTGGTGGAGCCAATGGTGGACGCCTTCGTTTAGAGCCACAAGTGAATTGGGAAGTAAACAACCCAGAAGCACTTAAAGGTGTTTTAAGCAAGCTCGGAGAAATACAAACACAGTTTAACGAAAGCTCTTCAAGAAAAGTTTCAATGGCAGACTTGATCGTGTTGGGTGGTTCGACCGCCGTTGAAAGAGCTGCGAAAGCTGCTGGTTTTAACAAAACTGTTAAATTTAACCCCGGTCGAACAGACGCCTCTCAAGAAAACACCAATGTAGCTTCTTTTAATCATTTAGAATTAACTTCTGATGCTTTTAGAAACTACTACTCTGAAAAAAGTGAGTTCTCGCCGATTGTTTCACTCATTGATCAGGCCAGTCGCTTACAATTGAATGTGCCTGAAATGACCGTGCTTATTGGTGGCTTGCGAGTTTTAGGAGCGAACGCTTATGAAAGTAAAAAGGGTGTGTTCACAAATAAAGTGGGAACCTTATCCTCGGATTTTTTCATCAACCTGTTTGATATGTCGACAGAGTGGGTGAAGTCTGCTGATGGAAAACACTATGAAGGAAAAAACCGTGAATCTAAAGAAACTCTTTGGACGGCATCACCTGTTGATTTGGCTTTTGGATCAAGCTCAGAGCTAAGATCTGTGGGTGAAGTTTATGCTTCAGATGACGGTAAAGAAAAGTTCGTCGATGATTTCATTAAGGCGTGGGTTAAGATTATGAACGCCGATAGAATTTAATTTATACTTTTTTAATATAGCCTGTGTTCAAAAGAAATAAGAACACAGGCTTTTTATGCTTAAGTGATTGATCAAAAAAAATTAAATACTCTTAATTAGACATTAGTCCTAAGTTGTTACTGAAAAACACAGTCCTTAGTTAATATCATCACCAATCAATTTTATTAAACCGCTAAAACATGCCAAAATACTACTATTGCAGCTGATCTAATAGTTGCATCATCAAATTCAAAAGTTATTTCTACGGATGGAAATTTATGCGAAAAAAAATGTTTTTTATTGTTGGGCTTTTATTTTTTAATTATCTAGTTATTTCATGTGACAGAACTAATAATCAAGTTGAAGTTTTTGATGACAATCGTTCCAACAAAGCTTGTGCCGAAAATAAAATTCCCAATGAATTCATAGTTCAGTGGAAAAGTGGCAAGATCAGTAAAGTGGATGGCATGAGCCAACAGTACTTCGTAAATGACTTTTTAACGCAAAACTTAGATCAAGTTGTTAAAGCTGAACCCAATTACCGTATCACGGTAGATAGTTCAAAAATATCCACTCAAAATTCTTGCAACCAAGCCGGATGGCACCACGAAGACATTCAAAGCCAAGCCATGTGGGGCAAGGGTCACTTCGGGGACAATGTTGTCATCGCAGTGACAGATACAGGCATTGACTTTAACAATCCAGAACTCTTTAACTCTATCGCTAAAAACCCAGGGGAAGTTGGCGTTGATGAAAATGGCAACGACAAAGAAACCAACAACATTGACGATGACAATAACGGCTATGTCGATGATGTTTACGGTTTAGATGCTCTAGATCAGGACATGATTCCCAATGATGAAGTGGGCCACGGAACTGCTGTTACATCAACCATTGTTGCTAAACACGATCATCCTTTTTTAAAAGGAATTGCCCCTAACGCTAAAATCATTCCAATAAAATTTTTAGACAACTTTAGAGGCTCAACAGCGACGGCTGTCAAAGCTATCGAGTACGCAATCTTAAGAGGAGCTGATATTATTAATGCGAGTTGGGGTGGTAACGACTCGACAAGTTGTTCAACCATACTTCCTGACTTTTTAAAAACCATCGAACAAAAGCAAACCATACTAGTTGCTGCCTCTGGAAATGGGGATGCTTTGGGTCGAGGATTAAACTTAGATATTGTTTCAAAAACATTCCCTATTTATCCGGCATCAGCCAATTTAAAAAATCAGATCACAGTTGGCTCTATTAGTCCACTGTCAAAAAAAAGATCCTCGTTTTCAAATTACGGAGAAAACTCAGTTGAACTCTTTGCCCCAGGCAGTCAGATTCTTACTCAAGTCTTAGACAGTAAAATGGCTTGTGAAGATGGAACCAGTTTTTCAGCTCCCCTAGTCAGCGGCACACTTGCCTTAGTTATGAACGCCTATCCAGATCTCAACCCTATACAAATAAAAAAAGTTCTTCTTGATAGCACTAAAAAAGACAAAGACTTTAGAAATCTAACTTCTGGAACATTAGATTTACAAAATATAATTTCTGAATAACTGCTAATTTTAAAAAAAAATTACTGATAGTTAGTATCTAGTTTTTTGAATTTAAACCGTTGAATTATTGATTCAAAAGAATGTTTCACTCTTAGGCAATACGAATGTCGGTAGTTAAACAATAGAACTCATTTAAAAGATATATCTGCAAACTAAAATCATTTTGCAATTTAACCTGTTTGAGTCGTAAAAGATGCAAAGCTTACAGCACCTATTTGTATAAAAAAGGAGTTTCCATAACCACAGTAACTACTAAAAATAAACAAAGATCCTTGTAAATACTTGTAATTACTAGTGCTGTTTAATTTTGTTACTCTGAAAAATACGATTAAACAGATCTAAAAAACAACTTTTATGGTTCCAAAAAACAAATGATCTACGCTCTTATTTAATTTTTAGTCCTGCTATTTACCCAAAACTTAGATCTCTAGTGGGGTTTATATCCACTAGGAAAATACCCTCATAAGCTAACCACAAACTATAATGCTAAGAATCACACAATATTTACGTAAAGCATTAAAATCATTAGTTTAATACCAAGCATTATATGGCTCCTTTTAGATTTTATCACTATACGCATTCTTGGATTTATTATAGAAATCTAACTTTAAAATAGTTATCCATAAAGAGGTTTGATTTTGAGAACTTACATTAGTGATTTAAAAGATCATATCGGTGAAGAAGTCACCTTAAAAGGCTGGGTTTACAACTACCGAGCCTCCAGTAAAAAAATTAAATTCTTAATCCTGCGCGACGGCACAGGACTTTGCCAGTGCGTTTACTTCAAAGGCGAATGTGAAGAAGAAGCCATTGAGCTTTTTTCAGAAGTCACCCAAGAAGCTTGTGTTGAGGTCACTGGCGTTCCACGCATTGAAGAAAGAAGTCCTGGCGGTGTTGAACTTGGAGCACAAAAATTAAAAATACTTTCTAAAACGGTCGACTACCCGATCACTCCTAAAGAGCACGGCACCGATTTTTTAATGAATCACCGCCACCTTTGGTTACGCTCTAAAAAACAACATGCAGCTTTAAGAGTTCGCGCAGAACTTATTTCTGCTATCAGAGATTTCTTTAACGGTGACGGCTTCACTTTAGTGGACGCACCGATCTTTACACCAAGTTCTTGTGAAGGTACGTCTAACCTCTTTGAAACCAATTACTTTGACGACAAAGCTTACCTTTCACAAAGTGGTCAGCTCTATATGGAAGCGGCAGCAGCTGCCTTTGGTAAAGCTTATTGCTTTGGCCCGACCTTCCGTGCTGAAAAATCAAAAACGCGAAGACACCTTATTGAGTTCTGGATGGTCGAACCGGAAGTGGCCTTCAATGACCTTTACGACAACATGGAGCTTGCTGAAAAATTTGTTGAGTACATCATTCAACGAACCATTAAAAATAAAGCTGAAGAGTTAAAAATTTTAGAGCGCGACACCAGCGGCTTAGAAAAAATCAAAGGTGAATTCCCGAGGCTTCACTACAAAGAGGCCGTAGAGATTATCAAAAAAGAAAATCCAAACTTCATCGACGGCGATGACTTTGGTGGAACCGATGAAACCATCATCAGTTCTAAATTTGACAAGCCTGTGTTTGTGCATCACTTTCCGTCGGCGATCAAAGCCTTCTACATGAAAGAAGATGAAAACGAAAAAGGCTACAGTCTCAGTTGCGACATGCTCGGCACAGATGGTTACGGTGAAATCATCGGTGGCGGACAGCGCGAAGAGAGCATTGATGTATTACAAGACAAGATAAAAGAACATAACTTAGATATGAAGGACTTCCAGTGGTATTTGGATGTTCGCAGGTATGGAAGCTTTCCACATTCTGGTTTCGGTTTAGGCATTGAGCGAACCGTGGCTTGGATTTGTGGTTTGCCACATATTCGCGAAACCATTCCTTTTCCAAGAATGTACGGACGACTTCATCCTTAAGGAGCTAACGATGGAACAAGAAATAGAAGTTAAACTGAAAAAACTTGATGATAAAAATCAATCAGCCTACATGGGGGGCGGTGAAGCAAGACAAGCTAAGCACCGAACTGGCGGACGATTAACTGCTAGAGAGCGTTTAGATGTATTGCTTGATCCCGGTAGCTTTGTAGAGCTTGACCGCTTTATCACTCACCGTTGCCAAAACTTCGGTATGGGCGAAAAGAAAATCGCAGGGGACGGCGTGATCACGGGCTACGGTCGCATCAACGGCAAAACCGTTTATGTCTATAGCCAAGACTTCACTGTTTTTGGTGGCAGTATGTCGCGCACCCAAGCTAACAAAATTTTAAAAATTCAAGAGATGGCCATGAAGAACGGCTGTCCAATCATTGGCCTCAACGACTCCGGTGGAGCTCGTATCCAAGAAGGTGTAGAAGCTCTCGCGGGTTATGCTGACATCTTCTTAAAGAATACTCTAGCCTCTGGGGTTGTCCCGCAGATCAGTGCAATCATGGGACCTTGTGCCGGTGGTGCAGTCTATAGCCCGAGTCTCACTGATTTTATCTTTATGGTGAAAGACACAAGTTACATGTTTGTAACTGGCCCTGATGTTATTAAAACTGTAACTCACGAAGAAGTGACAAAAGAAGAGCTCGGTGGAGCCCTCACTCACAACCAAAAATCAGGAGTTGCTCACTTTGCTACTGACAACGATAAGCACTGCTTGTTAATGATCCGTGAGCTTCTTAACTTCTTACCAATGAACAACTTAGACGACACACCTTATCTTGAAACTTCAGATAAAGCCGACCGCGTAGATGAAAGTTTAAATGAGATCGTACCAAGCAATCCAAAAAAACCTTACGACATCAAAGAGATCATCAAAAAAACTGTGGATGAAAGTTACTTTTTAGAAGTGCAAGAGCACTACGCGCAAAACATTGTTATCGGTTACGCAAGATACAACGGCCGCAGTGTCGGTATCGTTGCCAACCAACCGCAAGTTCTTGCTGGTTGTTTAAATATTCAAGCGAGTATCAAAGCGGCTCGCTTCGTTCGTTTTTGTGACGCGTTTAATATTCCAATCGTTAGCTTTGTGGATGTTCCGGGCTTCTTACCTGGAACAGATCAAGAGTGGGCGGGTGTGATCACTCACGGTGCGAAGTTACTTTACGCTTACGCCGAAGCCACAGTTCCAAAGGTGACGATTGTTACTAGAAAAGCTTACGGTGGTGCCTATGATGTGATGTCATCAAAACACTTACGCGGCGATATTAACCTGGCTTACCCAACTGCAGAGATCGCAGTGATGGGTGCTGAAGGTGCTGTGAACATTGTGTTCAGAAACGAAATCAAAAATGCCGATGACGTTGATAAAACTAGAAAAGAGCTCATCGAGAATTACGAAAGTCAGTTCGCCAACCCATACGTTGCTGCCGAGCTTGGTTACATCGATGAGGTCATCGAGCCTGCCATCACTAGAAAGAGAATCATTGAGTCTTTAGAAATGTTGAAAAACAAAAAAGACACGAACCCACCAAAGAAACACGGTAATATACCTCTTTAAGGAAGGAATAATTATGTTTAAAAAAATTCTAATTGCCAATCGAGGAGAGATCGCCATTCGCGTGATTCGTTCTTGCCGAAGCATGAATATTTCTTCTGTCGCTGTTTACAGTGAGGCTGACAGAGACAGTTTGCATGTTATGCTCGCCGACGAAGCTTATGAAATTGGCCCCGCACCAAGTAATCAATCTTATTTGAACATTGATAAACTCATTGAGGTTTGTAAAAAGGCGGGCGTTGATGCCATTCACCCGGGCTACGGTTTTTTAAGTGAGAACGCTGAGTTCGTGAAACGCGTTGAGGCCGAAGGCATTACTTTTATTGGCCCAACTGTGGATAACATTGTGAGTATGGGTGATAAGTTGGCTTCACGCGAACTTATGAAAGATGCCGGTGTTCCAACAGTTCCAGGAAGTCCTGGTGCCATCACTGATGTTGCTGAAGCTGAAAAAGTGGCTGAAAAAATTGGTTACCCAGTTATTATCAAAGCCTCTGCCGGCGGTGGTGGTAAAGGAATCCGCGTGGTTCTTGACCCGAAAGAGCTCGCTAGTAGCTTTAGAGCTTGTCAGTCAGAAGGTAAAAACTACTTCAGTGATGACCGCGTTTTTATCGAGCGTTTTATTCAAAATCCAAAGCACATTGAAATTCAAGTGTTCGGGGATAAGCACGGCAACGTCGTTCATTTATTTGAGCGCGAGTGCTCTGTCCAAAGACGTCACCAAAAAGTGATTGAGGAGTCGCCAAGTATTTCTGTTCCGGACACGGTTCGCGAAACAATGGGTTCTGTTGCCGTGAAGGCTGCCGAGTCGATCAAATATGTTGGTGCAGGAACGATCGAATTTATTTTTGATAACAACACCAAAGAATTTTTCTTCATGGAAATGAACACGCGCTTACAGGTGGAGCATCCGATCACAGAACTCGTGACTGGAACTGACTTGGTTCGCGAACAAATTCTTGTGGCAGCTGGTAATAAGTTATCTTTCAAGCAAGAAGACTTAAAACAAACTGGTCACGCTATCGAATTAAGAATTTGCGCTGAAGACCCAATGACATTCATTCCAAGCCCCGGTGCTATCAGAAGATACCGTGAGCCAACAGGTCCATTTATTCGCGTGGACGGTGGAGCTTACCAAGGTTATGAAATTCCCATTTTCTATGACCCAATGATCGCTAAGGTCGTTGCTTGGGGACATGATCGTCAAGAGTGTATCAACCGTTTGCACCGCGCGCTCGGTGAGTACATGATCACAGGTGTTAAAACCAACATCAACTTGCACAGAAATATTTTAAAGCATCCTAAATTTTTGAGCGGTGAGTACACTACTCAATTCATCGAGCAAGAGATTTCTGGAAAGACACAAGAAGACATGTTCATGTTTGTTGATGACCGCGTGTTTTTAATTTCAGCAGCCATCGAGGCTTACAATCACGCCAAGTCTAACAACAACTTTAAGTATAACCCTAACAGCCAGTGGAAGCAGCTGGGTCGTGTAAAACAGCTCAGGCACTAGAGGTCAATTATGTATTTTGAAGCAGAAACCAACGGAGTTAATTACGCTTTAACCATTCGCGAAGACAGGGAGTCTTGGCGCGTGGGAGTTAAAAAAGAAGAGAACGAGTGGGATTATTACAACATCTCAAAAAAAGATTACAAACAAGTGGATCAAACCATCAGTTTTATCTTTAACAACAGCTCTTACTTAGTCGACGTGATCGGCAATGAAACCGACTACACGGTTTACACTCGCGGCTCTTACCGCAAGATCAACATCTTTAACGATGAAATGATCCTGCACGAAAGCTTAAAAACAGGCAAAAGCCTTGGCGGTGAGAACACTCTTACTTCAGGAATGCCAGGCAAGATTGTAAAAGTCTTTGTCAAAGAAGGGCAGGAAGTGAAAGAGGGTGATCCTTTACTCATTATGGAAGCCATGAAAATGGAAAACGAAATGCGCGCCTCAAAAGACGGTGTGATTTCAAAAGTACATGTCGGTGATGCGGAAACTGTGGAAGCTGGCACAACACTCATTTCCTTTGAATAAGTGAGACTATGGATAAAAAAAAATATCGCAAAGACGAGTTTGTAACATCAAGCCAAATTGAACTGAAAGACTACTACACACAGCAAGACGTCAGTTCTGAAATACAACAAAAACTTTCCACTCCTGGACAGTTCCCTTTCACGAGAGGTGTTCAAGAGACTATGTACAAGGGCCGACTGTGGACCATGCGCCAATATGCAGGCTTTGGATCGGCTAAGGAAAGTAACGAAAGATACAAACTGCTTTTAGATAAGGGCACCACCGGCCTAAGTGTCGCTTTTGATTTGCCCACTCAAATGGGCTATGACTCTGACCACATCATGTCGACGGGTGAAGTTGGCAAAGTGGGTGTTGCCATTAGTAGTATTGCTGATATGGAAGTATTACTGAACGAACTACCGTTAGAAAAAATTTCCACATCAATGACGATCAATTCTACGGCCGGCATATTACTAGCCTTTTACATCGCCGTTGCCGAAAATAGAGGAATCGATAAAAAAGTCCTGCGTGGAACCATTCAAAATGATCTTTTAAAAGAGTACATCGCCCGCGGCACTTATATCTATCCACCAAAGCCATCCATGCAGGTGATCACTAATATTTTTGAATACTGCACCAACGAAGTTCCTTTGTGGAACACCATTAGTATTTCTGGTTATCACATTCGCGAGGCGGGAAGTACGGCCGTGCAAGAAGTGGCCTTCACTTTAGCCAATGCCATCACTTATGTGCAGTCAGCTGTGGATCAGGGCCTAGATGTGAACAAGTTTGCCAAGCGTTTGAGTTTTTTCTTTAACGTGCACAATAACTTTTTTGAAGAGATTGCAAAATTCAGAGCCGCTCGAAGAATGTGGGCTCACATCATGAAAGATCGCTTTGGAGTGACTGATGAAAAAGCCTTGAAGCTTCGCTTTCACTCACAAACTGCCGGTGTAACGTTAACGGCGCAACAGCCAGAAAACAACATTGCTCGAGTCAGCTTGCAAGCATTAGCTTCTGTATTAGGCGGCACCCAAAGCTTACATACAAACTCTATGGATGAAGCCTTAGGTTTACCAACAGAGAAAGCTGCCACCATTGCTTTAAGAACTCAACAAATCATCGCCCACGAAAGTGGTGTGACGGACACTATTGATCCACTCGCTGGATCTTATTTTGTTGAAAACCTCACTGATGAGATTGAAAAGCTTGCTTACGATTACATTAACCGCATAAAAGACATGGGCGGGGTGATCGCTTGTATTGAGAAAGGTTGGATCCAAAATGAAATTCAAAATTCGGCCTATCAACAACAGCTCAACTTAGAAAGCAAGAAAGACATCATTGTTGGCGTGAACCAGTTCACTCAAACTGAAAAAAAAGGTGACGTTGAGGTGCTCAAAGTCTCTGAAGCAACAGCCAGGGAACAAATCTCACGCCTTAAAACTTTCAAGAAAGACCGTGATCTAGATGTCGTTAAAAGTTACTGCGAAAAGATTTGCAACGCCGCTGAAAGCAAAGAAAACTTAATGCCGTTGTTTGTTGAAGCCGTTAAAAATAAAGTCACACTCGGTGAGATCAGCGATTCACTACGAAAAGTCTTCGGCCAATACCGCGAATCAGTAAAATTTTAGATTTGTTATTATAAAGACCTACTTTTTGGCTTATAATATTTATCAAATAGAGAAATTGCTTAAGCAAGAGTATATTATATCGAGCACCAATATGTAATTTTGAGTTTCCGCCTGTCATCTTGAGCGAAGCGAAGGGCCTATCGCTTTGGCTTAAGATAATATAATTTAAATAAGAATTATTATGAAAAAAATCATCGAAACATTAATCCAACTTAAAGAATTAGACCTAAGCACTCGTTCTGATTTACTCAAGCGTGGCGAGCTTTTTAATAACTACCACCCAGAAATGGAAAGTGTTCATATTAAAAATAGTGAACAGTTAGAACTCTTCATCGCTAAGATCGGTTGGCCCACTGAAAAGCTTGTTGGTAAAGATGCTTCTGATGCCGCTTGGTTGATCCTCCAGCACAGTATTAGTCGACCAGTTTTTCAAAAAAAATGTTTACTGTTACTGCTCACCGAAGCGGAGAAAGGCACTGTTAATAAACAACAGGTTGCTTTTTTACAAGATCGCATCGATGTCTTTGAAGGGCGACTGCAAACTTACGGGACTCAGTTTGATTGGGATGAGCACGGCAAGCTAAAACCTAATCCGATCAATGACCCAATAAATGTGAATGAAAGAAGAGCCGCTATGGGCTTAGGCCGTTTGGATGAAGCTATTCGAAATATGCAAGAAAGAGCTCGCCTAGAGAATCACACTCCCCCAGACGATCATAATAATTTTAAATTGCAATTTGAACAGTGGGCAAAAAAAGTGGGTTGGAGAAAGTGAACTTTCAAATTTTTTTACCCTGAGTAATTTATTTTAATTAATAAGGAACTGTCTTATAGTTACATTGAAAAGTGTCGTAAGTGGTTTCACCACCATCTATATTAATATCTAATGTAAGACTCTTTTTGTCTTTAGAAATAATAATTAAAGCAGTTGTTACGTTTACAATGTATGAATCACCTTCAGAAAAAATTTCAACCGTTTTGTCTGCAGCTCTTTTATAAAGGCTGCCATCATCAGTTGTTTTAACATCAAACATTGTAGCATCTAATGGTACTGATGTTTCATATAGTTGAACGGTAATGCCATCTTCAAAGACGTCTACTTCTAATTCTGCGTCTCCCCATTCGTTGTTTGAACAATGTAAATAAGTCGTAGTTTCTGTATTTTCTTCTGCAGATAAGTTTTGAGAAACAACTAAAAATATACTTATTAAAATTGCGAAACTTATTTTTATGGATTTAAACATTAAAATGCCCCCTTTGTGTTAAATATTTATTGCTACCTAAGTAACCATATATTTGTATAAATTTATATGTCCCCAGTACTATTATGAATATTCTACATTTTTAAATTCGAATTAAATTAAGTCTCTCGATCACGGCTTTTCTAGCAACTCACTATAAAAATCTGGTAGATAGCACTGGCCTAATTCCACTACCTCAAGGTCCAATATTTAACAGTTTTAAAGTTTCTATCCATCTTATTTGGCTTGTTTTGAGATTTAAGCCTGAAGAGAACCTACATAAACTAACCCCCCTACAGTTAGGTCTAGAATATTGAGTTATAAAAATATTTTCTCCAGATCAATGTTCAATAAAATTAACTATTTAACAAAATATACCGATATGTTTATATGGCCCAAAAAGCAGGAAAAACTTATATTCGAATAGCAATTTATTTCTGTAGTTTGTTACTCCTCGCCTGTAGCTATGACAAAACTGAACTCACACTTGGGTCTGCTTTTGATGTCACTTGGAGTTTTTCTTCGAGTAACAATTACGATTATAACAATGACCTCATTGAGTTTAGCAGTGGCAAGGTCGCACTAAAACCCCTTGATTTTGAGCAAACTGGCAATGACTTTAATGCCGGTTTTCATGGTGGCTCTGTACTAATTAATAACAACCAACTCAGCATTCAAAATACAGACCTCACCGATATCAGTAAAATTTTACCAACACGTGTGGCAAATATCGTAGGGTATTGGAGACTAGACAGTGGATTCAATGCTCATGTTGGTGTTGATGGAACACCTGTCGATAGTGGGTCTGGGCTCACGAGCACTCTTGCAAAAATTGATCAAGGCATTCTTTTTGATGGTGTCGATGACCATATTAGCTATACCAGTCCGACCTTGACTGCTCTGAGTGGTACTGCTTGGGTGCGGTTAGATTCTTTCACAAATAACTATCCTCGCTTGTTTGAAATTGAAGGACGCTTTTCAATTTGGGTTCAACAACCAGCTGAGCCACCTTGGGGTGATTACGGTTCTATTTATATTCGCGCCCTACACGACGGTGCTAATAATGGATATTGGTATTCTGCTCCAAATACACTTGTTCCAGGTAACATATATCATGTTGGATTTTCATATAACTCCAGCTCTAATAGTAACGATCCAATACTGTTAATTAATGGTGAGCAAGTGCAACTCTATCAAAGAGAAGTTCCTACTGGGTCTTTAATGGATACAGCAGGAACAGGTCATATTGGGGATTGGGCTCTTGCTGCCTCTAGGAACTGGCATGGGTTTATTGATGAGTATTCCTTGTTTGATGTCGCACTGACTGAAGCAGAGCTAGTAAGTATTTACGAAAACCAAAACCAAGCTTTCTCATCAAGTACATCCCTTCACCCTAACTGGACACCTCACTGGGATAAAGTGGTTGGTTACTGGAAAATGGATGGCAACTGGCG
>JAHDFM010000015.1 GCA_020628165.1 Bdellovibrionales bacterium | reverse complement strand
ACCTGCGACCCTCTGGTCCCAAACCAGATGCGCTACCGGACTGCGCCACTCCCCGGGTCTCTTTTTTCAATTGAAGAATTAAATTACATAAAAAACGTTGATTAGAGTAGTAAAAATATGAACTTTTTAATATTTTAAGAATACTAAGTAAAAAATGTATTCTCTAATGATTTTAATTGTTTAAAGGATAATGCGCAGTTTAATGCTCGATCTAATGGCTAAAGTTAAATCTGTAAGAGCTCACTTTTGATATTGAACCACAAAAAATATAGATCTACAGTTTCTCTTAAAGGTTTAAAACTTAAGATAAATGCGACAAGATGAGCCGTCGTAAAAAGCTAGCAACTGGGAGACTCGCTATGAAGTTCGTTTGTTTGATCCTGTTTTTAATGACTCACTTTTATATCTATGCAGAAAGTGAGTATAGCCACGAAGCCAACTACCGAGTGAGGGGAGCTGTCAGCCAAGGGGTGAATTTATTAAATGACAGAAGCAGCAACGCTATTAAACACAGGTTCAAGTTGCTCAGTAATTATAAAGCCAACGATCGAATATCTGCGCAACTCACTTTAGTTCATAACGCCGGCTGGGGAGAACAAAGTGTGTTTTTTAACGAACAAACTGGTGGCATCGTTGGTGGTCGCACCAGCACAAACCCAAATTCATCAACCAATGATAAAATTAACAACTCCGGCGATACAGCTTTAGTAGTCAATGAAGCTTACGCAACTTGGTTGGTGAGTGACCAGTTTGTTTTAAAAATGGGTCGAGGGGCTTTTGAAGTTGGAGACGGGACAACAACTGCAGTCAACGACTTTCAAGATGTCATGACAGCATTTGATGGCATTGCAGCTATTTATGATACTGACTTTGCTCGTATAACAGCTTTCGCAATCAAGTTTGCTGATTTTGACTTTGAAAACTCTAGCGATATTCTTTATGCCGTGGGCACCGACCCTGAATCGAACACTTTTGGACTCAGTGCTGATCTAAAATTCGCTCCAGAGATTTTTGAGTTTATCAATGTGACACTCAACCAAGTGAAAAGATCTGAATACAATGTAGACACTGGAGTAGATCTCAGTGGTGTTGGTGGGCCTAACCCACTCATTATCCCCAGGTTTAAGGAATCTTATTTAAAAGTTGCCGTTTCAGCAAAAGCTAAGTTTTTAGATGTTTTAGATCTACGCATGAGTTACAGCTTAAATGATGGTGAGCGTTCAAGTTCATTAACTAGTGCTGAAGGGAAAATCTCATCTTATATGCTTGATGTTGAGTCAGGTATTACCTTTGAAGACTTCATGAACTTTAAATTTAGCTTAGGGTACCACCAGGACAGTGGGCAAACGACAAAATCAAAAGGAAACTCTGACGATAGCAGATACAATAGTTATTACTATGACATTCATAAATATGCAGGGTTAATGGATGTCGTCCGTTGGGGGAATCTCACATACTACAGTGCCAAAACAAGTATCGAGCCTATTGAAAACTTCATCATAGGAGCTCAGTACCATATGTTTATGGCGACAGAGACAGAAGGGTACACAGACATTCCTTCTTTAATCACTAACACAACTGGGTTACTCAATGTGAGAGGGATCAATAATTCACTCACAGACTCCAGTGCTGCCTTTGGTCCGACCAGTTCTAAAAGTGGTATTGGCAGTGAAATCGATTTCTACGCAAGTCATGAATACGATACTGGTCTTAAACTGACAGCTCGCTATGGTATTTTCTTACCAGGTAGCCGCATCAAAACGGCCTTAGATGGAGTTGGACTTGAGGCGCAAAACTATCAAACGTTTTTCGTACAAGGAACTTTCACATTCAAATAAATAAAAAAAGCCACTCCAAAATAGAGTGGCTTTCATTCAAGCTTTATATTTAATTTTATCTATGAAACTTGTTAAAGAATTATCTGCAACGAAAAGTTATATTAGCAACTTGATCTCTGCTAGAGCTTTCTGTGTAACTTAAGTATCTAGATGTTGCACCAACGCTTCCACCAAAAACGGCTTCTTGTTCTCTTTCTATGCAATACTCTTTAGCGGCATCAACAGCTGAAGACTCTGCAATGTACTTGTCTGTGTCTCTTGCAACGACTCTGTGTAGACCATACTCAGATGGAAGAACTTGAACATGCATTGCTCCCTCTTCTTCTTCACTTGTCGCACAACCTAATACGCCAAAACCAATCACAAAACTAACTGCAATCAATAATAAATGTTTCATAGTGTTCTCCTATTTTAATTACATAAACTTATTCGGCAGGACTTAAAAACAGTTAAACTAGATCTTTAACAAATGGACGTAGGTCCAGTGCAGTTTCTTAAAATAAAACAAAATGTGTTTTAAAATGAACAGTTAAAAGAATTCAATCAGTAGATTGTTTTGAATTTGTATGAGTTAAAACATATTTTTTGGGTTTCATTTTTGCTTCTAATGTTAATACATAAGTAGATAATTCAGTCTTGTTTTTGTTAAGTTTTAGAAAATGTCTAAATTATTTACTAGCAATAAAGGTTCAGAAGTGAACTGGCCTTTCGCACACAAAAAAGATTAGTTAAAATATGATAATGTTTAAATTTCCGATGGTTTTAACCTATTTGTCTGTCATATTTTTGAGCTCTTTATCAAATGCAATTATTAGAAAGGTCCCCGTAGATAACAATATATATAAGTATATTGAAAAACTGGTTGAGCACAGTAAAGATTTACATGAAGCTTCCTATAAAAGAGAAAACCAAGAAATTACAAAACTTTTAACGGAGTTAATTAAACAATCACAAAAAACTCAAGACATCATTGTAAATGACAACGTCGGAGCTCAGCACATGTTAGAGTTACTCAAAGCAGTCTCAGCAAACTGCGAGAAAGCCAGAGGCCTTAAAAACCAAGAGCAAAGAGATGTTCTTAGGTCTGTTTTCGAAAAACTGACTCGCATCACTCAAAGGTACTATGTCGGCAATTACCGAACTTTTTACTGCCAAAAAACAAAAGACTTGTGGATTCAACGCTCTTGGATAGGGAAAAATCCCATCAATCCAAAATCAAGATGTGGAGTGTTAGCCAACTGATGCAAGAGTTCTTTAGAAAATTATCACGTGGAACCATTGCTTTTTTGTGCATAGCCATTGCAATTATTCTTATCATTGCAAAAGATCCACCACATAACATTTGTCACTCTGAACGAGACCAGTTTTTAAGTGTGCAAGGTCAATTTATTAACCCTGATCCCGAGTTAAAAAAAGTGTTTAAAAAGGCAAAGACTCCACAAGAGCGACTCTTTTCTAGTTGTGAGGAGGCCAAAAATTCAGGTGGATGTTTAGAGTACTTTATAAAACTTAAAAAGCTAGTCTCCGATTTTAATGTCGTCACTAACGATTGTAAAAAGACAGTGATGCAAAATAAAAAAATAAAAAGCATTTATAAGACATCATTAAAGCTATTGGTCACAATCGCTTGGGAGAGTGATGAGAAAAAACGCTATGGTCGCCAGTATGCTTGGTATGATCAAAGTGATTTGAGTTTATTTTGTAGTTTAAAGCAAGGCTTGCAAGAAAGCCTAGGCGAATCAGATTGGGAAAATTTGCGCGAAGAAGTGATGGATAATTTGCGCGATTCTGACAGCCTTTCTCGCGATCAAATTTGGAAGAATACAATTCTATCAACACCATGTAACAAAGTTTTATAATCTTTATCTTTGTTAGTAGTGTCGTCCTGAGCATAAGTAATGAGGCTATCGCACAAGTTCTAGATTAGAATAAAGTGTCCTATTACATTGGTGTATTGTTTATGGTTATTGCAAGAATTAGATGGTTAGGCACTGTGAGCAAATAGTTTAAGTTCGTCCACTAGGAATGATGTCAGAGTAGAAGACTGTCTGACTCGATAAAAAAAGGTATAAAAAAAGCGACTCTATTAAAGTCGCTTTTTCATAAGTTTAATTTTAAATAAAAATTAAAATTCGAATGGCTTAGCAGAAATCTGCTCTGGACGGCCAAATGTATCCGTCGCATCAGTTCCAACAGGTAAGAGAGCAATATCTCTAGCTGACTTAATCTCAGAAGCCACTTTACGTTGTTGCTTCAGGCTGATCTTGCTAATTCTTGAAGGAGTGATTTTTCCACCTTCCATAACAAATCTGTAAAGAGTTACAGGGTCTTTGTAGTCAAATTTGAAATCGACAGGGTACTCAGGTCTGAATTTAGTTCTATTAGATTTTTTCAACATGTTAATTTTCCTATTAATAATAAATTTTGCATGATTTATATCATGATTGACAGATTTGTCTAGACAAAAAGCCATTGTTTACCTATATATATTGTTTTGCTGCTGAATGGGCTCATTTTGAGTTCTATATTTAGTGATTACAAGTACTTACAGTTATTTATGTAAGTTGAACTACTAAGGAGATTCAAAATGCCTCGTTGCGAACTTTCAGGAAAGGGCCCTGTTGTAAAAAACCTAGTGAGCCACTCCAATATAAAGACGAAATCTACGGCTCACCCAAATATTCAAAACAAAAGAATATACAGTCAGGCTTTAAATGAGTTTTTAGGTTTTAAAGTTGCGACCAGCACTTTGAGAACCATTGAGCACAAAGGTGGCCTAGATTCTTATATTCTAAAGCAGGATGACAAAAAGCTTTCTAAGCGTGCGTTAACATTCAAAAATAAAGTTAAAAACAAACTATCAAGACCGCCTAAGGCGAAAAAATAAGGATCTCTCATGGCATTAAAGTTAAAAATCAATAAAGGTGATAGTGTTCAAGTGATTGCTGGTGCTGACAAAGGCAAAAAAGGCAACGTTTTAGAAGTTTCTCAAAAAGGTAAGTCCATTAAGGTCAAAGTTCAGGGTGTTAAAATGATGACTCATTTTGACAAAGAAGAAGGTCGCAATGAGGCTGAAGGCTTTATTGATTATTCAAATGTAAAACTTTTGGAAAAAGCCAGTAAAACAAAAACTAAGTAATTAGATGATTTCAAAACTAATAATTCTATTAATGACGCTGAACCCATGGTTTGGCGTTTTTGCTTATAAGGCCATTGTCACTCACCACAATGTTTGCAGTTATAAAGACATGACTTACAGGTCAGTGCGTGTGCAAAAGCAAGATGACAAATGCGATGTGATTTACACAAAGTTAGGCAAAGATGAACGTATTGCTAGTCGCAAAGCCGAAGACTCTTGCAAAACTGTGTTCAATACCATAGTTAAAAATCTTGAAGAAGGTAGATGGTCTTGTCGCAAAGCCTTTGCTTCTGGTTTCACCATAGAAAATAGCTAAGGTAGTCATGGAAAAGTTAAAAGTCGGTCTTGCTCAAATGATTTCCAATGAGTCAGTCGATCAAAACTTGGAACAAATTTTAAGTTTCATTGGCAAGATGCCCAAAGATCTTTCTTTATTTTGTCTCCCTGAAAACTCACTCTACAATAAAATCAGTCATTCAAGCCCGGGCTTAAAATTAACAGATCAGGCGATTCAACAGTTGCAAGATGTTGCCGATCAAAAAAATATGGCAATCCACCTAGGTGCTATTCCTCTTTTAAAACAGGGAAACGTGTACAATTCGACAGTGTTACTTACTCCGGGAAAGAGTCCGCAAAGTGTTTACGACAAGATTCATTTATTTGATATTTCTATCGGTGACTTGGTCATAAGAGAGTCGGATCAATTCACGGCAGGAAACTCTCCGCAAATCATAGAGCTTTATGGGTGGAAAATGGGCTTTAGCATTTGTTATGATGTGCGGTTTTCAGAGCTTTATAAATTTTATCATGACAATGACGTCGATTTGATTTTTGTGCCATCGGCCTTCACTCGGCATACGGGTCGAGCTCACTGGAATACATTAATGCGAGCTCGTGCTATCGAAAATCAGTGCTATATAATGGCATCGGCTCAGGCTGGAACTGCCAAGCTAGGAGATAAAGTCAGACATAGCTACGGTCACAGCTGTGTCTTTGATCCATGGGGGAGAGCACTCATAGAAATGGATGGTGAATCCATTAATTTAGAAGTAGTTGAACTCGATAAAAGTATGATTCAAAAAACCAGAGAGAATATGCCCATCAGTGATCACCGTCGCTTGTGAAAGCTCTGGACAAAGCCTTATGAACTATATTAATCTTAAAATTATGAAGTTGTTAACGCTATGTATGTTTGTTGTGATTGGGGCCTATGCTCAGGCTGAGTTTGTTGGCTATGATAACACGGAAGAAGAGATTGATTTGATTGCTAAAAATAGGTTGTACCCAGGTGGCATCGACGAAGATGATCTCGAAGTGAAAGAAAACATTGAAGGCATTAAACCTCATGTGACAACAGCCACTTTGCTTTGGCGCGCTCGAAGATCTGTTGATGGTTCTAGTCCAGAGTCGAACAGTAACGGCAACAATCAGTAATGCCACAGTTTCTATCGGTAGCATCTAACAGCCTTGTTGAGGCGTTAGAGGCTGAACTCATTAAAAAACAATTTAAAGTCGTAAAAAAATCGTCACTTGGAGTTTACTTTCAAGGAAATTGGGATGAATGTTTAAGAGCTCAGTTAAGTTTAAATATACCTTCACGAATTCTTCTGCCAACACAGGTTTTTACCGCTTACAAGCCAGAAGAATTATATACTCATATTTTAAAACACGATTATACCAAGTACATTTCACCCAAACAAAACTTTATGGTGGAAAGCTCTATACAACAATGTAGTTTTAAAGATTCCCAATTTTTATCCTTAAAAGTGAAAGATGCCATCGTCGATCAATTCAGAACAAAGTTTGGTGGGCGACCAAGTGTTAGCAAGTCTGACTATCAATTGAGGGTTGTGGTTAAAGGCCTAAAGAACAGTTACTCAGTTTTCCTAGATACGACGGGTGGTTTTTTATTCGAGCGCGGCTACAGAAAAGACACCGGTCCAGCGCCCCTGAAGGAAAACATTGCAGCGTCTTTAGTGCAACTTTCAGGTTGGGATGGCGAAAAACCATTCGTAGATCTTATGTGTGGGTCTGGCACTTTGCCAATTGAAGCTGCCTTATTTGCTCTGAATAAATCTATGTTGACCCAAAAAATGTTTTCTTTCCAAGAATGGGGAACTATGGTCGGGAGAGATTGGAGTGATGTTTACAATCAGGTTAAAAACTCAGCTTCTAAAACAATGAACGCTCCCATTTATGGTTTTGATCACAACCCACGTATGGTGGATGTGAGCCGAATGAATGCCTCAGCCGCCGGGGTTGCCGACTTTATAAAGTTTAAACAACAAAGTATAGCCGATTTTGACGGACCCTCTTTAGGAGAAACGGGAACAGTTATAGTGAACCCTCCTTACGGAGAGCGCTTGGGTGATATTCAACGTCTTTCAAAAACATATAAAGAGCTTGGTTCTATATTTAAAAATCACTTCAAAGGTTGGGACTGTTGGGTGCTATCAGGAAGTGCTGAACTCACCAAAAGCATTGGGCTCAAGGCAACAGAAAAGCACAAGTTGTTCAATGGACCAATACCATGCATGTTTTTAAAGTACTCCATCTACTGATGTGTTCATAACACTCTCTAATTTTTAAGTTATTAGTCATATCAATTCGTCTCTATATTTTTTTCAAATCTCGAAATTGTTCATCGTTTTTTTATAAAAGTATGTAGATTATTGAATAGTTCTGGGGAGAGTTATGAAGTTTTTATTCGCTTTTTTTTTGTTGATATTTACGAGTTACCAAGTGGGGGCCGAGATCTGTGTCCCATGCTATAATCTTACTGAAAAGCAGATCAAAATTATCGGTGACTTATATGACTCTGGTAGGCTAGATGATGAAATAATTCTTAAGCTGATTCAAGCCTCATTAAAACGCAACGAAAGAATAGCGATTGAAGAGTTTATCCCTCAAGCGACAACATCTGAGCTGGAAGCTCTCAGTCATTGGTTGATTGGTGACGCCTTCGCTCAGTTTAGCGATCGATTGGGTTATGTCTTTGATTCTGAAAAATATCTGTCACATTACCCTATAAAATTTGAAAATGGTGAAAATGATTTCTCTGTTGTTAACTATGCAAGAGTTAATGGGCGACTTAGTTATAGCATCGATATTTTTAATGCTTCTTTAAGTCTTATCACAAGCTTTCAAAGGAAATTCGATCAGGATAAAGATGAGTTTTTAACACATTACCTTGAACAGGCTGTGGAGCTTGGTTTTAACCAGTATCTCAATTTAAAATAAATTGTGTTTTTATAGTCTAGTAAATTTTGGGCCTTAAAATGGTTTCATATTTGCTAAGTAAATAGCCAAAACACCAATAACAAAAGTGATGAGTGTCATTACTTTTGGGTCAACCTTCTTGCGAATAGAAATGGATGGAAGAATAGCAAAAATGACCCAGATGATGAGCTTTGCCCAAACCCACATTGGCCAGTTGGTAATTATTTCAAGTCTAGCGAGAAGACCAAAGCCTCCAACAAGAGCTAATGTTAAGCCAATGCCGTTAAAAGCAAGCAGCCACTTCTTTTTTTCTGAAACGACACTGTTAATATAGATGCCACCAAAAGATAAAAAGATAAGAAAAATGCCGCTTAAGTGAAGGATTTTGTAGAAATTGTATGACATGGTCGTTCCCTTGGCTGTTATCTAGAAAGTGTGGGGGGGCGATAACAAATGGATGCATTAAGTATGATAATTAGTTGAGGAAAGCAAGCACCTTAACGCGCGAAGGCGATCGCCGCTAATACAGTTCTAATAGATATTTGTAGTTGATTAAATATATAAAACTATCTAATTTGTGAACTAATCAATATTTATTTAACAAGGAGCAACTGATGCAATCTATGTTTGCCTTGGCCCCCGTTGCAGGTGTGGTCGGTCTTGCTTTAGCATTACTGACTTACGGTGGTCTTGTAAAAAAACCAACTGGTACAGATAAAATGAAAGCGATAGGTGATGAGATACACCTAGGCGCCATGGCTTTTCTTAAAGCTGAATACAAGTATCTCTCAATCTTCGTTGTTGTCGTAGCAGGCCTTCTTTACGTCGGTGGTTTTGGCTTACAAACAATGATTGCGTTTATCCTAGGAGCCTCTTGCTCTGGACTTGCTGGATTCATCGGTATGAAGTCAGCAACAAAAGGTAACGTCAGAACAACAGCAGCTGCCAAAGATCACGGCGTAGGTGCAGCCCTTCAAGTGGCCTTCAGTAGTGGATCAGTGATGGGTCTTTCAGTTGCAAGTTTAGGTTTACTTGGACTTGGTTCACTTTACTACTTCCACAATGCAAACTCTGATTTAACATCTATTATTTCTGGTTTTTCAATGGGTGCTTCATCTATTGCCCTTTTTGCGAGAATTGGTGGCGGAATTTTTACTAAAGCTGCTGATGTTGGTTCTGACCTTGTTGGTAAAGTGGAAGCTGGAATCCCTGAAGATGACCCAAGAAACCCAGGTGTGATTGCCGACAACGTTGGTGACAACGTTGGTGATGTTGCCGGTATGGGTGCCGATATTTTTGAATCTTATGTAGGTGCTATGGTTGCGGCGATTACGATCGCAGCAACAATGCAGCCAGAAACAATGGCGACTATCTTTGGAGACAACGTAACTACATCTATGTTGATAGGCCTTCCAATTATCCTTTCAGTTTTAGGTTTAGCTTCTTCAATGATTGGTATTTGGGGAATGAGCTTGTTTAAAAAAGCAGACCCAGCTAAGGCTTTAACTCTTTGCGAGGTTACAGCTGGTGTTGTGTTCTTAGGAGCTGCTGCTTTTTACTTAACTCAGAATGGTTTTGGTTTAAATGTTTTTTGGGCGATCATCGCTGGTACCGTTGCTGGTTTTGCAATTGGTAAAGTGACTGAGTACTACACAGCTTCTAAGCCTGTATTTAAAATTGCTGAAGCTTCAAAAACAGGTCCTGCTACGAACATCATTGCTGGTATGGCCGTGGGTCTTGAGTCGTGTGCTGGTCCATTACTTTTAATTGCTGGTGCAATCTTAGTTTCATTTAAATTTGCTGGTCTTTACGGTATTGCAATGGCTGCAGTAGGAATGCTTGCAACTGTTGGTGTAACTATGACAATCGATGCTTACGGCCCAGTTGCTGATAACGCTGGTGGTATTTCTGAAATGTCTGAGCTTGGCCCAGAAGTTAGAAAGATCACTGACGGTCTAGATGCTATTGGAAACACAACAGCTGCTATTGGTAAAGGTTTTGCCATTGGTTCAGCAGCTTTAACGTCACTTGCTCTTTTCGTTGCTTACAAACAAAAAGTGGTTTCTGCTTTAGGTGCTGATCTAGCGATGGACATCACTAACCCACAAGTTGTTATAGGTTTGCTTATCGGTGCCATGGTTGTTCTTGTTTGTGCTGCTATGACAA
This sequence comes from Bdellovibrionales bacterium, assembly GCA_020628165.1. GTDB lineage: Bacteria > Bdellovibrionota > Bdellovibrionia > Bdellovibrionales > UBA1609 > JAHDIR01. The sequence continues at coordinate 72,444 of JAHDFM010000015.1, read as the reverse complement.
TGACATCAGTTGGTAAAGCTGCTGGAGACATGGTGACTGAAATTCGTAGACAGTTCAGAGAGATCCCTGGCCTGTTAGAAGGTAAAGGTAAGCCAGACACAGCAAAGTGTGTTGAAATTTCTACCAACGCTGCTCTTAGAGAAATGGTCCTTCCAGTTGTAATTGCTGTGATTGCACCTGTGTTAGTTGGGTACGGTTTAGGCGCAGCCTCTTTAGGTGGAATGCTTGCTGGATCTTTATTAACAGGTGTTGTGCTAGCATTGCTTATGTCTAATGCTGGTGGTGCTTGGGATAACGCTAAAAAGTTCATCGAAACAGGTGCTGTTGAAGGTGAGAAAAAAGGAACAGAAGCTCACGCCGCTGCTGTTATTGGAGACACAGTTGGTGATCCGTACAAAGACACAACTGGCCCTGCGATGAACATTCTCGTCAAGCTAATTTCTATTGTTGCCTTATTATTAGCTGCGAAAATTGTTTAAAGATTTATAAAAAATTTATTTCAAGCCACAAAACTGAATGTTTTGTGGCTTTTTTTTTGCTGATTACAAAATGAGTGGTTATAATTCTTTCAATGGATGCCAAACAATACATTGAAAAACATTCTTTTTTTCCTTTGCACAAAACACATCTAAAAACTGAAAAGAACATTGCAACTTTCAATGAAGGCAAAGTGGCTTATCAAGTTCACGATGACACTTTCGTAATTGCCGGCGATCCCATTTGTGCAAGAAAAACAGACATTCCTAAGTTGTTAGATAGTTTTCACGATTGGGCGGCTATGCAAGGGAAAGCCAGTTGTGGATATTACTTCAGTGAGTACGTGTCTGAAAGAGTGGATAAGTACAGTGTCTATCAGGCTGGTATTACCATAGGAAATCACCTGGCTGAGTTTTCTATTGATGGCAAAGACGGCAAAGAGTTTCGCCGCGCTCTCAACTATGGCGAAAAGAAAAGACTCACTTTTAAAGAGTTAGACCGCAAAGATTACTTTGAAAATTTTTACGCCATAAAAAACTTAGAGTCGAAATGGTTTAACAACAAAAATCAGTACAAGCGTATCGGCTTTTTACTGAGCCCAGTAAAAATCGAAGACAATAAAATTTCTGATCGCCATTTCATTGTTACGGATCAAAACAATAAAATCATCGCCTATGTCAGCTTAGACAAATACCGAGAGGCAAAGGGGCAGATTAACTTTTACATTGATCATATGCTTAAGCACCCCACCAAATATAAGATGGCTCTTGATTTTCTCATCGTAAATATTTTACTTCGTTTGAAGGAAGAAGAGCGAACTTACATAGATCTTGGTTTGTGCCCTTTTAAAAATGTAAAAATAAAAAATGTTGTGAGTGCTGGTTTATTTATGGCTAGGCAGTTCAATTACTTTTATAACTCAAATGGTGTTTATAATTACAAAAAGAAATTTTGTAATCATACAAAGCCAGCTTATATGTTGCTTTCTAATTCAAGTGCAAAGTACAAACAGCTTCTATCATTGTTTAATGTTACGTTTGTAAATTAAGATTGGTTTGTAATTCATTTGGTGAAATATAAAATAAATCTTATTTCTTCAGTGAACTTAGCTCTTGTACTTTGTTTTGCAGGTTTTTAACTGCTTTTCTTAAGTTAGGTAAGTGCGGTAAGCTAGTCAGTGTTCTTAAGCTGTCTTTGACAGGTTGAATTGGGTAACCGGCGTACTGTCCTGGTTCTGTTATGCTTTTATTAACTGCAGATCTACCTCCGACCATAACTTTGCTGGTGACTGAAATATGCCCATTAATGATAGTGGCACCACCAAAAACACAATAGTCTCCAATGGTCGCCGAACCTGCCGTCATGACGCCGCCTGCAAACAAACAGTTTTTGCCAATAATGATGTTATGACCAAAGTGGCACATATTATCTACTTTAGTTCCAGCACCAATTGTAGAGTCTTCATAGGTTCCACGGTCGATACAAACTCCAGCACCAATATCTACGTTGTCACCAATGATTACTCGTCCGAGGTGAGGTTTGTAGTGATGCTCTCCTAAATGGGAGGATCCATACCCAAAGCCATCAGAGCCGATATTGCTGTTTGCTTGGATCTTACAATTTTTACCAATATGTGTGTCATGCCCGATATATACAAGCGGGAAAATATGAGTGGCCTCACCAATTTTTGCGCCGGCATCAATAACTGCATTGGCACCGATGTAGACATTGTCACCGATCTCGCAGTTGTCGTGAATAGTGACTCCCGGTCCTATAGATACATTTTTGCCAATAGTTGCCGTGGTAGCAACGTGTGCTGTTTTGTGAACTCCTGGTTCCTTATTGAAACTGGTCTTGTAATTGGGGGCGGTGAAAAATCTTTGGTTAATGAGTGCCATGGAAAGTTGCAAATTCGAAGAGCTAAATATGGCTTTGTCTGTTTTTGAGTTTTCAGCATTTATTTTTTTGTCGATAATTAAAAGGCTAGCGCTTGAGCTCAATGCCTGATCAAAAACTTTTTGAGTGGGCACGTAGAGTACGCACTTTTCAGACGGAGCGTTGGTTGACTTGGGCTCAGACACTTCGGTGTTTTCAAAGTTAGTGTTTATTGGGGTTAACAGTTCTTTGAACTCTTTGTAGATCTCGGTGCAGTGGACCATGGAGGCTCCTTAAAAATTTAAAACATATCAAGTGTTTAGATTCAGGCGCGAGGCGTTACAGTCGCTGGTCACAGAGCCTAAATTAGGTTATGTATACTAACTAAGGAGCTCTTTATGGCAAAGAAAAAAAAATCTAAGCTGAAAAAAAAAGTGTCTAAAAAGACACCCAAAAAAAAAGCTAAGAAAAAAACAACCAAAAAAGTTGTAAAAAAATCAGCCACTAAAAAGAAGACCCCACAAAGCAAGAAAAAATCTGTTAAAAAAGCAAAGAAAAAAGTGTCAGTAAAAGTGAGTTCTAAAAAAGCCACTGCCGTTCAAAGTTCCAGCACCAATGAAGAGTTAGAGTCACAAGTTGTCGTTCCCGTTGAAAAAAATACAAAGCCAGCTAAAAAGAAGCGCAAAAAAAGAGTCACCAAAGCAGAGACTCTCAGGCTATTGCAACAGGAGCAACTTGTAAAAAAATGGAACAGTCTTCTTAAACAGGTTGAAACTATTGAAACAGTTAAATACAACATGAAAAACACTTTTAAACCCGAAACCGGTTTAAAACATAAAACATTAGGTTGGGGATTTATTTTATCGAACACCAATGATAGGCTTGAGGTCTTATTTGAAGGTGGGATAAAGAATTTAATCTCCAATTATAAATCGAGGTAACTATGGCTAAAGACGATTTGGCACAACTTGAAGGTAAAGTGATTGATGCTGGTGCAGGTGGTCTGTACAAGATCAAATTAGAAAACGACGTTGAGATCTCAGCAAAACTGTGTGGAAAAATGCGTCGCTTTAATATTCGAGTTGTTGTTGGTGATAAGGTGACAGTTGGAGTTTCCCCTTATGACCCATCTCATGGTTTGATAATGTATCGTCACAAGTAAAAATTCATGGAAAAATTAACTCAACTCTCTGAAGCTCAAAAAAAATTCTTTTTAAAAAACATTCCGTCAGTCAAGGAAAAGTCCATCTTGGCCGTTCTCAACTTGCATGCGGAAGGTGCCACAGTTCCGTTTATTTCAAGGTATCGTAAAGATCAGACGGGCAACTTGGATGAAGTGCAAGTTGAAGCTGTGATCAAAACTTTTGAGAAGTTCGACGCTTTAGAGAAAAGAAAAGCCTTCGTCATTGAAGAGCTCACTAAGCAAAAGAATCTGACTGACGATTTGCAGTCACAAATTTTGTCTTGTGATGAGCTCAGAGAGCTAGAAGAGATCTACAGACCTTATAAGAAAAAGAAAAAAACAAAAGCTAAGATCGCTAGAGATGCTGGCATTGGGCCACTCGCTGACTGGATTTGGGCTATTGGTCACGGAGAAGAGCAAAGCTCCGTTGCTTTAGAAGTCAAAGCCAAAGAATTTATCAATGTTGAAGCGGGCTTTGCTACTTATGAAGAGGTCTTGCGTGGAGCTCAACATATACTTGTTGAAAAACTCAATACCAATTTAGAACTTCGTCGTGTTGTTCGTGATGACTATTTTAAACACGCTGTTTTGACTTCTGTGAAAACCACAAAGTTTAAAAAGAACTCTAAGTATGAAAAGTACGGTGAGTTTAAAGAAGAAGCTAAAAAATTAGTCGATAAAAAAGCCTCGCACCGTTATTTGGCCATGCGCCGTGGTTGGCAAGAAGGGGAGCTTAAAATTGCCTTTGTGTCTCCAAACGATGAAGAGCATTTGAAATCTTTTGAAGCATTTGCATGTTCCAAAGAAGATCCTTTGGTTTCTGGCATTTTAAAACTGAGTGCAAAGGTGGCCTTAACAGTTCATGTGTTGCCGTCAGTGACGAACGAGTTACATTCGTTCTTAAAAGAAAATGCCGACGAACATGCCATTGGAGTTTTTGCCGACAACTTAAGACGAGTTTTAATGACCTCACCATTTGGAACCAAAGTGGTTTTAGGGGTAGATCCTGGGTTAAAAACTGGCTGTAAGTTAGCGTTGGTCGATCAAAGTGGTCACTTTATCTCGCACACAGTGATGCATATTTTGCAGAACGATGATTTAGAAAAAGCTAAAAAGTTATTTAAAGAGTTATTCGCTCAAATCAAGTTAGAAGTGATTGCCGTCGGTAACGGAACTGGCGGCCGTGAGGCTGAAAACTTCATTAGAAAAGTTCTCAAAGAACTTGAGATCACAGACTGTCACGTCATTATGGTGAATGAGTCGGGTGCCAGTGTGTACTCGGCTTCTGAAGTGGCGAGGGAAGAGTTCCCAGATTTAGACCTCACAGTGAGAGGCGCAATTTCAATTGCAAGACGTTTGCAAGATCCTCTCGCTGAGCTTGTTAAAATTGACCCTAAAAGCATTGGTGTTGGTCAATATCAGCATGATGTTCCTCAAAGTGATTTGAAAAAGTCGCTATCATCCGTGGTTGAATCTTGCGTGAACCAAGTGGGTGTTAATTTAAACACGGCAAGTCCATCATTACTTCAGTATGTGTCAGGTATAGGCCCAGCCATAGCTAATAACATCGTGAGCTACAGAAAAGACAATGGCTTGTTCAAAGAACGAAGTGAACTCATGAAGGTTGATCGACTTTCGACGAAAGCCTACGAGCAAGCGGCTGGTTTCTTGCGAGTTCCAGAAAGCCCAATAGTTCTGGACAACATGGGCATTCACCCAGAAAGTTACACCGCAGTCAGAGAGATGGCCAAAGATGTGAACCTCACGGTAGGAAAACTTGCTACACCTGCTGGACTTGAAGCTCTCAAAGATAAAAAAGACAAGTGGATAAAACTCGTTGGTGAGTACACATTCAATGATATTCTTTCAGAATTAGAAAAGCCAGGTAGAGACCCAAGAGATCCATTCAAAGTTTTTAAGTTCAGAGAAGACATTCAAGAAGTTAAAGACTTAAAAAAAGATATGATCTGCCCAGGCATCGTAACAAATGTGACCAACTTTGGAGCTTTTGTCGACATCGGTGTTCACCAAGATGGATTAGTGCATATATCGCATTTGTCCCATCAATTTGTCGATGATCCACAAAAAATAGTGAGCCCAGGCGATCAAGTCCAAGTCAAAGTTTTAGAGGTCGACACCGAAAAGTCACAGATTGCACTAACAATGTTACTACAAGAAAAACCAAAAGTAGCGATCAACAAAAAGGCCAAGAAAAAGTTCAACAAACGCCCTGGCCCGAAAGGTGCAAAAGACGGCAAGTTCAAGCGAGGCCCAAAAAACAATAACAACAAGTTTCAACAAAAACCAAGACGCCAAAAACAAGCCTTCAACAACCCCTTCGCCGCCCTAAGCAACTTAAAAAAGGACTAAAAGGTACCTGATTCCTTGTGGTAGCAAGCATGCATCATAAATTAGGTTATTTGCTTTGTTTTGGGGGTGTTAAAAAAGTATTTGTCTTTTCTGTCAGTACTCAAACTTTAGTTAGTACATTTCTAGTTATTAGTACGACTATATGATTTATTTTACATTTGTTGAGCTCAGTTTTAATACTGCATATATTGTTAATGTCAGAAAATGGAATCCGATTAAAAATATTTGATTGCCAAAAAAATCTTTGAAAAAACTATAAGCTATCAGCTGTGAAATAGAAATTAAGAAAAAAGAATATAAGCCGTACTTTTTTAAATTCCATAGTCCATAGCTTGCAATCAAATCACCGATTGTTAAATAAACAGTCCAAGTTCTCCATGTTGTGTTCATCTCTGAAAAAGAAAGTCTTAAATCAAATAAATCAAACATGTGAAGGATGGCACCAGAAAAATAAAAGATGGCGAGCATCTTAAGGTAAAATTTCATGGCACTGCTTTTGTTTAAAGTCATTTTACTTAAATCATTATTTATGAGTTAGGTACTGTAGACCCTAGAAATTAAAACTCAAAGTTTGCTTCTAGTCCAATGTAGTTTTCATCTGTAAACATTGGGTTATTAGTTCGGGATGGAATATCAGGTGGCGCTGCTCTTGAATCTGTTAAGATTTTATTTGAAGCAAATAGAACCATATTGTCTTCTCTTTGTTTTAAAGGATAATACTCAACCCCTGCACGGTAAAAGTAATAATTTTCTTTTTTAAAATTATTATAGTTAAACTGTCCAAGCTCATTAAGATAATGAATTCGCCAATTATGATTGAATTTATATCTTAAGTTTAACTTTAAGGCATAAATATTTAAATCATCACCTTGGGTAAAGGCATTCATAATATTAGTGTATGGTTTGTCTAATTGATCAAAGGAAACATAATCCTGCGCAATTTGACCAACAATTTCTTCGCCGAAGCCGTCTTCGTAAATTCTTACTTCTATCCTTGTATCCAATGAAAAGTATTCATTTTTAAAATCTAATTGAAGAGCTAAGAGACCTGCCCATTTTGAATTCCTAACTCCCACCTCAAAGTCATAAGAGAAAAAATCTAAGAAGGAATAACTAGAGTATAAAAATTGATACCCATCTCTGCTTTTTTCTCCATAATGAAGTGCACCTAGCCCTATAATATCATCTAAAAAACTAAATTCTAAATTATATGTGTCATCATCATGCACTATTGCTCCTGTACCAGTGCCTCTAAGGAATATTTTAAACCATTGATTTTTCCATTGAAATAAACCACCAAAGAATTCTCTATCTTGGACGAGTAATCCTTTACCAATAGTTTGTCTTTCAATATCTAATACTTTGCCAGATATTTCACCGCCAAATATTTTATTAGGTAAACGACCACTTAGCTGAAGTAAATTATAGAAACCAATGGGTTCAGCATAACCATCGCTACTAGTTCCAGAGTACATTATGGTTCTAAGATTAATGGAGAGGTTTTCATTAGGTGAGACCTCGGATCTAATTTGAAGCCAATATCCGGTACCATGATAAAAGTCATTACTTTCACTAAACCTATGGTAACCTTGTCCATCAACAGCAAATGCTAAATATTCAGTTGTGGGTAACAGTCGATTTTGGTTGTCTACAATTTCACCACGAATGTTATTGTTTGGTTTTGCGGTGGGGTAAGCAGCAAATAATTGAAATGAAAAGAATAGAAATAAAATATTTATAGATTGCATTTGATTTCAATACTAAAGGTGCTTGATTAACAGTAGTAGCAAGTGTGCGTTATGTGGTAAATTAATGATATTGAAACTGATTTAGTTATTTAATTTGTTTCAAATTCAAATATTAATACTTCTATGAAAAGTTATTTTAAAATATGGTCAATGAGCTCAGTGAAACCAGAACCACCAGTTTTATCAGTGATATATTTAGGCTTTTGCTCTAATTGGTTGACGAACTCTTTAATGTTGAAAACAGCAAACGAATTATTAAAGTAGCCAAACATAGGTTCATCATTCGGGGAGTCACCCACAAAGATCATTTCACTTTGTGCAGTTTCTAAGTCCATTTGAAACTCTTTTTGCAGAAATATTTTACACATCGATAATTTGTCGTAATCGCCAAACCAGCCATTCACATGAATTGAAGAAACTTTTGCCGTTGCTCCATGAGTCTTAAAGATTTGAACAATTTTATTTACGGCTGATTTTTCTAGAGCTGGAACGTCTTCGCAAAAATCAACGGCGAGATCAAAGAGTCTGCAAAATTGGTCGGACGCTATGGCACAGCCAGGGACTTCTTTGAGAACTTGTTCTTTAATAATGTTGAGTTTTTTGCGATTGTCTTCAATGGTTTGGTTATCATACACAAAGTGCCGTTTCATTTGTTTGTCTTTATAGGTAAAATAAAGAGCTCCGTTCTCGCCGATAATGCCGCTCACAGGCCACATTCTTGCAATCATCTCACACCAACCAGCTGGGCGGCCAGTGATAGGAATAACATGAATACCTAAATCGTAAAGTTTCCAAAGACTGTCGTAAGAATTGGAGGGCAGGCGGCCATGTTCGGTGAGGGTGTCGTCGATGTCGGTAAAGACAAATTTAATTTTTTTGTTTTCAAAATTTTTGAAGTTATCCATGTACAGATTATTTCAGATGCCCATCAAAAGGTCCGCAACTTTTTTGCCAATTATGAGAAATGTGGCTCATTTTGAAAAAAATTTATTATTTTTTTAAACAAGTTTTTTCTAAATGTATTAAATCAACTTTAATATTTAAAAACAAAACTTAATCATTTGCTTTTTATCTAAGCATTAACAGATTGTTCTTAAGCTGTTGAACAAACTCTAGTTTTATCCATAAGATACTTAGAGCTTGGTCTAGTTTTTTTAAGGCTTTAAATATTGAGCAAATGATTTAAGAAAACTGCAATTAAAGGCGTTTATAATTTCTCAAGACCATTTTACTTCGCGCTGCAATATAAAAAAAACTGGTAAAAACTATCTTTTCATTTCATCTATATATATAGCTTCCACTTCAAGGAAGCTTTTTTCATGAGGAATTTGTATGGGTGCTAAAAAAACATTGGTTATTGTTGAGTCACCGACCAAAGCAAGAACAATTCGAAAATTTTTGGGCAAAGAGTATGTTGTCGAGTCCTGCATGGGCCATATCCGCGATCTTCCTCAGTCCGCCAAAGACATTCCTGAAAAGTATAAAAAAAAGCCGTGGAAGAATTTAGGCGTCGATATCGAAAACAACTTTGATCCAATTTACTGCATTCCCAAAAATAAAACTAAGGTTGTTAAAAACTTAAAAGATAAACTAAAAGAAGTCGATGAACTCATTCTCGCAACCGATGAAGACCGTGAAGGGGAAAGCATCAGTTGGCACTTAGTTGAAGTTTTAAAACCGAAAGTTCCATTTAAGCGAATGGTGTTTCACGAGATTACAAAAAAAGCCATAGAAGAGGCTTTAAAAAACTTCAGAGAAGTGGATACAAACCTAGTTAAGGCGCAAGAAGCAAGACGAGTTCTCGACCGTTTAGTTGGTTACACCCTTTCGCCATTGATTTGGAAAAAGGTTGCTTATGGCTTATCAGCCGGACGAGTACAATCCGTGGCAGTTTGTTTGGTGTCAGAGCGTGAACATGAGCGCATTCGTTTTGTTAAATCTGATTACTGGAGTGTCACGGCTAATTGTTTGAAAGACAAAGTGAAGTTTGATGCAAGACTCATTTCTTACGACGGTCAAAAAATTGCCGTCGGTAAGGACTTCGAGGCCGAAACTGGGAAACTTAAAGGTGGTAAAGACTTACTCCACCTCAACTCAGAAAAAGCCACAGCTATTGTTAATGAAAACACCGATAAAGATTTCACCGTAACCAATGTTGAAGAGAAGCCGGTTTCAAGAAAACCTTCGCCACCATTCATCACATCAACATTGCAGCAAGAGGCCAACAGAAAGTTAGGCTGGAGTTCACGCGAAACCATGCAGGTGGCGCAAAAATTATATGAACGTGGTTTCATCACATATATGAGAACAGATTCAAGCTATTTATCAGATCAAGCCATTAAAGCGGCAAGAAATAGCATAGCCAGTATTTACGGAAAACCTTACCTTCCAGACGCTCCACGATCTTACGTAAAGAAAAAGGTGAAAGGAGCACAAGAGGCACACGAAGCGATTCGTCCCGCTGGTGAAGACTTTAAAACCCCTGATGAAACAGGTTTGAGTTCTGCTCAATACAAGCTTTATGATTTGATTTGGAAGCGCACTATGGCGTCACAGATGAAAAACTCTGAGCACAAACAAATGACTGTGAAGTTAGAAGTTGAGAAGTCGGTTTTTGTAGCTAATGGAACTACCATTGAGTTTCCTGGTTTTTTAAAAGCCTATGTTGAAGGTGCCGATAACCCGGATCAAGCGTTAGACAACAGAGAAGTCCGCCTGCCTCAGCTGAAAAAAGATGAGAAGGTGAATGCTGAAAAAATAAACCCTAAAGAGCATGAAACCAAACCACCTGCAAGATACACGGAAGCCAGTTTGGTTCAAAAAATGGAAAAAGAAGGCATTGGGCGCCCATCAACGTACGCTGCTATTATAAGCACCGTTCAAAATAGAGGGTATGTAAAAAAAGTGGGGAATGCTTTAGTGCCAACTTTCACAGCTCTTGTTGTGAGTAAGTTATTAGTGAATTATTTTCCAGATTATGTAGATACCAATTTTACTTCTGGTATGGAGAATTCCCTAGATAACATCGCTCAAGGTGAGCAAGACTGGGCTCAGTATTTAAATAAAATTTACTTTGGTGAGAAAGGAATAAAAACACAAGTTGAAAACCAAGAAGAAAAGATTGATCCTGAGTTGTCTAGGTCTATTACTCTCCAGGGACTCGATGGGTTAGATTTCAGAGTTGGACGATATGGAGCTTATGTTTGTAAAGTGGATAAACAAACAGGTGAAGAGGTTTGTGCCTCAGTTCCAGAAAGTCATTTCCCAGCAGACATGACTTCAGAGCTAGCCGAAAAGTTCATTGATCAAAAAATCAATGGTGCCGATGCTCTTGGAAAAGACCCTGAAACGGATTTACCAATTTATGCTCTGACTGGTCGTTATGGGCCGTACGTTCAACTTGGCGACAGTGATGGTGAAAAGGAAAAGCCAAAGAGAGTTTCTATTCCAGCTAATGTTGACTTTGACACCATCACTTTAGATCAAGCTCTACAATTATTACGTTTGCCAATCACTTTGGGAGACCATCCCGATACAGGAAAAGTCATCAAAGCGAACATTGGTCGTTTTGGACCTTATGTTGTTCACGATGGTGATTTTCGTTCTATCCCAAAAGAGGAAGCTGTTTTTGATATTAAGTTGGAGCGAGCTTTAGAGTTACTAGCAATGCCCAAGAAAAGAGGGCGAAGTTCTGCGCTCAAAGAATTGGGTAACTATCCCGATACTGAAGATAAGATCTCAGTTTTTAACGGAAAGTATGGTCCTTATTTAAAGTGTGGTAAAACCAATGTTTCTATTCCAGAAGATATTGATCACACCAAAATCACTTTAGAAAAAGCCATCGAGCTTTTGTCTACAAAAGTTGAAGAGGCCAATAGCAAAAAGAAAAAGAAAAAAACTAAGAAGAAAGCTGCGAAGAAAAAGACAAAGAAAAAAGCGGCCACTAAAAAGAAGACAGCTAAGAAAAAAACAGCCAAAAAGAAAGTCGCTAAGAAGGCCAAGAAAAAGGCGACTAAAAAGAAAACCAAGAAAAAAGCGTAGTTTTGAAGGTGTTCTTGCTCCTAAACTACTGAAATTACTCGATTGGCGGCCATTGCTTTGGCCGTTAAACTTTGGTAGTTAATCCCTAGGGGTAAGACGCTCTGTGTTTAATGGGTTGGCTCGATGAATTTTTTTAAAAATATCAAAAAAAACAATGGTGCTCAGCAAATGGCGTTTGAATTGAATAAGCCGTTTGAGAAAGACCGCAACCACAGCTTGGGCGGTAAAAGTTTTTACTTTTTTGATTTTGATGAGAACATTGCCTTTCTGAATACTCCTACAATTTTATTTCACAAAAAAACAAATAGAGAAATCTTTATCAGTGGTACAGAGTTTTCTTTAAGCCATGAAAACATTGGGCGTCGCGGGCCTTATAAAGATTACCGCATTGTTCCTGATGATCAGACGGGGAGTTTTAGAAACTTCCGTGATCAAAAGATTTCTAAAATTAAAAAAGCTTTCGGTAAAAAACAGAAGTTTATCGATGACATTAAGCTAACACTTAAAACAAATCCAACGGAATGGCAGGGGCCCTCTTGGTCCTGTTTTTACCATGCGGTTTTTAATAAAAGACCTCTTGCATTGATTACAGCTCGTGGGCACTCGCCTGAAACTATAAAGCAAGGTGTTCGAGAATTTGTGAAGGCTGGCTTTTTGCCTCATGAGCCAAATTATCTATCTGTGATGCCAGTTAACGACTCAGAGACCAAAGAAAGTCTTTTACAGGGTCAAGATTTTGAGAGTGTTTCACAACTAAAAAAAATAGCCATTAAAAGGGCGTTTAAAAAAGCCATTGAAGTTTATGGTGATAAACCACACCGCTTTGGAATGTCTGATGATGATAAAAAGAACATTCAGCTCATAACCGAAGCTATGCATGAGTTAAAGATTGATAATCCAAATTTATCTTTTTTTGTTATTGAAACATCTCATGGTCAATTTACCAAAAAAGAAATCTTTCTTCCAAGAGTAAATCCAAACAAAACATCCATAAAAAACACATCCCAACTTCATCTTCCATTAGAACATCTTTAATAATTATAGAGACAGCAATAGGGTTCACAGAGTGTTGACTAAAAGTTAACACGCTGGCCTAACTGTTCTTGCTATTGTATCCGAAGAGCTATTGTAAACTTAAATGTGGCTGAGACCAAAGCCTAGCGCTTGTTTAACATAATTTTAGACGCAAGGAGAGATTCTGAGCCACCGCTATAAACTAAATGAACAAATTTAATGATAATGTTAAAATAGGTAGTCTAGATGTGAAAAAAATATGCAATTAAACATATTTAGATCCGATAAGACTTCATACGTTAAAAATGCAATAAGGATATGAGAATGATGATAAAATTTATAACAGCTTTAATATTCACTTCGTTGACCTTACCGGTGCATGCTCAGTTGATGAGTCAAGGCAACCCATTTAAAGGCTTGGTGCTAAGCTGTAAACATATTTACCCAATTCAGAAGTCCTACTTGAATAGACACATCAATTACAGAAAACTCACAAAAAACTTAGAAGCTAAAACTGTCGATAAGTTCATTGAAAGTTTAGATCCTTCAAAAGTGTATTTACTTAAAAGTGACGTAGATAAAATCAAAAAAGATATGAAAAATATCTTTGCCAAGCTAGACCGTGGTGAATGTAAGGCGATTGAGCAGGCAAGAAAAACTTACGAGATGCGTGTTAAAGAAAGAGTAAAGTTTGTTAAAGCCCATTTATCTAAAGGCTTTAAGTTTGATAAAAAAACTGAACTTATACTGGATTCAGACAAACGCAAGTTTGCTAAAAAATTAAAGGACGCTGAAGCTTATCATAAAAAATATTTGCAGTTTCAGGTAGGTAACTATGTATCTACTGATGAACCTATGAAAGAAGCCAAAGAAAAGGTGGCAAAAAACTACGATCGCCTACTTAAGAAGGTCAACAATTTCAGAAAAGATGATTTATGGACAAGTTACTTGAATGCTTTTTCTAGATCTTTAGACCCCCATTCAAGCTACTTCTCAAAAGAGATGTTGGAAGATTTCCAAATCTCTATGAGCTTATCATTAGAAGGAATTGGAGCGACTCTTTCTTCTAAAGATGGTTTCACAGTTATTGAGCAATTGGTGCCAGGTGGAGCGGCCTTTAGGTCGAGCAAGTTAAAGCCAAAAGATAAAATCATTGGTGTGGCACAAGGTAAAACGGGAGCATTCCAGAACGTCATTGAAATGGAACTAAGAGATGTTGTTCGTAAGATCAGAGGTAAAAAAGGAACAGTCGTTCGTTTGTCAGTTCTTAGAAAAGCGGCCAAAAAGAATGAAAGATTCACTGTTGAATTGATAAGAGATAAAATCAATTTAGAAGAGGATGCAGCCTCAATCACTTATATTGATAGAAATATTGGTGGGAAAAAAGTGAAAGGAAAAATGGAAGGAGGTAAAAACTACAAAGTGGGTCTAATTAACCTTCCTTCATTTTATGCTGACGGAACTAAGAAGGGGCGTTCAGCAGCTAAAGACATCAAAAAGTTAATCAAAGAAGCTAAAAAGAAAAAGGTTTCTGGATTAGTGTTAGATCTTTCGCAAAATGGTGGTGGTTCTTTAGATGATGCCGTTAGCATTGCCGGTTTGTTTTTTAAAGTCGGTAACGTGGTGAAGCAATCAAGTCGTGACCCTGATCAAGGTGAAATTGAATTAGCGGATGATGACAAAGACGTCGATTGGACGGGACCACTCGTGGTACTAACAAGCAAAGTGAGTGCTTCTGCTTCTGAAATTGTGTCTGGAACACTGAAAGATTACAAGCGAGCTATCATCGTTGGTGGTAAAAAAACATTTGGTAAAGGAACTGTACAATCAGTTGAAAGGCTTTACCCAGGTCTTGGTGCACTTAAAACAACGGTTGGAATGTTCTACACAGCTGGAGGAGCTTCAACTCAGCACGTTGGCGTATCAGCCGATATCATTTTGCCAAGTAACTATGATGTTGCAGAGATTGGTGAAGACACATTAGACTTTTCTTTACCACCTAAGAAGATAAAACCTTTCTTAACTCAAGACGCTTATGTTCGCTCAGGAAAAAATAAATGGAATCAGGTAGATCAAGCATTGATTAGCCAATTGAAAACAAAGTCCACAAAGCGTGTGAACACAGACAAAGACTTTCAAAAGATCATTAAAGAGCTCGACAAAGCCAAGAAAAAAAGCAAAATGATCAAAGTGAGTGAATTATTTGAAGACAAAGACAAAAAAGAGGATGATAAAAAGAAAGATAAGGATAAGAATAAAAAGCACGATCCTGAATTAGCGAAGAAAGAAAAGCATGAAAAGTACATGAAGCGTGCTGACATCAAAGAGTCTTTAAACATCCTTTTTGATTTCATAGTCTTTGAAAATAAAAAAATGAAAGTATCAGCGAATAATAATTAAAAAACAAAATACAAATTAATATCTAAGAAAAGAGCGATGTGTGTCGCTCTTTTTTTAAATAGAAATAATAGTATTCTTTGGTTTATTTAAATCAAAATCAAAATAGTAACTAGATTCTTTGCTGTTTTAAACTTTTGCAACAGGGACCTACTATATTCATAAAGAACCCATCCCAAGAAGTTATGATAAAGTTTTTATAAAATATTTTTGCTACATTAACTTTAAAGCTGTAACCTAAACAGCGATGTCTTTTTTTAAAAACATAATTAGTGACCTCATTGTATTCACTATCAAACAAGCTTCCGCTTGTGTTTTTGGTGGCTTTTTATTGTTCATGATGATCATCACTAAATACTGGTATCCGTTAGAGGGACTTCACAGATATGATTTCCTCTTTTTAGCAGCCATTGCTTTTCAAGGGTTTCTTTTTTTATTTAAACTTGAAACAGCCAAAGAAGCGTTTGTTATTATTATATTTCATATTGTAGCAACTGGGATGGAGGTCTTTAAAACATCAGACAGCATTCAGTCATGGACTTACCCTGAAAGCTTTTACTTTGGTATATACAATGTGCCCCTTTTTGCAGGCTTTATGTACAGTGCAGTAGGGAGTTACATCGCTAGAATTTGGCGACTTCATGAATTTCAATTTTCATTTTATCCTAATAAGTTGATGACTTATTTCTTGGTAGCATTTATTTACATAAATTTCTTCACTCATCACTACATTTGGGATTTTCGCTGGGTCCTATTAGCAATCACAATATTATATTTTTATAAGTCAGACATTTATTATAAGTTGTCAAAAAACTATAGAAAAATGCCTTTATTGCTTGGATTTTTTTTAGTTACATTTTTTATTTGGATCGCTGAGAACTTGGCAACTTACACAAACATTTGGTTGTACCCGAATCAAAAAAATCAGTGGGAGTTAGTGCCAATCGCAAAAATCAGTTCTTGGTATTTATTAATGTTATTAAGTTTTGTCTTAGTCTCTGCTGTTAAACAGATCCAAATTTATCCAAGGAATAAATAAGATTATAGTTTAAGTTTTACAATTTTAATTGTTGATTGCTCTGCAAAGAGTAGACTAGCATCTTATTAAAGGTGCTTTTTTCTTTGTCTATATTTCAGGACGTGTAATGGCTCTTTCTGTAGTTGTTTTGAGCGTTAGCAAAAGGTCCATAGTGCTAGTACAAAGCGATAATTTGTATTAGTCAGCTTGGTATCTTAAGTGTTTTATGAGTGACAAGGGGTGCGCAATTGGTGGGCACCAATTAAGATATTGAAATTATTAAAAAATTATAGTTTCAGTGATTTCTTGGCCCACAGATAATTAATGACTTTCTCGTAAAACTTACATATGTTGTCGTCTTGAAGTTTGTGTCTAATGTAACCAAGTTCACAGGGGAGAGCATTTTGCCGGGAAGACAAACGCCGATAAAGCAAAAGAGTAAATCCAAAACAAAAAGTGGAAGCAGCGGTTTGCCACTGTCAAAAAACCAATTGGTCAAAATTTATGACCTAATGGTGAAGTCACGAGCTCTAGAAGAGCGAATGATAAAAGTTTATAAAGTGGGTGAGGCTTACTTTTGGATTGGTGGCCCTGGTGAAGAAGCTTTTGGAGTTCCGTTAGGCTTACTTGCAAACAAGGGCCAGGGAGTTGATCATGACTGGATGCATTTGCACTACAGATGTTCGGCAACCCTTATTGCCATGGGTATGGATTTTAAAACTCCTCTTCGTCTAATAATGAACAAAGCTTCTGATAAGTGCACTGGCGGTAGAAACTTTTCAAACCACTACGCTTTTCCTGAATGGAATGTCGCTCCGGTGACGTCCCCTATTGGCGTTCAGTACAGCATTGCAATAGGCACTGCTTGGGCGCAAAAAAGAAACAAAGGCAAAGGGGTGACTATAGTTACTGGAGGAGATGCCGGAAGTGCAGAAGGTGATTTTGCATCTTGCTTAATTTGGGCATCCCGTCGAGGTAATGAGTTACCTATGTTAATCACCGTGCAAAATAACAAGTGGGGGATTTCTACTCACTATGATGATCAACACGGTGAAGATCATGTTTCCGACCGTGCTCAACCTTTTAAAATACGTAACTGTGTGATCAACGGCAATGACCCTATTGAAAGTTACATTCGTATGGAAGAAGAATTACAATACATCCGCAAAACAGGAAAACCCGTTGTGATGGAAACAACAGTCTCAAGGCTTTATGGTCACTCTTCAGCTGATGGTGCAAATTTAAGAGAAGGTGTTGATTGCCTTAAAGAGTTTGAAAGTCTTTTGCTTAAAAAAGATATAATCACTGAAAAAAAGGTCAAAGACATCAAAGACAACTACGCTAAAGAAGCCAAGCAAGCGCAAATTGAAGTCAGAGATGAGTTAGACCCAGTCGCCAGCAGCGTTTGGGATCACTACTACGTCAATAACGAAAGCGGCGATTGGAGGACTTTTTAATGGCAAATATGGCACAAGCAATTCGATTAGCACTTCACTATGCAGAAAAAAACTTAGAACTCAAAGATGTGTTCGGTCAAGATGTCGGCGCACCAATGGGTGGTGTTTTTACTGCTACACAAGGGCTTGAAACTAGCTGGAACACACCTCTTGATGAAAGAGGGATTGTTGGAACAGCTATGGGCATTGCTCTAACAGGTGATCGCTGTGTTGCTGAGATTCAGTTCTGCGACTATATTTTTAACACAATTGATCTGTTAAAAATCGCCGGCAACACTTATTGGGCCAGTTACGGGAACTTCTCATTGCCGCTTGTTCTAATGACTCCAGTTGGAGCTGGGATCAGAGGTTCTGTTTACCACAGTCACAGTTTTGATGCCTGGGCGTCACGACTCGCTGGCTGGAAGGTTGTTATGCCTTCAACACCAAAAGATGCTTACGGGTTGCTGCTTGCAGCCATCAAAGATCCAAACCCAGTGATGTTCTTAAAGCCAAAAGCTTTGATGCGAGTTCGTGGTGAAGAACTGATCCCGGGAGAGCCTGACAATGAAAAAACTTTAAAGTCCATGATCGATGCCCCTGTCGGTGATCGAACGGGATGGAAAGCAAATTGGCCTCAGGTTGAAGACTTTACCTGTGAAATTGGTAAAGGGAAAGTCACAAGATCTGGTACAGATCTAACTGTCGTCACTTATGGTCGTCATGTGTTGATGTGCAACGAGGTGGCCGATCAATTAAAGCAAGAAAATGGCACAAGCGTAGAGGTCATTGACCTTATGTCCATTTACCCATATGACTGGGAACTTATTAAAACATCTGTGCAAAAAACAGGACGTGTTGTGTTTGTCAACGAAGACACAGAAGTGACCAACTTTGCCGAGCACTTAAGTTACCGAGTGACGCAAGAACTTTTTTACGAGCTGATGGCAAGGCCAAAAGTAGTGGCTGGTAAAAATTTACCAGGCATTGGTTTGCACGCAGAACTAGAAGAAGCGTCTGTGCCACAGGTTGCAGATATTAGAAAAGAAGTGATAGAAGTACTTAAAGAAATACCATAAGAAAAGAAGAAGGATTGTATGGCTTTAAAATCAAAACCCAAAAGTGACTTTGATAAATATTATTACTACCAAGAATCAGTGCAGTCTCCGGATAATGATGTGCTTTTTTTAAGAAAAGCCTACAAAGAGTTTAATGGTGGCAATGATCCTAAAGTTCTGCGTGAAGACTTCTGCGGAACCTTTGCCATCTGTTGTGAGTGGGCCATGCTAGATTCAAGTTTTCAGTCCATTGGTGTCGATTTAGATGATGAGCCCATCAATTACGGGAAAGAAAACTACTTATCTCAATTAAATGATGACCAGCAATCAAGAGTTCAAATCATTAAACAAAATGTTTTGTCGCCGGAGCTTCCGTCAGCTGACGTGATTGTGGCCGTTAATTTTTCTTATTTTATTTTTAAAGAAAGAAGTAAGCTCATTGAGTACTTCTCAAATTGTAAAAAATCATTGAATGAAAATGGTGTATTAGTGCTCGATTGTTTTGGTGGCTCTGAGTGCATGGAAGAGAATGAAGAAGAAACCGAGCACGATGATTTTAGTTACTTTTGGGATCAAGACAGTTTTGACCCTGTTACTAACCACGCCCAGTTCTTTATTCATTTTCAACCAGACGGACAAAAGAAAAAAGAAAAAGTTTTTTCTTATGACTGGAGAATGTGGAGCATTCCTGAGCTTAAAGACATTATGTTAGAAGCCGGCTTTTCAGAAGTAAAAGTATACTGGGAAGGCACCGACGATGACGGTGAGGGCGATGGTGAGTTCACTGTTGTAGAAAAAGGTGAAGATTGTGAAGCATGGGTTGCTTACTTAGTTGCTAAGTAAACTTGATTTCCAAGCTTTACATCGCTTAAATAAATTTAAAACAAATCAAGACTTATTATTCAAAATCAGGAAAGTGTTTTTTGATGCCTTCAAAGACTTTAGTTTCTGAGAGCGTTCCTTTAGAAAACACTTTTGCTTGATTCAAATAGCGATCTCTATTTTTCGAAGAACGATTTAATAAAGCTCTCAATATCAGTTGCTCTGAATATTTTGCATAAAATTGCTTGTGCCATAGGTCGTTGTTGCCAAGAGGATAGTTGGGCTTTTCTTGTTCTAAAAATATGAATTCACTCTCAAGTAGGGGTTTTGAAGTCAGGACTTCAAAAAATGGTCCCATTGGATTGTAATAAAGGCTGGATTTCTTAGATGTGATTTTGTACTCGGTGTAGACTTTGTAGCCTTGTCTTAGCCAAACGCTGATGTTTTCAGACAAAGTGTCGTAAAAGGTTTCATCGTCAATAGTTCCAATGAAACCAGTAGTTCTGTTTTTTAAAAAAGTGAGCGTTGCTTTTTTTAGAGGTTCTACATTGAGGTTGTGCATTTTTTCGTACTTCAATGTCATGTTGTAATCTTTAAAAAAGGTGTTTGGTATTGGGATCAGAGTGTTGAACTGTTTTCTGACGTATTTTTCGTACACAATGGGTGTGAAGGCGAAGTCATTCCAGGTGAGTAATATTGCTTTGTTGTCTTTGACGGTGCTTTTAACTTGGTTGGTGTACACTTGTGGAGTTGTGTATTTAGACATGCTCGCTTTTTGATAACTCATAACACTTGAGAACAACAGGCTCACAGTTAAAAAAACGAGCGTCCCCATCTCTAATGACTTTTGTGCGATGATTTTTTTATTTTTTATAAATTGATAAGCAACTAGTAAAGCAATCACGGTGAACAAGTAGGCTGGGATAAAAAACACGCTGACAAGTTTAGTGCCTTCGTTTTCCACAGTCATATTGGCAAGCAGTGCCATTAAGGGCAATTGAATGAACCAACACAAATGCCAATAAAGAAGATGCCTATTGAGTTTTTTTGTTAAAAAATAAATGGCAAAGGTGGCCAAAAACAATAGAGGGATGAGGTAGCCCCATTGATCAAAAAAGTGCATTCCGGCCACTTTGAGCTGAGCAACTTGTGTTGAAAATTCACTGGCAGGCACCTTCCAGTAGTTAGTTCTGAAGACAATTTCTTTAAACCCCTGCCAGGTGTTTGCAGATCCCCATTGTAATGGACTCATTGGGTTAGCTATTAGAGGTAAGTACAAGTAAGGTAGTAGGCCAAGGATGACTCCGGGAACAAACTTTTTGACTCCTTCAACGAGAACAACTTTAAATTTGATTTTGTCAATAAGAACTAGCCATAGCAAAACAAAGGCAAAAAAGTATATGGCAGTAGAGTGGTTGCTGAGTGCCAGGCCAGTGATTAAGCCGGTGAAAAGATAAGCTTTACGTTGGAGGCTTATAAATAACAGAGCCAACAAGATAAAGTGAAGGGCGTACACCTCAATAAGAACAGTTTGTTCAACCAGTTCAAAGCTAGTCATTAATAGTAGGGAAAATAAGCCCAAAATAAGTGTTTTTACTTTAGTGCTCGTAAAAGTTTCACTAGAAACGTACGACTTGAGAAACGAGTAAAACAAAGAAATTCCAACGCTAGTGAGCAGTGCTGACAATAGTGCCCCTAAGTATGCAGCATTACTTGTAAAAATGAGCAGTGCTGAGGTCCAAACTTTGAGTAGTAGGGTGTATAGTGGGTAGCCAGGAGGGTGGGCGTAGCCGCCTTCTAGGCTAGTTGCTAAAAAGTAGCCAGCATCTTCAAAGGTGATCCCTGGTGGAAGTTGCACGCAGTAGTATATAAACGACAGTAAGAGGACCAAAAAAACATCCATATACTTTTGTAAATTCTTTTCCATTGTGTCTAATTTTCCCTTAACTCAGTTGAGTTTGTAAAGCCATTATTTTATAGTTTTAAGTACTTAGAGAATTTACTTATTGAGAGAAGGGGCTTTTTTTTGCTGTCGTTACCAGTTCGAGTTTTCACTTTAGTGATGTTACTTGCAGCGCTGATTCCATGCCATGCTAAGGTGATCAATTATAAAGTCAAACGTGGTGATTCTTTGTCTAAAATTCTTTACGGAGTCGGTATTGCTAAGAGTGGGCAGATGGCTCATCAAATCGATAAAATCTCTAACAGGCAAATCAGAAATTACATCCAGCCTGGAAAGTATATTTACATTCAAAGTGAAGGGCCTTTTTTGCAAAAACTCATTTTTAAGGTCAGTACGTTAAAGTCTTACGAAATTGTAATTGATAACACCGTAAACTTTCCTCAAAAAATCAAAGTGAAGGAAGTCATCAAAGAAACCTATAAACGCATCGCTTATTTTAGTGGTGAGATTACCAAAGAAAATAACTCCATTTACAAAGCTGGTAAAGTGAATTCAGAAAAATTTCTAACGGATGATGTGATCGATCAGATGGCAGAGATTCTTGGTTGGCGCATTGATTTTGAAAAAGATGTGCGCGTGGGTGATGAGTTCAAATTGATTTATGAAGAGGTGCTGCTCGACAATCAAAAGTTATTTGGTGGCGACATTTTGGCCATTGAATACAATCAGGTTCGAGGCAATAATATTAAAAAGCATCAAGCTATTATGTTTGAGCAAGATGGTGTGAAGCGCTACTTTGATTTGAACGGGGAGAGTGTGCAAAAAGCCTTCTTAAGATATCCGGTGCAGTTTTCTAGAATCAGCTCTAAATTTAGGGCTAGATACCATCCTATTTTAAAAAGATGGAAAGCTCACAGTGGTGTTGACTTTGCTGCACCTAGAGGCACACCAGTGTATGCCGCTGGTGACGGTCGTGTTATAGAAAAGAAGTATAACAAAGGTTATGGCTACTACGTGACTCTTCAACACAACAACGGAGTTAAAACGAGGTATGCTCACCTCAGTCGTTTTGCCAAAGGCTTAGCTCGCGGTAAGTACGTAAGTAAAAAACAAACCATCGGCTATGTTGGCAGCACGGGCTATGCCACGGGCCCCCACTTACATTATGAGTTCATAAAAAATGGCCTTAAGTTAAACCCTTTGAAGGTTCGAATCCCCAGCGCTCATCCCATTGCTGCAACAGAAAAATTAGATTTCACCTGCTTAGCTAATTATTGGGCTGACATCCTTAACTCGAAATTTTTAATAGATCCGATTATCGTCTCTCGCAAGCCGGGACAGTGTCAGCTGAACCGCTTGAGCACGGATAGGGCACGTAAGAAGAGCATCTAGCCTATATTCAGCTAGTTATTTGTATTGATTAATTAAGAAATTTTTGGTTGTTAACTATGAATACTAATATAGACTTTTTCATAGATTCAGAAAAAGGAAATCATTTATGCTTAGGTTTATTAGTCTAATTTTGTTTTTTACATCGCAACTTGCTTTTGCAAACATTTGTCAAAAGTGGTCAAGCCCAGTTAAAACTGGTGATATGGATTACTCAGTGATCAATGAAGCTAGCGGACTTGCTCACTCAAGCCAATTTAAGGACCGCTTATATCATGTGAATGACTCTGGCGATGGCCCTAATTTTTATCAAACACAGGTTAATGGAAATGACCTTAAAAAGGTTTCCATTAATGAATTTGAAGCATGGGATGTCGAGGCTCTTGCTTATGGAGATTGCTTGCAGGCTGAGAAATGTTTATATATTGGAGACATTGGTGACAATGATGAGTTTAGAACTCGCATATCAATAGTGATTGTCAAAGAACTTAAAAACTTTCCTAGTACAGTTTCAGCTGAGAGAATCGTAGATGTTAAGTACCCTGATGGAGCACACAACGCAGAAGGTATGGCTTTGCACCCAGACGGATCCTTGTACATACTGACGAAAAAAGCCGACTATGTGAACCGAAGATCGCAAGTGGCGAGTTTGTACAGGTTATCTCCAGAGCAAATGTACTCAAAGGCAAAAGGCGATCGTATATTGCAAAAAGTTGGTGACATCGATGTGCCTTACTTAAACTACCGCTACAATTTATTTGGTCGCATTGTAACAGGCCTAGATTTTTCTCCGGATGGATCTAAGCTTTTGATTTTAACATATTCTAACTTCTTAGAAGTGAATTTAGATTTAACAACAGTGCTCGAGGGCAATGAGATCGACTCACGCGCTTGGGAAGAAAACAAAGATTACAAAATCAACAACACGATCTCTTTACCACAACAGGAAGCTGTGACTTACTTAGATAGTAAAACAATTCTTTATTCCACTGAGTATCACGAAGGGTACAACGTTGGGTTGTACAAATCAGTGTGTGAAGCATATTAAAAGATAGGTAAAGCTATCATTGAAAAGACTAAACCTAGTAAGGAGACATTCCTAGTGGTTTAGTCTTTTAAGGTTACAATTAAACTAGGCTTGAAAAATCAAAGAGGTGATCAAAACTTAAGTTAATATCAGTTAAGCGAGTCGGGTCGCCTTGCCCTCTGTAGATCACTGATAAAACGTGATTGACGATGGCTCCTTCTGAACGCAAGTCTTGTGTGCTTAAAACAACCTGCCCACCTGTGGTGATGACATCTTCGATAATACAAAGTTTTTTGCCTGCAATCTCACAGCCTTCGGCAAACTTGCAGGTGCCGTATTCTTTGGCTTCTTTGCGAATAAAAGCCACAGGTAATCCTGTTTCGAGCGCAAGAGCAGTAGCTATGGGAATGCCGCCCATTTCAAGTCCTGCTAAGATTTCAGTTTCTTCAGGGACAAGGGGGGCCATTTGTTTGGCTATGTTTTTTAAAATCTGAGGCTGAGATTCAAAACGGTATTTGTCGAAATAAACTTCAGAGGTGAGCCCTGATCTCAGTTTAAATTGACCTGTGAGTTTAGCAATTTCAATGATTGAGTTTCTTAATTCTTCTTTTGTCATAATTAACAACTAACAACAGGTAAAAGGCTTGTCTAGGAAAAGCCTTAAAATGGTCAATTTATCTGCCGAAGCAACCAATCAGCAAAGGGCGGGTGTGAACCTTCAAGGGGGATAGAAACCACACAGGGAGTGTCGTAGCTGTGAAGTTCGGTAACCAAATTTTTAATAGCTTCAAATTGATTTGAAGTGCTCTTGCAAATCATCACACACTCACTACTTGACTGAATCTCACCATCCCAGTGGTAAAAAGATTTAATTTCAGGAAAGACATTACTACAGGCGATGAGCTTTTTTTGTAAGAGAGCTTTGCTGAGTGTCTCAGCCTCAGCTGAATTCGAGGCTGTTATGTAAACAAAGATTAACTTTGATTTATTATTCATATGCTAAACTTAACTTCAAAAGTTAAAGCATGCAAATGAGACCGCTTAAAAATATTGCCACAATATAAAAAAATGAATTGTGATTAGAATCAGTCAAGAGTGTTCAACCACTACTCTATCAGTTTTGGTTGGACTGTGATTTTTATTATTTTAATACTACAGTCTTTAAACTTCTGTACCACCAGAGCTAGGTTCAGTTTCTGGCGATGATGAGCCGCCGTTGCACATATTGCTCTTTTTAAGCAATTCATAGCTATCAATTTTTTCTTTCAGTCCTAAGTACTCACTAATGTCACTGTTTGAGTAATTTAAATCGTCACATGTTTTGTTATAAAGTCTTTTAGCATTGATTCGTTCGTTATTGCCATCTACATCAATGAAATCACTAAGACCGTCATATAAGCCGGCCTTGATTGCTTTTAAGTAAGCCTCATGTTTATTGGGTTGAAATGTGAAAACTGTGGAACACTTTAAACCATCACCTTTATCAGTGCATAGCTGGCACGATTCATTAGCTCGGCACAATTTACAACCTGAAGCACCAGCTTTACAAAATTCAGGGCTTTGCTTTGAGAGTGGAAATTGTGCCGCTTGGCTTTCTTCTTGAGCTTGTTCAATGGCTTCGACTGAAGCATATACAGACAGGTTGTCATAATGAGCTTGTTTGCAATTATCATATCTTTTTTTACTTGCAGGCAAAGACAGGCTATCTTTGTTGTATTTGCATTCTTTCAGCATAAAATCTTGAAAGGCGGCCGGCTTAAAAGTTCTTTTGGCCACTGATTGTGTATAGCAGTTGTTAGAAATTTCGAAAGAGCCTTTGTCAAAAGCAACGCAAATATTGCCGTAAGCAGCTCCGCACTCAAATGTATCGTGTTGAGGTGTTTTCTTTGACTCACACTTTTTATTGTTAAAGTAACTAGATTTTCTGACACTGCAGCCACCATCAAATGTTAAAGACTGCCCTCCAACAGGACAAGTTTCACCATTGTTTGCAAATGCTTTTGAAAACATAGAAACATCAAACCATTTGTTATTAGCAAACTTTTTGCCTTTCATGGCTCTCTTCTCGTACTTCCTTAAAGTTTGGGCCAGTTTGTTTTTATAGTAAATTCTTTCGTGGGCTCCAAGCTTCTTATACTGAGATCGTGTCATTGTTTTAAAGGTCAACTTTGAAGCTTTCACTCGCTTCTTAGATTTGGCCTCTACGGGATTGATATTTATAAATAAAAATAAAACTAAAAATGAAATTAAAGCTTTCAAAATAAACTCCTTAGTTAAAACAATATTAATTGAGAACCTACAATAGGAGTAGCAAACAGCCCGAACACTGGACTATGAGACAGGAAGGTGAAGAGTTTTATTGTGTAGGTCTAGACGTCTGGTGTAAATGAAAAGCTTTATTTGATCACTAATAAAGATGGTTAGAAGTGGCACAGATTGGGGCTGTCTGAGTACGGAAAGGATGTCTTTGATTTCTTTGGGTCTAACTACTTAAAACCGTATTCAAGTAAGTAACGGCAACCACCCAAAAACAGGGTGGTGGAAATAAATTAAGAAAGTGGCTTAGCCTCAGCGTCTTTAAAAACCTGACTGCCAGTGGTGTTTCTCTGACCTTGGTACTTACCGCGGTAAGGGTTAAGAGCCACGTGGTCCATCTTGCAAAAAACAAGTTGGCAAATGCGACGACCAGCTTCAAGACGGATAGGTAAGGAGTTAGCGTTGTAAAGCTCAAGAGTGATTTGTCCTTCAAAGCCTGGGTCAACCCAGCCTGCGTTTTGAATGAACAAACCCATACGGCCAATCGAACTGCGGCCTTCAACAAAAGAAGTGAGGTCGTCAGGCAATTTAACATACTCTTGAGTTGTCGCTAAAAGAAATGAGTGGGGTGGGATAGTGATGCTATCGCCTTTGATTTCACGATAAAGAATCTCGCTATTCAAATCAATGGTGTGCATCTGTCGATCTTCAACAACTAAAAAGTTGTCGCCTAAATGGCAATCGACAGAAGCGGGTTGAATGGAGTTTTTTTGTAAGGGCTCAATGGTGAGCTCCTTACTTAAAATCATTTCTTTGATCGTTTTATCAGATAAAATCATTACTTATTTTCTTCAGCTTTTTTCTTTTCATATTCTTTAACAAGCTCTTCTTGAACGTTTCTTGGTGTTGGTGAGTATCTAGAGAATTCCATAGAGTATTCACCTTTACCTTGAGTGGCAGATCTGAGCTCAGTTGAGTAACCAAACATTTCAGAGAGTGGAACTTCCGCTTCAACAACAACAAACCCTTCTTTGGTTTGTGTTCCAGAAATCATTCCACGTCTTTGGTTGATCTGACCCATAACGTTTCCTTGGAACTCCTCAGGAGCAGAAACTTCAAGCTTCATCACTGGCTCAAGAGCAGTCGGCTTGGCTTTTAAGTAAGCTTGTCTGAAGGCAGCCATTGAACAAATACGGAAAGCCATCTCACTGGAGTCAACATCATGGTAAGATCCGTCATTAAGCACGGCCTTAACACCAACGATTGGGAAACCAATCAAAGCACCACGTGACATTTGCTCTTGGAAGCCTTTGTCACAAGCAGGGATGTATTCTCTAGGGATGTTACCACCCTTAATGTTGTTTTCAAATTCGTAAGTTTCTTCAGAGTCTAATGGCATAGGGTGAATCTCACCAACAACTTTGGCGAACTGACCAGAACCACCAGTTTGTTTTTTGTGAGTATAGTCGTAAGCAGCCACTTGACCGATGGTTTCTCTGTAAGCCACCTGTGGTTGACCAACAATCACTTCACAAGAGAATTCACGTTGCATACGTTGAACGTAAACATCTAAGTGAAGCTCACCCATTCCAGAAATGATAGTTTGGTTCGACTCTTCATCACGCTTAACACGGAACGTAGGGTCTTCCCTTCTAAATTTTTGCAGGGCCTTAGTGAAGTTGTCGGCGTCTTTTTTAACCTTCGGCTCGATCGCAAGTGAAATCACCGGATCAGGAACAAACATGGAAGTCATTGTGATTTGTACACTGCCATCAGTGAACGTGTCACCAGAGGCACAAGTAACACCGAACATAGCTACGATATCACCAGCGTAAGCCACTTCGATGTCTTCCATGTCGTTGGAGTGCATTTTAACAATTCTTGGAATTTTAAGTTTTTTACCGTTGTCAGAGATGTTGTGAATGAAATCACCCTTTCTCATTGTTCCTTGGTAAATGCGCATGTAAGTGAGCTGACCGTAGCGAGTGTCTTCCAGTTTGAAAGCAAGTGCTACTAAAGGAGATTCAGGGTCTACTGACATTTTTACTTTTTCTTCGTTCTTTTCTTGGTCAAGACCTTCGTTCACAACTTCGGTTGGATCAGGAAGGTAGTAAGTCACAGCATCTAGTAAAGGTTGAACACCTTTGTTTTTAAAAGCAGAACCCATGAAAACAGGAGTGAAGTTTAACGATAAAACCCCTTTACGGATGGCTTCTTTTAATTCAGGAATGGTTGGCTCTTCTTCCATTAAGAACTTTTCACCGACTACGTCACAGAAATCAGCGGCAGCACCGATGAGCTCTGAACGAGCTGCTTTAGCTTCTTCGAGCATGTCAGCAGGAACGTCAACAGTCTCAATGTTTTCACCGTTGTCGCCGCGGAAGTAGTACGCTTTCATCTCGACTAAGTCGACGACACCTTCGTGGCCTTCTTCTAAGCCGATTGGCAGTTGAGCCATAACAGCGTTGTGCTTTAATTTTTCGCAAAGCTCTTGTACCACTCGGTGTGGGTTAGCACCCATACGATCAAGCTTATTGATAAAGGCTAATTTAGGAACATTGTAACGCTTCATTTGGCGGTCCACTGTGATGGACTGTGACTGAACACCTTCCACACCTGAAAGAACTAAGATGGCGCCATCAAGTACTCGGAGGGCTCTTTCAACTTCAATTGTGAAGTCAACGTGACCCGGAGTGTCGATGATATTGATATCAAAATCATTCCATCTAACAGCTGTCGCAGCTGATTGAATGGTGATTCCACGCTCTTTTTCAAGTTCCATGGAGTCCATTTTCGCTCCAACTCCGTCTTTACCTCTAACATCGTGAATGGCGTGAATTCTTCCTGTGTAGAAAAGCATTCTTTCTGTGAGAGTGGTTTTACCAGAGTCAATATGTGCAGATATCCCTATGTTTCTGACGGTTGGGAGGTTCCAAGATTTAGACATTGTCATGTTCCTTTATTATTTATTAAGTTTAAATATGTTGAATAATTCTAAGTAACTTGCTCAGCATCATCAATATTTTATTCGTTAATTTGTTAGGATTTATCAATCTTTAGGAGCTTCGTCTACTAGAAATTGGTGCTGCATCGATCATCCAGGCAATTGCAAGCAAATGCTTGTGAAAAGGGGCTCAAATGTAAGGGGGATACCAGCCCAAAATATGCCAAAGAGTGAGCAGAAATAGCTTCATGGCTGCGTTTATGACTGGAAGTCCCCGAGATCATTGGGGTCCAAAAAATGCAAAGCACAGTAAAAACCATGCCTCTAACAAAGAATACCGCTATACTAGATGGATATGAATGATAAATTGCACGCAGTTTTGAGAGAAAAATTTGGCTTTGATGAATTTCGTGGAGTGCAGGAGTCACTGTTAGAAAGCCTAATGGCTGGGGAGTCGAGCTTGTCGGTGATGTCGACCGGAACGGGCAAGAGCTTGTGTTATCAGTTGCCAACATTTTTGATGGATGGCCTGACATTGGTGGTGTCCCCACTGATTGCCCTGATGCAGGATCAAAAAAAAGCAGCAAAACAGCTTGGCTTGAAAGCAGGCTTCATCAACTCTTCACTTTCATCCGCTGACAGAAAAAAAGCTTACCAAGATTTGGCCGACAACAAATACAACTTCTTGTTGGTGACACCAGAAAGATTTCGTAAGACCCCTTTTTTGCAAGCCTTGCAAAAAAATAAAGTGTCCCTTTTGGCTATTGATGAAGCCCACTGTATTTCTCAGTGGGGTCACGATTTTAGGCCGGACTATTCGCGCCTAGGTGAAATTAAAAAAGAACTAGGTGACCCGCTCACGGTGGCTCTGACAGCAACGGCCACACCGAAAGTGCAAAACGACATTCGCGATCAATTAGATATCAAAGAGTCGGCAAGCTTTATCGATAAAGTGCAACGACCAGAACTGCATTTGAATGTAGATGACGTTTTTGGTTTAGATGAAAAGATTCAAAAAATAGTCATGTACAACCATGCCTACCAAGGGCCATCGATCGTTTACTTTGCTTTGGTGTCGACTTTAGAAAAAGTTTCTTATGAGTTGCGGAAGCTTGGTATGGAGCACTTGGTTTACCACGGTCAGATGAGTCCTGACCGCAGAAAAAAAGTGCAAAATGAATTTATCAGTTCGGATGACAAGATGATTCTAGCCACTCCGGCATTTGGCTTGGGAGTGAACAAAGCCAATATCAGAAAGGTGATTCATGCGGAAGTTCCGGGCTCCTTAGAGGCCTACTTTCAAGAAGTGGGGAGAGCTGGTAGAGACGGGGAACCCGCTCAATGTATTTTGCTCTTTGATAAAGACGACATTTCTATACATATGGACTTTATCAAATGGAGTTCGCCGGATCCGCATTTTATAAAGTCTGTTTACCATTTGATAAATGACAACGAATTACAGTACCAACAGCAGGGTGCCGACTACCTCAGAGAAAAACTCAATTTTTACAACCGCAAAGACTTTCGGGTAGAGACGGCCATACGCCTACTTGAGCGCTGGGATTGTTTGTTACCAGACAAAGTGAAAAAACACATTCCCATTCAACCACCTGATGAAGAGTACTTAAGTGAAGACCATCACAAAATGAAAATTAAATCTCTCAATGAAAAGTTGTTACAGATGTATCAATGGTGTGAAGTGGACAGTTGTCGCAGTCAAATGATTCATAACTATTTTGGTGAAAGTACAGACGTGTGCAACACCTGTGACGTTTGTTTGCAAGGCGAAGGTAACAATGAGTGAGGTTTTTCCTGACCCCTATGAAATTTTTGATCCCGACGGGTTAGCGCTGATCAGTGAAGATCTCACAAACGACATGCTTATAGAGGCCTACAGCAAAGGGATATTCCCTTGGCCTTACGATGAAACCCCAGTTCTGTGGTTTTGCCCCGAAAACAGAGGCATCATTCGTTTTGAAGACTTACACATCAGTCGCAGTTTGAAAAAAGATTTACAAAAACAAAATTGGACTTTCACAGTCAATAAACAATTTGAGCAAGTGATTTCTGAATGTGCTCAAACCAAAAGAAAAAATCAAGACGGCACTTGGATCACTCAGTTTCTATTAAATGCGTACTTGCAATTTAAAAACACGGGCCACCTTTATAGTGTAGAGTGTCTCGATGAAAATCAAAACTTGATTGGTGGCATTTACGGCGTTTTTGTTGATGGCATTTTTAGTGGTGAAAGTATGTTCTACAAACAAAGCAATGCCTCAAAAGCGAGTCTGCTTGCTTTGATTTATAAGCTGAAAGATGCGGGCCTCACATGGTTAGACATTCAAATGGTCACACCTTTAACAGAGCAATTTGGCGGGAAAGAAATTCCAAGAAATGATTTTTTAAAACTAATGTACAAAAGTAAAAATAAGAATGCAGTCATTAGCAGTGGTGATGTCTCTTTAAGAACAATCTTGCAAGATATAAATAACTAAGAACAGATCCTTTCAAAGACTAGTTCAAGACCAAGGTGCTGTTTAAAAGCAAAAAAATATCGCATGTAAGCCACTTATAAAACTCTAACATTTTTTTGAAATTTACTTACGTTTTTCCGATATAAATAACAAACAAACAAATGATTGAGCAAGCAAGGTTGCTCTTTAACTAGCCATAGGTTGGGTGCCCGTATGAAGAAATTATTGAACCGTAAACTAACATTTTTAGCCATAACAATAGCGATAGGTACAGGTTGTTACGACTTTGACACAGATGAAGAAGTGTCTTCTGAAAGCTTGAATAAAATTGTGTCTAGTGAAGATGAGGTCGCACTACGATATGCAGATGGTTCGGCGGCCAAGAGCTGTTATGACTACTTTAAAAGTAGCGGGTACAATAATGAAGGGGATGGTTACTATTGGATAGACCCTGATGGAAGTGGAGAACAGCCTCAGGTGATTGCTCTCTGTGACATGACTACAAATGGTGGGGGATGGACTCTCTTAGTCAATCGCTCAGGTGATACCGTCAACATTGAGTCCTGCGGAGAAAATTTAAACGACTTTTTTCAATCATCTTGTGGCAATGTGTTTAATGTTAGCTTTGATGAAAGCTACAACATTGGTAATACAGCATTAAGAAAAAATCTTGTTTCACAAGGAGATTGGAGGTTTCAAATTTTTGACTCTGAAGGTGTTCACCTAGAAGAGCAGACTTACATCATTCATAACAACGGATCTGATCTTTTCCCAGATAGCGTCGGTGAGGTTAATGACCTGCCTGTGTTTAGTGTTTGTGACAACAATGATTCCAACTGTGACACGACGGATGTGTTCTTCAAATGGGTTGGAGATCGATTCTTTAACATAGCCTTGTGCGAAAGTGGTTACTTCACAGGCGATAGGCTTCATGCTCTTAAAGGTGTTTATGGTTATTGCCACGATGGTTTACAAGGTGAGGCCAACAGCAAGTTCGGTGATAAGCCTGGTTATGAAAGCCTCAAAGTTTGGGGGCACATGTCTAGAGCCAGAGTCTTTCAAGAACAAATATGGGTCAGATGAGATCTTTGAGGCTTTAGTTTCATTGACTGGCCTTATAGCTATAATTCTGCCATATATAGATGAAAAAAATATCAAAATTAAATTTATATTTATGTGTTTTTAGGTGTTTACAAGAGTTTATGATCTAAATACTTGCGAATATTGACCATAACTTTAACCGGTTGAATTTTGCCTGTTTAATATCTTTTAGTTAAAATTAATGTCGATCTCATCTATGGAGCATTGATCGGTTTGTGCAGGGTTTGATTTTATATAGCTGATAACTTCGAGCTCACCAGCACCAAATTGAGTGGCAAATTGTTGGATGTTGCTTGTAATTTCGGAAGCAATGTTTCTGTGAGATTCATTACTAACTAATACCCATGATGTTCCGTCGTGGTAATAGCTGTTTGGATCTCGGTGGATTCTGAAGCTAGCACATGAGTCTGCGGTGATTTTAGCATCGCGAATTGTGGTAAAGTAAATAGGTGATTTTGGTTTTATTTCTACATACTCGCTGGCGTATTTAACTTCATTAGATGGGTTGAGAGTTACTGAAGTTAATTCTGGTAAGCAGGGCTCTCCATTACAGGCTGTGTTTTCATCGGCTTCCATGTAAACACGGTACTGAGCGTACCTATTTGCAGATGGTGTTACGAACTGGGTGTAATCAATGTTTAAAAACTCAGGGCCAGTTGGTTTAGGGCTACTGCCAAGGGTGATTTCATCTTTAACACACACGCCTGGGTCACTATCAGTCGTATTTAATGCACAGTTAAAAGTAATATCAGAAGGTGTTCGGTTATAAAGCTCACTGTAGTAAGTCGTACCATCACCACCTGGGCCGATGAATTCAGCTTTGTGAATGTCATCATTGTCAGCTTCGTTTAAGATTCCGTCGCCATCGCAATCGGTCTCGCTTCCAGCAGGAGCTACGTTATAGCTTTTGCAGTTACAGGAAGCGTCTACGCAACTTTTAACTTGCAGTTTTATGCGGTTAGCACCTCTTCGGTAGAGCTGTTGGATTTCTGAGTCGGTTAACGGTCTGTTCCAAATGGCATGTTCATCAAGACTGCCATCAAAAAATAAATTGGAAGTGCCTAGTATTCGACGACTGCCAAAGTTAACAGCATCGCCATTGTTAATATTTGAAAATTCACTTGTCGTTGCAGAGCCAAAAGCAAAGTCTACGGCTTCTTTTTTTCCATCCATAAAAATTGCATTGTCGATACCGTCTATTCGGACAACAGCATGATGCCAGCGACCATCTAAATAGTGCTCATGCCCTTTGCGAACAAACATATGTAACAGTTGGGTACCATCTCTAACAAACGTAAAGCCAATGCTCTCATCTGGGAATGAAGAAGTCCCTGGGCCAATGAAAACTTGAGATAAATTTAAACTCGTGGATGAGTCTGCAAAAGCATACAACCCTTGTACACCTTGATTTGAAGTCTTGAACCATATGGATAAGGTGCCAGTATTAAACCCTTGAAGGTCAGTAATAATAGAGTCTACTTGCACTTGGTCGGCGACACCATCTAAAAGAAGTCCTCGCCCTATCTTGCCATTATTGCTTTCAACACCTGAAACTTCAATAGCATGATTGTTGTTTCCACTGCCATCTCTATAATCAGTCGCGCCACTTCCCAAATCTGGTGCAGTGTTGAGGGCTGTTTCTGAGAACGACCAATGACCTATAAGTCCATTAGATAAGTCACCACTTATAATAGGGTAGTCTGTTGAATTCTCACTATCTGGTGCGCCATCGATATCAAAATCGCCAACAAGCTCTTTACCGAATGGAAGGTTTGTTGACCATGATAAATCTGGCCAAGCAGAGCTTGCACTTCCTAGATCAAGCACTTCAGAGTCAAAGTGACTTGAGTATTTTTGTTTTTGGCGGTGATATATTGTGCTAACGTCAGATGCACTTAAAGTGGCATCCCATATCGCTATATCATCGAGCTTGGCATTAATTTCACCGACTCCACCAGAGCTTAAATTAATAGAAACATCCACTATGTTTGGTGTGAGTGAACCAGTGTTCGCTGAGAAGCCATACAATGTTCCATCAATATATGTAGACCCGCCCACGGCACTGTCATAGGTCACAACAAAATGTTGCCAGCGACCAGGAGTCACTTGATAGGTTGGAGTTATAAGTTCATGAACTCCAGTTTTTGAACCATATAAAGCTAAGTTGCCGGCGTTGTTTGGGTTGGCCCCTGCGTGAGTGCCAAAGAAATACAAAGCAAAATTATTATCACTCACTCCGTTGTACTTACTTATAATATGACGGGCATAGGATAAAGACTCTGATTCCATATATATCCAGCCTGCAATACTTAGGTTATCGGTAATGTCAAATTTACTGTTCTGAGTGATATTGAGTGAGTCATTATGATTGGGAAATTCTCCTGAGAGAGAACCTACTTGAGAGTTCGCGCTGTATGTGGCAGCGTTTACGTTGGTTGCATGATTGCTATTGCCGGAGGAGTCTTGCCAATTGCCGTCCATTCTCCAGTAGCCAATTAACGATTCAAATTTAGGAGTCCAAAGTGAGCTAAGTTGTGTTTCATCAGCTTTGAAGTTAACTTGCTGCTCAAAGATATGTTTTGCTTGTTTTTCTGTGATAGCTACGTCCCAGACAGCTAGCTCATCAATGGCTACGGTGCCTGTGTTGTTCACTTGATTATCAACTGCACTGTATGTGCCGGCAACGAGAGCTCCATTCCCAGCATCACTGTTTAAGCTTCCAAGCGTGGTTGAGTCTACTGGGCCAACGCTCACTTCCTCTCCATCTAAGAAGACTCTTAATTGATTTAAAGAATTATTTCTGGTTGCGACTACGTGATGCCATACATTATCGTTAAATGTTCGGTTTGATCTCACAGTTATTTTTGTCACATTATCATCAACTACAAAATCAAAAAAACCAGTTGTATGTTGTAATATAAACTGAACTCTTTTGCCTCCAGAATTGTCATCACCAAAGGTAATGATTTTATTGGAAGCTTGGAACGGGTTGGAGTTAGGAGCTTTGAACCAAAAAGAAAAACTGAACTCACCACTGCCAAACATTAAAGAGGGTGAGTTTCCGAGGTCAACATAGTCTATCGCTGTTTGAAAGTTAACAAACGATTGATCACGGTTTGAGTCTGATGCGAGCACGGCATTATTCACATTTGTTCCGTGGTTAGTTCCAACAGAGTCCAAAAGGTTTCCATCAAATCTCCAATACCCTTTCATGTTCGAGACTTCTGAAGGAAGTATATTTGTAACATCTTTCAAATTGGGGCCTGCTAAAGAACAATCAACGGAATTTAATTGAATGTTGTTTAAGTAAGTGCAAGTTCCCGCATGATTCCCGGCAGTGAAGTCCTCACCTGAGTTTTGTAAATCTAATGCCTTTAAGGAGACTTTTCCACTTTGAAATTGAACTAAGTTGTCATCAAAATCATAGTTGCTACTGGAGTTAAACTGCCAAGTGCTATCGAAGGCGGAGCCGAGGGTTAGTTCTGTTTTGTCATAACTGCATGAAATTGTAATTAGGAGAATTATAATCTGAGTGACAATAGAATAGATAATTGATCTGTTTTTTTTCAAGCGTCCACCATTACTTATTTATCGGAGGTGCCCAGAGGTTTATTAATAAATAGATAAGAAGTTATTTATACCGTAATAAATTGAGACATTTTAACCTATTTAAATTCTAGAATTGAAATGGATACACTTTAAACACCATCTGAAAGAATAATTCATGAAAGTAAAATTTGAGAATTGGTTTATCACAAACTACGACAAAAATAAAAATAGTTAGAATTCCAATTTGAAGTCAGTGCTTTCAATTGTTAGCACAATTTTAGGCTCTATATCAAAACGACAGTAATAAAGGACTTGGGTTAGGTTTTTTATCATAATTTAAAAAAATAGAATTTGGTTCGACAGTGATTCATTGTTACTATTTGTATTGATTTAAGGGGAGCATGTATGAAAAGTAAAGTGTTATTAGGATTTGCAGCAGTACTGTCGTTAGTTTTCTCTGAAGGTCTTATCGGGTTGCCTCCACACAAGCAAACTTTATGTAGTGAGTTTCTACCTAAGATGAATAAAATTGTACCTGACTACACAGAGCTCACACCAGCCTCGCAAAAAGGAATCACTAAAGAACAGTACTTCAATATTGCTGAGCGTATTTACGATGAGTTTGCGCCGGATATTGAGTCAAATCGAGTTAAGCTTAAACTTATAACTAATTGGGAAGATAATAAGGTCAAAGCCGTAGCTAGTAAAGGCAGACGTTTGTGGACAATTACAGTGAGTGGAGGCTTTGCACGTTTGCCAGGTTTGACCGAAGCAGGCTTTGCTGTTGTTTTCTGTCATGAGCTTGGGCATTTTCTTGGTGGTGCGCCTAGAAAAACACGATTGGGCAAAAGAAAAGTCACAAACGAAGGACAGGCAGACTATTTTGCCACAACAAAATGTATGCGGCGCCTTTATAGTGAAACAGAAAACCAAGAGTTTGCCAAAGATTTAAAAATGGATTCTCTTGCTAAAGATATTTGTGACGAAGTTCATTACACAAACAAGAATGATCAGATTCACTGCTATAGGTCAGCCATTGCCGCTTTGGAGCTTGCGTATATTATTAAAAGCCTGACCCAAGCTGATACCGATGAAGACTACAGTTACGACACTCCTGATCTTAGTGAGGTTAAAAAAACTTTACACTCTCATCCAAAAGCACAATGCCGAATGGACACTTACTTTCAAGGAGCTCTTTGTACTAAAAGTGCTTTCGATAGCTTTGATGTTAAAGATGCAAAGGTTGGCGCATGCAACCGACAAGATAATTATACATTTGGAGTGAGGCCACTTTGTTGGTACCGGCCATAACTAACTCAAAATAAGTACTTTAAATTCAAACCTAATTTATTTTGAACAAGATTTTGATCACCTTCGATGTCTTGTGTTCCGTCCGACAAACTGTAACTTATATTGATGTACTGAAATTGCCAATCAAGACCCATGCGAATGTTTTGAGTGAGAAAGTATTCAAAGTTCGCGTAAGTATTCAGACCGAAACCAAGGTCAGGAGTGTAATCATAAGAGGACGTAGAGCTTAAAATCTGTAGTAAAAGGTTACCGTAACCAGATACTTTAAACCTCGGGCTTAAAATTTTGGTGTAACCAGCACCCCCTGAAATAAATGTATGTGTACTGTCAACGACATCATAAACTGTGGAAGGGGCAGGAAAGGTCGCCAGCACAGAAAGAGTTTGGTAAAGCACTCCGGCTCTTGCAAACCAATGATCCGCTCTTGTGTTAAAATCGCTTTGGTTAAAGAGGTAAACACCTTCCAAGTGCAGCTCAAGCCAGCTGTAATCCACCAGAACCTTATCAGTGACTTCTAAAAAAGAACCATTGGAATAAACAACCTGACCTTCAACAGCAATTTTTGGTTTAAAGAAGTAACCCCCTCCTAAGTTAAAACTCACGTCTCCGTTGGTTGCATGGTAGAGTCTGTTTTCTTCAGTGCTACTTGAGAATTTGTTAGCGATATCTTGATCGTAGCGTGTGAAACGCAGGCCCAATCCACCTTTCAACCAAGCTTTGCGCCAGTGTTCGATGTCGTGAACTTCCATTTTGGCATCTTTGAGTTTGTTTCTCAAGCGTTGCAGTTCATTTTCGTACATGGAGTTTTGCAGTTTGAGTTGCTCTCTGAGGTCGTTGATTTGGTTTTGCATGTCAGCTAGCTTTAAACCTAAATCACCGTCATTTTTAACATCACTGTTAACAAGTTCTTGGACCTCTTTAGCCTCTTGAAGTATTTTTTGTTTGGCGAGCTCATGGTTTTTGTTGGCGATGTCAATTTGCTGGTTGACTTCTTGTTGGGTTGCTACTGGGGGAGCTGAAGAATCAATAGCATCTTCGGTTTTTTCTCTGTTGGGGTCGTATACGGCTCTTAGGTAAAACGGGTAGGAGTAATTGGTGATTCTTTGCTTGTCTTTGTAAGCGATCACGCGCCAATGGTAATCAGCGTTTGGAAAGATCTCCACCGGAAAAAAGTGCGTGTCCGAATAATAAAACATACGCCGATGTGACGAGAGCCTTATTATTTCAATTTCATAAGTGTCTGCCTCTTCCACTTTTTGCCAGCGCAAAGTCACCGGGTACTTAACACGCTCTTCATTGAAATAAAAAGTACCAGGGATGAGTGCGCCAGGGCCGCGTTCAAGCTCATTCGACTCTTGATAAGTTTCTTTGGTCCATCCGAGTTCGTTAAAGTCAGTGGAGTAGTCAGGAAGGTTAGTGATGTTTGGATTCATCACAGTCAGGTTGTAGTAGGGGCTGATCTTAGTGATGTCTTTAGAGCTTTTTTGTGCCACCACTCTCCATGTGTAGGGAGTGTTTGTGAGCAAGGAGTAATCCAATTGGTTGGTTTTTGTGTAATAAATTTTGCGAAAGTGCATATCTTTGCGTGTGACAATGACTTTGTAAGTGTCTGCGCCATCTATTGCTTGCCACTTTAGCAGTGCATTGTGGTAAACACTGTTGTCGTCTTGTGCGAGCTCAATGGTTTCTTGAATCAATGAATTAGGCCCGGGCTCTGTGAGCTCATTGGCAAGAGAAATCGTGTTGCTAAATGCTAAGATGCAAATCAGTAAAAACCGAGTCATAATGTATGACTTACAGTTTATCATAGGGGGCATGCCTGCCAAATTATAGATGCTTTATCTAGTCTTTCTATTAGCTCTAAAAGTTAGACTTTAGTTATACGTTAAGGTGAGACTGTGAGGTTTAATTTGTACTCGGGAGCTTCGACACTATTTTCAGCGCCGCCAGCAGTGTCTTTAAGCCAATTAGTTTTGCGCAAACCAGTCGTGGCCGTGTAGCCTGCCGCAGTTTGTTTTAATATTTGTGTGTTAGAAACTCTCACCACGTCAAGACGAGTGGGAGGGTCAATAAAAACAATGTCCGTGGTAAAGTTCTGATCACCGTCTGTGAAATCAATAGTAGTTGTGCCAGCAGTGGTAGCAGTGAAATAACAGTACACTTCGCCAATGGAGTTAGAGGCCGTACAATTCACAAAGGAAGTCGTACCGGCTTGTGGAACAGCTGACAAGCTGAGTCCTTGGATGGTGACGTTATTTCGGTTGAAGAGTTGTAATTTAACAACCCCTTGCGAAGTTCCATCAGCATACTGAATGGATTTGTTCACCACAACAGTGAAGGGCGAGAACCAGTCGATCGAGCGATTGCTGCCAATGATAGTTACATCTTTGTTACAACTAGTGAACAGCAAAATAAATAGAAATAATAATACCGCGTGCAGGGTTTT
Organism: Bdellovibrionales bacterium; assembly: GCA_020628165.1. GTDB lineage: Bacteria > Bdellovibrionota > Bdellovibrionia > Bdellovibrionales > UBA1609 > JAHDIR01. The sequence goes on along the minus strand of JAHDFM010000015.1, from coordinate 32,605 downwards.
CATACTGAAGTCTTATCGGCAGGATTTTAGTAGAGTTAAGAATTCGTTAGAAGCAATTTTCAGTCTTAAACTGGTACGTTTTACCATTACTGTATCAGAGTGAAAAAGATTCTTAATATGACACAACAATATATTTGATTTACTAGATTTTTGTCTAAATTTCTTAAGAACTTATATATATGTACCGAACCCTATCTCAGCGAAATAATTATTTTATTGCAAAACAAATATGAAAAATATTTTAATACGTATATTTATTCTTACCCTGTTGTTGTTGCCTGCTGGTGCTGCGTTTGCAGGGCCACCTTCATTTTTTATGCAAGGACAACTGATTCGTTCTGATGGCACGGCTGTGGAAGCAGCGAGTGTAAACTTTACGGTGCAGTTACTATCAACAGCGGATGAGTGTTTACTTCTCGAAGAAACCTTCACTTTGAATATGTCAGGCTCTGCAGGGATTTTCAATTTAAGCGTGGGTAACGGAACGAACACTGGTGCCGGTGGCGTTGCAAACGTTGACCAGGCCATCAATAATTCTTTAGGGAATTTAACCGGCTTAACTTGTTCTTCTGGAACAGCATACGATCCAAACCCTGGTGATACACGAAAAATTAGAATCACTTTTGATGAAGGCTCGGGTGCGGTGACGTTACCACAAGATCATGTTTTGCAAAGTGTGCCGTATGCGATGTACGCAGGCACTCTAGGTGGCATGACTTCAGATGAATTCATACAAGTGAATACTTCCGGTGCTGGAGTGTCACAAGCAAACATTGAAACGGTTTTTGATGGTGGCGCGAACTTTACAGAACTATTAGCATTACTTGCTGGAACCTCTTCTCAGTACGCACAAATTGGTGCCAGTGGCGCAGGAAGTTTACCTACATTCGACAACACCACACCTCCAGTTGCACCTGTTGCCGGTGACATTTGGTACAACTCAGACACCACGACGATTCAATATTTCGACGGAACGACCACGCAAAACATTGGCAGTGGAACAGTTTCAAATGTTGCAACTGGAAGTGGCTTAACGGGTGGACCGATCACATCTACTGGAACCATCAGTGTGGCTACAGGTGGCATTACCAACACTCATCTAGCTTCCGGCATTGATGCCAGTAAAATCACAACAGGCACCTTGCCTGCCGGTGTAGTGCCATCTGGTACTGACTCAAGCAAACTTCCATTAGCTGGTGGCACCATGACTGGTGATATCGATTTTAATGGCAACCACTTATTGCAGACGGGTTACATTACCATGAACCCTGCGAACCCTTTACACTTAGGTGTGTTCACTAATGCGGAACAAACCACGTTGATAGGGACATTCACCGTGCCTGCTGATCACGCTGGTAAAACTTGGTTTAACACTGACGATTCATCACTAAAATATTGGGATGGTGCTCAAGTGGTCGACTTGCAAAGTCAGGCCAGTGATAAACTCCCACTTGCTGGTGGCACGATGAGTGGCACTATCAATATGGATGACAATGCAATTACAAATATTCTCAACTTATCTTTAAACGGCACTCCGGGGACAGATAACTTAGATTTTAACTCTCAAAATGTATTGAACACAGGTCACATTACCGTTTCCCCTCAGTACACAATTAATTTAGGTGCATTCACTTCGGCTCAAGAAATTGCTTATGAAGGAACTTTGGGTGCCGGTGATGTCGGAAGTGTCTGGTACAACACTGACACCGATCAAATCAAATTATGGACCAATGCAACCAACGCTTTAGTTGTGGCAAGTCTCGGTAATGAAGCTGGCTTTGCAATGGCGGCTGATAGCGTGCCAAATTGTACATCCACGCAAAAGTTGCAAATGAGTGTGGGGCCAACGTACGCCTGGAGTTGTGTGGCTGAAAGTGGAGATATAGACAGTGTTGTCACTTCAGGAACAAGTGGGTTGAGTGGTGGTGTCGCAAGTGGCACAGTCACTTTACAAGTAGAGGTTGACGGCACCACTTTAGAAATCAACGGCTCTAACGATTTACAAGTGCGCGATGGCGGGATCACTTCGAGCAAAGTGGCATTAAATACATTAGTAGCTGACGATATAGCAGCTGATGCCATTACGGCTTCAGAACTCGCAGACGATGCGGTTGATACGGCAGCTATTTTAGATGATGCCGTGACGAGTGCAAAAATTGACAACGGAACAATAGTAACTGCAGATATTGCTATTGGTGCCATCAATAATTCAAGGATTCTTGATGGAACAATCATTAAAGATGATTTAGCAAACAACTCTGTCGATACTTCTAAGATCGCAACAAATACGATCTTAGCTAATGATATTGCAACAGGTGCTGTTGAAACTGATGAAATACTTGACGGTACAATCAGTTCAGATGATTTAGCAAATAGCAGTGTAACAGATGCAAAAATTAACACTATGAGTGTTGGAAAACTGATCAATGGTGCGAGCCAGTACTTTACTTATCAACCCAACAACACCGCATGTGCTGATGGTGAAGTTCTCAAGTGGGACAACACCAACGCTAGATGGGAATGTGGAGTGGATAGCTCTGCTGACAATTTAGGTAATCACACTGCTACAACAAATTTAAATTTAGCAACGAACACGTTACTTGGTGGTACGGCTGCTAGTGATGATTTAACTTTAGATTCAACGAGTGATGCGACTAAGGGTGATATTATTTTAAACCCAACTGGTGGTAATGTTGGAATTGGAACCGCAAGTCCTTCATGGAAGTTAAGTGTGGAAGACACTAACTCTTGGTTAATGTCTCTTCGTCGAGATATTATTAGTACAACAGCCGGTGGCGGTATTGTTTTTGAATCTAAAAATACAAACTCAGATTACCGAGCTTCAGGTCAAGTTTTAGGTATTCTCACAAATACAACACCGGGAGCTGAAGAAGGTGCTTTGTCATTTGGAACAAGGCAGTCTGGTGCTGTTTCAGAGAAAATGAGAATTAACAGTGACGGAAATGTTGGTATAGGTACCGTAACACCTTCAACGAATCTACATATTCGAGAAGACGGTGGTACGGCACAGATGCGTCTTGAAGCCAATACAGACGGTGGTTTCCCTTACGTTTCAGGTGTTCGTTCACGTGGCACGACTGCTGCTCCGACTGCTTTAACAGCTAATAATGTAATGTTGGCCATCGATGGTTTTGGTTACGATGGAACTGGTAATGCGAATCAAGTTGGTATTAGCTTTAGAAGTTCAGAAATTTGGAATGCAACCGACAAAGGTTCAAGAATCACTTTTGATGTCACTCAAAATGGAACTACTACAAAAGCAGAAGTGATGCGCATTGAAAACGACGGTCGTGTGGGCATAGGTGACACGACTCCTGATGCTAAATTAGATGTTGAAGGGCGTATCATTAGTGGCCCCAACGGCACCGCAGCTGGTGATGCGGGCTCTATAGTTCTTAGTGAACTTGCGGCGAACGGAAGTAACTACATTGGTTTTCGATCCCCTGACAGTGTCACAGCAAATACTATTTTTGAACTGCCAGACGGGGATGGATCTAGTGGTCAAGTCTTAACAACTGACGGAAGTGGAGTGTTAACTTGGACTACATCCAGTGGTGGTGACATTACTGGAGTGACAACTGCCGCTGATAGCGGGTTGACCGGTGGTGCTGCTAGCGGAGATGCAAGTTTATCTTTAGACGTTACAGGAACTACTGACTTAAGTGCATCTCCTGATACTGCTGATAGCTTTTTAGTTTACGACTCTTCAGCAGGAGCGCTTCGTGAAGTGACTATCATTGAGCTGATGGGTTCTATCGATCACGGCTCATTACCAGGGCTGACTGATGATGATCACACTCAGTATGCTTTGTTAGCAGGGCGATCTGGTGGGCAAACATTAATTGGTGGCACTGATGCCAGTGATAACCTAACAATTGATTCCACTAGCAATGCTACTAAAGGTGATATCATATTGAACTCAACTGGTGGTAATGTAGGAATTGGAATAACAAACCCAACAACAACTTTAGATATCAATGCTGATCGAGGAGCTACGGCAGGAATTCAAATCCGTGATGCTGATGACTCTGGAAATTGGAGATTGAGATTTAGAAATAGCAGCCCTTCAGGACACGGTCTTATAGAAATGCGAGATGTTTCGGAAAATAAATCTGTGGAAATTCGAGCTGCAGGTAGTACTTATTTCAATGGAGGAAATGTCGGTGTTGGAACAGATTCTCCAGATGCAACCTTTCATGTCTTAGGTGGAGACATGAGATTGGGGGGAGCTCCTGATTCTGAGCGAGCTTTTACTCTTTACAGAAACACATCCGAAGTGGGGAAACTCACCACAGGTAATGGTGGCTTTACAATCGCAGCTCGCAATAATAACGATATTCTTTTTCAAGATGACACCGCAACACGAATGGTTCTTGAAGATGGTGGCAATGTTGGGATTGGTACAACAGCTCCTAACTATCAATTGGATGTTTCTGGAGTTGGTGGTGGCGGAAGTCTGCTCCAATTACACAGAGATTCAGACCTTTCAGGCAGTCAATTGTCGAACAATATTGATTTTGCCTTTGATGATTCTGCTACAGAAGTGAACCGAGTTCGAATACAAGCAATAGGTCACAACACAACTTTAACAGATGACGGTGGTGAACTGAGTTTACAGGTAGCAAACCCTACAGGCACTCTTGTTGAAGGTTTAAGAATTGACAGTGATGGTAATGTCGGCCTTGGTGATTCAACCCCTGATTCAAAATTAGATGTTGAAGGCAGATTAACAAGTGGACCTAGCGGAACAGCTGCCGGCAATGGCGGTTCAATAGTTCTAAAAGAACTAGTAGCTAACGGAACTAATTCCATTGGCTTTCGAGCACCTGACGCTGTGACTGCGGACGTAGTTTTTGAACTGCCAGACGGTGATGGATCTAGCGGCCAAGTTTTAACAACTGACGGCAGTGGAGTGTTGACTTGGTCAACATCTAGTGGTGGTGACATTACCGGAGTGACAACGGCAGCTGACAGCGGATTGACGGGTGGTTCCGCCAGCGGTGATGCTAGTCTTTCTTTAGATGTTGCAGGGACCACTGACTTGAGTGCCTCTCCGGATGCGGCTGATAGTTTTTTAGTTTATGACAGCTCTGCAGGAGCACTTCGAGAAGTGACCATCACAGAATTAATGGGTTCCATTGATCACGGCTCTCTTTCGGGGCTGACTGATGACGATCACACTCAGTACGCATTACTTGCTGGTAGGTCAGGTGGTCAAACTTTAATTGGTGGTATTGATGCCAGTGATGACCTCATTATTGATTCCACAAGCAATGCCACGAAAGGTGATATACTGTTAAATCCTACAGGTGGTAATGTTGGTGTAGGATCTGCAATTCCAAGTTATAAACTTTCAGTTGTCGATATAACAAGTAGTTCAACTGTTCCTAAGCTTTGGGTCGGTAGAACTAATGTTGCAGAAGGTTTTGGTGTAGCCATCGATGATGGAGGAACAGTTTTGCGTTCTGTTCAAGATGAAACAGCAGCCGAAGTCCATTCTCTAAGAAATGATTTACAATCATCTGCTAGTGGTAACCATTATCAAGCTTGGAGTTTTAATAACACTGAAGTTATGAGAGTCAGCTCTACAGGTAACTTAGGTATTGGAACGACGAACCCAGAAGCACAACTAGAAGTCTCAGGCGTAGAGTCTCCAACAATAATTTTAGATGATGATCAGGGGACGTCACAGCGCTGGAGTATTGGTGAATCTAATGGCGCCTTGGTATTTAAGGAGGAGACAGATAGTTCTGCAGGTGATGACGTCGTATTTGACATTACGGGTAGTGTAGCTGTTGGCAATATTACGCCGAGCTCAAAGTTAGATATTGACGGTGATCTTAACCTCAGAGAAATGACCGCACCAAGTGTATCTGCTGCCGACCAAGGGCGCATCTACTTCGATGCTACCGACAATAAATTCAAAGTTTCAGAAAATGGTGGTGGCTATGTAGATTTATTTCCTACTTCAGGGGTAGGTTCAGGTGACTTCTTAGCTGACGGTACAGTGGCCATGACTGGCAACTTACAATTAAATAATCAATGGTTAAGCAATGACGGTGATAGTGAGGGCATTCGTATCGATAACGATGGCAATGTTGGTGTTGGTATAGCATCACCAAATAATAAACTAGTTGTTGCTGACAATTTATCAAACCAGGCTCGAATCGGGTTTGTTCAAACGTCTGCTGTTCGCACAAATTTTATAGGTTTAGGTGATGCTGATGAGATCATTATAGCCGCTGATGAAAACGATGAAGGCACCGCCTCTAACATCCAATTTAGAGTCGATGGCAGTGAGGCTGTTAGAATCGATGCAGGCGGTGATGTTTTCATAGGAACAGGCACTTTAACCAATGCTTCTGGCAGTGAAGACTTATCTGTGACTGGAAATTTAGAAGTGGATGGCACTATTTATGGAACGCTTGATTCTTCAGTGGGGATCACTCATTCACTAGACGCCGCCTATGATGATGGTTCATCCGTCACAGTTGACAGTACAGATGTTATTTATAATTTATCTTCTACTCAAGATTTTCATATTCAAGATAATGGAGCAGCTTTGTTCACAGTGCTTGATAATGGGCGTGTGGGAATAGGGGTTGATTCATCATTAACTCATAAGTTGCATGTGGTTAGCAGCATATCGGCTCTTGCTAATTTTGAAAGAACAAGTGGTGAATTCTCAATCGTTGATATCACTGCCGGCACAGACACAGGCAACAGTATCTTAAGATTTTCTGATCAATCAGGCGATGCCGGCCAAATTGATTTTGAACACAACAACAACTCTTTAAACTTTGAAGTGAACTCTAACGTTGGCTTAACCATTAATAGCTCAGGCTACACCGGTGTTGGTACCACAAACCCTCAAACACAGCTTCATGTTCTAGCTAGCGGAACCCCTGGTACACCATCAATTGATGGTACGACAGTTTCTGTTTTCCAAAGGTCAGCAGCTGCTGGCAATAGATCACGAGTGTCTGTTGTGTCAGGCAACACAGGTGAAGCACAGTTGACTTTTGGAGACACGGACAATGCGCTCATTTCGGCTATTACATATGATAACAACACCAATGCCTTAGAAATTGCCGGCAACGGATCTCTGTCGTTACCTGATATATTGATTTCTTCAACGAGCAATGTTGGTATAGGCAATATCACACCGAACGCAAGGTTACATGTTGGCGGAGAAATTCGAAGTCAACCGAGCAGTGGCTCTGCCGGCGATGGGGGAACAATTCAATTAGAAGAGCTAGCTGCTAATGGCACCAACTACGTGGGCTTTAGAGCTCCAGACTCCATTGGCAGTGACACAGTTTGGGAGTTGCCAGCCAGTGATGGAACCAGTGGTCAGGTTCTGCAAACGAACGGCAGTGGTGTTTTAAGTTGGATAACCCCTGGTGGAGGTGGAGCCTCAAACCTTGATGACCTTGGTGATGTCACAACAAATTATGCCAATGACAATATGTTGCTCGGTAGCGGTACTGGAGCGGCAGTCAGTACAGGGACAGATAACATTGCTGTCGGTGATGATGCTTTTACCACAACTTCAACTGGAAGTAATAACTCTGCATTTGGTAGTCAGGCGCTGAATGGTGGGCCTGCAGCAGGAAGTAATAACACTGCTATGGGGTATCAATCTTTATTTAATATCAATGGTTCAAGTAATACAGCAGTTGGATCGGGTGCTTTGTTTAACAACTCTGGCGGACATGGAGATCATAACGCTGCACTTGGAAGAAACGCAGGGTTTTCAACGGCAGCAGGCGCATTCACGGCCTCAGTGCTTGTGGGTTCTAGTGCTGGTGAAGGTGGCTCTGGGACCAATGTTGTTTCAATTGGTCGCTATGCTGGTTATGGAAGCACAGGAAGTCAGAACATTACAATTGGTGAATATGCCGGACCAGCTCTTTCTGGCACTGAAAACGTTATTTTAGGTCGACGCGCTTACTTCACCAATAGCGGAACGTCGACAGCAAGTTATAACGTAGCTTTGGGTGGAGAAGTCGCAGGTGACCTACCCATCAAAACGGGAAGCAACAATGTGTCTTTAGGATACAGAGCGCATTACACTATGACTTCGGGCGCGAATAATATAGCATTAGGCTTTCAGGCTGCCGACAACATAACAAGTGGTTCAAACAACATTACTATTGGTCATAATATCAATGTGGCCAGTGCAACAGGCAGTAATCAACTTAATATTGGTAACGCGATCACTGGAGACTTATCCACTGGTGATATAGAAATTGACAACGAAGTGAGATGGAATGATTCAGATGATTCTAACTATGTTGGCTTTGTTTCGCCGGCGACGGTATCTAGTAACGTCATTTGGACCTTACCTGATGCTGACGGAACGAGTGGGCAAGTTTTACAAACCAATGGCAGTGGTGTTTTAAGTTGGGCTGACGCTGGTGGCGGCGGTGGCGCTGGTTTTACCGACGGTGGCAACACAGCAACTGGCAATATGACACTAGGAACAGATAATAGTTTTGACCTTGATATCATCACTAATAACACCTCAAGAGCTAAGTTTGATTCTAATGGAAAAATTAGGATCGGTACGGGAGCGATTCCGTCAGATACAAGCATTTATTTTAATGCCACTGCTCAAAACTCTTTTTTAGGTAGTGCTTTTGAGTTTGGAGGCACATTAAATTCGACCACAAACAGTCAGTATTTTATTAATGTACAACCAACTATTGCACCTTCGGGAACATCGACAAGGTCTTATTCTGGTTTGGTTGTTCGCCCGAACTTCTCTACTTCAAACACAGTTACTAGTGCAGATTATGCGGCCATTGACATCAGCCAAGACACCTCTGGTGCGACAGCCATGGATGAAATGTATGGTCTCAGAGTGTATCAAAGAATGTTAAACACATCATCTGTTGATAACGCTTATAGTATTTATGTTGAAGACCCATTTACAAATAGTGGCACAAGCTCTATTGGCAACGACTTCTATGGCATTTATATTGAAGGAACAAACAACGTTGCGACCAATGATACTTACGCATTGTACACACAAGGCACTGCTCCTTCACGCTTTGGTGGACATATTGGCATTGGAGATAATACACCAGATGCTTACTTAGAAATTGCTAATGAAATTACTCCTGCAGCACCTTACATCATGATGTCTTCAGATGACTTCCAAGATGGAGATGTTTTCATCGTTGAGAATGACGGAGACGTAGGTATTGGAGATAAAACACCAAGTTATAAACTTGATGTGAATGGAAACTTACAAGTGCAAGGTTCATCTACCACTTGTGTGTTAGGAGACGGTGCTGGTGCAACTAACTGTACGTCTGATTCTCGCTTAAAAGAACAAGTAGAGCCTATTGCAAGCGCCCTCGATAAAATTTTAGATTTAAGAGGTGTTGAGTTTGTCTGGAATCATAAATCACAAAGCCCTGGTGTGAAAGCCATAGGTGTGATCGCCCAAGAAGTCGAAAGGCACTTTCCGACAACTGTTATTAAAAACAGAGACTCAGGTTATAAAATGGTCGACTACGCAGCATTAGTGGCACCGTTAATTCAGGCGACAAAAGAGCAACAAGACATCATTGATGCCAACAAAGCCTACTGCGAAGTAAACTACCAAGAACTTCGTGATCGCATGAATAAGTTACAGAACAAGAGTGAGGAGAACTCAAGAGATATCGCAAGCGTTCAAAGTGAAAACGAAAAGTTAAAAAAACAAAATCAAGAGCTTAAAAGACAATTAGAAGATCTTTCTAAAAAGCACACCGATCTTGAAGGCGATTTGAACAAGATCAAAACTCTGTTAAATATCAAGTAAATTATTTTTTTGGAAAATAAACTAATGTATATGGTGAGTCTAAAAAGATATTAGCCGAAATAAATTTTAAGAGATGTAGCTAAGGCGATGAGACTGAAAGCCGAGATGAGCAACCATTTGTAGCTTTTTTTGAAACCGTTTTTAATATAAGTGATTTTTTGAACCTTACGTTCTTCGTACTCTGAGTCAATCAAGTGTTGTAGGTAAACAGAAAGTTCATCAATTTGCTTTTCAGTAAGATTTAAAAAGTTAACAGCGACAAAGCATTCTTCCACAGTTTTGTCTTTCTCGTCATAGTATCGTTTGTACCACTCTGGTCGTTGGTAATCTTTGATGCGCACCACTTGGGCCTTGATGGTTTTGGCTTCTTTGCCGGGGATGGTGAAGGTCAGCCTTAATATGGAGCCCATGTCTGGAGTTTTTTCTTTGAGAGTGACAAAGGCAATGCCAGTGGCAGAAATGTCCAAAAAATCAGTGGACTGATTTTGTCCGAGCTTATTATTGGTGTAAACCACCACCTTGTCGTGGAATTGCTTCAACGGGTAGCGAGGGGCTCTTTCTGCAAACTTACGTTTCTCAATAGCCATATTTCCTTATCGGAGCTCTCCCTAGATACATAAAAAAATAAAGACACTTTATTGAACTTTTTGTTCTATATCGATACAGATATGACTTTAGTTTGTATTGTTAGGTTCAACCAAGCCTTAGATCGATGATGGCCATTTTAAATTTTAATCTTTAAGGAGAATGTTGCTAATATACAACTAGTGAGAAGAGTTGTTTTCTTTGCTTTTATTGTCTCTCTAACAGCTTGTACATCCATTCATATCAAGAAGCCTAGACAAATGGCGCAAAAAATTGAAATCGAATCTTCAGAGCAAATTAGAAACATTTGGCTCATCGGATCGAAACACAGTCGCAATAACTTTATCGAACCTATCTCCGATTTTTATCACAATGGTCAGCGCTATTTTGAAAATGATTTTATAGCAGAAATGACTAGAGGCGAGGGGCCTGTTGTTCATATTTATTATTGGGAAGATGTGCAAAATCGCTTCGCTATAAAATACAAGCTTAAGAGCGCAAAAAACAAAATCAATGCTGAAATGTCAATGTTAGTGCCTGCTTCATGTCCGCCAGAGTTTAAAAAGAAAGATCAACTGCGTTTACAAAACTGTTATATCGTTCATCGGCACAAGGGGCAAGATCAGGTGCGCCGGCTTTTATTAAATAACGATCAACTCTTTATGACGTCATTGCGATCTATCTATGATTTTGTTCTACGATGGGTGGTTGATAACGAAGATAACCAAATTATTACTAAATCAAAAAAACACCGCTCTGCCGCTGCAATCAACGACCGAGTGATCAGTGATAGTTTTAAACTCACCCCGCTTGAAAGGCTGGTGTCTCATAGGTCAGTGCTTTCATTGACTGAGGCAGATTATATTAAAAAATTTAAGAATTTATATGTTAAAAAACAAACTCTAGAAAACTTTATGAAAACAAAGAAATTGACGTTTTCGAGCGATAATTTTGGTTATTTTAAATCAAATTTTTATTTGTGGTCAGCTTATTTTGCCTACCGGTCTTTTGAGAACGTATTGAAGTACTGTCACGTTAAAAGCATTCACGATATGAATTTAAATTATGTTGATAGTCATCACACGATTAGTAATGGTGATCGTGGTCCCAAGCTTGTAAAATACACCAATCGTAGGCCACTGAGTACGAAATACAAAGCAGGTACGGTGAGTAAAGAAGAGTCTTACAAGTTTATTCATAACCAGCTCAAAGACACCGACTTTAGCAGAATGCTTAAAGAATGTGTTCGCCTAAAAGTATCTCTTTATTAAAAATTAAATGTCCTCACATAAATAAACTCAAATTGCCTAGTTGCGCCAAAAATTATACGCTGAGGGGGTTGAATTCACAGATCACAGCCAGCTATAGTATTGGTATGAATATTTTGGGTTTATCTGCTTTTTATCATGACAGTGCAGCGGCACTATTGGTTGATGGTCAAATTGTATCGGCCTGCCAAGAAGAGCGGTTCACTCGCATTAAACATGATAAAAGCTTCCCAATGCACTCTATTGAATACTGTTTACAGAGTTCAGGACTTTCATTACAAGACATTGATTACATCTGCTTTTACGAAAAGCCATTTTTGAAGTTTGAAAGGCTGCTAGAAACATTGATCACCTATGCGCCCTTTAAAGGTTTCAAAACATACATCAAAGCCATGCCATCTTGGTTAGAGTCAAAACTCAATTTAAAATCTTATTTGAAAAAACAATTTTTAAAAATAGACCCTCAGGGGTTAGCAGACAAAACCCAGTTGCAGTTTTCGTATCATCACTTTTCTCATGCGAGCAGTTGTTATTTTCCGAGCCCTTATTCTTCGGCTGCAATTTTGTGTGTGGATGGTGTGGGTGAGTGGGAAACTGTTTCTGTATGGCATGGCAAGGGCCAAAAAATAAACCCACTGTTTAAAGTTAATTTTCCACATTCACTTGGTTTGTTATATTCAGCGTTTACTTATTATTGTGGTTTTAAAGTGAATTCTGGAGAGTATAAACTGATGGGTTTAGCTCCTTACGGTCAGCCTAAATACGTCGATGTTATTTTTGATCACTTAGTTGATGTTAAAGCTGATGGCAGCTTTAAGCTAGATATGAAGTACTTTCCATACCCTCACTCCATGCGCATGATCAATTCTGAATTTGAAGACCTATTTGGGCAAAAATCAAGAGTTCCTGAATCAGACCTCACAGATTTCTATAAAGACGTGGCAGCTTCTATTCAGGTGGTGCTTGAACAAATTTTAGTAAAGATGGTCAATCATATTTATAGTATTACGGGTGAACAGAATTTATGTCTCGCAGGAGGTGTTGCCCTTAACTGCGTTGCTAACTCTGTTTTAAAAGAGCAAACTCCATTTAAAAATATTTGGGTGCAACCAGCTGCCGGTGATGCTGGTGGAGCTTTAGGCGCTGCCATGGCAGTTTGGCATCATACTTTAGGTCATGAAAAAAGAATCAGTGATCAAATGCAACAGTGCTATTTGGGGCCAGAGTACTCGTCGCAACAAATCAAGTCGTCTCTTGAAGCCATTGATGCACAGTTTGAACAATTAGAAGATGTACAACTGTATCAAGCAGCTTCACGAAGCTTAGCACAAGGTAAGGTGATTGGTTGGTTTGACGGGCGTATGGAGTATGGCCCAAGAGCTTTAGGGGCAAGATCCATACTTGCCGATGCTCGCTGCCAACAGATGCAAAAAAATCTGAATTTAAAAATTAAATTCAGAGAAAGCTTTCGTCCCTTTGCTCCGATCACTCTCAATGAGGACAATAACTTTAATTTCACAGAAAGTCCTTATATGTTGTTCACAGCCAAAGTTAATACCAGTGAGTTACCAGCAATCACTCATGTTGATAACAGTGCACGCTTGCAAACAGTAAATTCAGACAATGGCCGCATTTATAAGCTGTTAAAGCAGTTTAAACAGCTCACAGGCTGTGACACCCTAATTAATACGTCTTTTAACGTAAGGGGAGAGCCCATCGTATGTTCACCCGAAGATGCCTATTCTTGTTTTTTAAACACGCATATGGACGAACTTATCATTGGTAATTATTATTTAAAAAAAGAAAACCAAACTCACAAAAGGCAGCTTCCACAAAGAGACTTTGTTCTGGATTGATATGAAAGAAAAATTTATTCGTTTAAGTCAAAAGATTTCACATTTTCAAATTCGGTTTTTGCTGTTTTTACTTTATGTGGTGGTGATTGCCCCTATGGGGCTGCTGTGGCGACTCCTGCGAAAAGATCCTCTCAACAGAAAAATTGACAATAAAAAAGCCTCTTATTATATTAAGTACAAAGAAGGGGAGCTTGATCTCAGCAACTTTTCAAAGCCATTTTAACTTTTAGGGGACATCATGAAAGAATTCATTTTAGATTTTAAAGACTATATGATGACTCGTAAAAAGTATTGGCTCACTCCGATCATATTGTTTTTGCTGTTACTGAGCTTGCTGATCTTTTTTGCGGAAACAACTCCGGTGGCTCCTTTTATTTATCCGTTTTTCTAATTAATATTATTTTAGGAAACATTCGTGAAAAATCTTATGTACAAATTGCTATCGTGGAGCATGGTGATCATCACCATTGAGGTGATTGCCTTTTTTTATGTAAAGATTTTTCTGGAAATCAAAGATAACAACTACAAAGCTATTTATGTACAGAGCTCAAAGGGAATAGCTAAAAATACTAATAGTTTTGATGTTGGTCATGTTAATGTCAGACCGCACCCATATTTTGGCTACACGTATGCAGATAAAGGGCAGGAGGGGATCAATTATGCCGGTTTTGCTGAAAAACACAATTTTCCTTATCAGGCCAAGGGTAATGAGTTTGTCGTTGGTATTTTTGGTGGGTCAGTGGCAAAGCACTTTTATTTTTCAGGCGGAGAGAGGCTCAAAGAGCTGTTAAAAACTCAAAGCCCTTTGAGAGATAAAAAAATAGTTCTACTTAATTTTGCAGTTTCTGCTTACAAACAGCCACAGCAATTTAACGTTGCCACACATTACTTAGATAGCATAGACCTAGCCATCAATATAGATGGCTATAATGAAATTGTTCCTCGCATTAAACACAAAACATCCACCTACACTCCAGAGACAGCTACAGATTTTATTTTGCCTAACTATTATGAGTTGTTCTTTACCTATGACAAAGATACTGTTTTAAATTTAGGAAAGCAGTATTTTTTTAAAGACACTGTCCATCGCTTAGGTCAAGAAATCAGTAGGACCCAGCTTTTGAACAAAAGCTCGTCTTTGTTTGTTTCTTGGTATTATCTTGATAAATATTTTGGTCAGCAGATACATGAAGATCTCACGACTGCCAGTTCGCCTGAAAGTGTTCAGTCCTCACTTTTACAAAACATTGATCAAAGAATTTACATATGGAAGCAGTATACATATTTACAAAATGAAATGTGCCGTATAAAGAAAAAGCAATGTTACTTTTTTATTCAGCCTAATTATCATCTAAAAGACTCAAAACCTCTAGCTGAGTCAGAAGTTATCAATAAGTGGGTGGAGGGCTCAATCAATTATGCTTACCCTAAAATGGAAAAATACGTTGCTGAAAGAACTAATGAAAGTTTTCAAATTCACTCTTTGAGCCAAATTTTTAATGAGATCTCTGAACCACTCTATATAGATGCTGCCCACATAAATAAGAAAGGAAATATCTTTATGGCTGAAAAAATTTTCGAAGTATTAAATAGGGAGTCAAAACAATATTGACTGCTTATTTATATAAAAACTATCAATCATTGTATAACGTTGTTTGCATCCAAATACTCTTTAAGAGTGCCGTCTTGTTTAAAATTTTGAGATGATGAAATAAATTGATTAAATTTAACTAGCAGTTTTTTGACTTCGTCTTTATTTTGTTGAGCTTTATTCACAACAACTATGACTGCTTCGTCTGTTATATACGATTCAGAGCTGTTGAGCTTTAGTTTTATATTTATCAGCTCATCTCGATTAGAATAAAACACAAATATGAATTTTTTTGCATTGATTTTACTGACCTCATGACCCCAGTCCATTTTATAGTTGGGAGCATAGCTGATTTCCTTATAGAGGTTTTCTTTTAAGGCATTGTGGCGACTAGAAAAATGAATAAACCCTGAGCAGTACCTGTATTGAGCTTTCCAACGAGCAGCCAGACAATAAACATGAGTGTTTTGATTCACTAGAGTTTTCACTTTTTTAAATGTTTCCAAAGAGTTGTAATAGTAAAGCCCACGAACCTCTTTAATGTCCTGCATGTTCTTAGTTTCTACAGGTAAGACAAGAGAAGTCACAAAAACTGTGATCATTATTTTGGTCATGAGGTTATTCTGCTTAGATGCTTTGTAAAATTCCACAAACAGTAAACTTAAAACGACAAATAGAATTGGAAAGGCTAGTATATAGTACCGAAATGCCAAGTGGTAATTTACAAAACTACTGTAAGTTTGGGTGAACGAATGTATAAAAAAGAACATCACAGCAATTAAAAAGAAGCTGATCTTTAGGTTTTTATTTAATTTCTTTTTTCGTATAAAATATAGAAAAGACAACGAAACTACGATCAGTAAAAAATAAAAGTAGAAATTTATATTCAATAAATGCGATCGTTCGAAGTTAAGCCTATATACTTTAGAAAATAAACCAGAAATGAGGTTAAGGAACGTTTTTTCGTTCAGTCTGGCGACAGATGCTTTTTTAATTAAAAATTGGCAGGGCAAGTAAGTAGCAATAGAAATAAAACCAACACTTAGTATTTGCCAGGCTTTTTTATTGCGAGTCATTAGGAGGTAAACAACAGTGCCTGTAAAAATCATAAAGATGGGCTGTAAACCTACAGTCAGTAAAAAAATCAAACAAACAAGATAAAAACCAAGAAGATCTAACATGTTAAGTGTTTTTTTGTAGAAATGAAGATGATATATCTCATACAGGAAAAAAATCAAATAGACGAAGGCCAAGGTCTGAGGTCTTGCTTCGACCGTGTAATAAAGTAGCGGATAGGTTAAAAAAACCAAGAGGGTGAATACAATGGCTGGAATGTAATTGTTGCAAAGATTTTTTAAAAGCAAACAAATGAGAGTTATAAAAAACAACGAATTAATAACACTAAACAGTTTGATGGCCCATAAAACGTCAGAGGTCATTAAACTCGACATAGCTGTTTGAATATAACTGAGGGGTGGTTGGTGCTGAGAGATAGCTTGAGATATAGGTGACATGAATGAAAGTGAATACTGAAAAAGCTCGTCACTCCACACACTAAGTGTTTTTGCGTTGTTTATCAAAATGACTAAAATCAATAATATAAACATTGTGTAGCTGATAATTTTATTTATAGGTGGCCTGACAAAAACTGTAGATAATAAATTTTTATTAATTTTTTTAAACTGCACTAAACTATCGATTAAAAAAATAAAGATTAAAGCAACGTACAGCGTATGAATTTCGCTTTTAAAATTAACATATTTATGGATTTTATATGCGTTGAAGTCGTTGAGAGTAAAATATAAGGCGATGAAAATAAAAAAAGTGAAGCTGTATAAAAACCTAAGACCATTAATAACAACAAAGGTTTGTTGCTCTTGTTTTGACATTATTGTGCTAGAATCCATAAATGCCTTTCCAAATATTTAAGTGTTGTTGGATCGTATTTTTTTTAGTTTTGATCAGACTTGATTGGTTAGTTTTTACATAAGTAAACGGAATTTTAGAATTGATGTGAATGGGTTTGTTTTTTTTAGCCATTTTGTAAATGGCAGGTTTCTTAGTGAGGTATGAGAAGAGCATACTATCATCAGAGTTCAATAGGGTTTCGACAATTCGGTGGTCCAAATAAGGAACTCTTGCTTCCATTGAGAATTGTGAGCTAAGTTTATCTAGTTTGAGTAAGTTATAATTGGGTAGCCAGGTTTTCAGTTCTAATAAAATGAGTTTTTTTATAAAACTGAGATTCTGATGCTTATTAATCAGTTTATATGTTTCTGTTTTGAGGCATTTACTTTCGGTGTTTAAGACAGCTTTTCGCTCTTGTGGACTGAGGAACTCGCACATTTGATGATACATTTCAACAAATGAGTCGGAGTTGTTGATAACAGCTTTGATCTTAATGAGTTCATCTGTTTTTAGCTCAAGCGGATAAACTGAGTTGAGTTTGTTTAAGATGCGTAGACTTCGTTTGTTTAACAAGAAGTGAATAATTTTTCGTGTTAGAGGAAAAAGTTTATGCACGCTTGTTAAAAAGTAATGGTGACCGTAGCCACCAAAAACTTCATCAGCTCCTTCGCCGCTCAAAAGTACAGTCACATGAGTACTGCTGTGTTGTAGCAAACCATAAAGCGGGTCAATGATACTATCACCAATAGGCTCTTCAATGGTTAAAATAGCTTGTGCTGTATGATCATTATTATGTTCATAGACTATTTGTTGAACTTCGAACTCAGCACACTGTTGCTGGGCTTGTTGAAAGTCTAAGTGGTTGAGTTCGCCCATTTGGCAAGTAAAGGCTTTTATATTTTTATTGTTGTCATTGGCTTTTTTAAGGATAAGACCAGAATCAATGCCACCAGATAACAAAACACCAACAGGAACCTTTGCTCTTTGGCGTAAAAAAATGGAATTGTCTAAAAGAGACTCTAAATCATTTTGAGATTGCTTGAATGCCTCTGTGGGGTTCCAATAAGTTTTAGTTTGCACACACATATTTTGATCAAAGATCAAAAGGGTTCCTGGTGCTAGCTTTTGAATTCCTTCAAAAACAGTTTCATTGCCACGGGTGTAGCGAAAGGCCAAGTAATCGTGAAGTTGCTCGCTATTGCAATAGATTGGCACTTCAAAGGCCTTGAATGCGCGGATCTCTGAAGCAAACAGCAACTGATCTTTTACAATTGTGTAGTAAAGAGGTTTGACGCCGAGGCGATCTCGAATCAGAGTTAGTTGTCTGGTTTTTAAATCGTATAAAGAAATGGCAAAATCACCATTGAGTTTGTCAATGAAGGACAAACCCTCAAGGTCTAGCCCCAGGTGAAGAGTTTTTAGATCTCCTTCATGTTGAGTTGAAACTCCGTACTTTTTACAGAGATAAGAGTTAAGTTCTTTAAAATTATAGATCTCACCATTGTAGGCAAGAACAGATTGAGCGGTCAGTGCGGGTTGTTTGCTTGAGCTAGAGAGGTCTTGAATAGCTAGGCGTGTGTGACTGACTCCGTAATGACTATCTAGAAAAAAATCGTCACCGTCTGGGCCTCTGTGCTTGAGGGCTTTTATCGCCGAATTGAGGTGCTTTTCTGTAAAGTGATGATTTTTTTGAGGACTGAAAAAACCAGCTATTCCACACATTGCAGTTCCTCATAATTTTTAAAATCTGTTTTTGTTAAATCATTCAAAGTGAAGTAATTGGACTGAGGAACAAAGCGGGAGGGTTGATTATTGCTGAGCCAAATGTTGTCATAGTTTGAAAAGTCACGGTGGATATGTACTTGGTCATCAAGGATTTTGAACTGAGTTTTGACTGTTTTAGCTTTTATTTTTTTGGCAAACATCAAATGTTTGCGGATAAAGCTTTTGCACACTTGTGAAATTTTACTGCTGTGCCGGGTTAGAGAAAATAAAACTTTAAAGGCGATGATAGACTTTGTACTGAAGAGATGATTTTTCCATGGGCTAGGAGTAGTAGTGAGCTCAATGGAGTTGTTATTTAATGACACTTGAGTGTTGCCAGCACCTGTCGTTAAAGTTTGCTTGCCGCTTTTAATAAAGCAGTCGCCACCAGAGTATTTGAGTTGTTGACTTTTTAAAGAGTAAGCTTTGTAACGTCCCCCAAACTTTGCATCAATCACTAGGTAAAGATCTTGTTTTTTAATAACTATGTGTCCTGCTTTTTTGAAGTGTTTAATAAAGTCAGCCTGCCTAAAAGGAAGCTCTTTTTTGTGACTTAAAGACTTTGGGTGTAATGATTGCGTCAGTAAAGCAAACTCTGGCAGGCGGTAGATCAGGTAGTGGTCCTCCTGGTCTTGAGGAGCAAGGACTTTTCTGTTTTTTAAACCCATTTGAAGGTGATTTAAAATATGGGAAGCCATCTCATGATACTGGCTCCAATACGAGAGGCCATAAAAAAAGACATTGGCCGTTGAGCGACTGCCAAGACCTTCACAAAAACTACCATCTGGAAAAACAAAGTGACTGACGAACTCCAGTTGTTTTGCAATGGTGTTTCTAATTTCTGGAATTGGCTCGATGTCATCTAAACGAGCCAGAAAGCTCAAAGTGGCAGTTTGATAACCAGGGTCTGCACCGTCGTACTCTAAGGACCAGCCCTCATCATTATCAAAATACTTCAAAAAGCGTCGTAATAGATGATTAAAGTGTTTTTTTGCTCGCTCACAACTGACTAGGTGCTCTGCTTGTTTGAGGCTCAGTAAAGCAATGGCTTGGTGATTTGATAACACATGTTGCTCTTCAAACTGACCTAAAAAATCGATGGAGTTTTCAAAGACAGTTTCGATTAGTTTTTTACTTTCTATTGAGAGGTCTGCGCCGAGATATTTTTGTGCTGAGTAAATCGAGTTAAGTATATATGAAGTGGGGCCAGCCCAGCCTTGTTCACCACGGTACCACTCATCAAAAGAGCCATCTTTGTTTTGAATTGCAGCAGTGTAACTAATGGCAGCTTCGATCCATGTTAAGATATCTTGATTTTTGTAGTAAGGGTTGTCTGTTTTTTTATAGGAATAAATAAAGGCTAGGGTTTCAACCCCTTGTTGCAGACTTGCCGATGAGAATTCAGTAAAGCGTTGGTGCCAATACTTGCGATCAAAACTCCCATACGTTTTAGATAATGGGTTTCGGTCAATTTGTGATATCAACCGAGGGATCTGTGATTGAATTAAATCCCAAAATAAATTGTGATCAATGAAAGATGGCATACTTGAACCTGTGCTTAAATGTCTTAAGACCTTCTTTGGTGAGTGGTAGAAACATGTTTTTAAAGTATTTAAACTTCGAGTGGACAACTCTTGAGTGGCCGTGATTTCTTTTTTTCCACTCAGAAGGAAGCTCTATCACTTTAAAGCCAGCACGTAGGGCGGACAATGACGACACTTGTACATAACTGTGGCGAGCGTTGACTTCCATTTTTTTAGCGACACTATAACGAAACAAACGCAAACCTCCGTGGGAGTCAGTAAACTTTTGTCCTGAGGTCCATGTTAAGTACTTTGCCAAAAGGTAAACACCAAAGTGATTGCTGATAGGGTATTTGTATTTGATATTTCCTTTTGTTTTAAAACGAGAACTTAAAATCATATCGACATTTTTAGTGTGTAAGGTCTTCCAAAAAAATTTAAACTCATCGATATTCACTTGCCCATCAGCATCCATGGTGACAACAAAATCACAGGGGTTGTTTTGTAACCATTCAAGCCCTTTTTTATAAGCGTGCCCAAGGCCTTTTTGCCCACCATCAATGATAGTGATATCGTGTTGAGAGGCGATTTTGCGCGTGTTGTCATTGGAGTCATCAACGATGGCTATCTTATAAGAGAGTTCACTTGAATAGCCTAATAACTTTTGCCAATCCTGGATATGCTTTAAAATGGTCTTTTCCTCATTTTTGGTTAGTAAAAGAACATTTAGTTTGTACATTGTGGCATTCCCATTAGATTTTTAAACTAGAATCATGATATGTTTTTTGTATGTATTATAATATATATGGATGTGGATTTGCAGGACTTATTAGCTCTTTAGGGCTCTGCAATAATGGCTTTATAGTCAATGCCGTCGATATCAATAGAGATAAAGTCACAAACTTAAATTCTAAAATGTTTGCATCGTCTTCTGATGAAATTAATGACGCCTTTAAAACTCACATTCACAACAATTTATTCTTTTACCAAAATGGTGATGAGCCGAACTCTCCTCAAGCCAGCCTTGTAACTGTGCCCACTCCCTTTCAAGGTGATCAGCTCACCTTAGATTTTGTTATCTCTTGTCTTGATCATATTCTCACTCACATTAAGGTTGATGTGCCTAAAATTATTATTCGCAGCACCTTACCTTTAGGTGGAATGAAGCTCATAGCAGAGCACATTGCATCTCAAGGTCAAAATGCAGAACTGTTTTACGTGCCAGAATTTATGCGCGAAGGAACGGGGCTCAGCGATTGGAACGATCCTCCTTTATCTATCGTCGGTTTGCAAGAAGGGAGTGAGTGTCCTGAATTTTTACATGAATTGTTTAAGCATACGAATCTTTCTGCTTGCACGTATCAAGAGGCCATCACTGTGAAGTTAGCATCTAACGCTTTTCATGCGTTGAAAGTCAGTTTTGCCAATGAGGTGCACCGCATTTGCAGTGACCAAGGGACTTCCTCAAAAAGAGTGATGGAGCTTTTTTGTGAGGACACTAAGTTAAATGTATCTGAAAAGTATTTAAGGCCTGGCTTTGCGTGGGGTGGTTCATGTCTCGGAAAAGACACCAAAAGCTTATCTCAGCAACGCAAGGACCTGCCATTAATGCACGCTATTATAGATTCAAACAACAAACACATCGACTATTATAAAAACAAAATACTAGAGAGCCGAGTGAGTGAGGTGACGTTTTCAGACCTCAGCTTTAAGCCAAATGTAGAAGACTTTCGCGAAAGCCCTGTCATTGATCTTATTAAAAAAATTATGGATGATGATCAGATCAAGCAGATTAATATTTTAGATAACAAAGTTGATTTTTATGAGCATGCTCTTATACATGAAAAGATCAATGTGAAGAGCTTTAAAAGTAATGAAGAATCAAAGAAAAGTAATTATGAATTCTTTCACTTTCAAGAGGAAGTACAAAAATTATAACACCTATGAAAAAGCATCAGTTTTTTGACAACGACCGCAATTATGACTCTTTTTTTCTGCTCAGTAATGACAAGGAAAATTTTTTCGATAATTTAACAAAAGTGATTTCAAATTACGCTATTCAGCTAAAGGTGAACCTTTCTGTGCAGCCGAAGAAAGTGGGTGATTTTGAGATCTTAAATTTTAAAGGCGTAAACGAAGCAGAGGTAGTTTGTACAAAAGATCATTGCGTGATTGTTTGGAAAAACATAACCATAGACATGCCAATGACCTTGCAGGACTGCCAGCAAAAAGTCACTGACAACGACATAGATGCATTTATTTTTTTAGACCTTCAAAATAAAACCATGAGTTGGGCCAATAGCTTTTTATCGAAGCAGAATCTATTTTACTCTTTCAAAGACGGAGCTATATCTCTCTTTAATGATTTGGATCTGTTTTTTGGTGACAAAGAGATGGCGAGTGATGCTGAAGAGATTTTCTCAACCCTTGGGTGGGTTCCACCAGAGATGCCATTGTTTGATGACCTCAAGGTGACGGACTTTTCTAAATTGCACACTTACTGTTTCACAAATAAAACAGTGACGCAAACAAAGTTAAATAGTTTCTTCGATAGTTTCTCTGATAACTATATGCCTTATAATATGGACCGAGTTTTTGAGTTCTACTCTCTATTTAAAAGTGTAGTGCGAAGACTACCGGGTCCTTTCTATACTTTGACAGGAGGGTGTGACACTCGCCTGATCTTTTCTTGCATCAAAGACAAAGCTAAAAAAATATACTGGACGGACTGCACTGTTAAAAGACAAGATATATTTTTTGATAAGAGCATCGTCGAAAAGATCTTACTTGATCACAACTTAAAGGGCTTTGTTTTTGATACCAGTCGCTCATTTATGTACTCGGCGATCAATTTGTCAGAAAGTGAGCTCGATACTGTGAGAGCCAAGTACTCAGGCCAGCACAAATCTGTCAGTGGTATGTTTGGAGGTGAGATTGTCGGAGCCGGCTATATTGACCAAGTGAATGGCGCCGAAATTCTTATTGGCAAACCTTTTAAAGAGAAGTTTAAAAATCTCGTTAGAAAGTATCCACACATTTTAAAATCATACTTTTTTAGTGCTAATGGCCCTAAAAAGCAGATTTTATTTATGCGTGCTTTTTATAAAACTGTAATGTCAGACTTTTATTATCCACACAATTTATGGCAGCGACCTTACAAACATACTCGAACACAGTCACAAAAGCCTTTTTTGAATAAAGATGTGTTAAAGTTTATGGCTCATATGTTACCTAATAAAGTATACGGCCATTTGTTTTATCGTGAAATTTTCTTAAAGAGGTTGCCTGAGCTTGCAAAGTATCCGGTGCAAAATTTAGTGATGACTCAACACAAGGATTTTAAAAAACCAGGTGATGTATTTGAATTGCCGTTAGAATTTGCTAATAAAAAAGTGAAGCAACAAGGTCACCTACATCGCAAATACATCGTGGAGAGAACTAAAGCTCCTTATATGGCTAATTGAGCAATGATGAGGTTTTTACTTAAATACTATTCGTTAGCAGTGGTTATGTGTGTGTTACCGGCAGTCACAGCTGATGTTTGTACGAATTGTTACAACTACTATCAAACTGAAAAAGTAGGTCGCTGGAACAAGCCAAACTTAAATATTGAAGCGCACAGAGTTTGCTCAGATGGGGAGCTTTGTTATCGGGTAAAAATAGAGACTGATGAATACGGTCGTAGAAAAATTATTACTCAGAAAGATGTGGATACACAAAATCATTTGGTATTTTTCGGTTGTTCAAATATTTTTGGTGAGGGTTTAAATAATTCAGAAACACTGCCTCAACAGTTTCAAAACTTAGTGAATATCTCAGTGATCAGTTATGCCATGCCTGGTACTGGTTTAGTAAAGGCTCTTAATTTGTTAAAATATAATATGGAAGAAATCACATCTCAAGGAGATGCGGTCTTTATACTTAGGCCCTATCATATCAACCGACTGGGTTACAACTCAGAAACACACTGGTTACATGATGAACCTTTTTACATTGATGAAGGAGAAGCGTTAAATTACTATCGCAACCGCTCAGAGTACTTAGGACTTTTTGATAGGTTTATGGTGAAGTTATATTCTTATGTAAATAAAATAACCTTTTTAAATATGAATCTCAATTATTTCGCAATTAATAAGGAAAGACGTCAAAAGATTGCAGTCAAAATGATAAAAAAAATCAGTCAAATATATAAACAACGTTTTTCAGGTGACTTTATTATTGCTTACTACAGACACGAGGCGAAAAATATAACTTACCTTTCAAAACTTGAAGGTTTGACTCTACTAGAACTAGATAAACCCGACTTTAAAAAAATAAAACAAAAAAAACTGTGCAGCTGCGACACTCACTTCACTAAAGAGTATAATTATTTACTTGCCATAGATTTAAAGAGAAAGTTAAAAAGCCAAAATCGATTAGTTAATTTGGATCATTAAATGAGGGTAATTACATTATTACTCGTGTGTTCTGATAAAGATGAGTCAGTTCAACATTATTGATTGTAAATTATTTTTAGACATTTCTGTATTATTTTATACTTTTAAAATTAAAAAAGGCACCCTATAAGGTGCCTTTTTAACTGATTATGTATGTTTTAGTGACTAATTACTAAGGATTTGTTGAATTTCTTCTTCGGTAGTCACAATGGCTGCGATGATCTTATCGTTGGCTGACTTTGTACTGTTGTACTTATCTTCAGAGACTTTTAGTTTTTCTTCAGACACTGGAATTTCTTCTTTAAGAACTTCTTGCTCGGCTAAGTTGTCTTCAATCTCCGTTGGGATGCTATCGATGCGCTCGTTATTGAAGTTGATTGAAATTTCGATCGATTTTTTTCGGTCTTCATTTTCACTCAGTCTTTCACTCACGACTTGGTATTTGCTTTCAGCAGCATCAAGAACTGACTTGGCTCTATCTACCTTGATCTGTGCGTTTCTGTACAGTGAGCTGTTGGCAAATTCGTCGCGTTTGTTTTTAGCAAGAGCTAAGTCACTTCTTACGTTTCGTCTTTCAGCATTGACGTTGCTGAGATCTCTTTCTAGTGTGGCCTGCTCTCTTTCAAGACTGAGGACTTCTCTTTCTAGGCGAGAGATTTGAGTTTCCACGCGCTCTTTTTGTGAACGCAAGTCTCTGAGACGAGAGTTGATTCTTGCTAAATCGGACTCAAGACCACTTTTTTCATTGCGGTAGTTTCTTTCGGCTCGGTCACGGATGTTGCTGATTTTACGAGACAGCTCATTTTCTCTTTTGGCAAGTCTGTCGATCTCTCTTTTAGAACTGTTGAGTTCAGACTGCTTCTCGCTGATTCGAGAGCGAATGTTTTGTGCTTTAGATTGGTTTTGTGAAATCTTTTGGGGGAGGCTACTTTTTAAACTTTTGTTGTTGGCAATCTTTTGATCAATGTTGTTGTTTTCATTTCTCAATCGGTTAGCACGGTCACTTGATCTGTTGATGATACGGTCTTGGGCTTTCTTTTGAGAAAGAAGACCTTTACAATGACGCTCATTTTCACGTGTGTGTCCCTCACCACAATCTCTATTGTACTGATCGAGCAATTGGTTTTTCTTGTTAAAAGCTTCTTTTCTTTTTTGATCTAGGTTTCTGATATTTCTGTTGTTACTTTGCTTTTTTGTATTTAAGTTTGCAATGGTGCTATCGATGTTGTTGAGCTGTTGTTGATCTCTTCGGATCTCTTGATTCACAGACCTTAACCTATCTTCGAAGTTGCGAATGTTACTGCGAACTTGGCGAAGACCGTCTTCAAGTTTGTTCTTTTTTGATTGTACATTTCTAAAGCGATCTTTGGCTTGTTGGTAGTTGGAATTTCTGCGCAAACGTTGGTCGACTGTCGGGATGCGATTGATGTCATTAACAACATTTTGCTTTTCAAAACGCAAGTCGCTGATTTCTTCATTGATGCGGTCAATTTGACTGGAACGTTGAATGCGTCTGAGCTCGTCTTCAGCACTAGCGAGACGGTTGTTTACTCGCGACAAGTCAGAGTCAATGCGGTTGCTTTCGGCATTGAGACCATTGAGTTTGTTGTTATAGAACACCACGTCTTGGTTGAGATCATCCATTCTCTCAATAGCTTCAGAAGCTTGTGATTTGGCTGAGTTATATTTTCTTTGGGCGTCGTCATAATCATCGCTCAGTTCAGGTAAGATTTGTTCATCGCTATTAATGTCGTCTTCAACTTGTGTAAGCTCTCTAGTTAGAGTTCTGTTTTCACGAGCACGGTCTTTTTTTTCATCTTTTAGTTCTGTAATTGAGCTGATGAGGCGATTTAATTTATTTTTTTGAGCAACTAAGGTGTTTTTGTTTTGAGTGTACTCTTCTTTGTTTTCAGAGTGGCTTTGGTAAATAGTAAAGCCTTCTTCTGCTTGTGCAAAAAGTTGCTTAGATTTAGCAATGACGTTCTCAGAGTCAGCGTCTAAGTCGGGAAGGGTTGGTTGTAAAACTTTATTTTCAGTGATTTCAGTGTAGTAGTTCACTTCAGAGCTGAGAAGAATGTCTTTTAATGGATAAGGCCTATTGAAGTTGTCATTAGCTAGACAGTCTTTAACCATTGCTTTGAGAATGCGAGAAGAACCGCTCAGTGAAAAACTCAACTGATTGTCGTCTTCACTGTTGTCAGCTAAGAGAGTTATATCAAAAGTGTTGTCGGCAATTAAATCACCTAATAAGTCTTTTTCATTCCATAGCGGCGTACTATATATAGTTACTTCGTCGTCTTGTTTTTTTTGTAAGAACAAAAGCTCTTCGACTTCTGATTTATTAGATTGTCCTAAGAGAGTTACATAATTGATGTCTGTGTTTGGAATAACAACATCAACACTTGATAGCAATTCGTTATTTTTACTGATGCTAACGACAAGTTCAAGGTCAACAGCTTGTGTTTTAGCAATGCATAGATCGCCAGTATCTACATAACTCCATTTCTTAAAACTCGAGTCTGCATTTGCATAAGATGTTAGCAGTATTGTGCTTGATGCAAGCAATAGTTTTTTAATCATTTTAAAGTCCCTCCCACCATAAAAGTTGATTCGCAATATACATTAGCAATTGTGGTGCCAGAGATTTTGGAGCCAAAAAGAAACTTTTCTGCTTTATAGGATTAATATAATAGACATGAACTCATAACCATAGTGTCAGACTGTCTCTAAGGTACATAATAATAAAACTTCGTCATCCTGAACGGAGCCGAAGGACCTAAACTAAAACCACAAAATTAAAAAGGTAAGTGCTAAAACGATAGGTCCTTTGCTATAATCAGGATGACGGTGCTCCGCTTAGGATGACGATGCTTAGCTTGGGGAGGATTACTTTGAACCACAATTGGTAAAGGGCCTATTGTAAATCCCTAAAACAACATACAAAATAACAACCCCTCAACCAAAGGCGAGTGTCAGTTTGTCTTAAATTGAGACAAATAGCCAAGCCTTTCGTTTTTGTATGCTAAAATCATTATAGGGGAGTCTTTGTGAAAGTATTTATTCAACGTTTTGTATTGTTAATCATATTATTGTCTTTAAGCTTAGTTTTTCAAAATTGCGGTGCTCCTTTTGAGTCTTTAGAATCCTTGGAAGTTTTAGAAAGTATTGAATCTACAAAAGACACACATCCAGAATGGCCTCAAACACAAAATGAATTTCAGCAAACTGAAAACAACGAAGTGACCAACATCCCAATACCAGATCGACCAACGAATGATGAAAATCAACCCACCAATCCACCTGTTGTTGTCGAAGAGATGATGCCGCCTCAGCAAATGGAGACCATTGATTCTGTAGAGCCAGTGATGCCTGAGCCACCAGCGCA
Source organism: Bdellovibrionales bacterium (assembly GCA_020628165.1). Taxonomy (GTDB): domain Bacteria; phylum Bdellovibrionota; class Bdellovibrionia; order Bdellovibrionales; family UBA1609; genus JAHDIR01. The sequence continues at coordinate 4,454 of JAHDFM010000015.1, read as the reverse complement.
GCCTGTGGCGGAACAAGAAATGATGCAAGAACCAGTGGTCGAGCCGACAAAGCCTGTTACACCAACTCCTCAAGTGGAGCCACAAAATCAAGAGTGTTCTATAGCTGATAAGGTCTTTCTTGAATCTGATTCTGGTCAAATCATCATTGAAGCAGAAGAGACAGTTATGAAAGGCAAGTGGGAAAAAAGATCTGGAGTCAATGGTTCAACCGGTTCAGGCATTATTGTTTACCGACGGTCTAATAGCCCCAATGAGCGAAAGCACTCTTATGACGGTGAGAGTGAGCTTGTTTACAACATCTCAGTAGAAGAAGCTGGCACTTACAACTTTAGTTACCGAGGAGCCAGATACAAAGGACCATTTAACTATCAAGTGTTTGGCCATCACGACAATGTCAATTGTCCGCCATCTAAAAACAATTGCACTCATTCAGACTTAAATAACGATGCCTTCGTTAGCACCTCAAATGGGCTAACCCCAACAAAACTTTTTGCAGGCGTTGGTCAATCGACTGACACTTGGAAAGTTGCCAATACCTTTGACCGCAACCACAACAAGTCACGAGCTCAAGTTAATTTAAAAGCAGGCCTCAATAAAATATTCATTCGCGGGCGATCCACGTTTTTTGCAATAGATAAAATTTTTATCTTTAAAGGTAATCAACCAAATGTGGGCTCAAAGCAATCACAGACAGACTGTTTATAATTAAAGAGACTATATTTTTACAAATTTCATATAAGAGTTGTAATCTGAAAAGCGGGTTTCAATGTGTTTGAGGTTGTATTTTTTAAATAGCTGGATGTACTGTTGGCTTGTTTTTTCCCCAGCAATGTAACTACCGCCATTATAGCCCAAACAAATGAGCTTGTAATTTTCAATAGCAAGATCTTTTTTACGGAGAGGATGATCTAGCAGATTTTCATGCAAGTAAAGTAAATTACCAGATAGCATCGACTTTGCAATCAGTTGAGCAAGATGAAGCGAAACCTCACTGGACCAATCATGAAAGATAAAGCCACAGGTGTAAGCATCACTGGATGGAAGAAGTTTATCCTTAAAAAAATCACCTGCTATAAAACTTAGATTGTCCGGGTAGTTTTTATTTTTTTTATTAGCAGTAAAAATAGGCTCGATCTCTTTTAAGTCATAGGAGAAAAAATCTATGTTTGGGTGCTTTTTTGCTAAAGGAAAGAGAAATGCACCAGCACTGCCCCCGATATCAGTGACTGTTTTAATATTTTGCGCACTTAAATCAAAGAGTTTTAAAAAATCAGTTCCTTTTGAGTAGCCACCAGAGTGGGCGAAGGCTGTGAAGTCTTCTGGGGTGTTTTCTGAAGAGTAAAAGGCGTATTTTTTGTTTTTTAAAACTCGGTGTTGAAATTGTTTTTTTAAATACTTAAAAAAGTGTTTCTTGCGATTTTTTACATTAGAAATTTCACTTATATTTTTATTGATTTGCTTTTGGACAAAATGAAACTGTGTCTGACCTTGGTTTGAACTTAGCCACTCTTTCATCAATGCAGATGTTTGATACCCTTCATTTGTACTGTCTATAAACTTATGTTCTGCCAGTAGACCTAATAAGGCCGACGTAAAGTAAGTCGGGAGCTTGGTGTGCAAGCTAATCTTTTGTATGCTTTTAGGACTGTCTTCCAAATAATGGAAGAGTTGGTAGTCTAAGGCCTGCTGGATAGCGAGGCCTGTGTAGTAAGAGTTTAAATAAGAATCAATCGACTGAGCGCTCGTATTACTTTCAATCATAAAATTAATGCCTTAATTAAACTCAATGAGGTGTTAGAGTCCTATTTATTTAAAAGAATTGCACTAAAAGCCTTGTAACTAACAAAAAACAATTCACTAGGGGTGTGCTCTTGTTAAAAAGAACTTTTAGTTAGTTCATGTCAAGTAATGCGATATTAAGGGTGTTCAATTCAATTTCACATCGAATTTTATTATTGACCTTAGGGCATGTGAGTTTGCCAATATGAATTCCAGGAACATAAACTTGATAAGTGTTCATACTTTGTATTTTGAACGACCCGGGAGCTCTTTCACCAGTTCTTTTGGTGTCAGGGTCTAATCCCATAGGGTCCAACATGACTTCGATAGTGAGATTGACGAGTTGTGAATGCAAGGGAAGAACAGCTTCGCCACCAAATTCAATGCTGACTTCTTTGTATGGGTTTTCCCATGCCCCATCAATATTGCAAGAGTTTAAGTTCTCATCGGCGAATATACCTGCTTTAGTACAGCTAAGTTCAGCGAGTCGTAATGTGTGACCATTCGCAAGTTGAGGTTGCTCCTTAAGTAATGCAGTTGTCACAGTTTGATCGAGAATAATGATCTCAGGGTGAATGTCTAAGCAACCAGCACAGGCATATGTTTTTTGACTAAAAAGGACAACCGTAATGATTAATGTAAATATAAAAGAAATTATTTTCATGTCTTTACCTCCCATAAGTTTTTTATAATTTTTAAGCTTCTTGCCCTGGTAAAGCAATTGAAATCAAAGAAATTTAAAAATATTAGAATATATTTCTGTGACTATTGCATCATAAGTTCAATAAAAAAAATTAAGTTTATTGTTACTTCGTGAAACACAAAACTCATCTTTTAGGTGTTTAATTACAAAGACTTCCAATAGCAAAAGAAGTTCCAGAATTGATTGCGACTTGGTCACTTGAGTTGTCTTTAGCTGGATTAAAAACTAAGGTTCCATCAGGCTGTTTGAAGAAGCTCATGTTACTTGGGTAGTGAACGACGTCTCCGTAAGTTTGATCATACTGACTTAAAATAGCTTGATCTGAAACACCAGTGAACTGATGAAAGTCATTACTTTCAATCAAAAAACTTTCTTTTAATTTGGTTTGTGCTTCACTGATACTCAGAATCTGAGGCTGGTTATTTGAAACCCAATCTTTTAATTTTGTTTGTCCGGTGAGAAGACTTGATTCAAAATCGACAATGCCGTCATTATTGATGTCAATTCCGCCTGGCAGTTCGCGACTGATGTAATCACCGGGTCTATAAATATTCACATAGAGGTTTTCATTTGAGTAAGCTGCGACCTCACCGTTAAGGTCCAGGGCCCCGATGGATGTTGCTCCCATAAGGCTGGCTAAATTTATGGTGGTTGAGTAATCATTGCCAGCAGCAATAACGACGGGCACTCCTAACTTTTCCAGGTCTTTGACATCCCTGTAGAACGAATAGAGTGAGTGGTGGTCTCCCAAGGTCTCTTTAATACCAGCAATGATTTGTTCGGCGTAGTTATCAATGTTGCTCATTGTAATGGGAGCGTTTTGGTTCCCTAAAAGTTCAATAGCAATTTTTTCTAAAGAATAGGATTGAGACAGCGCTAGTATAATAGCAGCTGGTTTTTTGATTTGTTTTATTCTTATGTAGTGGCGTAAATCTCCAAGGGCTCCTTGGATTCCACTTTTTCCAAAGTTTTTAATGCCATAAGTTTTAAGAGGACGTTGATTTAATTCAAAAACTTTTGCAACAAAATCGCCGTGCATGACATCTGGTAAGCCATCGCCATCGAGGTCGATGTCATTTTTATGATCTTTATCTTGTTGATAACCTAATGTTGGTTTGCGGTGTTTAAAAATATCTACTAAATAAATGTCGTCATCAGAATGGCAGATATCTGCAATTTCTTGTGAACTTAATAATTTTGAGTGCGAAGTGTGGCTGAGACAAATTAGAATTATAAAAAATAAATAAAATTTCAACTTTGACCCCCTCCCTTCGAGTACTATTGAATTAATATAGATAATTCGCGAATTCAAACAGGAATAAAAAGATACAATTAATATAAGTTTTCATTATACATAGGTAATGTACGACTATTCATATTGTAAAATACCCACGACATTGACTTGGCGAGTAAAAAATAGGCATTTTTTTTGGGGCTTTATTTAATAATTCTGATTATTTTTGAGACTGCTCTTTGTTCCAGTTCTCTATCCAGCTCTCAAGTGCTGGAGGTGTTGTTTCTAGTTTTGAAGCCTGTAGGAGCTCTTCTGAAGTCACAGAGCCTCCTGATTTTTTTAAAAAACGAGCCCGCACAATGGCTCGGCAGTAAACTTGTTTTTTAACAATGAAATTTTGCTCCAGTAAAACAGCTTTCTCATCCCACCCAATGACTTGCGTTTCAATGTCAAAACGAGCAAAGGGTTGTATTGATTTTCGAAAGCGCAAAGTTTCTGCTTCAACCACAGGGTACCATTTGTTACGGTTTACTATTGCAAACAAATCAGAGCGAATCATAAGGTCTACGCGAGCAATGTCCATAAGAGAGCAGTATTTGCCATTGTTCATATGCAGAAGCACGTCAAGGTCGGTCGGTAAACAGCGAAACGGCGTTTTACAAGGGCCAAGTATAGGTACTCGTGAGCGAAAGCGAGAAAATAAAAGTGTATAAATTAAGCGAAACAACAAATTCATA
>JAHDFM010000014.1:40976-83667 GCA_020628165.1 Bdellovibrionales bacterium | reverse complement strand
GGAGAGGAGCAATTTTGAAAAGCAATACTGATGAGAACAATTGAGAATAAAAGATACAGCACCGTTATTGGCTTTTTAATAAATCGCATGGCTTAGACTCCTTCAAAGCTACTCCCCTAATTTTCTAGGAAAGGCCTATGAAAAGCAAACAATAACCACTGTTTAGTAAAGACTTTCAAATGTCATTGTAGAATATTTAAAGCAGCTAACTAGTTTTTTTCCTTAGACATTTGCTCTTTCACAGCTGTCGGAAAGACATCGACACCAAGACGTTTGCCGAGTTTGGCAATGATTGGAATCGTGATAGGACTAAAGGGCAGAACTATGATAACTCCCAAACCAACACCTTTAATCACGTCACGGAACTGTTTATTGGCCTCTTCCATTTCTTTTTTTGTGGCTTCACCACGAGTATACCTTTGGTAAACTTCGAGCATCTCTTTGGTTTCAATGGACTCTTGTTTAAGGATATCTTTGAGCTTAACTAATGCATCTTTCACACGCTCTTTGAACTCTCCTTTATTTAACTTTGCATTCAAATACTTTTGATTGGCTTTTTTTCTGATACTTTCAAAAAACGTCTTCATCATAAACTTCTTATTAGATTGGCTGAGCTTAGTTACTTACTTTATGGTGCTCTCATTTATAAGCATTTGCCTGTTTAAAATCAAATAAACAAATTTTCTAATAAAAAATAGACACTTATGGCACAAATTTTTAAGAGAAATTGACAAAGACACAATTCATCGACATAACAAAACCATGAAAAACATAGCAGTTTTTTCTTCCGGACATGGCAGTACTTTTGAATATATTTATAAGCAATGCCTCGAACATAAAAAAATTAAAACGGCAGTTTTAATCACAAACAATAAAAATTGTGAAGCCGTTGAAAAAGCAAAAAAGCTCGATTGCCCTTTTTATGTTATTAACCCCAAAAAATTCTCTGAACAAATAGATTGGGACAACGAAGTCATCGAAACTCTCAAGCCATTTAAAATCAAACTCATTATTTTAGCTGGCTATTTACAAAAAGTGGGTGAGACTCTCATCGATAAATACAATATTATTAACACCCATCCAAGCTTGCTACCTGCTTATGGTGGCAAAGGCATGTATGGTTTAAAAATACATCAAGCCGTCCACAGAAACCATGAACAGTTCACCGGAGCGACAATTCACTACGTCAGCCCAGAGTATGATGAAGGGCCGATCATCAAACAAAAAAAAATCAAACTGTCACAAGAAGAAACTCCCGACAGCATTCAAGAGCAAGTGAAGTGCGTCGAAAAACAGTTACTCTGGGATGCCGTTTTAGAACTTTTATAAAAGAGAAACATGAGAAAAAAAATAGAACGCGCCCAGTACATTGAAAAGAAACTTGCAGAGCTTTACCCTGAAACTCCTATTCCGTTAGACCACAGCGATGCTTATACTTTGCTGATCGCTGTTTTATTATCAGCTCAGTGCACTGACAAACGTGTGAATCAAATCACTCCTGCTCTCTTTAAAAAAGCCAACACACCACAAAAAATGGTGAAGCTTAAAGTAGACACCATCCGCGAAATCATTAAGCCTTGTGGTCTCTCTCCACGTAAATCGAAAGCTATTCATGAACTGTCGCAAATCATATTATCTGAGCACAATGGTGAAGTGCCAGAAAGTTTTGAGGAGCTTGAAAAGCTCCCTGGTGTTGGTCACAAAACAGCCTCTGTCGTGATGGCTCAAGCTTTTGGTCACCCAGCCTTTCCAGTTGACACTCACATTCATCGCTTAGCCAAGCGTTGGGGGTTGAGCTCAGGTAAAAATGTGGTCACTACAGAAAATGATCTCAAAAAATTATTTGCCCCTGAAGAGTGGAACCGTCTACATTTGCGCATTATTTTTTACGGACGCGAGTATTGCACAGCCAGGGCCTGTCACGGCCTGGAGTGTGAGATCTGTACCACTTGCTATCCAAATCGCAAGAAGCCAATTTCAAATAAATAACTTAAAACATTCAGTTCCATTTCTATATTACAACCCAGCTTGTAAGCTCTTTATTATTGTAGACCTAGATTTTTTTTTAATTTGATCAATCATTCTATACAGTTTTAAATAACTTATTTTTAACATCATTCTCATTTCTATTTTATCTCTTTATGGTATATTCAACTGAGAATAAAACTTGGAGACGTGGCTTATGACTTCTAAAAAAAATGTACTCATTCTGTGCGGTGGACAATCAGCTGAACATGAAATTTCTCTGATCTCTACCATTAATGTCGTCAACGCTCTCGACAAAAATAAATTTGAATATGAAGTTGTCGCTATTAGCAAAAAAGGCTCTTGGCATTTGTTAGATAAAAGTAGTCTTTTTCAAAACCAAGACAGCCCAAAAAACATTACATTTTCTAAAGATAACAACCGAGTTTTTTTATCACCGAGTTATTACAATAAACAATTGATACAAGTTGATAAAGAATATGACACTCTACCTGCCATCGATGTTGTTCTCCCCGTCTTACATGGGCCAAATGGTGAGGATGGAAGTTTGCAAGGCTTTTTACAATTGGCTGGTTTACCCGTTGTTGGTTGTGGTGTTTTGAGCTCCGCCCTGTGCATGGACAAAGACATCACTAAAAAGATTTTGCGCAATGAAGGCCTTGGTGTTTGTAATCACTTACTAGCTCGCAAAGGGGTTCAACCACCGTCTTATGAAAGAGCGTCAGCTGAACTTGGCAGAACTTTATTTATTAAGCCCGCCAATATGGGGTCATCTGTAGGCGTTTCAAAAGTCACCAACGAAACTGAATACCTCGCTGGTATTAATGAAGCTCTTAAGTTTGATAATAAGGTTTTGATTGAAGAAGCTGTGAATGCCAGAGAGCTTGAAGTGGCTTTGCTTGGCAACCTTGACGTGAAAGCTTCAGCCGTTGGAGAAGTGGCCCCAAGCGATGGCTTTTATTCTTTTGATGCTAAATACATCGACTCTGATGCTGCAAAACTATTAATACCTGCTGATATACCAAAAGACCTTTCTAAAAAGGTCCGAGAGCAAGCCATCACTGCATTTAAAGCTCTTGAGTGTCGTGGCCTTGCTCGCTGTGATTTCTTTTACACAGACAAACAAACATTGCTCGTGAATGAGGTTAACACCTTCCCCGGGTTCACTAATATCAGTCAGTACCCTATGCTCTGGAAAGAAAGTGGCATCGAAAGCACTGAGCTTATTAGTCAACTGATACAACTGGCATTGGAATCGTAAAACGCAGGAACTTCAATTAAGAGCTCCCACTGTCAGCTTAAACAGAGTTTTGTGACCTTGAGCAAAGCACTGTCATAAAAGTAAAAATTATGCGTACGGAACGACGGTTTGTTCTATTGTTCCGAAGATGTTTTCATTTTTTTCGTTGAGCATTTCGATTTTGACTTTGTCACCCTCTTTCATGAATGGTGTTTTAATCACACCTTCATGAATTTTTTCAAGCATTCTGCGCTCAGCTAAACACGAACTTCCTCTGTCCATATCTTCGTTGGAGACAGTGCCACTGCCAATAATAGTTCCCGCTTTTAAATGACGTGTTCTGGCTGCGTGTTCAATCAACTCACCAAAATTAAAGTGCATAGCACCGGCATCGGCATTTCCGAAGAACTCGTCGTTGTACTGAACTAAAAGTGGTAAGTGCAAACGACCACCTTTCCAAGCGTCACCTAATTCATCTGGAGTGACAGCAAACGGTGAAAACGATGATGATGGCTTACCTTGTAGAAAGCCAAACCCTTGCTTGAGTTCTGAAGGAATTAATCCACGCAAAGACACATCATTGCACAACATCACTAAACGAATGTAACCAATCGCATCTTCCGCTTTTGTACCCATAGGAACATCATCTACAATGACTGCAACTTCACCTTCAAAGTCAGTGCCGTGACCAAAATCCACTTGCGGGATGTTTTCGCGAGGAGCTAAAAAGTTATCGCTGCCTCCTTGATACATTAAAGGAACCGTTTCTAAAGTTTCAGGAAGTGCGGCGTTTCTAGATTTGCGCACAAGTTTAATGTGATGAATGTAAGCCGAGCCATCTGCCCACTGATACGATCTTGGAAGTGGTGAGTGAAATAAGCTTTCATTAACTTCAATTTTATTCTCAATTTGTCCAGAGTTTAAACCCTCATAGGCCTCTTGAAGTTGACCAGAGACGGAACTCCAGTTTTCCAAAGCATTTTGCATATTGGGTGCAATTTCAGTGACCTTTAAAGCCCACTTGTTATCTTGGCTAACAACAACCAACTCACCATCTTTGCTCGTTTGACTTTTTAAAGTTCCTAACTTCATATCTCAACTCTCCTTTAAGCTTAGGAAGAGTACATAAGCCTTATTTAAGGTGCAAGCCGCAGGACTCAACACTCCGATTGTGGAGCAAAGCATTAAATGCATGAAATATTAGCGATTAATGGATTTCTTTAAAGGCTTGAAGCGCGATGACACTGTAAATATTCGCATTGCAGTTCTTCCTAGATCCCCCCTAAAATAGGCTATGAACCATTTAAAACTTTACACCTATTTCCGCAGCTCCGCCTCTTACCGAGTGCGTGCAGCCTTGAACCTTAAAAAGCTAGAATACGAATGTGCCGCCATCAATTTAAAAACTGGCGAGCACCTTTTGCCCGACTTCAGTGACATGAGCCATTTTAGTGAGTTGCCCATTCTTGAACACAACGGACAACAAATCGCTCAGTCCATGGCTATTATTAAATACCTCGATGAAGAGTTCCCTGAGACCTATCAACTTTTTCCAAAGCACACCTACGATAGAGCTATCACTTTACAAATGTGTGAAGTGGTCAATAGTGGCATCCATCCCATTCAAAACCTGAAAATTGGTAAGAAACTCAAAAAAGACCATGGCTTTAGCAATGAAGATGTCTTTGCTTGGAGTCGCCACTGGATTGACTTTGGTTTTCAAAACCTTGAGAAGTTACTTAAAAAATTTCACGGCAAATTTTGCTTTGGCAATGAAATCACTGCTGCCGATCTTTTTTTAGTGCCACAAATTTACAACGCTCGTCGCTTTGATGTAGATATGGACAAGTTCACTATTCTTACAAAAATTGAACACAACTGTTTGCAACGAGATGAAATTCGTTTGGCAAGCCCTGGATACCAACAAGACACTCCCAATGAACTCAAGGAAAAAGTATGAAATTAAAGTATGTAATTCTAATATGTATCAGTCTTTCTTTATTAACTTCCTGTTCACACTTTAAAAGCATTCATTCTCAACCTGAGCCCACAGAGCCTGTTATCAATGAATTCAAGCCACCCAAAAATGATACTTCACAAGCAACTAACAAGTATGAGTTAGACCTCAATAAAGAAATGATCTTCTCTGATGAAATTGTTCATATCAATGAGCTCAACAAAATGTCGACCGATGCTGGAAACAAAAGTTCGCAACAATTATTGCTTGATAGTTTGTTTGCCAATAAAAACAGAAGTTCAAAAGATATAAAAGTTTCATATTTAAAAATTGTTCGAGATAAAAAAAGAGCTTTACGCAAGAAACTTACTGAGAAAAGATCACTATTTTTTAAAGATCAAAGAGACAGGCGCAAAGAATACACAGAACAAGCCAATTTAAAAAAGAAAAACTTTGATCATAAAAATGCAAGTCCGAAAGAGAATAAGCAGTTTTATCAAAACTTAGATTCGGAACGAAAACTTTTTTATAGCAATGAGAAAGATGCTAAGAAATTGTTTGATTCCAATATTAAGTCTTTAGAGAGCGAGATTAAATCTCGCTTTGACGACCTGGATAAGGAGTTTCAAGACCGGCTGAAAATTTTTAAGGCTGAGAGTTCTTCGCGTTGATTTTTTTTGAGTGAGTGGTTTTTGTTGATATTCTTCGCTTCGCACAGATTGACTATGCTGTGCTTTGAATGCTTGTGCGGTGAATGAATTAGTGGTACTTAGTTTAAGGCGTTGGTGGTTTAGTAGTTGAATTTTAAGAAGATGCCGCCGCCGACGTCTATGAGTGTGTAGGTGTCGTCTTCCCATTCGTATTCTTCAGATATAAAGTTTAATTTTAATCCGTAGTTGAAGAAACCACCTTTTTCGATTTTAAGACCAGCTTTGAGTTTTGTTTTGTACTCCACTTCTAAACCGAAAGCTTCTTCTGATGAGATTTGTTGATAATATGCAAAATCTAAAATCAAACGAAAGCCCTTGTTGTAACTGACTTTACTCCCTCGAGAGTCTTTGTAATTTCTGTACTTCATATAGCTAAATAAATTGTGTGGTTTGTCACTGTACGCTTTCAAACGCAAACCTATTCCACCAAAAGTATTTTCTACAGGAGTGGGAGTGAAAGTAGTGATAAATTGTTGATTTTCAAAAATAAAGGCGGAGTCGTTTAAGTACTCTAAGTAAAAATCAAGCGACTTCCCCGAGTAATTGTACATCACACTATAAGACACAAAGTCGTGTTCAAGTTCAGAGAAGGTGCGCGTAGTCGGCGCTTCTAATTCAAAAAACTTTTGCATGTAAGTTCCACGAAGGGAGTGTTTCTTTTTTCTTCCTTGATAACCTAAAGTCACATAACCCTGATAAGATAATTCTGAAGCTGTCGAAAAGGAACTACTCCCAGCCTCTGATCTTTCAATCCTTGGGTTTAAGTAATCACCACCGACTCCACCAAAAAGAGAGCCTGCTGTAGATTCAATGGAAAAGCTCATTAATAGAATAAGTACAAATATTTGCAGCTTCATATTGATATTATCGGTCTTTAGGAAACTGCACTAAAGGTGAAAAGTTAGCATTTTTTTAATTTTAAAAACGTCACAAAAAATTTATAATTTTGTAAATTATCACTCTTTTGTAAATAAAAAAAGTTGAATTTTATTAGTTATCTCTTATTGAAACACTTTTGTTTTATATTGAAACAAAATACTTTTAAAAAGTTAATTTTCTCACTTATGTAAACGCTTAACAGACCGATAAAAGTCTTGATGTACGTTAAAGGTCTACTATTTTTAATACTTATTCTCTCTGTGGGATGCTCTTCGCAATCCAGTGATGAGTCTGATTCCAATGGCTCAACTCAACCAGCCACGCTCACTATTGCACCAGCCAGCTATGACTATAACTATGTACCTAACGGCACAAGAGCCGACCACACTTTCATCATCACAAATAATGGTGGCTTCAATGCAAGTTCTTTTTCTCATGTTGGAAGTTCAGGGCCCTTTCGCTTTAAAGGTTTAGACTATCCAGGAACTGGTGGTAACTGTACTCCGATCATCCCAGACAATACAAGCTGTTCTGTAGTGATCGAATTTGCCCCCAATACGTTAGATGACTTTGATGAAACTATGCAGATTCAATATTTAGATGGGGCATCACTCCAAATTTTACCTGTGAGCCTTCAAGGGCACTCTGTTATACCTGCAATTGCTCCGACAAGTCTTGTTTTACAAAACCCGACAACGACACCTAATACTGACAACACACCAACCATTGCAGTGAGTGGTGGAGATGTTGGACCAACACAAACCGTAACCCTTTATACAGACGCGGCTTGCACCAATTTAGTTGCCACAGGCACAGCGACTGGAACAACTATCAACCTAACTTCATCCACACTTAGCGATGGTACTTATAACTTCTATGCCATTACGACCAATAGTTTTGGGGGTGTTTCACCTTGCTCTACTGCCACTGTGAATTACGAAGTCGACACCACAGCTCCCAATCCGCAAACACTCATCACTCACTCAGCAACTCATGATAACATCTCAACAAGCCCACTGATCAGTTGGGCTCTATCAACTAGCACTGATGTTGCCAGTCAAAGCATTGGAATTTCAACAAACCCAGCTGGTGGCAACGACGTTGCTGGATGGGTCAACTTAACAAACTCAGAAACTTCTCGAACACTCACAGGACTTGCACTTAACGAATGTACTGATTACTACGCCACCCTTTTTGCAACAGATGATGTTGGTTTGACTTCGGTTTATGCCGTGTCAGCCACTTCATTCCAAGTGGACGCTAATAACCCTACAGATCCAAGTGGTCTTAGCTTATCTGGAACTCCTACGCTCATTAAAACTCCAACTCTCACCTTCACGCCATCCACAGACGCTTGTGGCATTGCCAACTATGAAATTGCATTAGGCACCTCTAACAGCGGCGCTGGAGTGAACGATATTCAAGATTGGTTAGTCGTTGGTACACCTGCAGGAAGTTATACTTTAGAAAGCGGTATCGATGGTGCTGCATTTAATTTAACACCTGGTGGAACTTACTTTGTTTCAATTAGATCGAGAGACACTTTTGGCAACTTAAGTAATACAGTTACAAGCGCAAGCTTTGTTGCTAACCCAACATTCACCCTTTCACAAACAGATGTCTTTCAAGACAAGATCGACCTTAGCTGGACAGCACCCATCACCGCAGGAATTACTGATTACGACATTTATTATAAATTAACCGCAGATTCTAGCTTCACTCTTTTTGCAGATGGTGTTTCGACTGCAAGAACAACAACTTTAACAGGCTTAACACCAGGTAATACATATGACATCTATGTTATTGCTAAAATTACATCCACAAATATTGAATTCACCAACACTCTCACTGAAACCATGGATGCTCCTCTTCTACCGCCAACATCTCTTGTTTTACTCAACCCCAGTAGTAGCCCAGGCAATGACACCTCCCCAGAAATCACAGTGTCTGGTGGTAGCACCTTGAGTGGCAACACAGTTAAAATTTTCAGTGACAACACGTGTAGCGCAGAAGTGGGCACTGCCGTTGCTTCTGGAACCTCTGTTAATATCACATTGGCACCCGACTTAGTGTCTGAAACCACTTATACCTTTTATGCCAACGTCACAGACCCTGATTCATACGTATCGCCTTGTTCTACTGCCAACGTTGTTTACGAACTAGATCTCACCAACCCTGAGCCACCTACTGCAATCACTCATGCAGTCACACACAATGACACAGTAACCTCTCCAAGTATCAGCTGGACGTTGTCGACCAGCACAGATGTTGCTAACCAATACATCGGATTGTCTGTAAATCCTGCCGGTGGTAACGACATCGCTGGTTGGGAAACTATAAACAACTCAGACACCAATTATAGTTTTAACAGCCTAAGCTTAAACGAGTGCACTGACTATTACCCATCTATGTACGTTGAAGACAATGCTGGCAATGTATCTGTATATGCTGTTTCAACGACGCCTTTTCAAGTTGATGCCAACAATCCTAGTGACCCGAGTGGATTAAGCCTATCTGGCACGCCTACCCTCATTAAAGCACCGACACTGACGTTCACGCCATCTTCTGACTCATGTGGCATTGCTGGCTATGAGTTAGCCGTTGGCACCTCTAACAGCGGTGCTGGGGTGAATGATACACTTAACTGGTTAGATGTAGGCAGCCCTGCTGGAAATTATACACTTGAAAGTGGTATTGACGGCGCTTCTTTTAATTTAAACCCTGGTGGCACTTATTACGTATCAATCAGATCGAAAGACACCTTTGGAAATTTTAGCAATATAGTTACTAGCACTGCTTTTACAGTTAATCCTACGTTCACTCTCTCTCAAACAAATGTTTACCAAGATAAAATTGATCTAAGTTGGACAGCTCCACTCACTTCAGGCATCACCGATTACGAAATTTACTATAAGTTAGCTGCAGATTCTAGCTACGCTCTATTTGGTGATGGTGTTTCTACAGCGACTACTACCACTCTGACTGGTTTATCACCAGCTAACACATATGACATTTATATCATGACAAAAGTAGCAACAACTTACGTTGAGTATTCAAACACTCTAACTGAAACTACGGACGCACCTTTGTTACCACCAACTTCATTAATTTTACAGAACCCAGCCACAAGCCCAAACAGTGATGCTTCACCTGAGATCACCGTGTCTGGCGGCAGTACATTGAGTGGCAACACTATAAAACTTTTTAGTGACAATACTTGTAGTACAGAAGTAGGTTCTGCAGTCGCTACTGGATCTTCGGTAAATATTACGGTCAGCCCTGATTTAACCACCGAAACTTCTTACACCTTTTATGCCAATGTCACTGACCCTGATGCATATGTATCAGTTTGTTCGACGGCCAACGTAGTCTACGAATACGATGCTACCAACCCAGACCCTCCAACCAGTATTACTCACGCTGCTCTTCACACAAGCACAACAACATCACCTGCCATCAGTTGGACACTTTCAACCAGTACGGACATTGCCAACCAATACATTGGTTTGTCGACAAACGCAGCTGGAGGTAATGATATCTCTGGTTGGGAATCTCTAAATAACACTGACACTAGCTATAGTTTTTCAGGTCTCAGTCTCAGTGAATGTACTGACATTTACCCATCTTTATACGTTGAAGACAACGCTGGTAATGAGTCTATTTATGCTATCTCAACAACTCCATTTCAGGTCGATGCGAACAACCCAACTGACCCAAGTGGAATCAGTTTAAGCGGCACTCCTACTTTAGTAAAAACACCAACCCTCAATTTCACACCATCAAGTGACGCCTGTGGTGTTGCAAGTTATGAAGTAGCGCTTGGAACTTCTAATAGCGGTGCTGGAGTGAATGATACACAAGATTGGTTAGATGTTGGAACACCAGCTGGTAATTATACTCTCGAAAATGGGATTGACGGCGCTATCATTAATTTAAATCCAGGTGGCACTTACTACATGTCTATAAGATCAAAAGACAGTTATGGCAACTACAGTAATATTGTCACCAGCTCAAGCTTTATTGTAAGCCCTACTTTTACTTTATCAGTTGTCACGCCTTATCCTGATCAGCTTGATTTAAGTTGGACCACACCGATCACTGCTGGCATCACTGATTATGAAATATACTACAAACTTTCAGCTGACTCCAGTTACACTTTAGTTGCTGATGGCGTTTCTACTTTAACGACAACAACTCTCACAGGCTTAACACCTTCAAGTAGCTATGATATTTACATCATGGCAAAAGTGGGAACTACTTACATTGAGTATTCAAACACTCTCACGCAAGTGACAGACACCCCTGTTTCACCACCAACAAGTTTAGTGCTGTTGGATCCACTAACTAGTCCTAATAATGACCCTTCACCTGAAATCACAGTCAGTGGCGGTGATGTTGCCAATGGTAACACTGTTAAAATATTTTCTGATAACACATGCTCTACAGAAGTTGGATCAGCAGTAGCAACAGGCACATCTGTAGACATCACACTCTCCCCCGACTTATCCACAGATGCCATTTACACCTTTTATGCCAATGTTACTGATACGAGTTCATATGTTTCTACATGCTCCACTGCAAATGTCACTTATGAACTCGACACACTCAATCCAAACCCACCGACAGGAATCACTCACCCAGTACAGCACACGGCCACGACAACATCACCACTCATTAGTTGGACCCTGTCTACCAGCACAGACATTGCCAATCAATACATTGGCCTTTCAGCCAATGCCATTGGTGGTGATGACATTGCTGCCTTTGTAACGCTATCAAACTCAGTAACTAGTTACACATTCACTGGACTCACACTGAACGAGTGTATCAATCATTATGCGACAGTTTATGCCGAGGACACTTCTGGGAATGTTTCTACATATGGAGTGTCAACGACTCCTTTCGTAGTAGATGCAAATGCACCTACAGCAATTACTGGAACTAGCCTCACTGGAACATCTACATTTGTACAAACACCCACATTTAACTGGTCAGGCGATGCCACTGACGCCTGTGGAATTGATTATTACGAAGTAGCTCTAGGAACTTCAAATAGCGGTGCAGGAGTCAATAACACGGTCGACTGGATAAATGTTGGCACTCCTGCAGGTAACTACACTCTTCAAGATGGCGTTGATGGCGCTTCTTTCTTCTTAGTGCCTGGAACTTCTTACTATAT
The DNA here is from genome assembly GCA_020628165.1 of Bdellovibrionales bacterium. GTDB lineage: Bacteria > Bdellovibrionota > Bdellovibrionia > Bdellovibrionales > UBA1609 > JAHDIR01. The sequence continues at coordinate 71,716 of JAHDFM010000014.1, read as the reverse complement.
TTCTGTTCGTGCCATTGATGTCAATGGCAATGAAGGAGTTGTAGCAACGAGCAACGCTTTTGTACCTGATTCCACTTTTATATTAGGTCTCGATGAACGACTCACTACGAGTTTAAAAATGTCTTGGACAGCCCCAATCACTGGTGGAATCACAGATTACGATATTTTTTATAAACTCTCTACTGATTCCACTTACTCTCAGTTTGCTGATGGAGTGTCTACAGACCGCAATGTTGAAATCACTGGTTTAACTGCTGGTACTGAATATGACGTTTTCATTAAAGCCAAAGTCGGTGCTAATGTGGTCGAAGCAAGTAATATTATAACAGAATCTACAGGACCCAATATACCTTTCTTTACAGCTAACTACGCTGCCGCCAATGTTGGTGGGGCAACAGGCTGTCGAGTGATCGCATTTGATGGAGGCGGTACACTCATTAAAAGAAATGGTAGCAACTTAACAACTTTAACCAATGCTGGAGACACTTTTGATTTTACCTGTGCTCAACATGACTTACTAGAGTCTGATAAACCTTTTTATGTGAACGGTCAAAGAGCAGGCACCAATATTTCGTGGGCCTCTAAAGGGTTTAGTGGCAAAGAGTACGTTTTTGATTTCTCTAGAAGCTCTCCTCAAAGGTTACACCTCTTTGCCTTTGAAACTTCAAATATAAATATCTATCGAGGAACCACTCTCATCACATCAACGACTCTTGCTGCTAATAGTGGAACAACGACACCTATTACGATTACAACATATGGGTCCTACAAAGTAATTAGTGATGGACTGATCATTGCTTTTAAAGATGGCAACACAACGGCTGATCCGATGTTACTATCGCCAGTCAATCAAGAGATTATTGGTTTTCCATCGAACTCTGCCCGTTTTGGTGTTTACGGAACTGGAGTTAATGTCACTGCTAGTTACGGCACTGGAACTCCAACGACTAGCACTTACAATGAAGGCACATCTTATTCCTTTGGCTCTACAGGTAGTCTTTATAGTGGATCTGCCCTTAAGTTAACTGCAACAATAGGTAATAAAATTGGAGCCAACAGTTACGCAGATTCTAACGGGTATTGTTCAGCAAGTTTTGCTAGTACATCTAAATTTTTTAAAAGGTATATACTGCCAGGCAACTCTGAGTATGCAGCTGTAGCTGCCACTGAGGCAATGACCATTGAAATCGTAAATGCTGCCACAGGTGCTGTTGAATCAACATTTACTTTAGATGGCAGTGCCGCCAACGGTGTTTATTACAAAAGAGTGACTAACACAGTCGCCGGTCGAATTTTTCAAGCTGTAGACCCAACTAAAAAATTTGCAATGTGGTGGGAACCAAAATCTACAACCAGTTATATGGAAAATGATGATGAGTCTATCATGTGGGGCTCTGACGACTAAATCACAGCTGAAATAATCTTGGACTGGCGATGGAGCCATCAGCAAATAGACAAGCTATTAGTGATTTTTTTCTAGATTTATCAAAATGTAAATAGACAGCTTTGCTTTTTTTCAACTTACAAGTCAAAAAATCACGATTGCCGTAGGAAGATTCTGGAACATATATTCTTTCATTCATCTCTTTTATAATCTGACAGCTCTTGCACTTACTATAAACAATTTTTAAAGACTGTTCATAACAAAATTTTTTGGATTTTAATTTTTCTTTCTCAGCTATAAAAAATTGTGTCATCTGACAAGCAAATATGTTCTGACCTAAAGTAAGAAAACTAACAATCAAAAAAAACCTTAACACACTCATAAACTAATTTCCCGTTAACAAACCTTGATTTTCTCTTAAATCAAAGAGGTACCCCCGTCATTTTAACATCATAATGCCCAACACCTCGCATACCTCTTGCCAAAAGTTCGGCTGGTACTATAAAGTAACCATTACTCGTGCAACTAAACATCGTCTTCTCATGTTCACCTTTGAGTGAGCTATATTTTTCAGTTTCACATTTCATTTCACAGATTTCTTTTTCGATTTCACCTTTTGAATCACACCACTTTTGACGGATGCACATACTAATATCTGTTCTGACATTAACATCGTCCTGCCAAAGAGACTTTATCATTTTTGATTTTTTTCTTTCACATCCATAGTCTCCCCACGTATTTTTTAAAATGTAATCATATTGCTCTGTCTGACAGTTATATTTTTTACCAACTAAAGAGGAGGCGTGATAAATTGAATCCTCTTCAGAACTATCAACAAGCGGATTAGTAACAAACTCTTTGTCTTTAAATATTTTTGTACTATATGTTAAATAGAGAGGTGTTTCTCTATCTAACATTTCATTAATTTTATTGAGTATTTGTTGTTTTGAATTATTAGCTCTCGAAAAATATCTGGGATCTAAATTAATAGGAAACTTTTTTTGACAATTTTTTTTGTACAGCTCCTGCAGTGGATCAACTATTTCTTGATTAACTATAACTTGAAATATCTCATCGACAGTTAAGTTATTTAAAATATGGCTTAAGTTCATAGATTGTCGACACAGTAAGTGTCTATCCGTACGAGGAAATGACAAAAGATCGAATTGCAATTTATAGCGATTATTACCATCACTTTTTTGACTCAACGACATTGGAGTTTCCAGGCTTAATATATCAAATGCCTCGTTTTCCAACCTCATTATAAAATCTTTATAAGAGGTCAAGTCCGACTCTAAACATAGATAGCCCTCAGAAGAGTTTGTAAATTTACCGCCCACATCCTCGCCTTCAAAGCCTCGTGCCATAAGGTCATCTATAATATCTTCATATCTATTTTTCATGACTTTAAGCTTCTGTAAATCCAAAGTTATGCTTTTTATGCTTTCTTCATCATTATTCGTGGTGACTCTAGTCACATTGAGAGCTCTTTCTACTTCATCAATTTGACGGTTGGTGTCCCTTAAAAGTTGATTGTAAGCCTTAAATCTATATTTATTTTGATTGATTGTTCGTATACGGCCTTCTCTGTCTTTATTGTTATCTCTAATGGAAATGGCCTCACCTGATAACTGTTCACCTGCACCGATTAAATTATTTTTTTTTAAGTGATAAGTTTTTAAATCAGCTTTAACATGTCCTGTACACCAGCCAGCTGGGCCCTGATCTCTCTGACCATCAAAATATGAGGTCAAATCAATATTTTTTTTACTGGTTTGATTACAATATATCTCATCGTCTGCGAAGCTCATTGATGTAATTGTAGTTACTATAAAAATAAGTATTAACCGAATCCTATTCACTGACTACATATTACTATTTAACTCTAGGTATTTATACTAGCTCTAATTTTTACTATTTTTTTTAGTCTAAAGTTGTGACTCAATAATTAACATTTCTATTAATCCTATAAAACCAAAATATTTTTCAGTTAACAAGCAGTCTCATGGCAATATGGATAATAAGCATCTTATGTAAAAAAGTTTTGTAAGTATAACTTTGTTTGAACCGACAAAAGTCTAACACATTAATGACAGGTCAGTCTTGAAAAAGATATCCTGGCACATAAGTTGCTGTAATTAGATAATAATTGAGTTATATACTAGCTCAAAAAGGGAACGTCACAATGAGCAAGAAATTATTACAGAGGTGTCCAAATTGTGACACTCCATTTACTCCAGGCAATTACATATCAGGTGTAGTGAATTGTTCTCAATGCCATTCTTCTTTCAGTTCCCAAGCTCGTCCAGACAGTGTGTGGTCGCGCCATCATAAAAAAATTGTCCTAGGAGTTTTATTGCTTGGAGCACTTCAGTTTGCATTTATAGTGAATAAAAACTGGGACCGCATTATGAAAAAAGACAGTCACATCAGCACCTACATAAAACACTACTGGAACGACTTACAAGAAGACAAATTGTTAGCAATCATTCAGCAATGTCATAAAAAAAACGATTTTCAGTGCCAAATGTTGGCTTATAAAAAACTCACAGAAATAGATCCCAATAATGAATTTTACAAAAAAAACTACCGGGCCAAGCTGCAAAGATACGAAAACCCTCCCCGCTTAATACTCCCTGAAGACTTTTAGGATGAATTCATCAATATATCTAAATTTAAGTTGAGACCTTTTGGCTTTTTTCTTATTCTTTATTGATGATTAAAAAAATTATTGTTGTCATAGTTATTTTTATTGCCTCAGTTCTAGTTTATGTCTGGGATGAGATGGGTCAAATCCCTGAGACTGAGCTCTCAAAGTATTATCAAAAGTCACCAAATTATAGTGCTTCAAAACATGAATTTAAAAATAAGTTTATAGACGTGTTCAATAATGACATCAACATCCCGATGAGTTTAGAACTCCTAGGTCAATGGTTCTTCCCAGAAGTAGAAACCAAACCACCTCACCCACTTCCTTTTGAGAAACCTAATTTTAAAGAAATTATGGAAAGTTATCCTGATAAAGTGCAAGCAATTTGGTTTGGTCACTCAAGTATTTTCCTGAGAATAAATGGTTTAAATATTTTAATAGATCCTGTTTTTTCAGACTCTGTCTTCCCAGTGCCTATTTTCTTTAAACGTTTTCAACCACCTATTGTTGAACTGTATGATCTCCCCAAGATTGATATCGTCCTTATCTCTCATGACCACTATGATCACTTAGATAAGGACACTGTTAGGCACTTCGCAGGCACTAGCACCTCTTTTATTGTCCCTCTTGGTGTGGAGTCTCATCTTATTTATTGGGGCATTGAGTCCGACAAGATCACTAATTTGGATTGGTGGGCGGCCACAAAAGTACAAGGAGTCGAATTTATAGCAACACCGGCCCAACATTTTTCTGGTCGCAATGGCATTCATCAATACAAAACCTTGTGGGCTTCATGGGTGATTCGCACTAACGATAAAAGCGTGTACTTCAGTGGAGACACTGGCTTTAGCACTCACTTTGAAGACATAGGTAGACAGTTTGGTCCTTTTGATGTCGCATTCATCGAAACCGGACAATACAACAAAGCATGGCAAGCTGTGCACCTTCTCCCCGAAGAATCTGCCTCAGCGGGATATTACTTAAACACCAAAGTTCACTTCCCAATTCACTGGGGCATGTTTGATCTTTCAGTGCATGCATGGGATGAACCTATTAAGCTCATCACTAGACATTGTCTTAAGCATAAGTTTGAATTGATCGAGCCTTACCTTGGAAAGGTCTACACCTTTTAAGCCTGAGCCTGATTGGCCTCCTAGTAATTGATTTACAAAGGTAATAATCTGTAAATTTAGTATTGCCTAATAGATATCAGGATATTTTTACTATCTAACTCTCGCATTCAAAATATTAACCGAATAACTAGAGTGACAGTCACAACTTCTTCTTTTACTTTAAAGTTATGTTTTTAATATTAGGAAGTCTATTTGCACTCTCAATTTTTATTGCCTTAATGCTTCTCTTGATTTCTATCTTTAATTTGAAGTTTATAAAATTACATCGAAAAAAAGTTTCTCTTTTTCTAGCTCTTTGGTTTTTACCTTATTTAATATTTATAGTTTTTTTCACTGGACCCAACAATAGTGACTCCTACCCAGACCCACAAAACTCTCAATATCTTTTGCCTTGGCATGGAGGAGTTAAACGATTTGTTGCTCAAGGCAACAGAAGCTTCACCAGTCACCGGGGCCTAAACTTGTATGCTTGGGACTTCATAATGCCCGTTGGAACTCCCGTTTTAGCTGCTAGAGCAGGAACTGTCGTCCATGTTGAGGTTCATCACGATGGCATTCAAAACTTAGCAAATTATATTCTTATTGAACATTCTGATGGAGTGCGAACTGGATATGCTCATCTCAAAAAAGAAGGGGCTAAAGTTAACGTTGGTGACAAAGTTCAACAAGGTCAAATTATTGGTTACAGCGGTTTAGTTGGAATAACCATTATGCCACATTTACATTTTTATGCGACTAACAAAAATGGGACTCAAGCTATAGCAATTACTTTTAAAGATGTCCCTGGTGGCTACCCAAAAGCAGGTCACACCTACACATCTGACAATTCAACGCCTTAAAAATTTATAATTAATGATTTCAAATAGAGATTAATTCAACTTGTAAATGATTCTCCACGAAGTGCCAAGCAGCAGTACCGCGAAAAATGAGTGTGTGATTGTTAAGAGCGGTGGCGTGTGAAACAACACATTACTAATGCCGATGCCCATTTGAACGACAATAAAAATAGCCAACCACTTCGACTCTTTTAGAACATTACTATACTTGTGAGAATTTTTATAAATATAAAAACAAAAACCTAAAATCACAACTGTGACAAAGTAAGCCCATAAACGGTGAATCACTTGCAAACCGATGATGCCAGAAAATGTTGGAATGAGTTTGCCATGGCACAAAGGAAAGTCAGTACACACTAAAGCAGCATAGTGAGAAGCAACAAGACCTCCTAATAAGATCTGCATAAAGATGACAAAACAACTAAAGAAAGCAAACACTCTTGTTTTTATGACCGCTTTATTTTTTTGAACTCCACTGATGTAAAAGTAGATCCATAACAAGCTCATTAAAAACACCATTGCAAGCATAAGGTGTGTGGCTACAACATAACTATCCAGCTGCAATGTGACCGTTAGAGCACCCATAATGATTTGAGCCATTAAAACTGTCCAACTGAACCAACATATATTTTTAATGGTCATGGAGACATTTGGGTTTTTGATGATTTTATAATTTAGTATAAAACAAGCTATAGCAATCAGCCCAGCCAAAGCCCTATGAATAAACTCTAGGTAAACTTGAAATTGATAATCAGGAATGATGTCACCAAAGCAAAGTGGCCAGTCAGGACAAGCTAGGCCAGCATCCATAGCTCGCACCAAAGCCCCGAGGACAATCAGCCCGATCACTTCAAAGATCATATAACGATAATATTTTACAAGCTTTTCGCTAATCACCATCAATAAATTTGAGCCCAATAGTAAACCCACTGATCAACAGCAGGAGCTAATAGAAAGACAATCACACTTAAGTTCACCCATAAGAAAAACGGGAGCCATGCTTTTTGTTCTTTGGCTTTAAAGTACTTAAAAAATTCAATGATTACTTTCACAGCCATTGGAACAACCAATATAAGATAGAGAAGGTTGGCTTGTATAAATAAAGGCAAGGCTAAAGAAACACCTATGTAAGCAAATGTATACAGCCCTATATGATAACGAGTTCTCTGATCTCCAATAACGCTTGGTAAAACAGGAATCCCACCCTTTGAGTAATCGTCCTTAAAGCGAATGGCTAAGGCCCAGAAGTGAGGCATCTGCCATAAAAACATGATTAAAAATAGATAAAGAGACTGAGGGTCTAAAGGGTTTGAAACCGCCGAATACCCTATCACCACAGGCATCGCCCCTGGAATAGCGCCTGGTACAGCAGCAAAGGCCCAAGACTTCTTCCAAAACACTGTATATGCGACGTTGTATAAAAACACAGTCAGAATAGCTAAATAAAATGTCGTAGGGTTCAGTATGTAAAGCAACAAGCTACCAAAGAGAATCATCAGAGCACCCAAAGCAAAGCCCTGCCACACACTCAGTTTACCACTAACGATGGGGCGCTTTAAGGTTCGAGGCATTTTAGAATCAATGTTTTTTTCTTGAGCTTGATTGATTGAGAAACTGCCAGAGCAGACAAAGTAAAGACCAAAGATTAATAGTAAAACATGACCCACATTTATGGGCTGCCCCATCGGAAAACCAACTAAAAAACCAGCCAGAGCGCTCACTATGGCAAAAAGGGTGATTCCAAATTTAGTTAAATTTAAATAGTGTTTTACCATGCCCTCATTTTTTAAATTCTTAGTTAAAAGTGGTCAATAAAAAAGCATTTTTTGTATTTATCACCTGTCATTTTAAGCGAAGTATAATTCTTACAAACACTCTTTTGATGACTAAAACTAACTCATTTTTAAAGGGTTGAACCTGAAGACCGAAGACCTAAGAGCGCAAAGCGCACTTAGAACCCATTATTACAAAGTGCTGTCTACTGGCGCTCTAGAAATAATATCTATAAAACTCAGCCCAAAAAATAACAATAAAAAGAACACACATGAGATCATTAAACCTAAGTATAGCTTATTGTCGTCTTTCAACTGCATAAAATAAGCTAATACAAGGCCGGCCTTCAAAGAGGCAATCCCCATTGCGATCACAAAGTTAAACATTCCAGCGTCAAAACCAGAAACAGGCTTTGCCACAAGGACTGTAAGTATCGTTAAGCTCAAAAGAGCAAAAAGAGTGTTTCTTAAAACTTTAAAATTAAGTTGATGATGTCCTGCCATAATTAAAATCCTTCTAAAATACTAATCAATCAAATAAAGAAGTGGGAATAAGTAAATCCAAATCAAATCGACTAAGTGCCAAAACAAACCGACACACTCAACCGGCGTGAAATACCCAGAGTTGAACTCATTCTTACGAGCACGAAACCAACACCACAAGATCAATCCCATACCAACAATAACGTGTGATCCGTGCAATCCCGTCATCATATAATAAACTGAGAAATAAAGACCTAGGTTAGAACTTTCAGCCCCTTGAAAAGCAAACATATCACCTGGCAACAATCCCATTTCAATTTTATGGGTGTACTCCATGTACTTAATCACCATAAAGATCAAACCACACACAAATGTGATCATCAGCATATTGGCGCATTTCTTGTTATTGTTTTGTTGAGCGTAGTAAATGGCTAAAACCATAGTGAAAGAACTGAATAAGAGCACAGCCGTGTTAACAGCACCAAACTTCCAGTCGAGATATTTAGATCCCTCTAAAAATGTTTCTGGAAATAAGTTACTAAATATAAAGTAGGCTACGAACAAGCCGCCAAACATAAGAACTTCAGTACATAAAAATAACCAAGTACCGAATTTACTGGTGTCAAACTCGTGTTCGGCACTTTCAAAGTGGTGAGCGTGGCCACCACCAGATCTGTCAACATTAGCGGTACTCATAAGGTCCTCCCGTGACCACTGGGTCTGTGTAAAAGTTTTCGTGTGGAGGTGGAGACGTTGTCTGCCACTCCAATGTTTTCGCACCCCATGGATTATCTGGAGCCTTAGCACCTTTTAATAAACCATGAATAATAACAATCAAAGCAACTATAAAACCAAGACCAATAGTCCATGAACCTATAGAAGAGACACTATTTAAAAAGCTAAAGGCCTCTGGGTAATCATGATACCTTCGCGGCATTCCCTTAGCACCTAAGATAAACTGAGGGAAGAAAGTCACGTTGAAACCAACAAAGATAAGGACAAAACTTAACTGTGCACCTAACTCGCTGTACATCTTTCCGAACATTTTTGGGAACCAATAATAGATACCACCCATAATGGCCATCAATGTTCCACCCACCATCACATAATGGAAGTGAGCAACAACAAAGTAAGTGTCGTGAAAGTGAACGTCCATTGCCATCGTTGCTAACATAATTCCCGTAACACCACCTATGGTGAATAAGAACAAGAAACCTAGAGCATACAACATTGGCGACTGAAACTGAATGGACCCTTTGTACATCGTAGCCACCCAGTTAAATGTTTTGATCGCTGTTGGAACACCCACAAGCATTGTTAGGAATGAGAAAATCACACCCGCAAGCTCTGATTGACCGGATACAAACATATGGTGACCCCAAACAAAGAAACTCACAGCAGCAATACCAACACTTGAAAATGCGATGGCTTTGTAACCGAAGATCACTTTTCTAGAGAAGGCTGTGATGAGCTCACTGATTATTCCCATCGCAGGAAGAATCATAATGTAAACAGCTGGGTGAGAGTAGAACCAGAAAAAGTGCTGGAACAAGACCGGGTCACCACCGAGCTTTGGATCAAAAAAACCAATGCCCATGATCTTTTCAGCAGCTAATAATAGTAGAGTGATTCCTAAAACCGGTGTAGCAATGACCTGCAAAATAGCTGTTGAGTACAAACCCCAAACAAAAAGTGGCATTTGAAAAAAGCCCATACCCTTGCAACGAAGTCGATGAGTTGTGGCCACAAAGTTGACCCCAGTTAGGATAGATGAAAAACCCATTACAAAGGCACCGAGAACTAACAGGATTGTGCCGTTATCTGTCTGAATCGAGTATGGCGTGTAAAACGTCCAACCAGTGTCAGCACCGTGATAAAAAAGAGAAATGAAAGAAATGATAGCACCTACAATTAAGCAGTACCAACTCATTAAGTTCACTTTAGGGAAAGCAACATCCTTGGCTCCCAAATGAAGAGGCAAAACAAAGTTACCTAAGAAAGCTGGAATCCCAGGGATGATAACCATAAAAACCATTATGGCCCCGTGAAAGGTCATGAACTGATTATAAACTTGCGCTTCAAAAGTTCCGCCTGGTGCAAAAAGCTCAAGCCTAATGAGCATGGCAAAAGCACCACCGATAGCAAAGAACAAAAGGACAGTGATCATATACATGATTCCGATTCTTTTGTGGTCTACCGTAGTTAACCAAGACCAGAGGCCTTTTTCATGATTTAAATAATTCTTTGAAGTATCTGCAGCACTAGACATTGTCTTTCGCTCCTATTTTTTATTTTAATTGCTTAATGTATTCAATAATCCCATCTAACTCATTGTCACTCAGCTGTCCTTGAAAGGATGTCATAACAGCATTCTCATAGCCTTTTGCTTTTTTAGCATTTGGGTTAAGTATGGACTCTCTGAGGTAGTTATCATCTGCTTTGACTGTCATTGGCTTGCCATCTTTTAATGTTGTGCCTGCAACAATAAGCCTTTCTTTTCCATAAAGACCTTTAAAGCCTGGACCAATTTTTTTCTCAGCAGTGTTATTGTGACAAGCTATGCATCTTTGAGTGAAAACTTTTTGACCGACCTCAGCCATTGATAAACCTTTGTAAGGGTCATCAGAAAGCCATTCTTCAAACTCAGCCTCAGGCACAACCTCCACTTTCGCTAACATCGCTGAATGTCCAGAACCGCAATACTCGGTACAAAACATTTGGTATGTACCAAGTTTTGTGGCCGTAAACCATAGAGTTGTGTATCTGCCTGGGATCACATCTTGCTTGATTCTGAAAGCAGGAACATAAAAACTGTGAAGGACATCTCTGGATGTCATTATCAATTTAATAGGTTTATTGTAAGGCACTTTGAAGGTGCCGGTTGTTTTCTTACCGCTTTTGTATTTAAAGTCCCAATACCACTTTTGACCAACGACATGGATTTCAAAAGCATTCTTAGGAGCGCGCTTCATATCGTAGAAAATCTTCCAACCCCAAGCGAAAACAGCAAGAAATATTACAAATGGAATAAAACTCCATAAGAACTCTAGCGTAGCATTGTGGGAAATGTAAGCTGTACTGTCGTTTGCTGTTTTTCTTTTGTATTTGAATGCAAAAAAGACAAGCCCACCAATGACTAAAATACAAGATATCAAACTCGACCAGTATAAAAAGTCATAAAGACTATCTACTGGGCCGGCAAAGTTTGAGGCTTGTGGAGGCATAATTGAACTGCTTGCATGTGCCTTGTTTACCCAAAACATGTTGTTTACTCCTTATTCGTTCCAACTCTTCAAAAGTTTCTAGTGATCAATTCGGCTTACGCAATTCTCTCACCCATACTGGGATCAAAAATAAAGCCAATAATAAAATGGTCACTAAACCACCAATTCTCATTATGTTGTAAGCATATAGTGTATACTTATTTAATGAAGGATCAAATTGAAAACAGTAGAGAACAATTTGATCAATGACAGAGCCCACCTTACCTTTGCCCGCTTCAACCACTGAGAGCTTGAGCGTGCTTGGACTGAACTGAACTCCGTGCAAATATCTAGATATCTTTCCTTTAGATGTCATCGCAATGGCTGCTGCAGCATGAGCATACTCTTTGCGCTTTTCATCCCACTTAAAACTAAAACCAATGCTGTCTGTAAGCTTTTTAATATTAGCTTCAGTGCCGGTCAAAAAATACCAACCTTTTTCGGCGTCTTTTTTACCGTACTCATCTAAGTAACTTGATTTTTTTAAATAAGCGACATCGGCTGACTCTTTATGGTCCATGCTAAGTGCGACCACTTTAAAGTCGCGGCCTGCGACGAGATCTAGTTGCTTGAATGCAGTTAATAAACCATTCAAATGGTAGTTACAAAGCGTTGGACACGTGTAATAAACCATAGAAAAAAGGACAGGTAAGTCTCCTTCGAAGGCCTTTGAAAGAGGGGCCTTGTCCCCAGAGTCATAAGTAAACTCTGTTGTTAAATCGATAGTGTCGCCTAATTTTTCAACGATGCCTACGTTCTTGAGCTGCTGTGGCTTTTTATCGACGGTTTTATAGTTCGTCCCTTGCTGATAAGCCCAGCTCATATTTACGCTGATTAAAATTTTAGCAACAAATAACAACATTTTTTAAAATCACTGCCCTTTTGCAAAAGCTTCTACAGCTGCAGCATCATCTTCAACTTTATTATTAGTGATCGAACGAACGTAATGAACCAAGGCCCAACGACTGACAGGCTTAATGTGAGCAAAGGCCGCCATTGATGTGCCTTCGATTCCTTTTGTCAAAGTTGTGTAGAGAGTGATGCTATCACCGCCCTTATTCCAGTTACCTTCAATGAGGTTTCTAACTGCCATACCGGCACTTCCAGGCCCGTCACCCTTTCCAGAGACACCGTGACAAGTGGCACAGTTTGTTTTGTAGACTTTCTTGCCATGGGCAACCAACTCATCAGAGCTCACCCAAGGGTTTTCAACAGTAGCTAAATCTAACTTTTTAATCACTTGGCCGTCTTTAGGTGGCTCAATAACCTCGTCAATTTGAATATCTGAGAAGAAAAAGCCAAGCACAAAGAATAAAGCAATGGAAAAACCAAATGAACCTATAAAAGCAAGGAAACCAGTTTTATTGTAATCACCAGGATTGTAATTGGACCCGTTAGCAGACATGGAGCAACCTCTCTAAAATCGTGAAATTATGATAAGAGCTATCTCTTACCATCGAATTCTGTAGTGTTAGTTTTCAATAATATTTAATACACCTACTATATTATTTTAACAATCTCTGCCAGGATTTTTTGTTGGTTCAAAAGGCTTAAATCGTAAATAAATTTATGAAATCATCAGATCGTTCTCAAAAATAATAGCTCTGCATTCCATATTAATCCGCTGTTTGTAAAAAAAATGATTTGCTAACGACAGTACAGCTTTAAAAAAATCTTTCGACCTGCGCTTTTATATGCGTTCAAAATAAGCATTAGATGCATGTGATTTTGGTAAGTTGTTATAATTTTTACATATTTTTTGTCGCACTTGGCTATCAATTTGCCCCACCAAGGTCTTGATAAAAAGCTAGCCTTCTTCTCAGTTTGTTTCATTTAGTTGGTCAAATTTAGACATCATGAAGGAATCAGTTATAATTAATGAAAGATTCAAAACTGAATGAGGGACCACTATGAAAACTCTTTTTATCGGACTTCTTTTTTTCACACTCACTTCACTGCTCACTTCTTGCGCAAGCACACCTTTAGAGAACATGAAAAAGCTCAGTGTTGGTATGGATAAGGCTACGGTCCTTGATATCGTGGGAGACCCTGACAAAACTTTTCGTCAAAGCGGCAAAGACTACTGGACTTATAAATACTACGAAAAAGACGAGCTAAAAGAAGGGCAAGTCATCATAGAAAATGGTTTTGTCACTTATGTTTTATTGCAAAAACCAGATGAGCAAACCATTGCACCCAAAAACTTCAAAGAGTACAAAGGAAACGTCGAGCAAAAACGCAAAAACTACCAAAAACAATTCAAAACCCTCGACGATTAAATAAAGCTTTCTGTTTAGGTTGGTTTAGTCATGCAAAAAAACACATCGTCCTGAGCTAAGTTGTGTCATCCTTAGCGGAGCGAAGGATCTAAACACACACTCCCCAACTAAAAAATACCAAGAGTGACAAATCTTTCGCTAACGCTCAAGACGACGTTCTAGCTTCAAGATAATTCTTAAAAAAGACTCTTGCATTAATGAAGATTCTTGTATTTAAGTTGGCCAATTCTTTAAGGTGATGCTTTAAAAGCAATTTGATCAACTTATAATGACAACTTGAAGAAAGTTGACACTAACTACAGAAAACAGGTTAATGCATTTGTAAAACACATAACTAAATTCAATAAATCAAAAAAAGGACACCGTTTTGCATTTAAACGATCAAAAGCAAATCTACATCCAACAAACACTTGAGCCCTTTGAGTTTGTCGGTTTTGAAACACGCAACAAATATTTGATACTCAACCAGCAATCACAGCAGATTGGTTTTGCCGCTGAACAAAGGAAAGGGCTTTTGGACACCCTCCTTCGTCAGTTTCTTGGGCACTGGCGCTCTTTTGAAGTTTCTCTTTTTAATCCACATAGACAAAAGCTCTATAGTTTACATCATCCTTTCCGTTTTTATTTTTATGAACTCAACATCACAAATCGCGATGGTCAACTTGTCGGCTCCATTCAAAGACGCTTTGGCATTTTAAGTAAAAATTTTGATATTTTAAATGAGCGTGGTCAGGTCGTTTTCACATTGCGTGCAGGATTATTTAGAATTTGGAAATTTCCAATTCTTCGCCGCAATCAAGAGGTTGCTAATATCACAAAGAAAATGGGCAAAATCTTAACGGAAGTGTTTACTGACAAAGATCTCTTTCAAATTAACTGCGAAAATAGCACCATCACAGAACAAGAAAAATTATTACTAATCGCACTGACCCTTATGATTGACCTTAAATACTTTGAAAACAACAAAGCCAATATAATAGATGTGTTTGATTAAACTAAAACAATCACCTATAAACTAAATATTAAATTATAAATTAAAAAAGGGATGACTATGCAACAACCACAAGCCCCAAAGATTGCAAAAAAAATAACTCAACACGGTCATGAGCGCACTGACAATTACGCCTGGATACGTGATGACAACTGGAAACAATTTATCAAAGGTGAACTCAACTTTGCCGACGAAAACGTCAAAACCTATCTAAACCAAGAAGCTAAGTACACTGAACACGTCATGTCTGAAACCAAAGAGCTGCAAGAGCAAATTTATAACGAGTTGCTCTCGCGCACGAAAGAAGATGACTCAAGCTACCCTTATCAAAGAAATGATTACTACTATTATCGCAAAACAACGGAAGGTCTGAGTTACCCCACTCTTTGTCGTAAATACAAAACTCTCGACGCGGTCGAAGAAGTTTATTTTGATATCAATAAAGAGGCCGAGGGCAAAAAACTTTACATGCACCGAGGAGCCATCCCCAATGAGGCCAAAACTCACTTTGCTTACTGCTACAACCTAACCGGCTCATTGGACTGCACATTGAAGGTCAGAGATTTTGCCTCTCAAACTGACTTTGAATGGAAGCTTGAAGATGTGAGCAGTAGCTTTTACTGGGTTGACGACACGACCATTGCTTTTACTGAGCTTGACGAGTTCACTCGCGGCAAAAACCTTTATTATATGAACATTCACGAAGGACCTGATAAAAAGAAACTAGTTTTCTCTAAACCTGATAAATTTGAAAATCGTTTTATGTTTGACACACGCACAACAAATAACGAGATCACGTTTATATATCTTGTCAGTGGCGCTTCGCATGCCATTTATAAAAAAAATAAAAATGAACAAGAGTTTAAGCTCATCGCTGATGCTAAAGATGACATACAGTACAGTTATGAATACAATAACGGCACTTATTACATTTTAACTAATGATATGAACAATAGCAATTTTGCTGTTTACAGTTGCGAAGAAGAAAACATCGACAAACCTGATTCATGGAGAGTCGTTATCGCTAATTCTAAAAACTTGTTTTTAAGGCACATGAGCCTTTATGGAAATAAATTAGTTCTTTCAGCTCGAAACTCTGAAACGGCTATCGATGACATCTGTGTTTACGATCTCACTGATAAAAAAATGCAAACAGTCCCATTTGCTCACGAAATAAAAAGCGTCAGCTTGATTGGTGCACATGACCACAATGCAACAGATCTTCAAGTTAGCTTTGAAAACCCAATCACAGCACCTCAAACTTTAGAGCTCGACACCAACACATTGAGCTTAAAAGTTTTAAAGCAAAAAGAAGTCCCAAATTACAACCCTGAAAATTATGTTCTCAAAAGAGAATTTGCCAAGGCTCATGACGGTGAGTTGATTCCCCTAACGATCATCACAAGAAAAGGATTCACCGCTCACCAAGAGCAAAATTCTGCCTACGTCTACGCTTATGGGTCTTATGGTTATGGTATGCCACCGTTTTTTAGAACAAGTATGTTTTCGTTGATAGATCGCGGTTTTGCCTACGCAGTGGCGCACATTCGAGGTGGTAATGAAAAAGGGTATGACTGGTACCTCAACGGTAAAATGCGCAAAAAAATGAACACCTTTAAAGATTATATTTCTTGTTGTGAACATATGGTTGAGAGTGGCTACACTCAAAAAGGTCAAATCGTTGCAAACGGCGGCAGTGCCGGAGGCTTACTTATGGGGGCCGTCACCAACATGCGCCCTGACTTGTTTCAGTCCGTTATTGCCGACGTTCCTTTTGTGGATGTCATCAATACCATTTCAGATGCGAGCTTACCTTTAACGCCCCCTGAGTGGGAAGAATGGGGCAACCCTATTGAAAACAAAGGCGACTTTGAATACATGATGCAGTACTCTCCTTATGACAATGTCGAAGCTAAAAATTACCCGGCCATGTTATACAACTCAGGTATTTCGGATGAGCAAGTCACATATTGGGAACCAGCAAAGATGGTGGCCAAGTTGCGTGAACTTAAAACGGACAGCAACATATTGTTACTCAACATTAAAATGCACGCAGGTCACGCAGGAGAAACGGATCGCTACAAAGGCCTGAAAGAAGCGGCATTTAACTATGCCTTTGCTTTAACTATGAAATAATTGATCGCTCGGTTCTTTTTGCTAAACAAAAAGCTTTCAGCACAGAGAACCGAGTTTTTTTGACGTTTTTTGTCAGCTTTGTAATTTTTTAGACAGTCCAAACTCTCGTTCTTTTGTTTAAATGTCGCTAATTCATTAGAGATTATATATCTTTATGGCATGTCCTTTGCTTATTAATTTGTTGTTGTACGTAATTAATAAGGTGAATACATGAAATCAATCTTTTCAATTTTATTTTTTATAGTCTTAGCTGTGATTTTTTCACAGCCAGAAAAATCGACTCACAAATACATCCCAGTGAGTTTTACTTTTCATTCAAATATTAATAGTGATAACTCCACTGAAGCCCATCATTTAAATTTGTTTCCAAATGAAAGCAACAAAAGTTACCACTTGATTTTAAATAAAAAACTTAGCGCTGACCACACTATACTCTCTACAAATTTTAACTTTGAAGACTGTCTTATTAGCCGCAGGCCAGAAGTCAGCTTTAATTGCACAAGTAGCTCAAAAAGAGAGGCTGGTGAAATTCAACACTTTTCTATTGAACCACTAATGAATTTATCGACCGGAAAAGTAAATAACTACTTACTTAAGATTCAACTCAATGACCGCAAAGGCAACAGTAAAACATATTCTTATTTATCAGAAAAAGATAATTTAAATATTCTAAATCTAGATACAAAAATTAAGATCAGCAAAAATGATTAGTATTGAAATTACGGACCAAAAAAAGAACTGTATCTATCTAAACATTTTTCCTCATTGAGCTCAAAGTAAGAAAGATTAAGTTGATTGTCTGGTAATTTACTCACTCCTGATACCAACGCATCGATATCGTTAACTAAGTAAATATTTTCCATTTCACCAATCAAGACATATTCGCTAATATAAATCCTAACATCTAAAGAAGCACTGGACTCACTCTGCTGGTATAAATTTTTAGGTAAGTTGTATAACATTTCAATCTGTGAACTCACTTCATTTGGATCAATAGTTACAAAATACTTAATATAGTTTTCATCTGTGCGAACCAATCTCATAGTGCTTTCTTGAATCAAATTATAACAGTTTGGACCAATATCAGACGACGAAATAACATAAGTTAAGTGTGAAATATTATCTTGCTTCAGTTTTTGTATTTCTTGAACAACTGTTGACGGATTCGCTTTTTCAATTTTTTGTTGAACGGAAGCCACTCCTCGCTGACCACTACTTGTCGTACTACAAGACGAAATAAAAAATACAACAAGACAAAATAATAACCTCAAAACTTCTTTACTCCACAAAAATTATTTTTTTCTTACGCTCTTTGATTTTAAAATAGGTCTCTTTCTTCTCTTTCCACTCTTTGTGTTCTTTAGTTTTGTTAAAATCTTTGTACACATTTTTAACTTTCTTGTAGAGATGAGTGATATCTCGGTCTATGCCTATTTCATCTTTGAGTTCATTTAAATCTTTAATTTGCTTAACATCACTGCTCTTCACTTTACTGTTACTATGGCTCTCAGCTTTAATCAACTCGTTGAGCCCCTTTATTTTGTTGTTTAGATCGCTCATTTTGGTTTCTATGAGTTGCTTGAGCATGGCTTCTTCTTGAGAATTTTTATTAGCTTCATTTGCTTCGATCAACAAACCTTTGATACTTTTTTTCTCGTACTCAACCAAGGCTTTTAGCTCTGTAATTTGTTTCACTCTTTGGTCACTGGCAAATGTGT
Organism: Bdellovibrionales bacterium; assembly: GCA_020628165.1. Lineage (GTDB taxonomy): Bacteria > Bdellovibrionota > Bdellovibrionia > Bdellovibrionales > UBA1609 > JAHDIR01. The sequence continues at coordinate 53,071 of JAHDFM010000014.1, read as the reverse complement.
AAAACACAAATGTAAAAGAAAGTAAAAACACAACCACATATTTAAGCTTTTCTAATATCATGCTGATCCCACAAAATTGAAATTGGTAAATGTGACAACCTGTTAATAATGACCGAAGCCTTCACAGCCGAAATGGACGGTATCACCAATTGCCCGTCACTCATTGATTTCTTTAACTCATCGATATCGAGAAACAATTTCTTATCAGCTAGCTCTTCAAAAACTATATTTTTAATGTCATGGGAATTGATACCGGCAAGAAAAACATTGTATTTAAGTAGGCCTTCATCTACCGATGACTTTTCAGAGTTGGCAAATTCACTGACATTCATCAACTGCTCTTGCTTTTCTACCTGCTGTGAATTTTCCAAGATTTGCTCAGCTAAAAAGTTAGTTCGTTCATCGTTGAACTCCTCCACTTGATTGGCAAAATCTTGTTGCCCTTTCACTTCTGTGAGTGAGGTGTAAACACTTTCGGAAGAGTTTAATTCTGGTTCGTGATCAGCGATAATCTCTTGCTCTTCACCTGCCTGCTCTTTAAAAGACGTAAACTCATCAACAAAACCATCGAGCTCACTTTCTTTAATCACCACGGAGGGGTTGGTGAGATTGTGATGACCACTGACACTGCTAAAGTTATCAATCACTTGTGAGCCGATGTCTTCATGAAAATCACCTTCACTGCTTGGCTCCACATAAGGAGTGTCTTCTGCAGGTTCACTATCGACAGCCACAGGAAAAACAGTGGCTTCATCAATATAATTATCTAAAGGAGACTCTTCGACATGATGAGAGTCTGTGCCGACCATAGGTGGAACGTCTTCACTGATTTGTCCGTCCATTCCAAGCATGAAGGAATGCCCGCACTGATTGCATTCAACCAGACCAAAGTCATCTTTCACTTCATGTTGGCATTTTGGGCACTGAACCATGCTTCCATTGTATTATGCCAAGCACATAAGTAAGAGTTTTTTGTCTATGAACTCGACTAAAATTAGCACTTGGTAAGGCATTGCTAGGAAAAATGCGCCGAGTTTCAAGGTCAATATTTTGTATCGAGCTAGGTGCTAAAGCTGCCTCTAGCTCTCATAATTTTTGGCCTCTGTTTTAGTCAATACTCGTATCTTATTGATACTTAAAGACCTGAATATTTCTACCACCATCTAAATTATTTAAACGCCTTATCAGATCATTCAAAATAACGTTGTAGGGATCAGCCTGTTGTTGAATTAAAATGACAATTTTACTTCTTCTTGAAATATTTAAATTGTCTTCTGAAGTGACCTGTCTATAAAGTTGAGCATAAAAACTTGGATTGTTTAAAATATATTCTTCAGCTGTTGAATTAAAATGAACGACACCTACGTCAATTGAGGGGGCATCCTCTAGAACTTCGGAAGATTCTTCTGACTCAAAACCATCATCAGGGAATTCTGATTTAAAATATTGCACAAAATCACTTTCACCATAGCCGAACTCAGGCTGACTTTGACCTGCTTGGTGATCAGCTTCTCTTTGACTATCGGCTATCATAGTACTTGCTTCAGATTGTTCATTGATACGTTGCTCACGATTAGAAAACTCTTTTGTAACAGAGTCTACAAAATCGTTGTCACCATAAACTAAGACTCGTTTTCCACGAATTGATCTTTGATTGATCTCAGCAAGACTTTCGACTTCTTTAGTCTTAGCAACCGACACATCATAATTTTGCAGCCAAAAATATGACCTCAGATAATGGTCAATGTCCATTTCTACTGTTTGTGCGACATTGTAACCCTCTTTATTATGTCTTTGAACTTCAACAGGAAACATCATATTAGCTAGGCGAAAATATCGATTTTCAGTGCTCGAGACTTCAGGGGAACTTGTTGATTTTGGCCATGCCCACCTATCTGCTAGCCATTGAGACCTTTCTTGAAGCGATGCCAATATACCAGATAAGATTAAGTTTTCCTTTAAAATATTTTCTGCCTTCAAAACAAAATCATCAAATAACACTTTCTGATCATAATATTCATTTTCACCTTGATCATCACTGTCATATACAAAATTAAAAAAAACTAATTGGGTCAAATGTGAAATTTTATTTCTAACAGGGTCTTGATAACTATGGGCCCAACTACTTTTAAACTCATACTCATTTAAAAGTTTTATCAAACTATTTCTAAGATATTTTAAATCATCTAAATTTCTTCCAAGAACAAGTTCAGCAATTCTATATAATTTAAAATAATCCTTAACTCTATTTTTGTCATAACGTTGTTGAATTCGCTGTTCTATAACATTTATACCAAATTGGCTTCTGTCTCTCACTGCTACTATCATGCGACCACCATTTAAGTTAGGATAGAGAGACAATGGCACAGTGTTAAAACGACTCCGGCTCTCCCTTCTAGAATATAATGGGTCCATCAACTTAACTGTGATTTTAAACATTGGATCATTAGGGTCACCTTCTACTTCAAGTAACCTCACAAATCCATACTCAATATCGACATACACTTGACCAATTTCAAAATCATTGTCATTTGATACTTGAGCATTCTCATCTGAACTCACTACATATTCACAGAATAATTCATCAGCTGCTTTTACTTCTGTATTGATATTTATATGGATTAAGAAAATTATTAAATAAGCAAAGAGTCGCTTGGCATTGAATGAAATATACACTGCAATTATCCTATTTACCCATTTATTCATTCATGTCTTCTCTTTTAGAGTTCATGAATTGATGAGTTTGTTTCAATTTTTATGATTAGTTTGAGTCTTTAGCAAAGATGAGATTTATGCAGAATACTGCCCTAAACTGAATAAAAAGAAAATAGCCCATGTAAATAAGTAAAAGTTGCTATATAAATTCAAACTATAAATAGTGAATCGTCTTGGGTAAAACCAACGTTGAGAGCTCTTAATAAAACCAGTGGAAAACCAACGACTTAGCGACGTCGGCCTTTTTTACTTGAACGCTCCATACGGCGTCGTTCGGAGCGGCTCATTTTTCGTTCTTGCCCGCCACCGCCAGGACCGCGATTGGTTTGCATTGGTCCTTGTTGCTGCTGTTGCTGCGGCAATTGACCTGAGAACTGAGGCGCTTCATCGCCACCTTCGTAATCTAGATCATCAAAGTCTTGCTGCTCCCCTAACATCCGTTCAGACAAACTCTCATCGCGCTCTACCAATTGAATCTTCATGAACTTTTCAATGGTTTCTGCTTTGATGATTTCATTCAAACGATCGTAGGCTCTGAAAGCTTCTTTTTTATATTCAATCAATGGATCTTTTTGAGCATATGCGCGTAAGTTGATCCCTTCTTTTAAATGGTCAACGAGAGCTAAATGCTCTTTCCAGCGGGTATCAATAGTTTGTAATAAAACCATTTTTTGAACTTGGTCAAAGTACTCACCTAAGGTTTGTTTTTGTTGATCAAATGCGGTTTTAACAGCATTACTGATGTAATCAGTTAGTCCTGGCCCATCTAAAGTGAGAGCTTTTTCTTCATCGATGCGAATACCAAACTGTGCCGACAAAGCAGTATTTAGCCCCGGAATGTCCCACTCATTGGTTTTAACATTCGGATTGGCAAAGTTATCGAGAATGTCTGAAGTTGTATCTCCAAGAAAGTCTAAAATTTGTCGATCAATATTTCCATCTTCTAAAGCCATTCGACGCATAGAGTAGATGTTTGTTCTTTGTTGGTTCATAACATCATCGTATTCAAGAAGATGTTTTCTGATTTCAAAGTGATGACCTTCCACTTTTCTTTGTGCGCCTTCAATAGAGCGACTGACCATTCTCGCTGTGATCGGCTCGTCTTCTGGCACTTTTAAAGTGGTCATGATTTTTTGTAAGCGCTCTCCGTTAAAGATACGCATTAAATCATCTTCAAGTGACAAGTAAAATGTCGACTCTCCTGGGTCACCTTGTCGTCCGGCACGACCACGTAACTGATTATCGATCCTGCGTGACTCGTGTCGCTCAGTACCGATGATACAAAGCCCTCCGGCCTCTAACACATCTTTTTTGTCGCTTTCACACTTTTTGCGGTACTTTTCTATCGAGGCTTCTATTTGCTCAGGTGTCCAAGTGTCTTGCACTTCTTTTTTGGCCATAAACTCTGGGTTTCCACCAAGGACGATATCCGTTCCACGACCAGCCATGTTGGTTGCAATGGTCACGGACCCTTTAGCACCAGCCTGAGCAACAATGTCAGCTTCGTTTTCGTGGTGTTTGGCGTTTAAAACGTTGTGTGTGATTCCGGCTTTTTTAAGCTCGCGGCTTATGCGCTCGGACCTTTCTATACTGACAGTTCCAACTAAGACGGGTTGACCTTTTTTTGATCGCTCTTTAATGTCGTTGGCTATGGCTTGATATTTAGCGTTTTCAGTTTTGTAAATGACGTCTTCGTTATCAAGCCTTGCAATGGGTTTGTTGGTTGGTATGACAAGCACATCAAGATCGTAGATCTTTTTAAATTCGACGGCTTCTGTTTCTGCCGTACCAGTCATACCAGAAAGTTTGTTGTACATACGAAAATAGTTCTGAAAAGTAATAGATGCCAAGGTTTGGTTTTCACCTTTAATGTTTAAACCTTCTTTAGCTTCTACAGCTTGGTGCAAGCCTTCACTCCAGCGACGACCTTCCATCAATCGTCCGGTGAACTCATCAACGATGATGATTTCGCCGTTTTTCACCATATAGTCTTTATCGATGGTGAAAAGATGATGCGCTTTCAAACCTTGATAAATGTGATGAACTGTTTTGATGTGTTCTGGGTCATAAAGATTATTAACACCTAAAAGTTCTTCTGCCTTGTTGTTGCCTTCTTCTGTCAGAGAGACCGTTTTTGATTTCTCTTCCATAGTGAAGTGTTTTTCTTCCACTAAATGAGGAATGATTTTATTGATTTCGTAATACTTTTCAGTGGAATCTTCTGACGGCCCTGAAATAATGAGCGGAGTTCTGGCTTCATCAATGAGAATGGAGTCACACTCATCGATGATGCAGTAATTGAGTGGGCGCTGTACGTAATCATCAACATCGAACTTCATATTGTCGCGCAAATAATCAAAACCCAACTCGTTGTTAGTGGCGTAAGTGACATCAGCCCCGTAGTTCTTTTTTCTTTCGGCATCGTTCAAGCCATGGTGAATGGTTCCAGTCGTTAAACCGAGCCAACGGTAAACTTGTCCCATCCACTCACAGTCACGTGTGGCCAAGTAATCATTCACAGTGACGACGTGAACCCCTTTACCAGAAAGACCATTCAAATACGTTGGCAACGTCGCAACTAGGGTCTTTCCTTCACCAGTTCTCATTTCGGCAATCTTTCCTTGGTGCAAACACAAGCCACCAATGAGCTGAACATCATAGTGTCGCATTTTTAAAATTCGCCAAGCAGCTTCACGGCAAACCGCAAAGGCTTCTACCAATATATCATCAAGTGTAGCACCTTGAGCGAGCTTCTCTCTGAAGTAAGCTGTTTTAGCTTTGAGATCTTCATCTGACAGAGGCTTAATCTTAGCCTCCATGTTGTTGATTTGATTCACAATGGGTTGCATGATCTTCAAATCGCGTTCATGTTTTGTTCCGAATATTTTTTGCAATACTTTTAAGCTCATAGTTTAGATATCCTACTCTCTATACGAGCTGTATTCAATGGCAATTCTTACATGTTAGTGGACCAAGTAAAAACTAGACTGATTTGCTTAGGAATTGCTTTTCTCACAGTGCAGCGACTGTGTTTTAGACACAAAAAAAACCCCAAGTTTTACAACTTGAGGCTTTTATAGATTTAATTCAATGAATTTAGTTCCAAGTTGGGGCTGGAGCATGTCCGCCAGTTGGATAATTACCACCTTGATACTTCTCACAAATAACATCATCGCCGCCTGTTACATTCGTGTAATAGTCTTCTTCTGAGTTGGAATACTTTAAAGTGTATTTATCCACGTAGTTATTTCTTAAAGTTGAGTAATAGTTCGTTTCCTGAGGTGGTGCCGGCACATGTGAATTAACAGGTGCGTGCTGTGCATATGGGTCATGGCTAACATCCTGATTGTATTTTTGATTGTAAGCATCCATCTGTTGGCTGTATTTATTGCTTGTGTAGGCTGAGTCATAACCAAAACCACAACTATCTGGAGTCCCAAAAGAATCTATCTTCTCACTCATTAACTGAACACCACCGCTAGATGAGTCATCATCACCACAAGCAGTTAAGAACAAACACCCAAGTATAGATAAAACAAGAGCAACTTTTTTCATAAACATCTCCTTATTTTCAATTCATATTTTATTTTAAAAAGCGTACGAATGACTTTTATGCAGGTAAAGTGCCAACTGATAATATTTAATGATTTCGATAATTTATATTGTTTTTTGTTTTTTTTCAGTGATTGTATACAAAATTTGTCTGTTCAGTTATTAGCTAATCCTGTCATTTTTACATAGCTTTGAGAACATGAGATGATTATCTTTATAACTCGCACAATTCTGTTCACTTCTGTCAGCTAAGATTGAATTATTAAGTTATGTTTAGTTTAAAGCTATGTTTATTCACCTTGATGATAAGCCCCATATTTTTACTCGCCTCTAACCACTATTCAAAAAACTATAACTTTATCTCAAGCACAGATGCTAATCAGACTTGCACCGATTGGCCTGTGATCACAGCTGGATTTGGTCCAAATAAAGTTCTTAACCGAGCCTTGTTCCATTACAACTTTCGATTGAACTGTGACTTAGGTGAAAAGTACCAAATAGGAGAGTTTGTTGGTGGTGTGCAAAAGGATGAATCTACATTTACAACAAACAGCTTCATCTACGATGTTGTTTATCAAAATCCTGTAGATGGTACTGATGTGGTTATTTTCCGCAAACTCTTTCGCGTGCCTAATGAGCAACCTGCAGGTATATACACCATTGAAGGCTGTGTGAACTTTATAGACACACTCGCCGACGAATCAAAATGTGTTCCCATCATTGAAAAAAATATTGAAATAGTTAGAGATTAACTATGTGCGCAGCTGCCTAAATGCTTCTGAAGCAACGATAGAAACCGAGTTTGCTAAATTAAAGCTTCGAATCTCGCCAGGAAACGGAATTGTTAGGTTTTGCTCTTCATGGTTATGTAAAAGACTTTCTGGAAGACCTTTTGTTTCTTTGCCAAATATGAACCAATTGCCGGAGTTATATTTTTTATCGTAAAGAGACCTGTCTGTTTTTGTGGTCATAAAGTGAACTTGTTTTAATTGATCTTGGATGTGTGGATAAAAGTGGTCCCAAGATTCATAGGTGGTCCATGAGAGATTTTGCCAATAATCAAGGCCGGCTCTTTTGAGGTTTTTGTCGGTCAATTCAAAGCCAAAAGGTTTCACCAAATGAAGATGGCAATTAAAGCCCACACAAATACGGCCAATATTACCGGTGTTCTGCGGTATTTCTGGCTCGACAAGTACAATATTAAAGTTGGTCATGACAAATAACTACCCCCACCCCCCACCAAAAGCAACGTCCCAAAAGGTGGTCCGCACTTTTTTGCGAAACACTGCGATATAATTGGCCTTGAGATTTTCAAAAGGTTTGTGTTTGAGGTTCATAAAATGACTGTTCGAACTTCGGATTTACAGTGAACATTAGACCCCAAGTTATGAACATTTTTTTGCAGCGTTTCGCAAAAAGGTACGGACCACCTTTTGGGAGACAGGTTTTTTTTGTTGTGGTAAATTTTACCCATTCATGAAAAAGATCGAAGCCATTTTTAAACCTTTCAAGTTAGATGATGTCATTGAAGCCCTCAATGAGATTGGCGTTGAAGGCCTCACCGTTTCTGAGGTGAAAGGTTATGGTCGCCAGAAAGGCCGCACCGAGATCTACAAAGGGGCGGAATACGTCGTAGATTTTTTACCAAAAACTAAAATAGAAATTGTAATTCCTTCTGCATTGGTTAAATCAACTGTAGAAGCTATAAAAAATGCCGCTTTCACTGGGAAAATTGGTGATGGAAAGATCTTTGTTTTGCCCGTAGAAGGAGTGACGAGAATTCGCACTGGTGAGAGCAATGAGAACGCACTTTAAAAATGAAAGGTTCAACCAAATTTATAAAAAATACTAAGGAGAGGTAATGACCCCAAAAGACGTGATAAAGTTTGCCAAAGAGCAAGACATTAAAATGATTGACCTCAGGTTTATCGATCTTCCCGGCATGTGGCAGCACTTTTCAATCCCGACTGACCAACTCACGGAAGAAACTTTTGAAGAGGGCCTTGGCTTTGATGGCTCATCTCTTAGAGGCTGGAAAGGCATCAACGAATCCGATATGCTCGTGATTCCTGATCCAACCACAGCTCGCATTGACCCTTTCTATGAAGTGCCCACTTTAGTTTTAATTTGTGATATCGCACAACCTGACACTCTTGCTCCCTATGCTCGGGACCCACGCCAAATTGCTAAAAAGGCTATTAATTATTTAAAATCAACCGGCATCGCAGACACTGCCTTCTTTGGACCAGAGGCAGAATTTTTTATTTTTGATGATGTTCGCTATGAGCAAAACTCAGCCGGTGGCTTTTACCAAATCGATTCTGACGAAGCCACTTGGAACACCGGTCGCCACGAAGGTGGTAACAACCTTGGTTACAAACCAAGACACAAAGAAGGCTACTTTCCAACACTTCCAACCGATGGACTTCACGACATCAGAACAGAGATGTGCCTTGAGTTACAAAAAATCGGTATCACAGTTGAAAGACAACACCATGAGGTTAGTACAGCCGGACAAGGTGAAATTGGCATTCGCTTTAACACACTTTTAAAAATGGCTGATGACTTAATGTGGTTTAAGTACATCGTTAAAAACGTGGCCAGAAGACACAACAAAACTGTGACTTTTATGCCAAAGCCAATCTTTGGCGATAACGGTTCTGGAATGCACACTCACATGTCTTTGTGGAAAGACAACGAACCATTGTTTGCTGGTGATAAATATGCAGGTCTTTCGCAAATGGGTCTTCATTACATTGGCGGTATCTTACAGCACGCACAAAGTAACTGTGCTTTCACCAACCCTTCAACAAACTCTTACAAACGACTTGTTCCTGGCTTTGAAGCTCCTGTGAAGCTTGCTTATAGTTACAGAAACAGGTCGGCAGCTGTGAGAATTCCAAACTCTGGGCCAAACCCGAAAGCCAAGAGAATGGAATTTAGAACTCCTGACCCAAGCTCTAACCCGTACCTTGCTTTTGCTGCATTACTCATGGCGGGAATTGATGGAGTTCTTAATAAGAAAGAGCCTGGCGATCCGTTAGAAAAAGACATCTACGGCTTATCTCCACAAGAAGCTGCAGGAATTCCGTCTGTACCGGCAACACTTGATGAGAGCTTAGAGTGCTTAAGAAAAAGCCACGAGTACTTGTTAAAAGGTGATGTGTTTTCAAAAGAAATGGTTGAAGCTTGGATCGGTTATAAATACGACACTGAGATTCGACCTTTGCAACAAAGACCAGCTCCTTATGAGTTCCATCTTTATTACGACGTATAATTAAATTTCGGCTGCTATCTTTTTTTAGATAAGCAGCCTTTCACTTCTCCAAACTCAAAAAGTAACTAATACTATGAATGATCAAATCACCTTTATGGACTATCTCTGGATACAAATTGACGACGACGTTGTCACTGTCGGCGTTAATGAAACTGGCATCGAAGAGCTCGACGACAATTTTAAAGTAGAACTCCCTGAAGAAGGTAGCATTGTGGTTCCCAATGAAGTCTGTGGTGAGATTGTGACGGATCAAGGCTCACTCAATCTTTACTCCCCTCTTGATGGCAAGATCATTGAAACCAACGGCGCTGTTTTAGATAACAATAGCCTCTTGAAAGATGATTGCTATCACGATGGATGGTTGTTTAAAATTGAAGTGGACAATGTTGAAGATCTGCGTGAGTTTGAAACTCAGGTTGATTTTGAAAATGATGTTGATGAGTTGGAATAGCATTAATTCCTAATTACAGAATCTTTTTAAAAATATTAATTACTCCAGGGGCCTAATAAAGTTAATGAGTTTGCCATCTTTCCAAAAAGCGCTAGAAAATTTAAGTAGTGCTTATATTACCAACCCATCAGAACTGGAAAGAGACGGCCTCATTCAACGATTTAAATATACTTTAGAGCTCTGTTGGAGATCATCACAAAAAACACTTAGATCAAATGGTATTCTCGTTGATACACCTAGGTCTACGTTCAATGAACTTGCAAACATTGGTTGGGTTGATAGTGCAGAAGCTTGGCTGCAATTTATAAGAAAAAGAAATATGACAAATTATATCTATAACAAGGTTATAGCTGAAGATATTTTTAAGATTCTTCCTGAGTTCATAAAATCGGCCACAGAACTTCATTTAACATTAAGGAATAAATTAATAACAAATTAAATAGGTTTTCATCTACAAGAGCAATTGCGGTTAAAAGTGGAAATTCAAAAATACATACTTGAAAAAGGTGTTAGAAGAACTCGATGATAATAAAAAAAAGTAAAATTATAGTCTTAATTTCATTCCTGGTTACTAGTTGCTCAAACATTAAATATCATACAATTAATGATAATAATTTTCATGCAACAGCACCTAGCAAGATTGTGAGCGTACATTGCTCGCCTGAAGACCCTGAAAATAAAAACAGTTTTACATATCTCTATTTAATTGGATCAAAAAGAATTGATGAGTTTATTTACCGAAGACCTTGGCCTTATAAAAATTGTCTACACAATCAAACTAAGATTAATTCGATATTGAAAGAAGGAAATATAATTTCAATTTTTGGAGCTCAAAAACTTCCAAGTAAGTCTAATAAGTTAGATCCTGATGATAAAGGTTATGTGCCTCAAAATCTAAATGGGAAAAAAATTGTAACATGGTTTTTTGACCGAATAGAAAGCAAAGATAAGTGTTATAGCTATCTTGAACAATCTTGCTCTTGGTAATATTATATGAATTAACAAATGTTTATTTTTTAATTAGGCTGTTCCATCACAATTGTTGCATACTTAACACACAAACCTTTACTTCGTAAAATTAACTTCCGCAAGGTGGATAATTTATTTCAGAAACCAAAGTCGCAGAACTTTTGTTAACCTTAAAAAGTAAAAAATTTTTGCCCATACTTAGCTGAGGTTTGTTCACAAACGCAAATAATGATTTAGTTTTTTTGTTTCTCAATCCAAACTCAATAAACTTTGAATTTAAATTAATCTTTTTAAATGGCTTCTCTACATACTTATTTCTTGCGACCGTAACTTGCTTCACCTCTGAATCGCTAAGTTTTACTCTTTCATACCCACTTGGCACAATAACACCTATGCTATCTTTAATCTTATCTTTTTTAGATAGTGTCGATTTTAATTTAAGTGTTAGAAGTGGCCCCCCAACATGTGCACACAGGCCACCATATATACCGTGAGAAACATCATAAGTTTGATAAAAATCATGACTGAGGCCAATGATTTTTACTTTTTTTAACAGGGATAACTGTTTTAAAACTTTATTGAACTTTGCCTCATCTAGTCTTTTCTGAAACTCACCACTTGTTAAACTCTTTGAAATGGAAGGTTGATTTTGAGAAATGTCAGATTTTTTAAAAACTAATATTCCAGAATTATCTGTAAGAATAACTTGAGGTCCTTCCATACCTTTTGCTGAAAATGATATTAAAATACAAAATAAAAAAACAACGACATTAAACATCTTTACCCTCTTAAAAATTTTAAGCTTAAAATATACCAATGTAAAATATTTAAATATGATTTAGGTCCATTTTTTTTAGAGTGATTGTGCTTTTTTTATGTTTTTATAATTAGCGCTTAGGTCCTTCGCTTTGCTCAGGATGATATAGTTTAGCTCGACAGTAGCTGCTTTTTTTATGAGGCTTCGTCTTTGTTTTCTTTTGGGAGGTCGTTGAAGGCGACGGATGTGATTTCTTTGCCGTCGTATCTGAAAAACCTTCCCTCTTTGTCCATGACTGTTGCTAGATTCACCGGGCGCTTCCAAATGGCTTGAATGTTTTTTAGGGTTTCATTCATGTAGTTTGGTTGCAATTC
>JAHDFM010000014.1:0-40876 GCA_020628165.1 Bdellovibrionales bacterium | reverse complement strand
TTCTTTTTGGCGTCTAAATCGTTACACTCAGACCACTGAAGACCATGCTGGCCTTTGTCCCAACGTTTTTCGATATCGCGCATAAGTTCGATGCCAATTTTATATGGGTTAAATCCACCTGGAGCCATCGCCATCGTGCCACTGTGACGGTCAGCAAAGTCAATCACTTCACTGTCGTCCATGATTTTTTCTGTCATAAGCTTTGAATGCCAGTACGAGGCCCAGCCCTCGTTCATGATTTTAGTCATCCCTTGCGGCACAAAGTAATAGGACTCTTCGCGAATGATCGACAACACATCCTGCTGCCACGGCTCAAGCGGAGCATGATGCATTAAGAACAATAAAATATCTTTCTCAGGCTCAGAAGGAAAACTCGGGCGAGTGGTGCTATTGAAGTCAGAGGCTGTTTTATAGCCACTGCTTTCTGGGTTTATAAATGACTCCATATACTCTTTTTTAACTGAAAACTTGGCATCATTTTGTTGCGGGCTGATGAAACGGTTCTGTAAATCCATTTTCTCAACCACTTTTGGTTTATTGGTATAAGGAGAATAACGATCAATTAAATTTTCTAAGCTCAAACATTTATCGATAAAACTTTCGACCTCTTCAATGCCGTAACGATCGATGTACCTGCGAATGCGCGTGGCATGGTTAGCCATGGCATCGACCATTTTGCGATTGGTTTTAGAGAACCACTGATTGTTCTTGAAAAAATCACAGTGACCATAAACGTGAGCCATCACTAGTTTTTGATCTAAAAACTCGTTACCTTCCATTAAGTAGGCGTAACAAGGGTCGGTGTTGATCACTAATTCGTAAATTTTAGAAAGTCCGTATTCATAGCCTTTGGATAAACGTTCATACTCCATGCCGAATTTCCAGTGAGGGTATCTCACCGGAAAACCACCACGAGCGGCAATGGCGTTGAGCTCTTTGTAAGTCACCACTTCAAAAATGGTTTCAAAGAAATCGAGACCCGCCTCTTCAGCTATCTTACATATTTTTTTTCTCGCGTCTTCGAGCTCTTTGGTTAAATTTGCCATTGCAACATCCTTATTTGCCTTTGCCTAAAAAGTCTTTGATCGAATCCACAATCTTATCTTTGCTTTCGATGCGACTTAAGATGATGCGATCATCTCCAGGCATGTGTTTTTCTAGGTCCCTAAAAAATTGACCACTCCCGTACTTGCTTTCTACCTGGCCGTAACCAAACATATTCACCTTGGGTAAGAAAAAGTCGTTTAATAAATTGATACAAAACCGAGTGTCGTCACCACTCCAATTATCACCATCACTAAAGTGAAATGGATAAATATTCCACTCATTCACTGGGTAGTCGGTTTCAATGATTTTTTTGCAGTACTTGTATGCTGAACTAATCAATGTACCACCCGACTCACTGGTTGAAAAAAACGTTTGCTCATCCACCTCTTTGGCCGCGGCATCGTGGATGATAAAACGTGTTTCCAAACCTTTGTAGTTTCTGTTAAGCCAAGTGTTGATCCAAAAACTTTCTAGTCGCACGATCTCTTTTTGCTCATCGCCCATTGAACCCGACACATCCATCATATATATGACAACTGCTTTGGTGTGAGGTTTCATCACTTGTTTTTGAGTTAAAAAACGCAAATCTCTGCGAATGGGCACAACGTATGGATCTTCCGGATCGTAAGTACCACTGGCTATACTTCTTTTTAAAGCTTCTTTGTAGGAGCTTTTAAAAACTCGCAAACTGTCTGGGCCGACATAGTTGCGGCCAGAGTATTTATTTCTCAAAGTATCAATGTTTTTACTGCCTTTTGGTTTGATTCTTGGCAGCTCTAAAGCTTCTCCCAGAATATCGGCAAGCTCTTCTAAAGTGACATCCACCTCTAAGACATGTTGCCCTTCAGAGTTGCCAGCCTCGCCTTTTCCGGGCTGCTGACCGTCACCTTCTTCGACATTATCGCCAGGCTTGCCTTGTCCTTGCCCGACCCCACCTTGTTCTTTTTTTCCATATTTAAATTTTGGAATCTCGATGGAAGGCACAGGTATTTTGACAAACTCTTTTTCGCGTTTGCCAATCATTTCTCCGTGGGTGATGTATTTTTTAAAGTTGTGCTTTATTCTCCCGCGAATAATATCTTTGAATCGATTTTGATCGTTTAATATCGACATATTAGCCTTTATCTTTAACATCGCCCCTTGCAAAAACACTGGCAACATAATGTAAGACATCTGAGGCTGACACTTCGTCGTAGCCAAAGTCTTTGATTAATCTGGTTTTAACTATATCAATCTTCTCTTGTGTGTCTTTGTCGGCAACAGACGAAACCAACGATGTTAACTTGATGCTGTCTTTTTGGTCTTCAAAAAGTTTTCTCTCTAAAGCTTTGTGAAGTCTTTCATTGGTTTTATAATCAAACTTTTTGCCGTCTAAAGAAATGGCACCGATGTAGTTCATGATCTCACGGCGGAAATCGTCTTTTCTTGATTCCGGAATTTCGATTTTCTCTTCGATACTTCTCATTAACCTCTCATCTGGCTCTTCATCCTTACCAGTGAACGGGTTCTTAACTTTTTCTTTTTGCGTATAAGCTCGCAAGTTATCAATGTAGTTGGCACACAAACGAGTTAAGGCGGTTTCATCGGCACTGATCGCGCGCTGAACTTCGGCCTTAATGATCTCTTCGTATTCCTGCCTAACAACAGCGAGCAACTCTCTGTAGTCTCCCTTTAAATCTTCATTTGATAAAAGTGAGTGATGCTTAAGGCCAGATTCCAATTCATTCAAAACCATAAACGGATTCACCGAACCACGGTTGCTTTGCTGAGCTAACACGATGGCATTAGAGATTTTATCTTGAATGTAACGCGGAGAAATTCCGTCCAAGCCTTCGCGCTTAGTTTCTTTGCGAAGCTCTTTGATGTTGTCTTCTGTGTAACCTGGTAAATTGCGACCGTCGTAAAGCTTCAACTTTTGTAATCGATTGAGGTTGGCTTTTTTTGGTTTTTCTAAACGAGTAAGTATTGCCCACATCGCAGCCATCTCAATGGTGTGAGGAGCTATGCTTACTCCTCGCAAACGACGCGAGTTAAAGTCTTTCTCGTAAATTTGAACTTCTTTATTGAGTTTTGTAATATAAGGAATATCAATTTTAACTGTTCTATCACGCAAAGCTTCCATGAACTCGTTGTCTTGTAACTTTCTGTACTCCGGCTCATTGGTGTGGCCAATGATCACCTCATCAATGTGAGTTTGAGCAAACTTTTTAGGTTTGACCGAGTGCTCTTGCGAAGCTCCCAACAAATCATACAAGAAAGCAACATCCAGTTTTAATACCTCAACAAATTCAACCATACCTCTGTTGGCCACGTTGAATTCACCATCAAAGTTAAAGGCACGCGGGTCAGAATCAGAACCGTACTCAGCAATCTTGCGATAATTTAAATCACCAGTGAGCTCAGTGCTGTCTTGGTTCTTTTCATCTTTTGGTTGGAAGGTTCCAATACCAATTCTGTCAGCTTCACTTAAGATCAATCGCTTTACGCGAATGTACTTAAACACTTGAGTAACATCGCCGTTAAATTTTTCTAAGAGCTTTGAAAAAATAAAACGACTTGGCGGGCAAAGTTCACCCTTGATGTTCACGCGGAACTCATCTTTAGCGCCGCGGTTCACTTCTTCACAAAATTTTGTACGCATATCTTTAGGAATCAACAACAATGGCTCTTCATGCATCGGTGAAGGAAAAACTCTAACCCCTTTGCCGAAAATATCTTCGTGCTCACCATCAGGGTCGACCCAATCAAAGGTGTACATAATGCCATTGTCAGTTTTAGAATACCTTTCAAGACCTTTCTTAAGCATACGACACACTGTCGATTTAGCACTCCCCACCGGACCGTGCAAAAGGATCACCCTTTTTTCAGTTCCGTACCCAAGAGCGGCTGCTCGCAGCACATTCACAAGCTTCATTAAAGAGATGTCCATTCCGAAGACGGCATCTTTACCGTCGTTGTCTTCATCATCAAAGAACTTATAGTGAACCATTTGTTTTTTCACATCGACATACTCCTCGGTTCCCTTTTCCATGACCATGTCATAGATGCGCTGATAAGCATTGCGTGTGACTTTTGGATTTTTCTTTACAATATTGAGGTATTCATTAAATGTCCCCGTCCAATTGAGATCTTGGTACTCTCTTAAATTGTTCCAGGTCTTAAACATTTCACTAAAATTTGTGCCTGTTGAGTCTTGAGACATTATTCACCCTCCGTGGATTTATATTTCGATCAGAAATAAAGAATGTTAGCCCTAATGGCCAGCTCCTATAAATATTATGTCTCTTTTACAGCGATAAGTCTATTTTCTCTCAGTTTTTTTAAACTTTATTTTTTTATTTTAACCATTAATTTTTGTTTTATGCAGGCTTTGAAAAAACCTAATAACAAACCGTTTTATATTGATACATTCAGGACCAAAGTATGACATTATTAAATTATTTAAATGGATTTTTAATCTCAAAGTTTTGTAAATTTAAATTTTTAGGATTTGGCTTGAAATCATTCACCAAAAATTGCACAAAAGCCCGTTTATGATTAATAGTGATTTTTGATGGAACCCCAAGTTTTCTTTCCCACTCGACCTTTATCTGGCTTGACTTATTTATACAGCTTTCCGGCGCTGAGCTACCAGCCGGCTGACATTCCCACATTGTAGATTGAATGTCTGATCCCCAAAACACATTGAACAAAACAGAACTTTCCATAGAAAAAGGAAGTAAACTCATCAAGTGCTTAGAGTCATCTGGCCCTGAATAGTATTTCTTCTTAGAAGGAACAATATACTGTACTTGATCTTTGATCACACTCAAGCTGGCTAGGTGACCAATAAAAGGAGCGGTCACATCTAGCCTAAGCAAATTATATTTAAACATGCGAGTTTTAAAATTAACTAAATAGCTCTTATTCTTCACTCGATCTTTAATAGAGGCATAACCTGATAATTCGAGAGCAGTTAATTTATTCAGTTGATAATTTTGTTTCGGTGTTGTTTGGCATGACAATAAAAATAAAAAACTCAGTGCAGATATAATAATTTTCATAGAGATGAGAATATCTTATATGCAATCAATTAAGCAATGAGTAAGTTGTCAGCGAAATGAGGTCTTGAATATTTTAATTCGATGCCGGCAATCTATTAGGATTGGCTTTTTTTATGTATTGCTGTTCAATAGAAACAAGTTTTGTTTTGATTCTATCTTCTTGTCCACCATTGAGCTCCATGGTTAAAGCTTTTTGGTACATGATCCTTGCCTTAGAAGACATTTGGTATTTGAAGTAGGCATCCCCTAAATGTTCAGCAACTATGCTTTCATTCGGTTTAATTCTGTGAGCAACTTCTAATGTTTGAATCGCTTTGCTGGTATTGCCCATTTTAAAGTAAATCCAACCAATGGTATCTAAAATGTAAGCGTCTCTTGGCTTAATTTTATTAGCTCTTTCAGCCATCACTAAAGCTTTATCTAAATTCGTACCTCTATCGGCATGGGTGTAAGCTAAGTAGTTGAGTGCTTGCACGTGGTTTTCATCCAAAGAAATGATTCTCTCTAATTCTGTGATCATTTCACCCACCTTGCCATTTTTATCTAAGATGGTGGCATGCATGTAGCGAATGTCGTTGTCTTGCGGGAAAACTTTAACGGCTTCAGTAGTAACAGCTAAGGCTTTCTCATAGTCCCTTGCTTCATTTAATAGTGTTGCATGTAAGGTGTAAATTTCAGGAACGTCTTTTCTTTTGCGCAAACCTTTTTCGGCCACAGAAATAGCTGCCCCTAAGTTTTCGTTGTTTTTGTGAATCAATGCCATGTGCATGATAGCATCAGCAAAGTAATCACTCGTTAACTTGATCTCGTTATACTGGGACAAAGCCTCCTCAGGAAGACTCACTTCTTCATAGACAGCGCCAAGGTAAAAACGAATTTTATCTAACGTGGGATCGATCTTTAAAATCTCAAGTAGCTTTGTGATCGCAGTTTCGTATTGCTTTCTTTCAACTAGAATCAAAGCCACTTTTGTTTTGGTGTTTAAATTGCCTGGGGAAAAACTCTCCATGTACTGCAACTGCTCAGCTGCTTTGTCTAACTGATTTGTTTCCAAGTAGTATTGACTTAAAAACTGTGCACTTTGCTCAAATGGCCCATATCTGTCTTCATAAGTTATGTAAATTTCTAAAGCCTTGTCTAAGTTTTGTTTTTGTTCGTAGATATTGGCTAACTGAACCGTAGCCTCTTTGTAGCTTGGCTTAATGCTTAAAGATTTATTAAGCTGCTTAATAGCCAAATTGGTATTTTTGCTTCCACCTTCTTCAAGGTGGATTCTTGCCATATAGTAGTGAGCCATATACCTGAACTCATCATCTCCAACAGCAATGAGTTTTTTAAAGGTCACCTTAGCATCATCAAAAAGCCCTTGCTCAGCTAACAGAGCCCCTAAATAGATATAAGCTTCATAATTTTTAGCATCTTGCTGAATTAAGCTTGTGTACTGTTTCTTGGCATCACCGTACATTTTGAGGGATGTGTAAATACCACCTAATAAAACCCTGGCCTCTGTGTAGTTGGGGTTGATTTTAACTGCAGCTTGAGCGTGCTCTAATGATTCATTCACAAGACCATTGCGCAAATACTCAGCTGCAAGACGAGTCATAACCTGCGGAGAGTTTGGGTCATATATAAGAGTCGATTTGAACTCCTCAATAGCTCTTTTGGAGTTGCCCTCAAGACTCAGTGACTCCCCTAAGGCAAAATGATAATCGGCCTTAGTGCTCAGATGAACATCATCAATCATTTTGTCGCTGATGGCTTGTGATGGAAAGATTGATTGAGGTGCTAAATTTTTGTTCGATATGAGTGAGTTTTTAAAATTACTCATGGCGCATGAACTTAAAAGAATAAGGATCAAACTAATAAATGTTGTCTTTTTTATGCTCTCCATCATGGTCATAAAGGCTCATCGGAACAAAGCCCTTAAGCCTTAATGGATTCACCTGGCTGCCCTCAAAACTGCCCGTAAGTCGAGCACAGGCAAAAACAGGACGAACAGCAGGGCAGTCACTGAGCCTTTAGAACTTGAAGGCTTTACCACTTGGCATTAGATCTCCTTTTGAAGGTCATAAGTGCTTAATTTAATTAGTATTATTTTCAACAAATTGAAAGAAATCCTTGTCAAAATTAACCTTTTTACTCGCTGCTTCAGTCGTTTTTACAACAGTACTTCTGCGGGGCGTCTTCGCACTTTTCAATTGATTAGAAACTAGACTACAGCCCTTGACAAGCTGTGACGATCCTAGATATGTTCCGCCCATGATACGCAATGTCTTTGCCACTGGCGGGTGCTAGTAAAAACGGCAAGATACTAAACCTTCCAGAGGAGGCCGGCAGGTGAACCAAGAAATTATGAAAAAAAACATGAGGTCAAAGATCATTAAGAGATACCAAAATCGTAAGCTCTATGACACTCAGCAAAGTTGTTATGTAACACTTGATGATATTGCTAAAATGATTCGTGCCAACGAAGAAGTCACTGTTATTGATAATAAGACAAAAAACGACATCACTGCCGCGACTTTGACTCAAATTATTTTTGAAGCTGAAAAAAAGGCATCTCAATACGCACCTCTTTTCACATTAAGAGAAGTGATTCAAAACGGAAATGGCAGCATCTCTAGCTACCTCGCAAAACTAGGTGCTTTTCCTGCTGACTATGTTGAAAAACAAGCTAAAGCTAAGGCTGAAGCCGAGGCTTCAAACAAGGCCGTTGCGGTTGAAGTTAAAAAGTCATCTTTTGAAGACATCAAGCAAACTCTTGAAGAAAGAGTGGCATCTGCTGCCAACGCAGCTCCTGCTATTCCAAAACTTGAGAGCAACAACCCAGGTTTTGCCAAACCAGGTGAAGCTGCTGAGACAACTCCAAGTCTTCCAAACTCAAATAAAAGCCTCAACAACTTTTAAGACTCAATATTTTTTAAAATTCAAAAAAAGCTCAGTTTTTGACTGAGCTTTTTTTTTTACAAACTTGAATACGAATTTAATTTTCATTGATACTCAAAAGATAACCAACCTTAAGTAAGATTTGTGATTAGCAGTCCTTATTAGGCAGCAAAATGGTTTTAAATCCTATGCTAAGTAACTATCTTCTTTTTTTCTATTATTGACAACTTTGCACGGTTGTCCGTAAGCAGTCACATGATCTTCAAAATTACTCGTCACAATTGAGCCCATTCCAATAACCGTATCGTTTTTAATTTGAATGCCCTGCTTTAACTGAGTTCCCATTGAAATAAAACTTCGTTCACCAATGGAGACATTGCCACCAAGTACAGCACCCGGGGCAATGCTTGCATAAGAACTGATTTGACAATCGTGTTCGACGATGGCTCCTGTGTTTATAACGGCGTGCTCATCAATAGTGGCATTTGCATTGACGACGGCTCCAGCCATAATGACAACACCAGGTTTTATAATGGCTCTTTCAGAAACAACGGCATTGGCATGAATTGCAGATATAAAATTTATATTGGCATTGATAGCAAGTAACTCTTGCACGACTTTTTCTCTAATATGATTCACGCCTATAGCGATGACTCCAGTTTTTGTCAGCTTCAGAGCCTCTGGAGTTTTGTGCACCGGCAATCCAAGGTAAGTCTCCTTATCACTATTGTCGTCAACAAAACAAACAACACTGTAACCATTAGAAGAAACAATATTGTCGTAGATAACAGCTGCGTGCCCACCTGTTCCGTAAATAAATACATCCATTTTAAAAACCCCTACAATTGAGTACTTTTTTCTCGTTGGTTTTTATAACAATTTTTGGAAATTCACACACGATATTTTTAGCGAGAGACGTTCGAGCAAATTTGATAGTGTGCTCCCCAGGCGGAACACTCACTCTGGCCACTTGAATTGATTGTGGTAATAACGACCACTGACGAAGATCAGCTCTTTCTGATACTGATAGAATCAAGTCGGTCAAAACACCAAGTCCTGCATCTTTTTTATAAACTTGGTGAGATAAAACTTTTTTACTCGCAATCGCAGCTATGCGCTTAGCAATTAATGGAGCCATTTGGATCTCTAAAGCTTTAATAGAGGCCGTTTCGACATCCATAACTGTTTGTGTTTTCATTTGTTTATTAGCGCTTTCGACAACTAAAAAGCCCTGTTGATGCTGGGAAATACTTCTCTTTAACACTGGCACGATAACATCTCTACGACTTGGATACTTTCTTGGGCCCCAACCATGTTGATAAATCACTATGATTTCTGCTTGTTTATTTCTCTGTGGGACTGTTGGAATTTCGTTATTTATTGACTTAAAAGTGTTTTGCCACTTTTTGGCAGCTTGTTCTCGCCCAGAAAGCTGAGCGGTTTTGTAAAGCTGATACTGCAAATCAAAGAATGAAGTTTCTGAATTGGCTTTGTATGCATTCATATAATCTATGTAAGCATCATCCCATTCTTTGTTGGCCTCCCACATAATGGCGTTTAAATAATAAATAAAGGGTAAAAAACTTTGCTTAATACGATAGTCAATTTTTAAGCTTTCTATTTTATTCAAAGCTTTTTTTGCCTCAACCAAGGCGGATTCTTGCTTTCCAAGAACAGAGAAATTAATCATCAACATAGCATTGATCAAAAGCTTTTCGTACAGATCACCTTTGTACTGCAACATCTCTTCGTTGAGAAGCACCGACGAAGTGATCTTTGAAATGCTATAATAGTCGTTATCATTCACTAACTGATCAGCTAGCAAAAAGTACTTATTACTCTCTTCTATCTGGTTATTAATTTGTAAAGCTAAGGCGTAATCAAGAACATGGACAAGTTGATCTTTACCTGGTTTGTCCGCCAAAGCTTTTAACTCTTGAAGGGCGGCCTGATACTGCCCTCCATCCATTAAGCGCCTAGCGTGATCTACTTGATGCTGGTAAGTGGCACAAGAGGCACTTACCAAAAGAATGAAAATACAAAAAAAACTTTTTGTGATTGAGTTCAAGTGAATGGGCAGCTCTAGAATCCTACTCTATTTTTTCTGTAGATCTTTCTGATTTGTTTGTAATCAGACCATTCGATAAGACCTGACTTTAAGTTAGTTAAGTTGAGTGTCAGTTTGTAATAAACTGTTTTGTCGCGACCTGCTTGCTGCACGATGGAGTCGATACGACCATTGATAATGTAGTCTGATCCTGTTTGCCCACCTTTAGTTTTCATAGTTTCACGGCTAGCATTGTCTTTTTGGTATTCGTACTCAGCACTGATGTCATCACGTGCCTCTCTGTCGACAAACAAAACTTCACCACCTCTCATTAGCTCAGCTCGCATCATGTCCATGATACTTTTTGTTTCGATGTGTTCAGAGGTTCTGTTTTTTAAATTAGTGATCATAACAACGGGTGGTCGATTGGCGCGTGAGATGCTTGGATGTTTTTTAATGCTGCCCAGGAGATCTCTCACTGCTTTTTGCATGTCAGACTCTGACCACTTATCAGACAATAAGTTAGCCTGGTTAATATCTTGATCGTATTCACCTTTTGTAAAGGCTTTGTTGGCACAAGAAATTGAAAAACTACTAATAAAAACAAGTACTAATGACAAATTGAAAAATTTCATAACTATCTCCTAATAATAACAATTGTAAGAACAGACCGCTTGATTAGCAATACCTTTTAGCCTGTGTCCATCACTTTTACTTAGGCTGAACCTAAACTTAACAAAAACTAGACATTTTTGGGATTTTTTCATAGTTAACGACACTCACAACGGCACCTCCTATGCCTAGTTTTAATAAGACACTTAAAAAAATTTAGGCATAAAGTTTGCAATTTATTTTCTAAACGATCTTTTGAGGTATAAAATGAAAAAAATAATCCTACTTTTAACGCTTTTTTTTAGTGTTTCAATTTATGCGACCGACACAAATAATATCAAAAATTTAGAAATAGATAATAAATCAAACGTAAATGATAAGGTTGATAATATAGAAATAATGATAAGTGAAGCACACTGCCATGTTTACGGTACAACTTCACTAACTATTATAGCTTACGATGCTAAACAACAATCAGCAGTTGATGCATGTGAGAATAATGAAATGATCCATGGAGATCCCCCCTTACCAAAATCTTTTAAATGTCAAAAAAAAGGTTCACTGACGTATGAAATTCGTCATGGATCACCAGTACTAAGTTTTGAAGAAGTTTGTGGGTTTTCAAACTCTGAACCTTAATAAGATATAAAAATCTAATAAAAGAGGCTAGGTCTCTTAATAGTACAAATTTCTTAAACCTTTGAACTAGGTCCAAAACCAAAGGAGTTACTCTGTGTATACATTTAAATCTTCGTCGATTTGAATGTTGATACCTCGTCGTCTTGCATTTTCGATGAAAGCTCTTATGAAGAGATCTCTTTCATGACTTTGTAAATCACTTTTTTGTTGGTTCTCTTTTATTTCAGCTAAACTTCTTTGCACTTCATCTTCTAGTTTTTGACGAACGATTTCATCATTACCCATGCTCATGTCTTGATAAACACTATCGATAGTCATATCGATGCGGTCATCTAAACCTTTTGGCATTGTTATGGAATGTTTTTTTAAGTCTTCTTCAATTTCACCGGTTAACACTTCGTTGTCGAAGCGTTGGTTGAGTTCTGCTCTTTTCACTCTTTGTTTGAGGTCTGTTTTTTGTAAACGTTTATTGATATCTTCTGAGCTTTGCTGATCGGTTCTTTTAATTTGTTTTTTGCTCTGTTCAGGATTTTTAAAGGATCCTTCATAAAAGAAAAGTAAACCTGCCCCCAACAAACATAAAACTGCAATCATCTTATACATATCATTATTATTGCACAGCTTTTTGAATCAGCAAACCAACCTTGTTCCAACTCAAGACCAAAATATGTTTTTATTTTTGGACATAGAGACTCTGTTGATTCAAAAACAATGTTTGATAAAAAAACCTAATTGTTTTAGTTATTTAAGTATTTTTCACGGGATCTCATTTGACAAGAGACAAACAGGACACATATTTATATCTAAACCAAAATGGAGAAAAAATGAATAATTTAACAAAACCTGAACTTTATAAATCGTCACAAGACAATGTTCTTTTTGGTGTTTGTGGAGGTATTGCTCAAAGACTTCAAATGGAGTCCTGGATCATCCGTGTGCTTTTTGTTTTAGGTATTGTTTTTGGTGTGACTCCACTTTTATATTTTATTTTTGCCATTTCATTTCCTAAAGACACTGAACTTTCTGACTCATACAATGCTAAAGTTTTAGGGGTTTGTGCTCGACTAGCTAAAAAAATGGACTGGGATGTTGCCGTTGTTAGAAGTGTTTTCTTATGTTGCTTAATCTTGTCATTAATTCCTTCTTTTGGAACAACACTGGTCATTTACTTCATTATGCATTTTATTTTGCCAGAAGGTGCAATGCCTAAAAACAGTAATGTTGTTGATGTGAGCGCTAAAGACCTTAACTAGTCGGTTCTTCTATATTTTTTGGACCCTCGATGGGCAACGTGATGGTAAACTCAGTCCCCTCACCTAATTTTGATTTTACATCAATCTGCCCATCGTGCTTTTGAATGATTCCGTAGGAAATGCTCAAACCCAAACCTGTTCCTTGTCCAACATCTTTGGTTGTAAAAAAAGGATCAAACACTTTTTCAGCGGTTTCTTGGTCCATGCCCTTACCTGAATCTTTAAATGAAATGGTGATGGTTTTGTCATTGTTCACTTGAGTGCTGATTGTCAGCTCCCCCCGCCCTTCAATGGCATGAATGGCGTTTGAAATGATGTTCATAAAAACCTGGTTCAACTGACTTGGGTAACACAAGATATTTGGTGACTTCGCATACTTCTTAGTGACATTGATTTTTGATTTGAGTTCACCTTTTAACAAATCTAATGTTCGATCTATGCCTTCGGTGACATCTACCTCTTTGAGTTTTGCCTCTTCAATTCTTGAGAAGTTTCTTAGACCTAACACAATATCGCGGGTTCTTTTTGCGCCGTCTTCACACGACTGAATGAGTTTTGGTAAATCCTCTAAAATGAACTCATAGTCACCGTCTTCTTTGAGCTGCTTGATCTTTTCCGGGTCTTGCTCTGATTTTTCAATGATGTTGATGAGTTGATTGGCATACTCCCTGAGGTGCCCCATATTACTGTATATGAAACCTATTGGGTTATTGAGCTCATGTGCAACACCAGCGACTAACTGACCTAAGGATGCCATTTTTTCGTTGTGAACAAGCTTTGTCTGCGTATCTTTGATTTCATTGTTCACATCTTCTAAGGTTTCAATATTAGTTTTGAGTTTCTTTTGTGAGTTAAAGATTTTTTTAAACAGCTCATTGAACTTTTCAGATAAAATTCCAAGCTCAGTTCCTGTTTTAACTGGCACCTTAATTAACTCTTCACCCGGGTCTTTGTCTTTAATGACATCTATTAAGTTTTTGAGTGGCTTGAGTAGATACATGGATATCACAAAAGCGAGGATCACCAAAATAACAACCAAGAAAAACATCACCGACATAAAAGAGGTCAAAATATTATTTAATACTAAGTTGTAATTTTTCTTTGAATCACCTAGGTATACACTCAACCAGTCATCACCCCAATTGATGTTGAACTTTTTAAACTCATATTTAGTGTCTTGAACGGTAACAATCTCAACAGGTTTCCATTTGTTCACTTTGTAATTTAAAAAATTGAGGTCTGTGACTATCTTACTACTTTGCCCTTCTTTGAAAATGATCATTTTAGAACTGTCGAGTTCTGACAACTTTGCTTTCAGTTGACGCCGCTCAAGGTTAAGAACTTCTTTTAAGTAACCCACAAGCTCACCACCGCTGCTCATGATTTTAGAAAAAGAAATAAACTCTACGCGCCGATTGCCGCTAATGTTTAATACGTAGTGATTTTTTTTTGTGCCAATGCTTTTGACAAACTCTTCTGATAAGTAAACCGGCTCATCACCTGAGTTGATATGCTCCTCGATTTGTTCACCATTATAGTTAAAGCTTTGCAGCAGTAACTTATAGTCTCGGTCGAAGACAGACACTTTGTTCACTTTATCTTGAGTTAACCAACGTCTGACTAGTTTTTTTAGCTCTTCGTTGTCCCCTGTTTTTAAATAAAATGAAAGAGCGTTGTCGCGCAAATGCTTTTGATGAACTCTGGTTAAGTTGCTGTAATAGGTTTTAAAAATGGCTATGATTTCTTTTTTATTGAATTCAAACTTTTGTTCGTACTCACTGTGCATGGCCTCTTTGAATTTATTGAGTGAGTACCAAGTCATGAAAGATATGGGAGCAATGGATAACAACAAGAACCATAGAACCAGTAAAGTTCTTAAAGAAAGCCTTGGTCGATCTGTTTTCTTATTCTCTTTCATATTTTGTGCACATCAAAAGCTGCTGTTTTTAACTCAAATGACTATTCATTGGTTCGCAAAAAAAATGATTATTTCTAGTTTAAATCATTCTTGCTAAGGTCTAGTGCTAGCACCACAAACCTCAGTTATCTATCGGCTTTTAAGCGCTGGGCTTTAAGGTCGAGGTCTTCAATCCAGACAATCACGCGAGTAATGCCCTCAGGCATTTTTCGCCAATGTCTTTCATGATCAATTCGCACTCGACCCAACCCTTCAAGACTCGCCATAAGTTCAGCTTTTTTAGCAGAAGGCAGCTGAAGGTGGAAGTAACGCCCCTTTTTTTTGATGTACCCTAAAGGCTTTTGTCCAGCTTTGGACCCTTCAAAGGATTCAATCATAGCAATGATTTTTTGTGAGTTTTGTTCAAGGTCTTTGAGCGACATATACACTCGGTACAAATGACCTTGCGGGCCTTTTTTAGGCTTCGTTTGTTCTTGGTTGAGTTTGGCCTTCATTTGCTGAACGCGACTTGCTTGCAGAGCCTGATTTTCTTGAGACTCATCCTCTATTTTTTTGAACTGAAGGGCTTTTTGTGCAAGCTGGTTGAGCTCGCCACCATAAATATTACTTAAAATAGGGTCTAATGGCGTCGCACTCATCTGTACAACTTTTGCAGGTTTAAATTTATCAATCAGACCTGCTACGTCAAACTTCTTAACTGGAACTAACTGCACCATGAAATACAAACTCACAATAAACACTAAAACAATAGCCAACTTAAAAGCGTTCAGCACTGTTGAGTTTTCTAAAAAACTTTTTTGAAAATTAAACTCAGACTTTGCAAACAAAATGTCATCAAGTTCACCGGAAGCCAATTTAACTTTATCTAAGTTTTTAACTTGGTTGAAAGCTTGTTCGTAGCGCTTCACTTCATCAAGACAGTCCGGTTCAGAATTCATTTTTTTAATGAACTTCTCTGAAATTTTAGGATCTAACTTTCCAGAAAGATAGTCATAAATGAGTTTTTTAAAAACGAACTTAGTTAAAACTTTAGACAAGGTTTTGCACCCTTGTTAACTTTTGATAGCACTCAGACACTCGGTAACGAACGCTGCCCTCTGTGGTATTTAACAACTTAGCAACTACAGAATCTTTTAATTTTAAGTACTGTGACAATAAAAAGGTCTTGCGCTCAATCACAAGTGTATCTTTAGAAAACTCATACCAGCTGATGGCATCATAAGTAAAATCATCAAAATGGTTTTCTACCTGAGAGAGAAATATTTTTTTATCGAGGTGGAGCTCATTATCTATGGAGCCAACTAACTTTTGCAAAAACGGCAGATTGTCTGCAGCATCTCCCGGCTGCAAATCAATTTGATTGTATATTTTTTTTATAATTTTTTTTGATGTTGAAAAGTCTAAGGTGTGCAAAAACGAAAAAATTAAGTACTTCTCAAGTAGTTCTTTCATATCCCTAATCGACGGTTATTTGCTTTAATAGATCAATTTCATCCAATGCTCGTCCAGATCCTAATACAACACATGAAAGCGGATTTTCGGCCACAGTCACTGGAAGTCCCGTTCTTTCTCTTAACAAAGTGTCTAAGTTTGCAAGCAGAGCACCGCCACCAGTTAAAACAATGCCATTATCGACAATGTCTGAAGCAAGCTCAGGTGGAGTTTTTTCCAGGGCAGTTCTCACAGCGTCGACGATTTCTGATAATGGATCACTCAAGGCATCGTTGATCTGAGCGCTTGTGATCACAATTGTTTTTGGGGCCCCGGCAACAAGATCACGCCCTTTGATCTCCATGGTTTTTTCTTCATCGAATGGGTAAGCGTTTCCGATAGTTAATTTAATTTTTTCAGCGGTTCTTTCACCAATCAACATGTTGAACTGACGTCTAACAAAGTTGATGATTGCTTCATCAAATTTATCACCGGCCACTTTTATGGATTTACAATAAACAATTCCCTTTAGAGAAATCACTGCAACTCCTGTGGTGCCACCGCCAATGTCAACAACCATGTTACCAGTGGGTTCAGTGATTGGAAGACCTGCTCCAATAGCTGCCGCCATTGGTTCTTCGATCAAATAAACTTCACGAGCTCTTGCAGCGTGGGCCGCTTCTTTCACCGCTCTTTTTTCAACTTGAGTGATACCAAATGGAACACAAATAATAATTCTTGGGCGTGCGAATGATTTTTTTTGGCTGTTTGATTTTTCAATAAAATACTTGATCATCTGACTAGTGACTTCAAAATCTGCGATAACACCGTCTTTGATGGGACGGATGGCGACGATACTTCCAGGCGTTCTTCCCAACATTTCTTTGGCCTCTTTACCAACAGCAAGAACTCGGTTTTGCATGCCTTGATAGCCCTTTTGTACTGCCACCACAGAAGGCTCATCTAAGATGATTCCACGGCCACGAGCGTAAACCAATGTGTTTGCTGTGCCCAAATCTATGGCAATATCGTTAGAAAAATAATTTGATATTTGATCAATAAATCCCATAATCCCTGCTTTCAAAGAAAGTTCTGAAGTCGTGTTTAAACCTACGTTGTATAGCTTTGCGACTGTTTTTTCAAACAGGCAAAAGCTTGCTACATAATGTGTCAGAGCCCTCCAATCATAGTGAGTGAATTGGCAAAAAATCAATAAAATTCATATATTTAACTAGTAGCGTTGACAACTGCCCGGATATTACAAAAAATAGATACATGTCCACAACTGACCCGTTCGAACTCGCTCTTCTGTTTTTGCAAAATAATCCCAGCTCCAATGAGGCAATGAAGCAACTGAAAGCAGGCACTGAGATCAAGCTGAATTTTGACGATCAGTTTGATGCAGCCCTCTTTTACCACGAAGATAGCGCCAAGCTTGAAAAAAGAGCTCCACAAAAATATGACGTTGAATTTGTACTTTCTGCTGAAGCCATTAGGCAATTAAGCAGCAAGGAAAACCTAACCGTCGCCGAAACGGGCATTGAGTTTTTAAAACTCACCCTACTCAATCATATCGAAATTAAAAAACATGGAACTGTCATTAATTTCATATCAAACGGATATATGAAAATTGTTAAGCTAGCGGGGCCTGAGTTTTTATCTTTTTTGGCAAGCCACGGCTTTGGCAGCATTCAAAAAATAGTTAATTACATCCGCAAATAGAATATTTATTGGTAATTGATATCAATAGCATCGATTGAGCACTGTTGTGCTTGAGTGACATCTGATTTTAGATAACTCTTCACATGTAACTCTCCTACTCCAAACTGATCGACAAATTGTTTGATGTGACTTGTGACTTCAGAGGCAATGTTTCGATGAGAGTCTGTTGTAGCGACCACCCAAGATGAACCGTCATGATAATAGTCGGTGGCTAATCGAGATAATCGAAAAGTGGCACAAGCATCTGCATCAATCTTTACATCGATGATCTTAGTAAAGCTGATTGAGTTTTTAGGTGCCACTTCGACATATTCACTTGAGTATTTCACAGCATTGCTTGGGTTAAAACTCACCATTGTTAAATTCGGTACGCAAGGCTCCCCTGAACAGAGTGAGTTATCATCAGCTTCGAGAAATGATCTGTACTGAATGTAACGATTTGCTGGTGGGGTCACGAACTGTGAAAAATTTGCTGTTAAATATTCCGGTGCTTGTAAGCCAACGTCACCAGCTACAGTGATTTCATCTTGGACACACACGCCAGCATCACTATCTGTTAAGTTAAGTGAACAGTTAAAAGTGACATCACTCGAATTTCTATTAAAAACTTCAGAATAAAAAGTTGTGCCATCACCACCAGGGCCAATGAATTTGGATTTATAGGAGTCATCAAAATCAGAACTATTGGCCGTCCCATCTCCGTCGCAGTCGTTTTCATTGCCAACAGGTGAACTATTGTAACTTTCGCAGTTGCAACTTTCATCAACACAGCTTTTCACTTGAAAGCTTACACGGTTACCGCCACGCCGGAAAAGGTGTGCTCTTTCTGTACTGTTTAGGGCACGGCTCCAAATTGCAAATTCATCAAAGTGTCCCAGATAATCATTATTTGCGTTATTATTACCACCAATTCTGAAGTTAAAAGTGGAGTATGGTCGATCATTGCCTGTTGCTAATTCACCATTGATATACAAACTACGACTGCCATTATCGCTCACAGCAAGAATATGATTCCATTCACCCTTTTTATAATCTCCAGAAACTCCACTCCACGTACCATCAAAAACTCCAAAGGCAATTTGGGAGGAACTTGTAAAAGCCGTTCCAATGGTTACCCTATCTGAACTGCCGTTACCACCACTAAAAATAGTAGCAGCTTGTAAGATATCAATGTCTGGTTTGATCCAGAAAGATATGCTGTAAGTTCCATTTATAGTAATATAAGGCTGTACGGGTCCATCTATATAAGTGTCTGTATTGTCAAAGTACATCGATTGAGTTTTTAAAAAACCGTTGTTTTGTATAGCTGCACTGCCTGTCACTGTTAAGGTGTCTGTCGAGTAACTGTCTGACAAGTTACCGTTAAAGTTGTAATACAGTTCTAAGTTTTGGTTTAAGGTGCCTACTAGCTCCGGGTAGGCAAGATTGCTTTCAACATCCGGTGTGCTATTGCTATCGCTATCACCTGCGAGCTCTTTACCAAAAGGCAAATTTGATTGCCAACTGAGGTCTGGCCATGCGGCTGAGTTACTGCCTAAATCAATTACTCTTGAATCGTACTGAGCTGAGAATTTTTGTTTTTGGCGATTGTAGATTTGTAAAACTTCAGCATCAGTTAACGTTTCCGACCAAAGAGCGAACTCATCCATCATACCAGGGAATCTACGAAAGACTCCACCATTAGCAATTCCCGAAAATGTAACGTTACTGGTACTAACATCGATAGTTCCACTGGTTGCAATGGATTTAGACTGAATGACTTTTCCGTTCAAATAAGACTTACAAGTGTTTGAAACTGTATCAAATACATATGTTAAAAAGACCCACTCACCAACAAAAGAATCAGAAGCTCCAGGAACATTACATGAGTATCTGGTTCCTGCACTCCATATTGAAAAGTTATAACCATTTGAGTTTTCACTTTTCAATAAAAAGAAACTGTTATTAGACCACGTCCCTTTAGTGAATATAAATCGGTAATCATCACCAATACCCTCATCCACATCTTTTTCTAAATACACCCAACCCATAAAGGAGAGCTTAGTACTAATGGCATCAAACTGACTTGTGTTCGTAATCGTAACTCCGTCATCCACGCCATCAAATAGACCTGCGTGGCTACCAATTTTACCATCGGTGTAAGTCACTCCCCCAGCAAAAGTATCTGGATGATTGCCATTGCCAGAATAATCTTGCCAGTTGCCATCCATCTTCCAGTAACCTATTAACTGATCCCACTTGGGTGTCCAGTCAGGTGAAAGCTCATTGAGCTTTTGCTTTTGCGCACTGTAGATTTTGTGCATTTCTTCGTCTGTGATTTGAATGTTGAAGAATGCAAGTTCATCAATATAACCAGACAATGTATTATCTGATTGAATAAAAAATTCTTGTCCAGAAAGTAGGTCTTGGTTATTGCAAGAGGTAGGAGTTGCCGCTAGTACACCATCTATAAAAAATCGGATGCCTGTGCCTTTTTTATAGGTAACACCAATATGGTACCAAGCGTTCAAAGAGACCTGAGAGTGAGCGATAGTTATGGCACATTGAGTTCCCGAGCCCAAACCATTACCAAAAGCAATTTGAAATTCACTGCCCGTTCGAATAAAAACAGAAGGAATTCGTACTTCTATTGTAGGTACTCCAATGATAGACTGCCAGGTTGCAACATTAGATGTAGTTTGAGTCCAAAATGAGTACGAAAACTCATTGTTCGATAAATCAGGACTCACTTTAGCTAAATTTATTCGCCCAGCACTGCCATCAAATGAACCCGCTGCAGAACCAACAACATTAAGTGATTCGTTAAAAATGGCGTCTCCATCTGGAGTTCCGTGATTCTGACTTTGACTGCTGTCTAACCAATTATTATCAAAACGCCAATAACCAACTAAGTTGCTTTCACGGTCTGGCAATATATTGAGAACATTTTTAGAGTCACTATCCTTATCGACATTAATAGTTAATAGATCAGAATTCGAGCCAACATTGAGCAAGCTTCCTTCAGCAAAGTCATCATTGCTATCAACAAAGTCCAAAGGTTTTAATTGAACTTTGCCATTACTAAACTCAACGAGATCGTCATTGAAGTTATAACTGTTGCTCGAATTAAACTGCCAAGTAATTTCAAACGCAGACCCCAAAGTGAGTTCAGTTTTTTCGTAGGAACACCCTAAAAAAATCACTGCAGCGATGAGTAAAACAAAAAAGTTAATATTAAGCTTCAAACAAACGTCCATAAAATGAGTTTAAGTTATTAATATTTATCGACATTTTGGCTGATATTCTTGACTCTACAGACCAGATTTTAAAAAAACATTCAACTTTCAAGCTTTTAGGCAAATCAAATGAGAAAAGTTTAATTTTATTAAATAATTAATTGGATTTAAGACGGGTCAATCAATAAAGCTCCAGATAAGTGTTACTAATTGTAGTCGACATCAATTTCGTCAATCTCACACTGAGACAGTTGAGTCATACCTGAGTTCAGATAACTTTTGACTAACAACTCACCAGCTCCCATTTGTAAAGCAAATTGTTGAATGTGATCTATAACTTCAGAAGCAACATTCCTATGTGCCGGTAGCGTTGCAACCATCCAGAATACACCATCGTGATAGTAATCCGTTGCCAATCTAGACAATCGAAAGGTCGCACAATCATTGGCTTTAATCTTTATACTTTTTAACTGGTTAAATACTATAGGTGATCTTGGCGTTATTTCGACGTACTCACTTGCGAAGATAGTTTGGTTACTTGGATTTAAATTAGTACCTGTAAGGTTCGGTAAGCAAGGAGACCCACTACAAGCATCATTTTCATCTGCTTCTAGATAAACTCTGTATTGTACGTAACGATTATTAACTGGAGTTACAAATTGAGTATAGGTACTATTATAAAATTCTGGTCTCAGCGGATTGGCACCTTCATTCAACACGACTTCATCTCGGGCGCAGATACCTGCATCACCGTCAGTAATGTTAAGAGCACAACTAAAATTCACATCTACAGGATTACGATTATACAGCTCTGAGTAGTAAGTCGTACCATCACCCCCCGGTCCTATGAACTTTGCTTTATAATTATCATCGCTATCAAAATCGTTACTTGTGCCATCGCCATCACAGTCTGTTGCGCTTCCAGTGGGAGCAACACTATAACTTTCACATTGACAGGTTTTATCAGCACAACTTCTAACTTGTAGTTTCACGCGGTTCGAACCTCTCTGGTATAGTTCACGTACTTCTAAAGAGGTCAACGCTCGGTTCCACAAAGCCACTTCATCTATTTTTCCACTGAAAGATCTCGTTAACTCATTAGAACCAATAGTAAAGTTATTCGCAGAATAATCTATAGCAGTGCCCACTCCGAAGGCTTGCGTTCCAGTAATTGGCATGTCTTTTCCATCGATATACAATTTAAAACCGTTAGAGCCCGACTGATTAAAAACTGCGACAATATGGTGCCAAGTATTCGGGATGATCACATTGGCATTTGTTTCTGAAAAGGCACCTGTTGTTGAAAAGCCCTTATAGGCTCTCAAAGAACGTGCAGCTCCAATATGCATTCCTTGAGTCCATATGCCATCTTTATTAAACACACCATAATAGGACTGCCCATTCTGTTCTAAGAATATCCAGGCTGATGTTGTAAATTCAGTCAAATTGTTTGCACCTGCTTGAGGAGGAATTTCAATATGATTTGATGCTCCTGGAAATACCACTGCATTTTCAAAGCGACCTTTGTCTGGTGAGACAGTTCCAACCATTTGCCCATCCATATTTTTACCAGATAGATCTTTAACCTCACCAACAACACCAGTAATTGTCCTTTCATTTAAATTCCAATAACCGATCAACCCCGAGTTTAAATTTGTAGTTATACCGCTATAGCTCGATGAGTTTTCTGAGTCGACATTGCTATCCCCGTTATAGTCACCAATGATCTCTTTAAAAAAAGGTAAACTTGTTTGCCATGAAAGATCCGGCCAACTTGCAGTGCTTGATCCCAAGTCAAAAACTTGGGAATCATAGTGACCACTATATTTTTGTTTTTGGCGATCATAGATTTGTAAGATTTCTGCGTTGGTCAAATTGGTGTTCCACAAGGCAAAGTCATCGATTAAACCATCAAAGCGCCTTGCTGAGAGCCCTCCCCCAATGCGGAGCTCAGAGGATAAATCATTCAAAGACGTTAAAGGATTGGTGTTTAGAGTCACTTGCTGTCCATTTAAAAATAATTTAAGAGATCCATCTGTCCAACTTCCAGCTAAGTGATACCATTTATTGTTAGCAAAAGTTTGTTCTGCGTTTGGTATACTTGCTATTCTAACTGAGGTTCCAGACAAGTAGAGTGTTACTTTATCTTGGCCCGTTCGTGGATCATAGTAAAAAGCATACTCAGTAACACCAGCCCCAGAAAGAGGGTTATTACCTTTAATAAAAATAGTTTCTATAACATTTGGGTCGCTTGAACTTGGTGTCACTATGTTGTGAAAATTAACCCATAAAGAAAAACTCATTGCAGAGAGTCCACTAATACTAGGGTCATCATCAATAAGAGCCCTACCGGACACCCCGTCAAACTCACCACTTCCGTCGCCAATTTGAGCTGATGATACTAAACTCGCTCCCGCTTGTTCGGTACCATGATTGTTATTGGGTGATGAGTCTTGCCAAGATTCATCCATTTTCCAATATCCGACAACCTGATTCCACCTGGGGGTCCATAAAGGTGACAGTTCGTTAAAATAAGTTGTTGCTTGATAAGAGTATAAGTTTTTAACTTGCTGTTCTGTGATCGCTTTATTCCAAATGGCAAGTTCATCGATACCACCAGAGTGTTCGTACGAACCTGAAGGGCGATAACCCCCAATATAAAGGGGATATAGATTGGAGTTGTTGGTGGAAGTTGCAGTTCCAGTACTCCACAAAACTCCATCCACATAAAATTTGACGCCATCTAATCCGGTAGTTCCATCCCAAGTGACGACAAAATGATGCCATTCATTGAGGCTTGGAAAGCCATTATTACTAGTAACAGCTATCTGAGTTGCTGTGCCATCTCCAATAAGAAATCTCAGGTCAGTTCCATTACCAAAAAGGTCCCAATCTCTTGCAGAGGCAGCACTTCTTGAAGTTCCCTTGGTAATGATCGATCGATCATTGCCCGTTAGCTTTGCCCAAATTGAAATGGTCATAGCATTCGTTTGCAGTGATGTGTTGTTGGCAACCTCGATATAATCACCATCACCATCTAACGAAATATGGTGCTGTCCATTTTTGCCAGGAGTTGCAAAAGCCAGATCACCATTTAAGCTTCCGTTGTTATTTTGTCCTGATAGATCAGCTAGGCTATTTTCAAACCTCCAATAACCCACCAAATGTGTTGCCATACTTGGTAAAACTTCATTTACATGATTTTCATCGAAGACGATTCCCGTAGAAAGCGTCAGTTGGTTTGCTTCAAACAAAGTTCCGTTGTGTGAACCTAAGTTTAAATCATTGGTGGTATCATTTAGGTCAATTGCTTTTAATTTTGCCTTACCACCAACGATCTCGACCAGGTTATCATCAAATTCATAAGAGTTTTGATTACTGAACTCCCAAGTTTTATCAAAGGCAGAACCTAAAGTGAGCTCTGTTTTTTCGTAGGAACATCCTAGAAAAAATACGGCAGTGATTAATAAAACACAAAAGTTGAAATTAAAATTCAAAAAAATATCCACAAAATGAGTTCAAGTTCTTAATATCTATCGACATTTTTATAATTTAGCTTAATTTTATGAGGCTCATTTCAGCTCACTCTTTTTTCAAAAGTGTTGAAACCTTATGACATAAAATGTTTAAGCCTTTCGAACACTTGTGAGAAGTGAAATTATGTCTGGTTTGTACTATATTAACAAAATTATTTTAGCTTTAAGCAATCTCAAAGCGAGACACTATCAAGACTTTATTCCTGAAATAATTTTGTGAGTTAAACACTAACTTATTAGTTATCTTTCCAAGACATTTCTTGTTTGATACATGTTTTCAGTAAATCGTACTCCGACTGTAACTTTTCATCCGACCACGAATAATATTTTTGAAAGACTTTTCCAACATCTTCTAGAAATTGAAAGCCATGATCTTCAAATGAGAGAACCAATGGTGTTCTTCTGAAATAAAAATCTTTGATATGCAGACACATGGTGTTTTCAATTGCCTGCATGGCCTCCAAACACCAAACAGAACGATCTAACCACCCAGACCATTTGTCGAGCATGTTTAAACACTCGGAGCCGTGTCTTTCAATCAGCATTTCAACATTTTCAGTCGATAAGCCTGTTTGAGTTTGAATGCTCTCAGCCTGCATTTGTGTTTTTAACATATTTTGAGGAGTGACAAATTCATTTAAAGGTTTATTGGTGTCGTTATTATTAAATTTAACTCGCTCTTCAAAAGGATACACTGGCAATATTGCATTCAAGCAATCTTCGGCTATCTTTCTATAAGTTGTGTACTTACCGCCAGCTACAAAAGTAACGTTGCGATCATCTGTAATGATCGTGTGCTCTCGACTGGTTTTTCCTTCGGTAGAGGCCCCGTCATTAACTAATGGGCGCACACCTGCGTAACTTGCGATAATGTCTTTTTCTTTTAAGTTAGCATGGGGGAAATAAGAATTCGCCACCTTTAAAATGTAATCAACGTCCTCTTGTTTGGTTGTCACTTTACCGGGGTCATCACTAAAATCGGTGTCGGTCGTACCGATGATAATCATTTCTTTACGAGGAATGGCAAAAACTATGCGATTGCTCTTTTCAGCGCCCATAACTACGGCTGTTTTAATGGGAAGCCTCGAACGTTTGAAAGTTAAGTGCACACCTTTAGAAGGCCTTAGGATTTTTTTCCAATCAGAAAAAATAGAGCCACCTAACTGATCGGTCCAAGGTCCCACTGAACTGACAAAATGAGTGGCCGACACCAAAAACTCTTCATTCGTTTGTTCATCGATGCACTTAACTTTTTTTAACTGCCCCTCTTGAAACTCACCTTCAGAGGCCTTGATATAGTTAGCAATCACAGCACCCTGATCATTGGCAGACCTAAGAGTCTCATGCACCAAACGATCATCGTCCATATAAGCATCGGAATACACGTACGAACCTTTTAAGTTGTCTTTTTTTAAAAAAGGAATCTTACGTAAAGAATCACTTTTTGAAAGCCTTGCGTGCAGTTGTGGCGCCTCAAAGAGTGAAAGAATATCGTAAAGCCACATCCCTACTCCCATCAAAAACATACCGACGCGACTGTCTTTAAAAATGGGAATCATAAAGCGAAGGGGGTGAACTAAATGTGGAGCAATGTCAAAAAGCTTGGCTCGTTCAGACAGAGCCTCGTAAACGAGAGAGAACTCGTAATTCTCAAGGTATCGAATTCCACCGTGGATGAGTTTACTTGAGCGTGAGCTAGTGCCAAAGGCAAAATCGTTAGAGTTCACCAGCCCAACTTTCATACCGCGACTGACAGCGTCTCTAGCGATACCAGCTCCGGTGATACCACCGCCAATGATCAGAAGATCAAAATGCTGATTTTTAAGTTTTTCAATATTATTTTCACGGATTTTGACACTGAATGCTTTCAAGCTCACAACCTCTAGCTAAGACCACAAAATAACTTAATTTCCTTATAGTATTTTTATTGCCTTAATTATTCAAGCACAAAGGGTGAGACTTACTCTAACCACCCCTCTGCCTTTGGGCCAAAAAATTATTTTTAGATTTGATTTTTCTAGTAAGTCATTTCATGTTGGCTATATAGATTTAGTTGAGTAATTTATTTGTAAATAATACACATTTTCCAAGGTGACCTATGAAAGCTAACAACGAAACAACATTAAAAACTGTCCTCGAAACTTTAAAAGAAACATTGCCACAGATCGAAAACCCCGTTGCCGCCTTTGATGCTGATGGCACGCTTTGGCCTATCGATATGGGTGAAACTTTTTTCAGTTATCAAATCAATAACCAGTTGGTCGAGCTTCCTGAAAAACCTTGGGAGTATTACCTTAACATGCACGCTGAGCGCCCGAGAGATGCTTACCTTTGGTTAGCACAGATCAACAAAGGTCAAAAACTCAGTCAAGTACAAGCTTGGGCCCAACAAGCTTGTGACGAGAAAAATGTAAGCGTTTTTAACGAGCAAAAAGAAATCATCTCTTTTTTACACGACAACAATGTCGATGTTTACATCGTCACCGCCTCAGTGAAATGGGCTGTCGAACCCGCAGCCAAACTTTATAATATTCCCGCAAGCAACGTCATTGGTATTGTTACCGATGTGAATGATGGCGTTGTATCTGATGTTCAAGGTGGGCCCATCACCTACCGTGAAGGGAAAGTTGCTGCTTTGATTGAGAAGACCGGACAAAAACATTTTTATGGCAGTGGTAACACGATGGGTGACATTTCACTTTTAGAAGAGGCCACTCACATGAAGCTTTCTGTGAGCTCTGCTCCTGAAGATGATAGTAACTATAAAAGTGAGCAAACTTTAAAAAAGATCTCCACTGATAATAAGTGGTTCCAGTTTGAATATTAATCTTAGCTGATCGCACAAAAAAACCGCAACTCATTTGAATTGCGGTTTTTGCATAACAAATATTTAATTCTGTTTATAAAACTTTATTAGCCATCAAAGCTTCGATCTCATCAACATCTTTAGGAACACCTTCTGTCATATTCTCATTACCAAATTGCGTGACTAAAATATCATCTTCGATACGAATACCCAGACCACGGAGCTCTTCTGGGGCGGTTTCATCATTGGCAGGAATGTATATGCCTGGCTCGACAGTTAAACACATTCCAGCTTCTAAGGTTCTTGATTGACCGTTTTCATTGGTTCTACCAGCATCGTGAACATCCATTCCTAGCCAGTGGCCAAAACCGTGCATAAAGTATTTTTTATACTTTTCTTCTGCGATAACGTCATCAAGAGAGCCTGAAACTAAGTTTTCATCGATCATCACCTGACTCAGTAGTTGTATAGCATGCCGGGAAACCTGTTTTAAAGTTACACCAGGCTTAATCATAGCAACCAGTTTTTTTTGCACATCGAGAACTTTGTTGTAAACACGTTTTTGTGGTTCTGTGAACTTTCCACTCACTGGAAACATGCGGGTGATATCCCCAGTGTAGTAATTAAACTCAGCGCCAGCATCCACTAAAACTAAGTCGCCATCTTTTAAGGGCTGGTCGTTAAAAACATAATGCAATGTTGTTGCATTATATCCGCCAGCAACGATGCATGGGTACCCTTGCCTAGCCGCCCCGCGAGCCATGATTTCCTTAATGAAGATACCTTGTAACTCACGCTCGTTCATTCCAGGTCTCACAGCACGCATCAGTTCCACATGGGCTTGGGCGGAGATTTCACAGGCCTTGCGCATGAGTTGCACTTCGTTGTCTTCTTTAATCAAACGAAAATCGCCCAGCACTGGACTAGGGTCTTTGATGGACAAGTAACCATTGCCACTTCGGCGAGTTAACGCTTTGGTGCTTTTCAAAGCCTCTTCTATTAGACGGTCATTTTCTGGGTGAGCATACATTCTGTGAAAAACTGTGCGCACATCTTTGAATAGGCCTGGAGCTTGCTCAGCAAAGGCTTCTGTTTCAAAACAAGCATCCACTTGAAATGTACTTGGGGTCAGTTGCACGCCATATCTAAACCCTTCCCATGTTTCCATTTTAGGATCTTTGGGTCTGACAAATAAAACCGTCTCAGGAGTTTGCCCTGGACGCCATACAAAAATCGCACCGGGCTCTTCAAAGCCAGTTAAATAATAAAAGTTAGTGTCTTGGCGATACTCGTGGTGCACGTCATTGTTGCGCACGTAATCGGGGTGAGAAAACAAAACTAAAGCACTGTCCTCGAACATGGGACGGATTCTTTCAAGTCTGTCTTTAATAATTGCCATATCTATATTTGGTTTTCTCACGGGATCTTCTCCTAGCTGCAAGTTGCTTTACGGTTGAATGTAACAAAAAATCAATGTATTTACAAATTTTTGATGGTTTTCTGTACTTTCTTGACCCGCTCAAAGACGCCATCACGGCTGTTTCTGAGTATGTCTTTCGACTTTTTAAAGCTCAGTGGTTCTGAGATAAAATCGGTATTGATATCGACAAAATAAATATTCATGGAAAGTTCATTGGCCCAAGATTCCAGTTCTTCCAAAGTCTGTGAACTGTTTTTAACAAAGTTTGAATTGGTCACCAAAATAATATTGTTGATCTCAACCTGTTTAAAATAATCAAATAAGGCTAAAAAGTGATCTTGTTCTTTTGCATTCTTGCGGCCATAAAACGAGGTTGAACATAAATTCAAAGCTGTGGTTACATTTCCTGTATCAAACACTTGGACCTGTGATTTTTTGTGACTTGCGTAGGAACAGACAAATGGAGCTTTCATGGAAGCCAATTTTTTAGCTCTAAAAATGTTCGAGTAAAAATTTTGCTGTTTGCCTTTATCAACACTTGCCTTTTTTAAACCAAAAAACTCCGATGTCAAAAGACTCTTTTTTTCAAGTTTATAAAATTGCCACTTTAAAGCATTGGCTTTGAGGCTATCAGCATAGATGGCAGCAGGAACAGCTCCCCACCCGACCCCAGCAATGACCTTCATTTTTAAATTTAACTCTTCAGCGGCTGTAAAAAAATGGGCAGCACTCAATGTATGAGCTAAACCAGGGCTAACTATTACTCCGACATAATTTGCGACAAAAGGAGTTTGCGTCGCCTTGTTTTCTGACTGATTGTTTTCCTGTGAATTTTCAATGACACTGCGATCTGCTGTACGAATGTTCAACGTTTGACAAGCTGATATAAAAAATAAAATTGCAAACAAAAGCCACTTCATATTAATTCTCTCGATTTAGATTGTAATCAATCAAAGCTTGTAAGGAGCTTGGATCTCCAGAAAAAGTTTGAAGAGTTGTTTTAATATCTTTTGAAAGGGATTGAATCAGGTGTTGTGTTTTTTCCAACCCAATAACGTTCACCATATTGGCCTCTGAGTCTGACTCATCCCCAGCCATAAAATCCTGTAAGTCATCTTTGATTTGAAAAGCAAAACCTAAGTTTAAACTGAGATCATTTAGGCTATTTAACTTTTCAGAATCTATACCAACAAGATAGCCAACTCCTTTGATAGCTAGCTTAATCAACTGCCCAGTTTTTAAAAAATGAATTTCTTTCATTTCGTCAAAATTGGTATCTGTTAAACGCAGGTCTAAAACTTGCCCAGCAATCATGCCCTGAACCCCAATAGAGTCTGAAAACTCAACAAACAGATCTTTAAAGTTTTGTTCACCACTGTAGGCTTGCACCAATATTTTTTGTGCTTCAGAGATCAAGGCATCACCAGCTAACAAAGCTATGTCTTCACCAAACTTTTTATGATTGGAGGGCTTCCCCCTTCGAAGATCATCGTCATCCATACATGGCAAATCATCGTGAATGAGCGAGTATGTATGTATGAATTCGATCGCTGTTGCCAGCGGGATAGTCTTTTCTGGGTCTAACTCGAAAAGTTCAGCTGTGGCAAAACAAAGTAAAGGGCGAAAACGCTTACCTCCACTAAACAAGCTATACTTAATAGAATCACTGATCACTTGC
Source organism: Bdellovibrionales bacterium (assembly GCA_020628165.1). Taxonomy (GTDB): domain Bacteria; phylum Bdellovibrionota; class Bdellovibrionia; order Bdellovibrionales; family UBA1609; genus JAHDIR01. The sequence goes on along the minus strand of JAHDFM010000014.1, from coordinate 10,623 downwards.
AGTGATGAGCTTGTCGGCAAAAAGTTTTTTGCCAAAAGCTCTAAGTGATTTTCAAATTTTAAAATTTGCTCTTTAAAGCCGTCCACTATTCAAAATCTTTTGTAATGGCCTCACCATTTTCATCGACGCCAACTAGCTCCTGAACTTTTTTTTCAGCCGCAGAAAGCTCCTGATGACATTCGCGCGCCAATGACACACCTTTCTCAAAGCTTTTGAGAGACTCATCTAAACTCAACTCTCCAGACTCCATCTTAGTCACTAAGTCTTCTAAGCTCTTTAGTTTTTTTTCAAAATTCATGACTGTCTCCTTTTTTAATAACCTTGGCGGTCAGCGACCCTTTTGCCAATGTTATCTCAACGTCTTGGTTTAATTCGACCGTGGCAGCCTCTTTCACTATCGTGTTATTTTGTTTAACTATAGCGTAGCCTCTATTGACCACTTTCAATGGACTGATCGCATCTAGTGATACCGAATATCTACTGAGCTTTAACTTTGATTGTTGTAATTTTCGTTCAATATTGGTTTGCAACTGCTGACTGAGTTTATCAACACAATTGTTTTTTTGGCGAATCACCTCTTGAGGGCTCAACAGTGATTTTCTCGTGCTGTTTAACTTTAGCTTTTTTTGAATGAGAAAGTTTTTAATAGCTAATTCTAAGCGGTTTAACATGTCATCAATTTTTAAAGAGACATCACTCAAGTACTTGCGAGGATCGACCAATTTGCTTTGATAAAATGCTAGAGTTTGACGGTCGTCTTTTATTTTAGCATTCATGTTTTGCAATAATCTAATTTTTAAAGTGCGCAGTTGATTGAGTAAACTTTCGCTGTTTTCAATAACTAACTCTGCTGCTGCAGACGGAGTCGGTGCTCGCAAATCTGCCACAAAATCAGAAATGGTAAAATCAATTTCATGACCCACGGCTGAAATCACTGGCTTTTTACAGGCATAAATAGTTCGAGCTAAGAGCTCATTGTTAAAGCCCCAAAGATCTTCCATCGACCCACCACCACGACCAACAATAATGGCATCGACATCTTTGACGGAATCCGCCTGAATAAGAGCTTTGATAATACTATTTGGAGCGGCCTCCCCTTGCACGACACAAGGAACTACCGTGATTTTTAAGTTTTTAGAACGGCGATTTAAAACGTTGAGCATATCGCGCACGGCAGCTCCTGTAGGAGATGTGACTAAGGCAACATGCTTCGGAAGTAAAGGAAGCGCTTTTTTAGCTTCTTGATCAAACAGACCCTCTTTACGTAATTGAGTTTTGAGCTGTTCAAAGGCTTGCTGTAAAGCACCCGCTCCCAGTGGCTCCATTTTATCGCAAAGGATTTGATACGTCCCGCGTGGTTCATAAACAGAGATCTTGCCTCTGACAATGACTTCCATACCCACTTTCGGTTGAAACTTTAATTTGGAATTAGCCCCTCGAAACATGACAGCGCTGATCTGTGCAGTTTTGTCTTTTAAACTAAAATAAAAATGTCCGGAAGAATGCGGCTTAAAGTTGGAAATCTCACCTTGTAACCACACCCCAGAAAAGTCTCCCTCAAGCTTGCTTTTGATCAAACGATTCACTTGGCTGATAGAAAGAACTTTAGGATCTGAATTTTTAGAATCTGATTTTTTGAGATCTAATTTCATTTGTAGTTGTGACATTGATTGAGAAAATATTCTTAGAATGTTGAATAGTCAATATACGAGAAAAAGTTCTATAAAGCTAAGTTTTATCTTGCATTTATTGTGACTAATAAAACCATAAACTTTGTAATGACCAGAAAGCTCCCACAAATAGGCACACTAAGGCCAAGCCTCTGTGCATGTGCATCTGTTTTAACTGCTCATGACCGATGTGTTTTTCCGCTAATTTTTGCACCTTAGAAGTATTAAGAAACACCGTCATAATGAAGCCATAGTAGAAAACAAAGTAAGGAAAATAGTGATCTAACAACTCGTGTGTCATATTGAGATTATCGGGTCATAGGTCATAAATATTTAGAATTAATCAAGCTTTTTTGAGAAAAAATGAGTCATTTGTTCGCTCTCATTTTTTGACTCATATTGAGACAGTTTTTTAGTAGTCATATAGAGCACTTACAAAAATGTAAAAATTCATCCCAAGAGCCAGTTGAATTCTAGACTCACTTTTTGATATATTAAATTTGTCCGTGGGACTTGAAATAATAAACCCTGTAAGTAAATAATTGGGGACCGTCACTGATAATGGTGAGCAAGCTCAACTCGCATTGAGAAGCCTAAAGTTGTTATATAGTCACCCACCTTGATAAGCTTGGGTTTATAGATTCATGAATCCCGCGGTTTTTTTTGCTTTTTTTATTATCGCCTTAATTTCTTACTATTTAAAACTTTATAAAATTGAGTTGTTCAAAGAGTTCAATTGGCAGTGACAATGTTTGGCACCTCTAAATTTACCTTTTGGCACAAACTCTCAAATGAAAATTAAAACACACAGACGCCGTAAAATATGGCTCAATGCTTGCTCCAATAGTGTTTAGACAATTCTCAATGGAGGGAGTGAAGTGAAAAATATAAATATAAGTCAATTAATTGTGACAACTCTATGTTTGACTTTAATTACAGCCTGTGGAGATCGTAGCTCTAAGAAGCGACGCACGACTCCTGTGCATAGCAACTTTGCTGGGACACAACACAATCAAGGCTCCGGACCAGCTACAGACAATAGCCAGGGCTTAAACAAAGATAACCACGACTTTACCCCTGAAAGAACTGGGAACTCAAGAGACATTATTGATAACGAAGACCAAAGAGCAACCACAACACCAACAAGAGAACAACTCCATACTGAAGGAAGACAACATGAGGGCGAACATCGACACGGTAACGATCACGATGATTCAACTGAAGGCACTTCACGAGCGCGCGACAGTCGCCTTGGACAGCACGATGGTGGATTCACAACGACACGACCGAGAAGTCGTAATTCTGAAAACCATAGAACTGGTGATCAAACTCACCACGACAGTGAAAGTTCAACACCAGTGCCCCCAAGCAGAACTGAGATCCTCACAGACCCACTTTCTGGTCTAGAATTTTATGAAAATAATCCTTACGATAAAAACATTCGTGTTGAGTCACATCAGCTAACTGGATACTCTGTTGAAGACAATGGCAAAACACTTTTCTTCACAGATTTAGTGAATGACTCTGTTTTAAGTCGTTTTCAACAAATGTATTCAAAAGATACTCACGACAGCGTTGACACTTTTGCGCAAGACAGTGAAGCGCTTGCACAAAGTATTAACCACGTTTATGCCAACATAGACCTTGAATCTAAAAAACTATTTGTAACGATCCACAAAGATAGAGATGAAAATGATGACTCTAAAAGTAAACATGTTTTACACTTTAGTGGACAATTGAATGGCCGCACAGCACAACTAGCGCCAACACAAAAATCAGATCTTTACAACTATGTGCTAGATGTAACTTGCTTAGATAGTCAAGCTGACTCTTGTGACAACTTACAAACAGTTCTTTCTCTTTACTATAAAACTGGTGAAAAGAAGGGGCAACTTTGTCAACGAGCCTATATCGTTAACCGTCTTGCTCATGCAACTTTCAATGTTGATTCTAGCTTTTTAAATAAATACACCCGACAACAAGACGACGGGTCAGATCCACTTCGTTTTGCCTGCTACCAAAGCAACAGCAATCATGCTAGCCATGCCGTTGCTTGTTTTGCTGACTTTATTTATAACACTGTTACAGTTGCACGCTTTAACAAATGTAGCGATAAAAGAACAACTACAGAAGTTAGAAATTGTCAGGCCCCATTAAAAACACAACTTGCCAACAACCCGGAATACGCGAGCACCATTAACTTACACACATACACAGTGCTCAACGGAAAGTCTGAGTTTCTACTTTCCATTGAAGACAAACACGGCAAATACTTAAGCTTTAACGGCATGTTATTAGACTCTCAAAACGAAGGTGAAAATAACACCTCTATCAGAGTTAATAAATCAACATATAGAAAAGATGGAATTTCAATGCCGGCAACACGCCTATACACCCATATCTCAAGTGCCTACCTCAACGGAGTTGATGCTAAAGGCGTGATGCAATTAAAACTCAACTATGAATCCACTCAAGAAACAGTTTTCAGTGACATCGTTAATCGCTTTAACTCTGTCGATGAGAGTAATCTGCGTACAGAGTTCAGCATACCAACTGACGAAGAGATTGTCGTACAATCTGAGGATAGTGAAGTTGTTCAAAGTGAGTCTCGCGGTTCTTTTTCCAGAGTAAAAAATATATTTAAGAATATGTTTAGAAGTAGTCTTCCAACTTATATTTCTGATAATTACCGTTGTGACGACCTCAACAAAGAGCTTCAAAAACATAAACGCATTCATCTTCAATCTAAAAAGTGGGGCTCACGCGATGTTTATTACAACAAAAACCAGTGTCTTGGAAAAAGCATAACTGGAGGCGAACAAAAGCCTGAACCAGCAAAGTTCCCAACAGAAGATCAAGACTATTGTGTCATTGGATACTACTGCGAAGAAATTTCAAGCAACTAAGTTAAAACTTAAAAAAACTTACTGAGGTAAAAAGAGCAGTCTTAGACTGCTCTTTTTTAATTTAAAAACACTTTTTGCGAGTGTTTATGTCAATCACTCTTTCCACACAAATGGAAAAACTAGCCTCATCAAATGTAATTTATAAGCATTTTTTAGCGAGGACTGCGTTAAGACCATTATTTTATTAACATTTGTTTAAACTTTAGTAAAAATATCTCCATCACTGACTGGAGTTAAGATGGAACAACAGCAAACCAACAACAAAGAAACAACACAATTAACAAAACCAGCTTTAGCAAGTTATACCGATTATCGCATTTATTTAAATGATTACTACCAATTTAAACTTGCAGAAACCAATCAAAGCTTACGACCCTATACGTATTCTATGTTCAGTGTTGCCGCTAACATCAAGTCACCTAATTATTTAAAACTAATCATCGAAGGCAAGAGAAACCTATCTAATGAAATGATTTTAAAATTTTCAAAAGCCCTGAAGTTAACTCGAGAAGAAACAGATGAGTTTAAATTGCTTGTACAGTACTGCCAAGCCAAGGACCCACTCGACAGAAACCAAAAGTTAAAGAAACTGAGTGAATATCGCATGACTAAACAAATGCGTCTTGGCACATTTAATACTCAAGCTCTAGAAGCAGTTCCTAATTGGGTGACTTGGGTTCTTTATACCTTAGCAGATCAAAAAAACGTCGATTTTGATTTAGGTAAGCTCATGCAAACCATGAAAAGCAGAGCGAACCAAGATGAGATCAAAAAAGCGATGGACCGACTATTTAAAACTGGAGAACTTGTCAGAGACTCTGAAACTGGACAAGTCCGAAAAGGTCGTGCCTTGATGGTGGGTGGCCCAGGCAATGAAGCTATCCCCGTTGAGCTCGTCAGAAAGCTACAGTCTGAATTGATTTATTTAGGCCTTGAGTCCCTTTATCAAGATAAGCCCTCTGAGCGAGAGTTCGGCGCGGTCACTTTAGCGCTGACAGAAAGAGAATTTGAAAAAGTTAAATTTGAAATACGTCAGCTGAAAAAAAGAATTTACAAAGATATATCTGTGAAGCGAGAAATTTCTAAGGGTGACAAGGTTTATCAACTGAATATTCAATTATTCCCTGTTACTAATAAAAGTTAGTTGTTAAGTTCTTTTGCTAGTTCATGAATTGCTTTAATAAACTCTGACTAAAAATGACAGTCATCTTGCTGATACTGCATGACTGAGTTGTAAACTAAATTATCACCATTGATCATCACATCAAAATGAGCCGACCAGTGGTTGAATTCATAGCCATTGCTTAAGACAGTTTCACGATAGAGTCGGAAAGAATAATTTCGCAAACCCTTATTATTGAGATTGTCTTGATCTCTTGTATAACAACTCAAATAGCCATCTTTTTGTTCGCAATTATTAAACTCAAACTGCACTGAATACCTATCACCCAGTGAGGTAAACACTTCAGATTTTTTCTTGAGATGTTTTAGATCATGAGATGTGATCACACCTTTGTGTATCGGAGCAAATTTCACTCCATTGTGATGAGTCACATTCAGTTGAAATTTATTATTGGAGTTTTTAAAAAGATTAACGCTTGTTGTGGGGAAGCTTTTTGTCCAACAAGTCACCCCAACTTCTTTTGCGTTAACGCTTATGTTGATAGATATGGTAAATATTGTCATCAGTAAAAAAATCATTTTTTTCATATAGTAAATTATCTACTTAATATTTACCGACAAAAAGTTTTTAAAAATAAATAGAACCTAGGTCTTAAATTAAAAGATGTTTCTAATATGAAAACATGCACTTAAGTCTTAGAGATCGCCTCAATGTTAAACTGTGCTACTATAATTAAGAACGTAGGCTAGCTTGTAGCAATAAAAACATGGACAAACACCCCCATCAGAGCTAACACTTGATTTATGCAATTAATAGATGTGACAGATGAAAGCTTTCGAGAACTTTATAAAAATAATGATATCATTGTTTTAGATTTTTGGGCCATTTGGTGTGGACCCTGCCACCAGTTTGCTCCCATATTTGAGTCCGTCGCCAAGCAATACCCTGATATAGTTTTTGGCAAAGTCGAAACTGAAAATAATTTAGAGCTCAGCAAGTATTTTACAGTTATGAGCATACCTACAATACTTATTATTCGCGAAGGCTTAGAGCTTTTCCGGCACAGTGGAGTTCTTGGTGAAGATGAGCTTGTTAATGTGATTGAACAAGTTAAATCAGCTGATATGAATGAAGTGAATCGACAAATAGAGGCCGAAGAAAATCAGAGTTAACTAGGCACTCTCTTAATACTTTAATATTCTTTTTTTATTGAATTAAAACAATTGATTATAGTTGAGCACTCAAAACATTCTGAGTGCTCTCTCTGGATAACTTAATTTATTATTGAACCTTTTTAATTTTTAGATCGCCACTACCAGCTTTCATAGATAATTTGACTTGTGCTTGAGGGTCTTCTCCAAACTCATTATAGAGTTTACCGCTGCCAGATTTGTAATTGGTGAAAAGCTTAGTTCCTTCAGGAAGAACAATTTTGGCATCCCCACTGCCCGTCATGATATCAATGTTAGCTAGAGTCGGTTTTTGAGCAAAGATCATATCAATATCACCACTGCCAGTCTTAACATCAATCATTCCTGTTTCAGGTGCCTTATTGAATTTTAAATCAATGTCTCCACTTCCTGTGCGCAGGTTAGCATTGTTTTCAAGACCGCTGATCTCAATATCTCCACTGCCTGTTTTTACTTTTGAATTGCCAATCTGTCCGCTTAACTTCACCTGGCCGCTGCCTGTGTTGCCATTAACATTGTCAGACGTTGAAACCAGTTCAATATCACCACTACCGAGATCAAATTCAATGTCTCCCTCGACACCGTTAACACTTAAATCTCCAGATCCACTTTTTAACTTAAGGGCCATTTGAGCTGGAATGGCAATGTCAAAATCTACTTTGCAGTCACTAAAGTTAAACCAACCTTTCTGCTCCACTTCAATTTTTAATTGATTGGCCTCTTTCAAAACTTTCATCTCACAGTTTTTGTTGAACTTTATTTTTTTAGCTGTGACTATTGCATTGCCATTTTCAATGGTTGAAATTTTCACATTGCCCGACATATTTTTTATGGCAAGCTGTTCAAGACCCTCCGATGAGAACTCACTTTTTTCAACTGTGACTTCTGCATTCGAATTTATTGTTATAAAAGAAATAATACTTAATAGAACACTTTTCATTTTGCACCCCTATTGTTTTGCTATACTATATTTTTTTAAACATATCCCTATTGAATACAAGGAGTTTTTATGACAGTTAGAGACGCGTTAGAAAATCGTTTGTCCGCCAATGCCTTTGATACCAATGCAGAACTAAGCAAAGAACAAATCAGTGAGCTCATTGAAACAGCTTTACATGCACCTACAAGCTTTAACACTCAGAACTGGCACGTTATTGCTGTTACTGACCCTGAAGTGAGAAAGCAAGTTCGTGCAGCCGCTTGGGACCAAGCTAAAGTGACTGATTCTGCAGTTTTATTTGCCGTACTGGGCAATAAAAATGTCACTGCCAATTTATCCAAAGCTATGACTCTTGCCACCGACGCCAACATTGTCGATGCGAATATCAAAACATGGTTTGAAGAAAATGCTGAGAAATTTTACCAAGACAAACCAGAACTACAACGTGATGAAGCTATCCGCAGTGGCTCTTACTTAGCCATGTCACTTATGCTAGCTGGCCAGGAAAAAGGCTACGGCTCAGGCCCAATGATTGGCTTTGACCCTGACAAAGTGGCAGAAATTTTAAAAGTCCCAGACAACTATGTTATCACTCTCTTGTTGGCTATGGGACCACTAGAGAAAGAAGGCAACTGGAAGCGAAAACCAAGGTTAACTGACGTATACAGCTTTGATACCTTTTCTTAAAATTATAAGTCCCTTTGTTGCCTTAAGTAACAGGACTTTTTTTACTTAATTAATTTTTTTATCTCTTTGATTCTTTTTAACTGAGTTACATGTTGCTTGGCCGATGCCACTCGGTGAGCGTGTGTTCTTTGTTTTCCTTTAGTTAATGCGTCCCACTTTTTTTTGAAATGTTTATTCATATCTAACTCCTCTTTAAGTGAGTCTGGTATGTAAACATAGTCTTGATCTGCTATTGAAAATTGAACATCCACTCTTTCTGAAAACTCTAACTTTTCCTGACGAATGAGTTTATTTGAAATGATGATATATTTACGCCCATCATGAGGATGCAATGCTAAGTTCAGCGGAACCTCTTCAATCACTAAGTCAAGACGAAGCTTTGGATATTTTTTTATTGGCAAGTTAGCGATAATGTCATCAGGAATAAAAATCACGTTGAAGGCCATTCGCCCCATATCGATACTCTCAATTCTACCTATGAAATTAAATATTTTTGAATGATCGATAACCATATACTAATTATATTTTAACTTAATACTTAAACACAGATGTGATTTGTGCAGCGACAAAGTGTGTTAACAAACATTTCACATAAGAAATTTTAATTATGGTTGAATATAATACTCAATAGCTTTCATTTTTTTTACTAAGGCAAACTTTACAAAGCACTGATATTACTTAATAAATTTTATTTTTTAAGATTCTATTTTGTTTTATAAAGTTCTGCCTAATGACATCAATTGCAAACCCTAATATTAGATAATTTCTAATACTTTTGGGAGGGGTTGATGATTCAACTTTTAAAAACAGCACTATGTTTTATATTTCTTCTTTCCACTTTTATCGTGCAAGCTGATGAGTCGATCAACTCATTAACAAATCAAAAAAGGCACACTTGCCCCACTCAAAGTGAACTTGAGTTACCAAAGAATAAAAGGAATGTTTTTTTCTGTGACGATGAGAACAAATACATAACTCGAGTTGATGTCTACACCAGTAAAAATACTTTACGCAAAACAAGTTATTACCACAATGGTTTTTTAATTTCAGAATACAACAAACAAGAAGGTCTCATTAAGTGGTTTGTTCAGTATGAACATTTGTATGGAGAAGGTTTGGTTGTCAAAACTAAACAGAAATATAAAAACGGCAAATTCTATCCTATGAAAAAAATTGTGGCTTTTGATAAAAGTCCAAAAAGTTTAAAAAATAAAAATGATTTAGTTCATATCTCAGATTATCATCAAAATGGACAGCTAGAGTCTGAAAGTTTTTTTGAATTTGGCTATCAATTATTAACTGGTATTAAGTATTATGATAAAGCCGGTAACCTGTATGCTGAGAAGAGTTTCAAGTATAAAAATGAGGATGTTGAAAACTTAGATAATGAGTCTATGAACATTGCTCCTTATGAAATAACTAGCTACGGCGATCTCAATGTTAATTACAACAGCTCTATCCCAGCAAATGAATATATGTTTAATACAGACCCAAACGCCAAAGCTGTCGCTATTCTTGATACAGGCATTGACCCTAATCATACAGCTTTAACTGGTAAACTTCACAACTTAAATGGCAGTTACGGCAAAAGCCCATTTCATCCAGAAAAACTTCCCAATGAAATCATTTTGATGGATGATTCCGATAAAGACCAAAAGAGTCATGGCTTACATGTTGCCTCACTCCTTTTAAAAGGTCGCAACGATGTGAAGCTCACCACTTATGGTGTGCTTGCACCTTCAAATTATGTGAGTGAAACTTCACTCGAGGATGACTTTAAAAACTTTATTTCTTTTACTTCTGGAGACGTAAAGCTAAGAGACATAGAGTATGTCAATGCTAGTATTGGTAAGTTTCCAGATTTCAACGGGCCGCCACCAGCTGTTGAGGCGCAGATAAAAGCTTACCGATCTTTTGAAACAAATATGCAACTGCTGATCAATAACAATCCAGATATACTTTTTGTCACCTCTGCTGGCAACGGTGGCCCTTTTGGCTCGAGTGTAAATGTTGATAATATCAAAATGTGGAGAAACTACTTTGGTGACTTCCCACCTATTCCTTCTGCTTTTACAAATAAAAACTTAATTGTTGTTGGGGCGCTCGC
>JAHDFM010000038.1:5358-20683 GCA_020628165.1 Bdellovibrionales bacterium | reverse complement strand
TGTAGCAATGATGGCATTTTGCTGAGCTGCTGCCTCTAGCAAGCAATACGGGAATCCCTCGTGATGACTCGGTAAAATAATAGCTTGAGAAAGTGCGTAATAGTTTTTCAAATCGAACACAAAACCTAAAGGCCTAACACCGTTAGGCACATAGCCCAGCTCTGACACTACATCTTGCTGACTTATGCCAGCCATAATAAGTTTGGCCTTTGACATTCCATCTTTTGTCATTTGATCAAAAGCGCGTAAACACGCCTGAAAACCCTTACGTCTCACAGGTCGACCGACGTAGATAAAAACAAAGTCCTCTTCAGTTATATCCAGTTGTTTTTTAAGCTTTTGGATAGTTTCACCAGAAGTGTCAGCAAAATAGTCTTCTTGTAAACCACAAGCAGAGCCCACCCCAATGATTTGAACGTGTTTTCCACTTAAATTATTTAATTCATTGGCCATAGCCTTTGTGACGGCAATGATATCAGTCGCTAAATAACAATTGATTTTTTCAATCCATTTAAAGGCATGTTTAATCATGCCCGAATGCCCTAAGTATGTGATGCCATGATTGTTGTAGACTCTTACAGGGACACGCCGCAAATAACTCGCCAACAAAGGCAGCAAAGCCCCTCTCGTGAAATGAGCGTGAACCATATCTGGCCGGCTCTTTTTCAATAAAAAAAATAGGTTAAAAAAGTTGGCAATCACTTTTAAAGGGTTTGCGCTAATATCTACAGAAACATCTCGAGTGGGCACTTTTATTTTATCAGTAAAGACCTTATGTTGAGGCCTAAATTCAAACCAAACTTCAGAACTAAATCCAGACTCATTGGCACTTTTAACTAAGGGCTCAATGAACTTATTGGCAGCTAATGGATGCATAGCGGTATGAATGATCTTCATGGATTCACATTAAATGAATGCCATTAAAACACAAGAAAAAAGTCATTCAAAATAAGCCGGTTTAATAGCGCTCGTCAGAGAAAAAATTGTTTCATTTTTTTAACATGGGCACGGAGTCATTTCTTCCTTATGAAGATAATATGCTGTTCTCATTGAAGATAAATGATAAAAATCTATTATATTAAGTTTCAATAAATAAGTTTTACCTATGACCAGTCACTCACCTAAGCCCATAAAAGTTATGATTGCCATTGAAGCCATGGATGTGGGTGGCGCTGAGATGGACATTCTCCGCAACTTTCCTTGCATCAATGAAAGCGATCAGTTTGAGGTTTTGCTGTGCTGTTTTCGCAGGCCCGGGACTCTATTTCATCAAATTCAAAAAGAGAACATACAAGCTATCGCTAGCCCCGCACTCTTCAACAACAGGTTCAAATTCTTACAAAAATTTTTAAAGCCTTTTCACAGCCTCCTATTTTTACTTAAAACACTTCGACGTGAACAGCCTGACATCGTCCACTGTTTTTTGCCTAGATCTTATTTGATGACCTGTGTTTGTAAGTTGCTCTTGTCTTTTAGCAAAACTCAGTCAAAGTATGTTATGTCTCGCCTTTCTCTTAATGACTATATGAAGAATCACAAAATCCTTGCCTTATTTGAAAAATACATCTGCCATAGAGTTGCTCACTTTGACGCGTTCATAGGAAACTCCAAAGTGATCACCCAACAATTGGCCAGTGAGGGCTGCAGAAAAGACAACATTCATTTGCTGTACAATGGCATCCAAGTTCAGTCTTTTGTGGTTGAGCGTGACATTGACTTCAAAGAATTAAGCACGATCCAATTTGTAGCTGTTGGCAATTTACACACTTACAAAGGTTACGACGACTTAATTGAAGCTTTTTATCAATTTGAGCAAAATCAACAGTCCACAAAAAGCTGGTCGCTAAAAATTGCAGGGCAAGACAAGCATGGCAACCTAGACCGTCTCAATACAAAAATTAAAAACTTTGGCTTAGACAAAAAAATCACGTTGTTAGGAAAGGTTGATGATATCCCAAGTTTGCTTGCTAGTTCTCATGTCTTTATCCACCCATCTCACACGGAGGGCTTACCCAACGCCATCATTGAAGCCATGGCTTCTGGCTTGCCTGTTCTAGCTTCCAATGTTGGAGGCGTTCCTGAACTTGTTGAACAGAATCAAACTGGTTTTCTATTTGAACCAAAGTCACCTGAATCTATCGCAAAAACGCTCACTAAGACATTCACACAGGTTGATATGCTAGCAAAAATGGGAAAAAAAGCTCAAAGCAAAGCTCTCAGCAACTTCGATCTAAAATCCAGTGTCGCCAACTACAAAGCAACATATTTAAACGTCATTAAAAACTAATCTTAATTTATTATTGAGCCGTATAAAAATAAATCTTAATTTAATTGAGCTAAATTATATTTAACACACTGATATTAGCCCGTATAAGGCTACTGCCCAAACAACTTTAGAAAAATTCTAACAGCTTCTTTGTAATCAGGGATAGCAACAAAAATAAATATAATACCTACAAAGTATAAGGTGAACACATTACCTAATAGTCCTAGTACGGACCGCTGCCAGGCCTCTCTAGTTAACTTTTTATACCATTGAGACCTTTTAAAGGTTGAGTAGATATTTATAAGAGTCGCATGACAAATGGACCAGGTGACCCAATTCCATGTGGCTGAATGCCAAATTCCCATAACAAACATGCTTGCATAGGTCGAAAGCCATGCCTTTTTAGTCTTAATAAGTGTCGGAAAAAATATGTAGTCTCGAGTCCAGCTAGATAATGAAATATGGTATTTGTTCCAAAACTCTGAAATGTTAGTGGCTAAATGAGGCTTATCAAAGTTGTGCACATAACTGAAACCAAGCAAACCGGAAACACTTTGACTTATGAGAGTGTATAGAAAGAGATCTATATAGGCGTGAATAAAACAAACAAATCCAAATAAACTTGAGGCCAAAAAACCAGGCAGGACATCTAAAGTTGTGTGTTGTTTAAGATATTGGTAGCCAAACGGATAAAGAACATTGTCCACTAAGGTGAGCTTAATACAAACACCTAACAGCAGGGCTCCATAAAACTTGTCTCTTTCTGCCTTGCTAAACTCTTTTGCAGAGAAAGAATTATACCGCTGTATCGGACCCGCTAAGAAAATTGGAAAAAAGTACACCCAACTAAAAAAATCAATCACTTTAATATCTTTGTATTTTTGAATGTCTTTTGAGTAATCAATGACAAAACTGATTAACCTAAAAAAGTAATAAGAGATACCCAGTGGTAAATAATAATTTTCTAGCGAGAAAAAGATATGATAATCTTTAATAACAATTAAAAAACCTATTAACACCAGTGACAGCGGATATATTTTTCTATGAGGAGAAAGTTGTTTACGAGCCATAGCAAACACAAGCCCGGCACAGACACTCATGATCAGGAATGAGTAAAAATCCAGGTAAGCCATCAAAGAAACGGAAGCCAAAAGCACCAATATTTTTTTGACTTTGATGTCTTGCTTATTAGTAAACTCAATGAACCCTAGAGCAACCAGGGTGAAAGCTAAAAACAGAAAAACACGGCTCTCAAAGACGAAATTAATCAGGTTGTCCATGCTTTAATCCTAAAAGTGCATATTCAGAAAAATAGTCTCTTCCAACGCTGAGTAGATGAGCTGTGTCGTTGAAGTATTTGTCAGGAAAATAGGGAGATTTATGCCCCCATTTATTGAAGCCAAAAAAATCAATGTTTGCTAAGTTCAATGCTTTAAAGTTGTAAAAACTTTGCACCTCTTGACCGAAATACTGCTCTGTTCTTTGCGCCATAGGCAGTTCCATTAAAATAAAACGCAAGTTTCGTTTTTTTGCAGTTTTATAGATTAACTGTAGGATTTCGGCATTGAATTTAAGAGTCTCATTGTACATTTTCTCTGTGAGGTCTTGCTGAGCCTCTTGATCGCTGAGACTTTTCAAGCTCTTTTTGTTTTTAAAACTCTCGCGGACACTTTTGGCATACTCGGCAAATTCAGCATCCGTCATCGACTCTTCATACTTGTACTGATTCATATTATTTTTGCCAGCAACTTGCTTGAGATTCCGCTCACCTTTGATGATTTTGTCTGCAAAATCTATGACCTTTTGAACAAAACCTCTCAAGGTCACAGAGAACACATTGATGGGTTTGAAAATGGTGTATTCAGGTTTTGGCTCGTAAAGATCTTTTTTCTTGGCAAAAAAGCTATTTAAAGCTTCACTCTCCAAAGGATATAAAAAATAAGGCCCATTTAAAAAGTCAGCCTTTTCCAAAGCTAAAACCTCAGGATGATAAAACTTTAGTGGATAAAGCATATAGATGACGGTGGATCCTGGTGTTTTAATATTATCGACAATTCGAAGGGTGTCGTACAGTGACTGACTTGAACCCGCCATATTAAAAATTGGAGAACCTATTTTTTTTGAAAGCTCTTGGTCTGGGTGAAAGAACTCCCTGGCTGTAGATCCACCTAAAATGTAGGTCGCAACGACTTTGTTTTTATTATTGTTATGAATCTTTTTAATGTTGGATAACACTCGTCTTTGATTCTCTCCACCAATATAGACAACTTTAGGAAAGCGGTTCCACGGCACTTGTGAATAAAGGTCTTTTAAAAAACTTGGATTATTAGCAACAAAGATGAGCTGTAGAGTAAACAACAAAATTGACAGAAAAAAAATATTTTTCATTTGATCTGAGTCAATCCGTCAATCTGCTGAGCAATTTTTCTTCGATCAATTTTAAAAGACTGCCCATAAGGTATGCTTTTGATGTAAAAAAACTGATGAGGCACTTCGTAAGTTTCAAGCTTAGTTCTTAAACGAGCAATGATGTCTTTTTTTTCATAGCTGTTGTCAGTTCTAATCAAAAAATTAATGAGGTTACCAAATAAAGGGTTTGGAGTGGGAACCAACACAATTTGATCTTCTGGAAAAAGAGGGTTGATTTTTTTTTCTAAGTTTTTAATTCCAACTTTATTGCCGCCAACTTTGTACTCATCCGACTTACGTCCTTTGAGCTCAAGCCCAACTGAGCCTTGTTCAACTAAATCACCCGTGGGGTGTGACTCTTCTTTTTGGATAAACTCCCCGTCTTTGATGTAGCCGTAAAATAAACTTTGACTGGTCACATACAATTGATTCTCGTCAACAGAGTAGTCATGAATACCCAACACCTCACCTATGTGGTCATATTCGTTTTCATTGGTGCTCTTATCAATTTTTTTAATAAAAAAACGACCCGCTAGCTCTGCCAAACCATACACCTTGAATATCTGTGTGCTTGGAAACATGCCTAGTATTAACTTGATATGACTTGAGTGTAGAAAATCTCCTGAAGAAAAAAAGTAAAGAGGATCAAAGGAGTCAGGAATGTCTTTGAGAATAGCCACCAAATGCAAAGGAGCTCCAATGATTCCAATTTGAGGCTGGCTCACACCTAGAGTTTTAATGATCTGAGTGTCGTTAAAATCGCTGAAGTAAAGAGTGCTCTTAGAAATGATATGCACTAAAAAGTGACAGTAGGCACTCACCAAATAGGGTTTTAAAAATGTAAGGCTGCAATAACTTGACTTCAGCTGAAGCTCTTGATTGACGGCATTTGCATTGAGCACAAAATGGTCATGACAATGTAAAATACCTTTTGGTGTTCCTGTACTGCCAGAGCTAAACACAATGATCTCGGTTTCTTGCGGCACTGGAATAGCTTTAAAAGCGGTGTTCTCAGCAAATGAAACCTCCCCGTCTCCATCAACTGAGAGGATATACTTAGCGAATGAGATTTCCTCATCACCACTCATAAACTTTTTTGTAGGAAAACAAACACGAATGTTGTTTTGAATGGCCGCAAAAACTATAGCGAAAAAAGCCAGAGGGTTTTCATCTTTAACAATAATGCTTTTTTCAGTTTTATCTTTAAAAAACTCAACAAACTTTGACTCAGCTGACTTCATTTGCTGTAAAAATTGGTGGGACGTCATCGTCCCATTTTTTGCAACGATGAGATCAAACTCAGGTGATGCTTCTAAATGATTAATAATTTCAGAAAAGGTTTTCATTGTTGATTTAATTTTTTTTCAACGAAGACTTGTATTTTTTCAATCGACTCAAAACTATCGAGGTTCACATCAAACGGATCAATTTTTATCTTAAATTCAGACTCAATGTATGTGATCAAATTAATAATGTTCAATGAGTCAAGGTACCCTGGTGAGAAAATCTTCATATCATCACTTTCAATTTTAAACTGACCTAAACTCTCAACTTCTTTTATAAGTAGTTCTTTTATTTCATTTTTTTCCATTAAAACCCCATGTACCTAAATTCTTTAAAGGTGCTAGACCCAGCCATGTATACGATGAGTACGCCCCAGTAGCACAGACTTAATATTAAAGATAAAGCGAGCGTCTTAACCATTTTAAACTCGCTGATTTGACAATTTATCGAGACGATCATCTTTATAACCGCCATCACCGCCTGCTACATAATTCACTTCAATGGGCTTTGTCATTTTTCGCCCCTGATCGATAGTCATAGCATTTTCTATGAAGTTGCGAAGTTGATCTTCACCATTGATCAATATTTTCCCTTGATGAGTCACAACCTTGATAGGCTTAAGTATGATCGAATTGTGTCTGATGTAAGAGACCATTGTCTTAAGGTCTAAAATAGCGTTGTTGTCTGCTTCAATGTTATTGATAAACAAACTTCCAATAGGGACATTGGTCAGTTCAAAGTTATTACGACGTATAAAACGCGTTCTTTCAACAAATGCTTGGTAGCGAGAGATGATGGTGTCGTGGCCTTTCTCTATATCGTTGAGAGAACATATTAAAATAGCGTTGGCATCTAGAAGCTGCTCTCTAATGACGTTTAACTTGTCAGATTTGTTTTCAATAATGCAGGCATACTTTTCAGTTTTACTCGGGTTTTGATCCATCTTTTCAGGAATCGGACAAATGTTACATGCAATGCATCTATAGATGTCAGACTCAACGAGCTCAATAATATCAATATCGATAGAGTTATTATATTCGGTTGCAAGTTTGTTGGTTAAGTTTTGAATGATATCAAGGGCACGGCCGTCTCTGAAATCCATAGTCATTAATATTTTCAATTTAAAGACATCATTTTTATTGTTGCTGTTTTCTTCTTTGCGAATAGTTCTTGATAAGGGAAGAGAAGTGAGTCCTGTTTTATAGATCTGAGCCGTATGTGCTACTCTTTTTCCTGTCGCATAACAGGTTTCAAGCCCCCATTCATCTTCGACAACCTTGCCAGCATCTCCTGCGACCACAGTCCCACCATATTGGGACGTTTTCGGACCGTTCCCTACGGCAAAAGCCCCTTGAGCAATGGCTTCATACAAAGAAAATATACTTGTTGTTTCTTGCCCACCATTTCTTTTTGCACCCACAGAGACAACACCAAAACTTTTATTTTTTAACATATTTTTTTGTGCCGTTAGCTGTAGTAATTTATTGGCCACAGAGCTTCGATCTCCAAAGTAAACAGGAGTCGAAAGGATCACACCATCAGCACTGTTGATCGCATCAAACAGAGCACTTAACGTTTCTTTGTTCATCGATAAGGTATCAATGTAAGGAATGTCGCTGTCTAATTTTAATTTTTTAGGGTCAAAATCAACCACTGAGCTCTCTCTAAATTTGAATAATTTTCTGAGAGGAAAGTAAAGAATTTCAGCACCCATTTGTTTGGCACCCATCAAGGCTGCAGCCGCCGTGATTTCTGAATTACTCAGTTTATTGTTCTCTAAAGCTATTTTTGCATTTTCAATCAGGCTAGCCACATCCGTGCTTTGAGCTGCTAGATCAAGAACTGTTTTTTCAGACTTTCCATTCGAACGAATGGAACCACCAAAAGCGACTATCTTCATTTGTAATATCCTTTAGTTTCCGCGAGGTTATTACTTTATAACGGGTTTTGTCAAAGACAAACAAGGCCGGTTAATTAGCACACTCTATAGGTACTTTTTAACGTCACATTTTGTAAAGCAATGAGTCAAAATTTCACAGACTACAAATCCAGCAAACTTGAGTAGAAAACACAATGAGTTGAATAACCTGAAAATGTCACAATTGATCAGGTGGCTTTATGGATTGAGATTTTCATTTTATTCAAAGTCATGGTTGGAGGGCAGTGATCAGCTCACTGAAACAACCAATGATTCCACGAGTTTGCTCTATAAATGAAAAATGCAAACTACGCTAGAACCCAGCAATCATCTTTTTATTGCTACCGTCACCATAGTTTTTGTCGTCAATGCCCATTTTGCGCAATATGGAATAAAGCACATCATTGTGTCGAGTCATTGTGGTGAAGTCTAATTTGCCGTCAGATCTGTAGCCACCCGTCAAGGCAAAACGTCTGCCATTGTGCTTGGTGAAGCGACCACCAGCCGTGCCTGCAAGCAACACTGGGCAAAACCAAGGGTTGTGACCTGTGCAAAAATCAGGAGTTAAAAAAGCTAATGTGTCATCGAGCAAATTAGTGCCATCACCTTGATTGGTGTTCGCTAGTTTATTGATAAAACTCTTGAACAGTTCCATAGTTAGCAATGCGTAGTCTGCGTACATGCGCAGCTGATCAGCCTCTCGGTCCTTAGGAAGTTTCCCACGCATGTCTCCGCCACCTCCAGCAGCATTATAATGGCTTAAGCCATGCCATTTCGTGTCCGAAGAGCTCACACGTTTTTCTCGAATCACTTCAGGAACCGTCATATTTGTACCGGTATGACTATAAGCCATAGAAAACACCTGCACCATATCGCACTCAAAAGCCTTCACCATTAAGTCTTGGTATAACAAGTGCTTTTCAATAAACAACCCGCCGTTAAAGTATTTGCCTAACTCAAATTTTTTGCCCGGATTGTTCACTGGAGGCTGACATGAAATGGATTGAACAGTATTGCTTTTTGCAATGAATTCATCTGTACGCTTACCCAAATCATTGATGGTGTCGTAATACTCTTGCATGCGAACCTTATCTTCTCGACCCAATTTTTTATCCAAAGCTTTGATCTCATCTAGTACAGCTGAGAGAACATCTTTTTTTTGCGCAAGAGACCTTTGTAATTCTCTATTGGGCACACCTTGTCCTCCAGCGCTGTTAACTAAACGATCGTACAAATGTTTTGGATCAAAATAGGTTGGTAAAGGTTTAACGACTCCTGGACTTTCTTGAAACCAAGATAGATTTTCCATGATTTGACGATTTGAAAAATTATAATTGCTATGAACATGATTGGGACAATGTTCAATGCTTGCCGAGTAGGTCTTTAATTTATAATGCCTTGCAATTCTTTGATCAAAAGTTTCATTCA
This sequence comes from Bdellovibrionales bacterium, assembly GCA_020628165.1. Lineage (GTDB taxonomy): Bacteria > Bdellovibrionota > Bdellovibrionia > Bdellovibrionales > UBA1609 > JAHDIR01. The sequence continues at coordinate 11,378 of JAHDFM010000038.1, read as the reverse complement.
TAAGATCATAACCAGGGCCACCACCCTGTTTGACATACCCCTTATGGTCACGAACGGCAGCAGCAGACAGTGCGCTTAACCATGAGCGGTGGTGCCCTCCAGCGTCTTTATTAGCAAGTTCACGTCGGCATGAGCCAAACGAGGTCATGTATTGCCTTAAGTGTGAAGAAACTTTTTGATTGGCTTTAAATTGTGTTCCAAAAGATCGAGGCGAGCCTTCCGTGTAAGCATCAATAAAGAACTTTGCATAGTTGTTATTTCGTTTTGATGACTCCCTGTAGAGCGGCATGCCATTGCCCCAGACTCCAACAAAGACTTTTGGTTTTTTAGTCTGTGCGTGGCCCACTCCGGGCACCATAGCGTTCAGCAATGGTAAGCCTAAACTGTATCCCATTCCTCGTAAAAAATGTCTTCTATTGACGTGCCATTTTTTGTCCATAATACCTACCTAACCACTTCTGTTAAAAATAATTTTGATGTGATGATTTCTACGAGAAAGTCTTTCAAACCCCCACCCGTAGCATCCACTGTTTCTCTGATCTTTTGTTGAGTGCATGATTTTTTTGTATCAGACGCCTTTGTGATCACAAAAGAGGTAAAGTGACTGGTGAAACAGTCCTTCACATTTTGATCTTCAACAAAAATATCCACCAAATCTGTAGCGTTGTTAAAACTTTTTGAAAGAATCTCGCCGGATGCATCAATGTCATAGCCAAAACCATCTTTAGTAATGAACTCACCCAAAGTGTTAAAGTTGCCTAACCCAAAACCAATCGGATCCATCAAAGCGTGACAGCTTTGACAGTTCTCTGCCTTCACATGATTTTCTAATTGCTGTCGGAACGACCCTTCAATGGGTTTGATCTCTAAGTCAACATCTTCAGGCACGGCTCCAGGCTTGATGCAAGTGACTTTTTTGGTGGCCCAGTAACCTCTTTGAGTTGGGCTCGCAGTTTCATCGTGAGCAGCCGTGCGAGTTAACACACCAGCTGTTGTAAGTATGCCTTTTCTATTTTCTGGCAATTTAATTCGCCTTAAGCTTTGCCCTAAATCGTGCTGCCAGCTTATCGAACTGTCCCAGTTCACCCCATACAAGCTTGCTACATCTCTAGATGCCACTGTGTATTGTGATTCAAACATGGCATGAATGGGTTCATTGTTTCTAAATAAGTCTTCAAAAAAATGAACGGCTTCATCTTCTAACTCTTGGGCCAATTGAGGAGTGAACTTTTTATCTTTTCGAGTTGTATGATGAAGCTCATCTAAGCCAATCCAATCGTTCATAAAGGCTTGGAAGAAGCGCTTTGATCTTTTTTTATCGTTAAACATCAGAGTGATCACCGTTTCTAAGTCAGCCTTTGTTTGCAGTTTGTTATTTTGAGCCATTGTAAGTAGCTCTAAATTCGGCACAGACCCCCATATTAAAAAAGACAGGCGCTCAACAATTTCGTAGTTGCTTAAGTTTCGGTTATTTCCACTTGACTCAAAGGCTACATACAAAAACTTTGGCGATAAAAAAGTGTAAAGCAAAGCCGACTTCAAACCCATTAAGTAATCGCCACCAGAGAAAAAAGACTGCACTTTATTTTTATCAGCAGAAGTTAAAGGTCGTCGCCAAGCTTGATAGATGAGTGGGTAGAGGTATGTGTTCACGCAGTTATTGATTTCATTGGCAGTGGTCGCTTTACAAGTGACAAGATCTGTCTTGTTGGCTTGAATGTATTTATTAATGGTCAGTTCATATTGGTCGTAAAACTTTTCTGCATCACCTACGATCAAACTTTGAGTCGAACCATCTCTGGTGAGAAGGTATTTATTGACCGAGTCGGATGGAAGCTTAGAAACATCCATCTGTTGTCCGAGCAAATCTTCAATGCTTTTTTCAATTTCAAATAACGTTAATCGACGAGCATGACTTTTGGCGATCACATCGTTTGAATCTGTACACAACTTGTTGAGAACTGGTTGAACAGTCGGCCCTTTCACGTTGGGAGCTGATAGGTTATTGCCTTCACTTAATCCATCAATTTGCCCGTCTTGCGGCTGAAGAGATTCAAAGCCCGGAGCACAGTTTTGATACAACAAAACTAAAGAAAATAATGCTAATACATATAAAATATTTTTCATACTCATCTCCGCTACCCAATTACAATTGTAGTTGAGATGTTTTAAAAAACAGAATTAAATCGGCAACTTGTGTTGAGATAAGACAATTTGACAGTCTATAACTTTGACATTGAAAAAGAGTTCATCAAAAAACGAACAGCAGGTTCTCAATCTGAGACAGTGTGGTTTATTGTTAGTGGTTAGTGGAACCTTGTCACCTAATGCGAAACATTGTCGTTCTGAGCACAGCTTTGTCGTCCTGACGGCGCTTTAATCATGATAACGATCATAAAATCTTAATAACTCTTTATAAGAACAATGACATCCACTCGGGGGCGGTTTCTTTTGGTGACATGAAGCCAGTTTTTAGGCCGTGTTTGTCAGCCTCACATTTTTGCCACAGCTGTTCACCCATAGCTACTAGGTCACGTGCTAGTGAAAAGGCTTTGCCATTGTTGCCTTTCATAACTTTGATCACCTCTTGCAAGGTCACATGTTCAATGGAATCGTCCCAACAGTCATAGTCGGTGACAAAACAACACGGCAAATAAGGAAGGCTCGCCTCACGCATCAAAGCAAACTCAGGAAAATGAGTCATACCAATAATGTCTCCACCAATAGCACGAAACCACTTTGACTCTGCTTGGGTTGAGAAATAAGGCCCTTCAATGCAAACATAGGTTTTTTTAAAGTGGGAGTCCCAATCTTTACCAGCAGAAAACGTCATTACCGTTTCTACTAGGTTCGGACAAATGGGTTGAGCTAAGGACACATGCCCCACACAGCCATTCCCTAAGAAGGTGTGCTTTCTAAGGCCTTTGGTGCGATCGATGTACTGTGTTGGCACTACCATATCACCTGGCTTGAACTCTTTAGCTAAACTGCCAACAGCAGAAAAAGAGACTACGGCCTTAGCACCGTGCTTTTTAAAATTGTAAACATTGGCTCTAAAATTAATCTCACTTGGGAGTAACTCATGACTTTTACCGTGACGAGATAAAAAAAGACATTCAACACCGTCAATTTTAACTTTTTTAAACCCACTGGACGCCTCACCAAAAGGTGTGTTCACATCGAGCTCTTCCACAACTTCAAACTCTTTAAAATTTTCAAACCCTGATCCGCCGATAAGTCCTAACATGAATTACCCCTTTACCTTTAAAGTCTTAATACTCTCTTTGTCAAAAACACCTGTATCTAATATCCAGCCTGTCACGAGCTCTGCAGGAGTGACATCAAAGGCCGGGTTGCAAACACTCACACCTTCTTTCTTAGCCCACTGCACTTGACCAAAATGACCTTGAACACCTTTGAGTTCAAAAGGACGCCTTTGCTCAATGGGTATTTGCTCGCCTGACTCACATTCAAAATCAACTGTAGTGAAAGGGGCTGCCACATAAAAATCGATGCCATGATGTTTGCACAAAACAGCCAATGAATAAGTGCCGATCTTATTGGCGAAATCGCCATTGGTAGCAATGCGGTCGGCACCAACAATCACTTTATCTACTTTTTCTGTTTGCATTACAAAGCCCGCCATATTGTCGCAAATCAAATTGTAAGGAGCTCCGATTTTGTCTAACTCCCAAGTTGTTAAGCGCCCGCCTTGCAGTAAAGGCCTGGTCTCATCGACGTAAACATGTATGTTTTTACCTTGAGTGTGAGCTTTGTGAATCACACCAAGGGCCGTTCCAATTCCTGCTGTCGCTAAGCCGCCCGTATTACAATGAGTTAATATCACATCGCCTTCGTTGATTAACTTTGCGCCATGAGAACTTATGGCCTCACACAGCTCGATGTCTTCTTGGTAAATGGCAAGGGCTTCAGACATGATCGCGTCACTACTGTAATTGTCTTTTGCAACTTTGATCAAACGATCAATGGCGTACATTAAGTTCACCGCTGTAGGGCGGCTCTCACGTAAGTACCTTGCCTTGCTAATAAAGAGTTCAGCATTATTTTCAGATTGTGCGTATAAAGCCATCGCTAATGCTGCTGAAACACCAATGAGAGGTGCGCCTCGCACTTTTAAAGTTTTTATAATGGAGAACATATGGTCTGGGTCTTTCACCGTTAGCCAGTTTTCTTCAAACGGCAACAAGGTTTGATCCAAAATTTGTAATTCTTTTTGATTAAACTTCAGTGACATTGATTGCATGTTCATAGTGTTCGCGGTCCTATTTTTTTGCGCATTTGTTTTAAAGCTTCCACTTCTGATTGCGGCAAGTGAGTCAGTTGTTGCATGGATTGTGCTAAATATAAGATCTGTGCTGAGTGCTCGAGTCGCTCCATCCCCATAGCGGCTTCGTTAAGGTCTTCTCCCCAAGAAAGGGCCCCGTGACGAGATAAGATCAGTAAGCGACAGTCTGGCAGATGAGGCAACAAAACCTTGCCCATGTCGGCCGTGCCTGGTCTGGCATAATCAGCAAAAGGAATGCTTCCGGCAGCAAGAATCACTTCTGACAAACACGTGCTCGGCAACTCTTTGAGATCAGGAAAAGCCACACTCCAAGCAATGGCGTGAGGGGGGTGAGCGTGTACTACGGCTTTCGCCTGGTCACACTTTTGGTACACCTGCAGATGCATCAAACTTTCGCTGGAAGGCTTTCCTTTGATCACCTCACCTTCTATCGTAAGAAGAGCCATATCTTCAGGTTTCACATTCGCCTTAGAAACCCCAGAGGGTGTGATCAATATATTGCCGTCAGCTAAGCGGCAACTGACGTTTCCGTCGGCGGCGGCGAGCATGTTTTTATTATAGAGTCTCTGACAAACAGATATGATCGATTGAGCCTGATTTAACATAGATATGAGTGTCTTGCCTGAAACCTTTGACAGGGTCAATATTTAAGTGAATTTTGAACTTTTTGCCTAATAATTTCAGTTATTTAGTAAGTAGCCTTTGAGTGGTGACCAAGTTGTTAACTTTAACTACGAAGAAACAATTTACCGAGAATGAGGCAGTTTTTGAGACAATAATAACTGCGTAAAAAAATCATTATCACTTCTCAAGCAAATTTTTTTTAAATAGTATCTAGACAAAGACATTTAGACACAATTTAATTGGCGGATAAAATCAATACTCATGGCTTATAAACTCACGCAAGAAACACAACAAACTTTAAATCGAATTTATCAACTCAACAACATCACGCCCGACAACAAACAAAGCACTCTCAATAATATTTTAAGTCTTTCTTCGCTCTATCAAAATGAACTCAATGATCATTCTAACATTTGGCAAAAACCAAACTTACTTGCAGCTTACCTGCTTTATTACTTTCCCCTCAATGCGCTCAGGCTCACTTCTGTGCTCAAGAACATTCAATCTTTTTTTATCAATAAAGCGACCGACATTGTCGATGTGGGTTGTGGACCAGGGACACTACAGTTAGCACTAGAGAACACAGGTTTTCCTTACCAGTCATTGACTTCATTTGATGTTGCACATGAGCCATTAGATCTTTACAAAAACTGGAATCAAAGTAACGTAACTCAATTCAGTGAAACTTTAAATGTGAATGTATTTGAAAACAAACTCTTTGTTTATGCCTATTCTTTCAATGAAATGACGTCCTTGCCAGATGATTTTTTTAAACCAGAGCACCTTTTAATCATTGAACCGTCCACACAAAAAACCACACGTCGATTACAAGCTCTGCGCACTGACTTATTAGAAAATGACTACAACCTACTTGCCCCTTGCACCCATAACCTCGCCTGCCCACTCTTAACTCACTCAAAAAAAGACTGGTGCCACCACCGCGTCCCTGTTGAGCTTCCAGAGCATTTACAGGCCATCAACACCAAGCTCCCCATCAAGAACAACAACCTCACTTATAGCTATTTACTTGCGTCTAAAAGCATTGCTCCTAAATACAAAAAAGGAGCGCGCGTGATTGGAGACTCACAGA
>JAHDFM010000038.1:0-5258 GCA_020628165.1 Bdellovibrionales bacterium | reverse complement strand
ACGGCAATGTCAGGTCGCAAGTTAGCCAAAAATAAGGCGGTGAAATCAGCATAAGAGTCGCGCGAAATGGGAGAGAACTCTCCGCGCTGATAAATCTTTTCAAGTGGAGTGTCTTTCAAAACGTGTAAGTTGTGAATCTTGACATTATCTATCGGCAGTTCATTGCACTTTTTGGCTGCCCGAATAATATCATCTTTACTTTCTCCAGGAAGGCCAAACATCAGGTGAATGCCCAAATCCACTTTTGGACACTTTTCTTTGATTTTATAACAAGCCTTTATAGATTGCTCCGCCGTATGGCCTCGGTCCATCCATAGTAGCTGTTGTTCGTCAAAACTTTGCACTCCGAGCTCTACAGACAAAAACTTGGATTGGCTGTACTCATTCCACAAATCAAACACGGCGTGGGAAAGACAATCTGGCCTCGTCCCCACGACAAAGCCCAACACATCAGGGAACTCGCAGGCCACTTCAAACTGCTCACGCAGTTGAGAGGTTTTGGCAAAGGTGTTGGTGTAGGCTTGAAAGTAAACCAAGAACTTTTTCACTTTAAAACGTCTGGCAATCTTATTTTTAGTGAGCTCGATTTGTTTTTTTAGCTGCAAATGTCTATTTTCAGGAAAGGCAGCCGACCCCCAAACATCACAGAAATTGCAGACCTTCATACCGCGCAAACCCTCTCGATTGGGGCAAGTTTGTGCCACACTCACAGAGACCTTGTAGACCTTCTCACCAAATTTATTTTTATAAAATTGGCTGATCGGATAGTAAGGAAGGCCATTCCATTTTGCTTGCGATTCCATACAAATGAGTTACCACACCCAACCTTGTAGAGTCACATCGTAATTTTCACTTGCCACCAGGGAAGTGCTGCTTGTATTGATGTTTTTAGCATGAAGAAAAACTATGAAATTATTATAACCGCTGACCAATCTCCGACCTTGCGTTTACAGACCAAAACGCAAGAAGAGTCCATGCACAGCCACGGTGGTGCCTTTGCAGAAACCATTTATATCTATGCTAAACCATTTGAAGAGCTCCCTCTTGGAGCTAAACTATCTGTACTGAGCGTTGGTCTTGGCTTGGGATACAACGAAATCTTGACGGTGTGTGAATCACTGAGACTCACAAGTAAAGATTTTTACCTAGAAAGCTATGAGTCGGACCCTTTCTTAATCCAGCAATTCATTGCCTGGATTCATGATGAAGAATCGGCCTTAAAGCCAGTCTATGAAACCATTTTGAAGTTATTTGCAAGCAAATATAATTTTGCGTCAAAAGACATAAAAAGTGCTCTTAAAGGTCATCTTGATAATAACAACCTTCGCTTAAAAAAAGCCATTGGCTTTACGACGGTGTTTGAAAGAAAATTTAATATTATACTTTACGATGCTTTTTGCAGCCGAACCAGCCCTGAGCTATGGTCAGAGGGTTTTTTAAAATATGTTCTTGAATCTTCCGCCGCTCGCACTTGCACCTTTACAACTTACGCCTGCAAAAGTGTTTTGAACCAAGCTTTGCGTGACTTTCAGTTTCAATTGCAAAAACAAAAAGGGTTTTCTGGCAAGAGAGAATCCACCTTTGCAAAAAGACCATAGCTCACTCAATAAAAGGTTTTTTTAATTATTGATTTGCTTAAAGCTCTTTAGATGTCAGTTCTTTGAGCAAATGTTCACTGATCTTTTTGTAATGAAAATATTCATCAGTCTTAACAATTTCATCACTTTTTTTGATATCTAGTTTTAACCACTGCATTGAAACAGAGTTGATGGGCATGGTTCCTTGCAAATAAAGGATCTTTAACAGAAACATAAATCTAAGTGTGTCTAAGGCCAAATCCTCTTCCACGCAGCAGAGTGTATTAATAAGAAGGGAGAAGAGCCGTTCACAGTCTTGTTCTTCCCACTCCATAACTTGGATGATTTTAAAAATAGAAAAAATAAAAGTGATTTTGTCGTAATCAGCTCTAGCCCCATCAAAGCTTTTCACTAACTTAGCTTCATTGATGGTAGCAAGACCATTTTCATTGCGAGCAGGCTTATATTCAACTGTCAATAAGTTGCCTGTTTCTAACATTCCGCCGGCAAAGCGCTTTTTACTGCGCTGACCACCTCGAGCCAAAAAAGACCTCTTGCCACTGGTGGCTGATAAGGTCTGTACGATCAAGTCTCGCTCTAGGTATTTGGTGGTTTTAACTACAAAAACATTGTCGGTCATTAAAGAGTCACTCCTGCTGACAAGGCAAACAGAATAACTACAGACAAGAGCTCAATACTGACTGTAAAAAGAGGAACCGACACAATGGTGGGGTCGTGACCTATTTTATCCATAAGGTAAGGAGTGATCGCACCTAATACCACCGACAATAAAATCATAATGAACAAAGATCCTGTTAAAGAAACTAACAAAGGAGTCGATGAGATCACAAAAAATCCAAAGAACAAAACCAAGCTTGAAAATATCACTGAAAAGATCAACGCAAGCAGCAGCTCTCTGCGCAACAAACTCCAAAGTAAATTGGCTTTGAAATAACCACTTTTCAACCCACCAATGGTCACCGCCATAGACTGGTTGCCCGCAGTGGCGACCAAGGTGAGAACGATTGGCAAAAATCCTGCGATCAACCAAATGGGAGCTGGTTCTGCGTTTTCCTTTAAACCAAAAAAATAAACTATGGCAAAGCAAAACAAACCGCCTATGAAGGAAAGCAGGAGCCAAGTGAGCCTTGCTTTTAAGTGTTCAAAAAGTGTGTTTTCTCCACCAATCCCCGCTCGCGACATTTGAATGATGTTCTCTTCGGCCTCTTCTCTGATGACATCTAAAACATCATCAACAGTCACCACACCAACTAAGGTGTTACTTGCATCCACGACAGGTATGGATAAAAAGTCGTACCTTTCCACCACCTTTGCCACTTCTGTTTGGTGACGATCAACCGTGACGGACACAACATCGGTGATCATAATTTCTTTGAGCACATCTGTTTTTTTCGATAACAAAAGCTGCTTTAAGCTGACGACACCTATCAAATGTTGGTGTTCACTCTCAACGTAAACATAAAAAGAAACTTGCGTCTCGTCGTTGTCCTGAATGGATTGAATCACTTCAGAGACCTTCGCATCCTCTTGAAAACTGAGGTAATCGGAGTTCATCAAACCACCGGCGGAGTCCTCAGGGTAGCCCATGAGATCAGCCACTTCTTCGGAGTCTTTTTTCTTCATGGAGTCTAAGATTTGCCTAGACTCATCTTCTGGCAAGTTACCCAATAAGTCAGCGGCGTCGTCGGAGTCGAGCAATGAAATGATGCTCAGGACTTCGCCAGAAGACAGGCGCTGTATGATTTCTATCTGTGACTCGTCTTCTAAATAACTTAATACTTCTGCTTTTTTCTCAATGGTCGGCAGTAAGTTAAAGATATGAATTCTGTCAGCAATAGGAAAAGTGTCTAACAAAACACCAATATCGGCTTTATGAGTTTTTAATAGAATTTTGCGAATGTTGTGATCAGCACCTCGTTTTAACAGCTTTTTAACTGATGCCGATAGCATCTGCGACTTATCATCAATCATCCTTCTTGCACCTCTTTCACCGTCATGGGAGTGAAGGCAAAGCAAACACTGCCAATGATGGCCCAAATAAAATAAATCACCTGTAAGATCGTCACCGCAAAAAAGGCCACCTCACCAAGTCCATCTTCAAAAATATTAAACATATAAAAGTAAATGGCCTGCCCCACGCCGATTCCACCCGGTGATAACGGAACAGCCATAAGCACAGTTGCGATCGGAACACAAAACAGCAAAACGGAAAAAGGGAGCTCTTTGCCATAGTGACTGAAAACAAAAAATAAAAATAAAATATGACAAAGAGCTGAACCGTAGCTCATTAGTTTGCAGGAAATGAGGTCAAAAATATGTCCCCGCCTTTTTTTAACCTCTCTGACAAATGAGAAAACACGGTTAAGCAATTCAAACTTAAAACTTAAATTGGCCCCAAAATACAACAAAGCGGCCATGGCACAACAAACAGCAACAGCAATAGAAATAAATATGACTGAGAGATTTACTTCATTAAACTGTTTTAAATAACTATAGTGAATAATATAACCCAAAATGGAAAGAGACATCATAGTCAATAAACCAAAAACTCGGTCAACCAGAACCGACAAAAGTATTTTGGTTTTCTTTTCGCCCCATTTGTTGGCAGCGAGAATGGCTTTCACAACATCTCCTCCAACATTACTAGGCAGTAGAAAGTTAAAGAAGATGCCAATCATTGAAAAGTTGATAATGGCAGACAGCTGGGTTGGCACTCTTTGCAGCATCAAAACCTTCATCCAGCGATAAGAGTTAAAAACTAAAGCGAGCCCCACCAGTAGCATGAGCACAGACACTAACTTCATATCTAAAAGTGCGTCCTGAATTTTATAAAAATCAATATTATTTTTTGTGATGAGAAAATACAAGATCACCAGGGAAAAGGTGATCTTTAACAAGTTCTGAAAACTTTTATTTTTTAAAATTTTTGCCATCACTTGTTCAATGTACATGAGGTGGTTTTAACTGTCTCTAAAAAAACCAAGGCAACAGCAGGACCTGCAGCCCTCAATAGAATTTAAAATACGCTGTATTTACAGATACTTAAATGACAATGGTAACATTAGAATTCAAGATTAATATTTGCAAACAAATTGAAGTGTGGTATTTTTGCATTGTACTTTAGCAATTAATAAATGGGGCCAAAACTATGAACTTGATTTACAAATTTTTTATTTTATCAACACTCATTCTATTCACGCACTCCTCTTTAGCCATTGTTCAACTCAGAGCCAGTTACGGTCTAGGGCAGCCTGAGGGTTTTGAGTCCAGCAGTATCGACTATGACACTGGCGAGATTGGTGCCGACATCATAGTTTCTATTCCGCTCATTCCGATCGTGTTTGGCTTAAGGTATGAAAAGATCACGTCTGATGTGGATGAAAACGGCGTGCAACAAGAAATTGACCTTGGCCGAATTTCTATTTTAGGTGGCTACCGTTTGATTGATAACTTTGTTTACGTTGGTATATTGGGTTCCTTCGGCATTATCAATGATGGTGAAATGACTTATGAAAACACAGGCCAAGTAAGAGACATTGATATGAGCAATTCAGCAACACTTGCTCTTGAAGGTGGCGTGAACCTTAATGATTTTATATTAGGCCTAGAACTTGGCTATAGATACGGTAAAGATAAGGGTCAAGGTGCCAGTGATTTTGA
>JAHDFM010000037.1:9722-20844 GCA_020628165.1 Bdellovibrionales bacterium | reverse complement strand
CTAGAACTGTTTAGGTCCGCATAAAAATGACTGTAACTTTCTTCATCACTAAAATTACTATAATTAAAACCATCTCGTGTTGAAAGTTCAGCGCGTTGTGTGCATTTGTCTGTTTTGACTCGGTGACCACTGCTAGAGATTAAAGATTTTTTATTACGACCTGATAAAGTTGTTTTACCTTCTTTACAGTTAAAAAAGATAGAATTGCTTCTGTTGCCATCATCAAAATCAAAAATATCAACCCCTCGTTGGGGACCCCTTCTAAAAGTAGTAGCTACAAAATTTCCTAAATTGACTTCCCTAAAAGTAAAGTTTTCAGCCTTATAACCAATGGGTGAAAAGTCTATAGCACTAGTTAATTTAGTTGGTATGTAGTTATCTTGATCATTTAACTTGTAGTCTATATAAAAAGGATCTCCGTACAATTGTGAATAGGGATTGGTGTTGGGCTTGTCAAAACTAACTTCAACACGTCTCTTGCCGATTTTATTTTTTGGTTTTGTACAAGTAAGTTTTGGGCTTTCATTTTGGCGTGATGGGTGAATATTTAAATATTTTGAAGTGTTTTCTAAATACTCACAGATAAGAGGGTCTGTTAGTAAGTCTTTCATTAAGTTAGAATCGTAAATTGTGTAGTTATAAAGTTTTGCGAGATCAACTTCTTCAGTGATGTTACATAGAGATTCATCAGCCTTCATCTTTGCAACAAGAGGGTCGTCAACATATGAGAATTTTTCTAAGGCTTCTTTTTGAGCTGCAATATTGTCCTCATCATTTTTATATATGGCTCGGTATTTGTTGTAATATTTAAGGGTATCACCTTTATTTATTCCACCAACCATTTCAGCATCAGTTAATTGATGTTTGCGACCCGAGCAAGCTTCGTAATACTCAATGACACCTCTATCAAAAACACCAGCTCTTTTTTGAATTTGATATTTATAAAGGTCATAAAGTGCTGTTACCCCAACGGCTGCTGCTAACCTTGAGTTAAGTCCTAGCTTATTTGCAAATCTTTGCACTCGATTGTTTTCTAAAAAATTTTTAGCCCGCTTTAAAACATTCACCTTACTTCGAGCTTTTCCATCTTCATCATTTACAATGGCATCGATATATTTTTTTGTTAGTGAGTGGTTTTTAATCTCTGAAACGATTTGTTCATTCACCTTATCAATTTGACCTCTAACTCCTGTGGTGACCTCTGTTTTTATTATTGTTTCAATTTTCTTTCCTAAATTTGAGTAACCTGAAACAGCAATGGTTTTACCAACAATGACGTTAAAAGAGTTTTCTAAGAGCTCAATAATTCTGCTAAGAGTTAGTTCTGCGGGTTTTATTCCATCTAGTTTTTGTACAATAGCAGCTATTGCTCGGTCATATCTTTTTAATTGTTCGATCTTTTCAGTTGATAAATTTTGAGACACACCATTGTTAAAGTTTTCAGCAAGTTCTATTGCTGTCATCTGTGATATGACCTCAGCTGGTAGGTCGGGCAGTTCTTCTCTTTCACGATAAAAAGGACTACATAAGTTAATGTTCAACTGACACTTAACTTGTTCAGTGATTCCTTCCACCATAAATACATAATCATCACTGACTTCAATTCCTTTGAACGATCCATCAGGACTAGTTACAGTGCTTAAGCATTTATTGTTCTTTGCTGCATTTAAAACATCATCTGTGGTTTTCAAAGAAAAAACATTACCTTCAATATCGTTGGCGTAGTTTATCTCATTTTGTTTTAATTTATTAAGAACATCTTTGATATCTACAATTCCAGTAGCTTGTAATAGTTGAGGCCAAACGATGACTAAGCTCAAAAAGAAGAGTGTATTAGTAAACATGTTTGCAAACCCCAATATCGCTCAGATATCTTTGACGGTTATTTCTTTTGAAGTGAGCAAGCGTGCATTGACTGAGTTTAAGAGAATATTTTTTTGTACTTTTGATTTTTTTACTTTTAACCTTGTTTAAGCAGTATTTAGCAGATGTGGAATAGGCTTTAAGGCATTGCTGATAACTGCCATTAAAGCAGCGAGCCGTCGCTTTATCTGGGCGACACATACCTTTTGGGTATTGATTTAAGTAGTATTTCTTGAAATTTTTTTTAGTTTTCGTGTGAGACGGGAAGGGAACAAGGACTGTTAAAATGATTAATATTTTTAAAAGAGTCATGCCTTGTTATATAAGTTTAAGAATTAAAAATAAGGCATCAGGTGTTTAACAATGATGCCTTATTTGTGAGTGGCTTTACTTGGCCATTTTTCTTTTATCTAAATTGTACTTTTCGACTTTCATAATCAAACCAGCTCGGCTGATTCCAAGCTCTTTGGCAAGCTTTGATTTGTTCCAACCAGTTCTTCTGAGGCCAGCTTGAATCATTTCTTTTTCGAGCTCTTCGAGAGCATCTTTCAATTTGCCGTGAACACGTGAACCTTGGATATTGGTTTTTGAGTTCGCGTTAATGATCTTTGGCGACAACATGTCAGCTGTGATTTTTGTTTCATTGCCAGATAGCACTAGTGCACGTTCCATTTCGTTTTGTAACTCACGAATATTTCCAGGCCAGTGATAATCATAAAGTTTTTCTAAAGCTCTGTTAGTGAGACCTCGTGCTGTTCCATCATGACCTCTGTTTAAGAAAAAGTCGGTCAATAAAGGGATGTCTTCTTTACGCTCTCTCAGAGCAGGAACTTGAATATTGATAACATTTAAACGGTAGTACAAATCTTCTCTGAAGGTTCCTTTTTCCACCATTTCTTTTAAATTCTTGTTTGTCGCTGCAAGCACTCTTACATTCACTTGGCGTGACTCAATAGAGCCTACCGGTGTGAAGGTGCCCTCTTGTAAAACACGAAGTAATTTCACTTGCATGGTTGGAGAGGTGTCACCAATCTCATCCAAGAAGAATGTTCCGCGGTCAGCAATCTCAAAGAGGCCCTTCTTGTCTTTGATAGCACCAGTAAATGATCCCTTAGCGTGACCAAATAATTCTGATTCTAATAGGTTGTCGTTAAAGGCTGAGCAGTTTTGGATAACCATTTGCTTATCTTTTCTTAATGAGTTGTAGTGAATGGCTTTTGCAATGAGTTCTTTACCCGTCCCGTTTTCACCCTGAATCAACACGGTGCTGTCGGCTCCTTTAATTTTATCAAGAAGAGAGTAAAGGCTTTGCATTGGCTTAGATTTACCAATCATATTGTCGTATTTGTATCTGCTACCAAGCTCTTTATTGAGCTCTTCAATTCTGTTTTCACGTGATGTGATCTCAAGGTGAAGTGTGACAATTTCTTGCGCGACGAGCTCAACAAGTTGAATGAAGTGGTCTCTGTTGTGATCGTCAATGTAACGGATATTTGAGGCTGCTTGCTGAATGACATCGCCATTAGCACCAAAGATAGCTAAACGCTCTTGAATCTCAGGGAGTCTTTGTGCTGTGCTGTCGTCTTTTAAAAAGCCAAGGGCGACAACCGACCCCATAAATTCGTTGTCGATAACTATCGGGACAACGGCCATGTCAAAACCTGACGTTTCCCACTTTCTCATGGCGTATCTGTTTTGTGAAATTTTTAAGTCTTCAACACTTTTAGAAACTTCATGAGAAAGGCTATCTCTTGATGTGTCTTTAGATAGAAATAGTTTTACAGCCGGGTTTATTAATTTAGGATCGCCAAAGTTAACACCTCGGATATGTCCTTTGTCGTCTGTAAAAACAATATCAATGTTCCACCATGAATTTAATATTTGTTTTAATTTTTTTATCACATGTATATGTTCAAACTCATCCCAATTGATCATGCTTTGATTCTCCGTTTTATAAGTGTCTAATGAACATATCGTCAAAACATTTTTCAACTTGAGTTATTGTACACAAAATCAAAAAAAACAGAGGATGTTGGTCGAGGAAATTATCACATTGTGACGTTGGTATAAGCTTTGGTCGAGTTTATATAAAATGAAAATAGTGAACATGTTGTACAACTCACGCTTAAAAATGTCAGATATTTTGACAGAGACGAGTTTATCTTTCATATGAAAGTGTCAATACACTGTTAATAAATTTATAGATACTAATCACACAGTTCAATTTTTATACAGACCAGACTTCGATGTGATTTTGTCTTCAAGTGCTTTATTCAAAATATTTTTTTAAAAATGAGGTCTATAAATACGTGTTCAGAAGACTATATAAAAAGTTTAGTTCTGCATTTTATAAAGTTTGGCATACTCATTTCCAAGCGCAAGCAGCTCATCATGAGTTCCTTGTTCAACGACTTGCCCCTTGTTTAGGACGACAATTTTATCAGCATTAATGATCGTACTCAGGCGATGAGCAATAATAAACGTGGTTCGGCCTTCCATTAATTTTTGTAGGCCCTTTTGCACTTCAAGTTCACTTTCATAATCAAGGGCACTGGTGGCTTCATCTAAAATAAGTATGGGTGCATTTTTAACGAAAGCTCTGGCAATGCTGAGGCGCTGTTTTTGTCCCCCCGAAAGTTTATTGCCAATGTCGCCAACTTGAGTGTCGTAGCCGTTTGGTGTTTTGGTGATAAAGTCATGAGCATGGGCAAGTTGTGCTGCTTGTTCGATGTTGCTTTCTACTTTAGAGCCGTAAAGTAAGTTCTGTTTGATCGTGTCTGAAAATAAAAAGATATCTTGTGAAACAAGGGCAATCTTAGAGCGCAAGTCAAACAAGTCCATGTGGTTAATGGGAGTGCCACCGATTTGAATATCACCTGATTGAACGTCATAAAAGCGGGGGAGTAGATTAATAAGCGTGCTTTTTCCACCTCCACTAGATCCCACAAGAGCGACGGTTTCTCCGCGCTTTACTGATAAGTTCACATTGTTAAGCACTTGGTTGTCTTCATAGCTAAAGTTGACATTTTTAAAAGTGATGTCTTGCCAGTCCGTCGGAAATTTTTTGGGACTGGCTATTTGTGGAACCATTTGTTCAGACACTAAAACGTCGTTCATGCGTTTTATAGCCACACTGACTTGTTGTAGTTTTATATAGGCTTGTTGTAGTTTACGGATAGACTCCGATAATAAAGTGAGAGCCACACTGAAACTGAGAAACTGTCCGATGTTCAGTTGTTTATCTAAAATTTGTTGGCCAATGTAAACTAAGATAGCTGCAAGAGCAAAAGTAGTGATGGCTTCAGACACAGGTCCCGAGGCCTCTTCAAACTTAATGATTTTTCGCCGTAACCCTAAATAGTCATCAGCCTGCTTATCAAATTTTTGATTCATCTCGTTTTCGAGGTTAAATGACTGAATAATTCTGGCGCCATCAAGACCCTCTTTCAGAGTTTTGGTGAGGTCTTCCATTTTTTCTTGGTTGTGAGAGCCATAGTGTCTTAATTTTTTAGCAAGGCTCTTTAACACCCAAGAAATTATAGGTGCAGAAAGCAAAATAATTGCGACTAATTTCCAGTCCACATACAAAAGATAGGCAAACACAAGGATGATCAGCAGTGGTTCACGGATAACATGAGCCATCTTCATAAGGTCATTCTGAATGATGCTAATGTCATTAAGCATACGACTCATTAGGCCGCCAGAGCCTCGGTTGAAATTCTGAATGTAACTTAAATCTAAACGCAAATATTTATTCATTAGTTTTTTTCTAAAATTAAGTGTGATCACTTCAGAAATCATTCGCATAATATAAAGATGAAAAAATCTTAGCACACTCACACACAACCAAATCGAACTTAAGGCTAGAGGTAGAAGCAAAGTCATCTGCTCATCACCACTTGTCCATGCTTCCGTAAGAAATTCAAAAAGCTTAGGAATGCTTGATTTCCCGAGTGACATTAAAGCACCAAGGACGAAAGCGAGAATGAGCTTACCTTTATGTGGCAAAAACTCCTTAAGTATAGTCAGCATCATGTTTTTCATAGTCTGGCGAATATAATACAAAACAACTAAATAAGATACCGTTTAGATGGCCTAAAAAAACTAATTATTTTAGGTACATAAGTATAAAAATGGGGTTGCATTTAAACACAAAACCACAAGGTTGTATTAATCCTTAGGATGATTTTCACGGTGCAGTTGTGATAAGTGAAGCTAAGGTTCAGACTTTGCTACTTTTTACCCATCATCAAGTACTCTTTCAGGTAGCGACCGGTGTGGCTTTTCTTAACTTTAATGAGCTCTTCCGGTGACCCTTCGGCAATGATTTTACCCCCACCGGTTCCAGCTTCTGGGCCGAGATCAATGATGTAATCAGAGTTTTTGATAATTTCAAGGTTGTGCTCAATCAAGATCACACTGCCACCGGCTTCAATAAGTTTGTTCAAAACTTTTATAAGTAAGCGCACTTCATCAAAATGAAGCCCAGTTGTGGGTTCATCTAAAATATAAAGAGTGCCATGCTGGTTGGTGGAGTGAATTTCTTTGGCAACTTTTAAGCGCTGACTTTCACCACCACTCAAAGTGTTGGCTGTTTGGCCAAGCTGAATGTAATCAAGCCCCACTTCTTTGAGCAAAGCTAGGGGCTTACGGATATTGGGATAAGACACAAAAAAGTCCATGGCCTCTTTGACAGTTAAAGATAAGATCTCGTGGATGTTTTTGCCGCGAAATTTGATATCTAAAACTTCGGGGCGAAATTTTTTCGAGTCACAGGCTTCACACTCAATCTTTATGTCGTCCATAAACATCATATCGATGATTTCAAAACCGATGCCTTTACAGACTGGGCAACGACCACCATCGACGTTCAAACTAAATGTAGAAGGCTTATAGCCACGTGCTAAAGCTTCAGATGAAGACACCATTAAAGATCGAATGGCATCGTACACTTTTAAATAACTCACAGGTGTGCTGCGCGCTGTTTTACCAATGGGCGACTGATCAATGTAAAGAGCACTTTTTAAGTTGTCGATGCCCTTTAAAGATTTGTAAGTGCCACCGGGCTTAAACTCAATGTTCAAAGCGCGCGCTAAGGCAGGGTACAATGTATTACTAATTAAAGTTGATTTGCCAGAGCCACTCACACCAGTCACCGTGACTAGGCGATTGAGCGGAATTTTTAAATCGACATTTTTAAGGTTGTTGCTGTTACAGCCGTTGATCTCAAGTGTGTAACGCTTATTGCTGAAGTTCACTGTGCGTGGAGTTTTTAACGGCACCCAACTGTTGGGTGATAAGTGATTTGCCGTTTTAGAATCTTTGCAGTCGTAAAACTTTTTTTCAACACCGGAGTAAATAATTTCACCACCAAGGTGTCCAGAGCCAGGCCCCAATTCAATGATATGTGAGCTATTTTTAATAACGTCTAAATCGTGTTCAACAACGACAAGAGTATTACCAAGAGCATTGAGCTCTTTTAGAATTTGTATCAAACGGTCATTGTCGCGAGGGTGTAAACCAATGGTGGGCTCATCTAAGACGTAAAGCGTTTGCGATAAGCCCATGCCTAACTGATTCGAAAGCATGATGCGCTGGAACTCTCCACCTGATAAAGTTTTAGTGGGGCGGTCGAGAGTTAAATACCCAACACCCACTTCAAGCAGGTAAGAAAGGCGTGCAGTGAGTTGCGCAAGAACTTCTTTACAGACCTCTTGTTTTTCTGGAGTGAGCTTTAACTGGCTTATGAATTTATGTAAACGTGCGATGGTTAAGCTACTGAGTTGTGCGATGTCCTTGTCTTTTACAAAAACTTGTAGGCTTTCTTTTTTTAAGCGTGTGCCTTTACAGGTTTTACAAGGTTTAGGGCTTTTGTGTCTGGCTAGAAAAACGCGCACATGCATTTTGTACTTTTTGGTTTCTAGGTACTCAAACACACCGAGCACACCGTAAAAATCCTTGTTCCCGTCCCAAATGGCTCTTTGGTGTTTTTTAGGTAGCAGCTCCCAAGGCGTGTCGATATTGATTTTTGCTTTTTCGCAGTACTTGAGCATTTTTCGTTTGTCAGTCTTACCGCTCGGCATAGTGAAAGGCTTAATAGCCCCTTCGCGCAAAGAGAGTTTTGGGTTTGGTATGACTTTTTCTGGATCAATTTCTAAGACGTTGCCAAAGCCACTGCAGTTTTCACAAGCTCCAATCGGTGAGTTAAAACTAAAGAGTCGCGAGTCGATATTAGGAAAGGTGTAATCACAAACAGAGCAAGAGTACTCTTCACTGAAATTCACTCGGTGCCCTTCTGTAGTTAAAAGTACAGCTTGGCCGCGAGCAAACTGGGCGTATTTGGTTGAGCTGTTGAAGGCTTGATAAAAAGAATCATATAAACGTGTTTCACTGGCTTTATTAAAAACAACTCGGTCAACAACGATGTACACATCTTTATTGGGGATTCCTTTGGTGGCAAATTTTTTATCAGAAAGTTCAAAAAATTCTCCCAACGTCACCTTTTGGTAAATTTTGGGAGTGGCAACTTTGCTGTTTTTTTTAGTTTTTTTCTTAGCGACCTTTTTTTTGCGAGTGGTCTTGGGAATGTAGATTCGCATGAACCCATCTTGCATCAGGCTTTTTAGTAAATCTTTAGCTTTTAAGTGTCGCTTGTCTTTTGGAAGCGGAAACAAAATGTAACCACGTTTTTTTCCAAACTGTTTGATCGCAGTTTCAGTGGCATTTTGCGGGTTGTGTTTACTGAGCACGATGTCGTGGTCAGGGCAGTAGGCCTCTCCTGCTTTTTCATATAAAAGGCGGAGGTAATCAGTGATTTCTGTTGTTGTACCGACAGATGATCTCGATGATTTAACACTGTTTTTTTGTTCCAGTGAGATCGAAGGCGGAATGTTTTCGATAGACTCTATGTCGGGCTTGGGCGCTTTGTTTAAAAACTGCTTAGTGTAGTTGGATAAGTTTTCAATATAACGTCGTTGACCTTCAGCGTACAAAGTTTCAAAGGCAAGAGAACTCTTGCCAGATCCACTCGGACCACAAATAGTGGTGAACGATCCGATGGGAATATTTATATCGATGTTTTTAAGGTTGTTCTGTTTAACACCTTTTAATTTAATTTCATTCTTCATTAATCGGCCAAGTCATCCTTGTAAAAGTTTTTGGCGTCTTCATCTGAGGGTGTGTCTTCACTCACTGTTGGTTGTGTGCCAGCAAGAAACGGTTGTTTTATGACGTTCTCTGAATCTTCAGAGGCGATCTTTCCACTTGTAGCATCAATATTAGAAAATACAATCCCATTAGGCACAGTAAAGTCTTTTTTCTCTAGATTTTCGTGAGCATCTTTCATGTACTCTAACCAAATAGGAAGGGCCGTTCGTCCGCCGCCTTCTCCAGCGCCGAGTGAGCGCTCTTTGAGGTATCCAGCCCAGACACCAGTGGTGATCTGAGGAGTGTAACCAATGAACCAAGCGTCGAACTCCTCGTTAGTGGTGCCTGTTTTTCCTGCTAGAGGTCGCCCAAGGGCGCTTGCACGCAAGCCCGTTGCGTTGGGCTCCGTCACTGCCGCTTTAAGGAGAGAGGTGGTTAAGAAGGCCGTTGTTGGCTTGATCAGCTGGTTTGGATTGTCAAAAAACAGCTTCGGCTTATAAAACGTTTTTTTATTTGATTGGCCATCATCGTTGAAGCTTGTGGTCTCATCGGTGCCTTCCGGCTTAACAACGTCATCATCACTGCCATCAATAGGTTTTTGTCCGTCTGGGTTGTTGCCAGCGCCGGCAAAATTATTTTTTTTGCGTTCAGCGAGCTCTTCGTTAAGAGAGTTAATCTCTTCACCAAAGCGATCATCAAGGCTAAGTTTGCCGAGGACTTCGTTGCCTTCTTGATCTAATATTTTATGAATGATCACCGGCTCCATTTTTTTACCAAGTCTTGGGAAATGAGAAAACGATTTGGTCATTTCGTAGAGGGTGACACTGCTCGAGCCAAGAGCTAAAGTGTAATCCATATTGAGTGGGCTAAAAATACCAAGTCGTTTTGAGTAGTCAGAAACCCACTGAACTCCCATTTCCATAATGAGCTTGATGGTAGGAATATTGAGGGACTGAGCCATGGCACTTCTAAAAAGAATATCCCCTTTAAATTTGTGAGTGTAATTGGTTGGTTTCCAGTTGGTGTTTTTTTGTTTAAATACAAGTGGCGCATCAATTAGTATTGAAGCTGGAGTATAGCCGTGATCTAAAGCAGAGGCATAAACAAAAGCCTTGAATGAAGAGCCAGTTTGTCTGGCAGCTTGTATGGCACAGTTGTATTTTGATTTAGCAAAGTCGTAACCACCGACCATGGCTATGATATCCATAGTGTTGTTATCAAGTGATAGGAGAGCACCTTGTGCAATTGGCTCCTGTTCTAAGGTGACTTCAGCATGATCCAAATAGCGTGGTGTTTTTTCGGGCCAAGTGTCTTTGGCTTTGGCGGCTTTAATGGTGCCTGCGAGGCGTTCTGGCTTAAAAGTTTTCGCTTGAACTTTAACTTTGATAACATCGCCTTTTTTTAGAACTTGCGATGGACGTTTTATTTTTTGAGCCCACTTGGGAGAAACCTTAGGGTTAGGTTTGCGGGCCCATTCCATTGTGCTGATGTCGATCATTCCTTTTTGCTCGGCGAAGCGCACAGTTGTAACGCCTGCTTTGTCGTTCACTTCGGTGACAACGGCATCAACAATGTCTCCCACCTTAATGTAATCGGGCAGATTTGGTAGCTTATTTCCATTTTCATCTTTGCCAGTAAGGTTGAGTTTTGTTTTTTTAATGATAGTGCCATCAGGCTTGATCACTTTAAGCGGGGAGAATTCAGTCATGAGTTGATCTCTGGTCTTTAACAAAAACTCAGAGACTTCTTCAGTCGTAGTGATGTTTTTGACGACTCCGCGGTAACCTTGACGTTTATCGAGATCTTCAACACCTTTGCGCACTTTGGCTTGGGCAAAGTCTTGCTTTTCGCTGTCGAGGCTTGTGTATATTTTAAGGCCTTCATCTAAAAGCGCTTTTTCACCCAAGTGCTTCACCACAGTTTGGCGAATGGTCTCTAAAAAGTAAGGCGCTTTTTCTTCGTAATTCACTTTGGTGTAAACACTGAGGTCTTCGTTAATTGCTTCTTCAGCTTGTTTTTTAGTGATGTAACCTTCATCAGCCATGCGACCGAGAACATATTTTTGTCGGTTCTTGGCAGATTTAGGTTTGTAAATGGGAGTGTAGCGAGTGGG
>JAHDFM010000037.1:0-9622 GCA_020628165.1 Bdellovibrionales bacterium | reverse complement strand
ACAATGGATTTTGCCACCTGTTGGGTGATGGTCGAGCCGCCTTGCACTTTGCGCCCCGCTTTTAAGTTGGCAATGATTGCTCGGAAAATAGCAGTTGGATTAATGCCACTGTGTTTGTAAAAAGAGGAATCTTCAGCAGAGATGAAAGCTTGCTTCACAATTTCAGGAATGTCTTCAATGGGAGTCATCTTACGACGTTCTCTAAAAAATTCGCCAATCTTTTTTTCGTTGCGATCATACACTTCGCTGACAAGCAAAGGTTTGTAGTCTTTCACTTTAACAATCTCTGGAAGATCCTTTGAGTAGTGAACAACCACTCCAGCGACGACACCAACACCAATCAAGCCTAATACAAATAAAAGAATGAGAAGCTTTTTGAGCATATTGACTCCCGAATGCGCAAATTAATAAAGTATTTCAATCTACCTTAAAATGCAGTGAATTATAAGGAATATATGCTATTTGGTGAGCGCTCTATGCAGGGCATATAAAGTGATGTTGTGGTATCAGCTGAGAACTGCAAGCTGGGTCTTTTTAAACTATGTTAAAGTTATGGTTTCTAATAATCATTATATTTTAATTTTTAAGCTTTAAGCTTTGAATATTTAACGTTGTGTACTTCTAGACGACCTAGAGTTTGTTCTTTGAATTTGCTTATCGCTACATATGTCGTACTTGTTTTCGTCGCAGCAATCACGACTAAAGGTTCCAAATCTATTGAAGTAATTGAGTGCTCCATTAAGAGCAGCTCTTGTGTCTTCAATTTTATCCAAATTATGAACACCATTCTCTGCAGCTAAATCTCGGACCTCTTCATTGGTTGCTTGGATTTTGAGAAGATTGCTTTCTTCAGTCTGTATTAATGTTTGAAGTTCTCTTTGGCTGATTATGAGCTTGCTAAGTTCAGCTTTTTTATTATCAAGCATGGCTTGTGCTTCTTGAACTTTAAGCACAAGTTCTTTTTGTAGTTGTACGAGTTTTCTTTGCTCATCATTATAACCCAGTTGATTGACTGTAATGTGTCTGTTGTAAGCTTGATAAGCTTGGTTATAGCCTTCTCTAAGTCTTTTAATCTGTTGGTCAGCCAAGCTAGAATCACGATTAAACTTTTCTTCAAGTCTTTTTTTACCGTCTTTATAGCGCTCTCCAGTACGACAAATACTTGCAAAATGTGCTCGCCATTCTTTGGCTTTGCTCTCAGAACAAGATCTAGAGTGTACTCCAAAAAAACCTCTGCCGAACCCACGAGTTCTATATTTACCTTCACGGATTCTTTTCTGTCGTCTTGCTAAACAGATTCCACGCTTTTCGTTATAAATACGTAAAGCTTCATCATAACATCCTAGCTCAAGATCCTTGACGTCATAATTTTTTTTTGTTTCTAAATCAGTTTTACCTCGCTGAAGATCTTCTACTTGGTATTTCAGCTTATCTAGCTCTTGTAATAATCTTGCCGATTCAGCAATTTTTTCTTGTTTTTGATCTTGCATTTGTTTTTGATAATCAGCTACAGCATTTTGCTGATCGAGTTGAGCTTGGTGAACTTTTTGTGTGTACTCAATAACTTCTTGATTAAGCTTGCTGATATCATCATTATGATCTTTTTCATCGTCTTTGTATTTAGCGACTTCTTTATCTAAGCGTTCTACAGTTTTATTTTTACCTTTTAAGTTAGAGATACTTTCGAAAGGACATTTTTTAGTGTTTTTACTTTCACCTAGACATTTTTTATAGGTCTGAATACAACTGTCTAAATTATATCCTGACTTTTTGCAGTCTTTTACAGTTTCACTACGTAATTCTTCAACTTTTTCGTATTTTCCTTCACAAGTATTGGGTGCTGCTTTCTTGCTTGGTAAAAGTGACTTTGCATTTGCCAGTGTATTTTTTTTTCTTTCTATTTGGGCTTTTAAAGTTTTGCAGTTTTGACTTGTTGAATTCTCTTCGCAATTGGCCTCATCTAACTTTGACTCTAAATTTGCAATCTCATCGTTGATTTTTTCTATGTATTTAACAGTTTCAACTCCTGTGTTTTTTTTGCCATCTTCATCTGAATCAGCGAAAATAGAAGGAGAAAAAATACCAACATATAAAAAAATTAACGCAATGACGGTAAAGAACTTCTTATTCATGAGACCCCTCCTTCACATAAATGAGAACTTCTATTTTACCTGAATTTTTTGTGGGAAAGAATAAAATGTGTCTCAAATTAGGTCTTTGTCTCAGGTTGAGACAGTGTTCATACTGTGAAACCGACTTAAGTCATAAAAATTATATCGAAATCACAGACTATAAAGATGAATTTTTATGAAGACACGTGACGATGGCATGTAATATTTGTCAAAATGGGTAGCCATAATGATTGTTTGTTTTGCAAGAGTTACCAAGTGAGTCCTAAAAACTGGTTTTAATACTTATAATATTAAGCACTTAGGCTGTGTTTTGCCTGCGAAATCTCTACAAATCTATATAACGATATCTTATACAAACTCTGAAAATAAACAATTTTACTAAAACCTCAAATTTTTATAACTATAGTTCAACCACTTAAGTTCTTTGGGGATTGAACTTAAAGTATCAGGGGCCTAGGGGGGCTAAGATACGCCAAAGTGGGAGGAAGATTGTGAGAAAATCTAGAAAGTCCTACAAATACGTTTCTCCTTGTGTATTTGTAGGATTTTTTTTTCTTTAAAAAGAATCAATAAATTATCATTCAATTAAAATCGACATCTATATCATTAATCACACACTGCGAAGTTTGTGTTGGGTCTGACTTTAAGTACCCTTTGACTTCTAAAAGCCCAGCACCAAACTGACTGGCAAACTGAGTGAAGTTGTTTTGCACTTCAGAGGCAATGTTGCGATGAGATTCATCAGAAACTATGACCCAACTGGTGCCATCGTGATAGAAATCAGTTCCCGACCTAGCTAAACGAAAAGTAGCACAGGCGCTCGCGTTAATATCTATAGCTTTCAGTTGATTAAATGTAATGGCTGATTTTGGTTTCACTTCGACATACTCACTTGAGTACTTTGTTTCATTGTTAACATTAAAGTTCACTTGTGTAAGTTCAGGTAAACAAGGAGAGCCGCTGCAGGCGGAGTTGTCATCAGCCTCTAAATAAACTCGGTACTGCAGGTAGCGATTAGAAGATGGGTCAACAAATTGGGTGTAGTCAGCAGTTAAAAATTCTGGCCCTGTTGTTTTTGAATTTCCTAGGTAAGCCACCTCATCATAAGCACAAACGCCAGCATCATAGTCACTAGTATTTAATGCACAGCTAAAAGAGATGTCAGAGCTGTTTTTGTTGAAGAGCTCGCTATAGTAAGTGCTGCCGCTACCGCCAGGGCCGATGAACTTTGCTTTGTAGGAGTCATCATCATCGAGCTCATTGGCCGTGCCGTCGCCGTCACAGTCATTTGTACTTCCTGCTGGGGCAACATTATAACTATTGCAGTTGCAAGCCAGGTCGATACAGCTTTTCACTTGCAGCTTAATGCGGTTGGCTCCTCGTCGATAAAGTTCTAACACTTCGTTGTCTGTAAGGGCTCTGTTCCATAAAGCCACTTCGTCAATTTCACCGAAGAGTTCAAAAGAGCCAATGCGACCAATCCTTAAAAAAACAGTGTTTGAAAATCCAGCGCCATGTGGGTAAGTGTCTGCATTATCAAGGACGCCGTCGACATAAACTCTGCGCACACCTTGATCGAGAACGAATGCGATGTGGTGCCATTGATCATCAAAAATAGTTGCATTAGATGTTATGTAATCGTTAGTAGTTAAATTCGTGTCAGTGCGTAAATTGATTTGGTCAGTGCTACCATTTCTAGAGATTGACCAGCCGGCATTAGAAAAATTAGTTTTACCAAAAATTTGTGCGTGATTAATATTGTTTGTGAGAGGCAACTTCACCCACAGCGATCCAGATAAAGTGTTAGCAACTTCAAGTGTTGGATTGCTACTCACAACAATGTTTTCATCGAGTCCACGATACTGAGCACTTTTTAAAAATTTTCCTTCGGCACCTGGAATGACTCCGTCAACTTCATACCCGTGGTTTCCAAGACCAGAATAGTCTTCAAAATCCAGACCGCCTGGGGCTGTGTCAAGAGCATCTTCATTGAGTGGCCAATAAGCTATCAGGCCATTGCCAAAGTTTGAGTTGAGGCTTGAGTAGCTTGCAGTGCTGTCTGTGTTTGGTGTGTTATCTCCGTCATAATCACCCACGAGCTCTTTGCCAAAAGGTAAGTTGGTGAGCCAGGAAAAGTCGGGCCATGTAGCTGTCACACTGCCAAGGTCAAGAACAGTTGAATCATAGTGACTGGCAAACTTTTGTTTTTGGCGTTGGTAAATCAAATTGATTTCACTTTGGCTGAGGGCTTTGCTCCATAAAGATACCTCATCAATGTATCCAGGGAAGCCATTAGATACGCCAGAAAATTGTGGTCCAAAATATAAATCTAGGGTGTTCAGATCAATGGCAGTGTCTGAGCCGTTATGAAAATCAATCAGTTCGCCGTTTAAATGCATTCGCAGTCGTTTGTCAGGTAGAGAGCGATTGTAGGTCATTGCTATGTGCACCCAGCGATGCATGGAGTTTAT
The DNA here is from genome assembly GCA_020628165.1 of Bdellovibrionales bacterium. Taxonomy (GTDB): domain Bacteria; phylum Bdellovibrionota; class Bdellovibrionia; order Bdellovibrionales; family UBA1609; genus JAHDIR01. The sequence continues at coordinate 5,019 of JAHDFM010000037.1, read as the reverse complement.
TGTTGCTCCTGTAGCTATTGCACCACTAGTTGTTCTTAAAAACGCTGAGTAGCGTGCTTCTGGTGTGCCAGAGCAGTACAGTATCCATTCATAAGCACCTAAACCTTTAACGGCAATAGAGTCACCAAAACAAGGGCCAGTGGCTTTGGCCCAAGCCATAACAGTGATTTCACTGTCGTTGGCAAAGTCTGCAGAATGAGGAACAGTTACGTAATCATCCGTGCCATCAAATAGCCCAGTGTGACTCCCAATGAAGCTATCTGAAGAAAACACCGGACCTGTTTCTGTGCCATGATTGTTGTTGTCAGAGGAATCGTCCCAATTGCCATCCATCTTCCAATAACCGACCAGATGATTCCATTTTGGAGTCCACGTTGGTGACAATGAGTTGTCTTCTGCAAAAATTTTAGATTGAGCGTTGTATATGGTTTGGATCTCTTCATCAGAAAGTAAAGTGTCGTAGAGAGCCACTTCGTCAAGTGCTCCATTTAAGCGACGAGTTCCACCACCTGTATCGCCAAGGTTGACTGTCGCTGTAACATTAAGAGCACCTTCCGGTGCTTCATTTTCAACGATGGCAATGACAGAACCATCAATAAATATTTCAGGGTCATTGTTGTTATCAGACATATCGTAGCGAACTGCTATGAAATACCACTTTTCTTTTTCGAAAGTCATTGGAGGTATGTTCCACAGGCCTCGGTCTGCAACACCTCCGGCGCGACCTGATATGACAGATAAACCTTGATTGCTAGTCGATGAATATATGTCTAGTGAGCTATTTATAAAAAGTCTCGGAAATGTATTTTCAAAAGAGTTAAACTTGACCCAACCAACCCAAGTAACTTGGTTGTTAATGCCAGTGACGACTGTGCTGATAGAATCGTCGATTCCATCTAAATGAACGCCAGTACCGACTTTAGCTTGAGCAAAAGTAACACCGCCATTGTCGTTGCCGTTATTAGCGTTACTACTGCTGTCATCTAAGTTTTGTTCAAATTTCCAATACGCAAGTAAATTGCTAGCTCTATCTGGCAGAATGTTTAATAAATCGGTGTTGCTAGACTTACTTGGCTCCAAAGTTAATTGATTGTTGCTTAATACTGTTCCTGCATTTGTGCTAGAATCAAACTCACTGTCTGTTGTTACGAGATCAAGGGCTTTGAGCTGTGCTCTACCATTTGAAAATTCAATCAACTGATCGTTGAAGTCATAGTTTTGCCCGGATGAAAACTCCCAAGTGTTGTCGAAGGCAGACCCGAGAGTAAGCTGTGTTTTTTCATAACTGCATGACAGTAAAAAAACAGAGCAAACTCCTAGAAATATAAAAAACATTTTTTTAATCAAAAATTGCAAAGATTAACGTTCCTTATGTTATTGATATTTATCGACAAATAAGTGGATTACCTTGATTATGAAAGGCCATAAACATTAAATAAACACGTCTTTGTTAAAGGTTGTTTCATACTGAAACAAGACTATGGCGAATAGGTAGGTAAAGTAGCTACATAAAGTACGAAAAAGCGTTTGCCCAAGAAACGATAATAAACAAAGCAAATCACGATGATCTGCAAACTGATTAAATTAAAAATCATAAAAATTTATTAATAGTGTTTTTGATAATTTATTTTTTAAGCTCAAAAATTGTTAATTTAAATTAAGAGATCTTCAACATTTTGTTTTTTTGGTTTCGGTGGCGTTCGATCAAAATAACCAGCCCAGTTAAAACCAACTATGGTATAAGTTTTTGGATCAATATTTAAAAGTTCATAAGTGGACGGGTGAAAGGTCACTTTACCACTTGACCATTTGCAACCAATTTTTTGTGACCATAAGTAAAGCTGCATATTTAAAATAGCCCCAGAGACAGCTGCGTAATCTTCTTTGCTTTGAAAATCATTATCAAAAACATTTTTTTGCAGAACTATCATCAAGTGGCTAGGATTAGACATTTTTGTGCGCAAAGCTTTAATTTCAATGTCATTGAGTGTTTTCTGCTCAGATTTCAGTTGCAGGTTTAACTGTATGAGTTTCTCACGTTGTTCTTGGTTTGCGATCAGTATCTTCCATGGCTGCGTGTGTTTATGGTTAGGAGCATGCAAAAAGCAATTGAGCGCTTTATGAATGATTTCATCAGAAACAATGTCCGTATTGTAATTGTGAATGGTTCTTCGGTTTAGAATGACACTTTCAATATCCATAAATAAGAATCTATTACGAGTTGAAGAGGTTATCAATAAAACCATTCAATTTTGTAATTATGAAAGAGAGATGAAATCTAAATAAGAATTTCATTTAATAATATTAGTAGGTTTGAATAAGGTTTGACTTATTAAATGTTAAGTTCAACAGTTGATATTATTAACTAAAGCAAAATATGGAAAAGATTATGGATATCTCATCTTTAGCAAGAAAAACAGACATAATGTATAACAAGCAGTTCTCTGAGATAATTAATAAAGACAATTATGTTGTGATCAAAAGTCCGAAATCTCCCAACTATCATTGGGGTAATTACATCATATATGACAGTCCTCCGCAGCTAGGAGATTTAAAAAAGTGGCAGAAGCAATTTCATGAAGAATTTGAATATTACGATGTTGAAAATCCTAGTCATTATCTATTCACTTGGAACCCTTCGATGAAAAGTGATGGAAACTTTAGTGAATTCTTAAAAGCTGGTTATGAGTTGGATAAGGGCATCGCCTTGACCGCTCAAACTTTAATAAAATCAAAAAAACACAATGACTCTTTAAGAGTAAAGAAAATAACAAGTCTTGAGGAATGGGAACAAGCCACAGTAAATCGAGCTCTTGGCGCTGATGAAAAGTACTTTTCTAGCTTTGAAGCTTCTTATGAATTTGCAAAAGAACGAATGACTGAATTTAAAGAGTACATTCAAAACGGCAGTGGGTCGGGCGACTGGTTTGGTGCCTTTATGGGTCAGCAGTTAGTGGGTGGTTTAGGAATTTATTTTGATGGAGATATTGGCAGGTTTCAAATGGTTAGTACACACCATGAACACCGTAGAAAAGGTGTGTGTAGCACCTTGGTGTATGAGGCAGCAAAAACCGCCTTTGCCGAATACAAAGTAAAAACATTAGTCATGGAGGCAGATGCCGACTATCATGCCGCTAAAATTTACGAATCCGTTGGCTTCAAACCCACAGAAGTAAACCAAGCGCTTACCTGGTGGAAGCAGCCGAGCATTTAAAAATAAGAGGAACTATTTAAATATATAATGATGTAAATGTTATTAATTAAAAAAAAGAAAAATCTATTTAATATGTTAAAAAAATATCTATCAGAATTAAAGTATATGTTCTTTGATGAAATGAATCAGCAAACAAGTGGGCTCATCTATGGTTCTGCAGCAACTGATGATTGGGTTTCAGCTCGCAGTGATTTAGATGTTATCATCTATTTAAATTCAATTGAGTTGTTAGAAAAATTCACGCTGCAGTTTAAAAAATGGAACTCTTTGTATAAGTCTGAATTGTTAGATGGTTTTTTACTTTATAAGGATGATTCATCAATACGAGTAAAAAGGTTTTATAACTTTAAAAACTCTCCATGTTCTATAGACGAGGGCATTTTACCTCCCGATCAGTGGAAAATTTTAAACGAGTCGGAGACTTTATTCGGTGTTGATAATATAAGAGAAATGATTCCAAAAGTTAGTAGCGAAGACCTTAAAAAGTGGGCTTCAGACAATAAACACTCCTATTGGATTCCTAGTATCAAAGCTAAAGTTAATAAAATTGGCGAGTTTCCTAAAGACAAACAAATGTCATTGAATGAACTTATTTGGATTACTAGTGGCGTAGCTAGAATTAAAAATTTAGAGTCTACGGGGCAATGTAGTTCTAAGCAAGATGCCATTAAATGGCTAATAGATAATACATCAGAGAATAAAGAGTTATTAAAACAACTATTAAAATATTATGATGTTCCGGATAGTGAAGCACCTAAGTTAAACCTATATGAGGCAGAACAAATTGTTAAAACCTCTTTACAAATATGTTTATCTTGAATTCACAAATAGTTTATTTAAACAGATTGATTTAAAGTCATTGTATGTATAGTTGGTTAAGCTTTTTTGATATGTTTTTCTATCCAATCTGCAATCTTTTCGATAGAGGCATTATTGCTAATTATATGCTGGACTAAAAAAACTTCGCCCTCATCAGCTGAAACAGAAATTCGATAATTATTCATTCTTAAAAAGATGGCCATAGAGGCAAAAGCCACTCTTTTGTTTCCATCTACAAAGGGATGATTTTTTGCTAAACTTTGAAAAAGAGCAGCTGCTTGTTCTGATAAACTGTTGTAATATCCAGTTTGAGGTCTCATTAAAGAACTTTCTAGCAGGCCTATGTCTCGCACCCCAGCTGAACCCCCGAATCTTTGAATGAGTTGTTGATGAAGTGTAAGCACTTCAGCAGTGCTTAGAAATAAAGTGAGTTTCACTTGGCGAGTCTTTTTAGAAGCTCTTCATTTTCATTTAAGACTTCATCCATGGCATTAGCAAAAGCTGGTCTTAAGCGTGATTTGCTAATGTATTCTGCAACTGCTTCATTTACGACACTAGAAATACTTCGTTGAGACCTTTCAGCAAATGTTTTGAGGTCTTTCAAAACTTCTTCATCAAGTTGTGTGGCAAATTTCTTAGCTTTCATAACTTTTATATTATCATGATTTTTCATGAAAAATCAAGACAATATAAGTGGTAACTAATAAGTATCTGTTATTTATAATAAATTTAGAAATAAAAAGGACATCTCTTTTAGTTGATAGGAGGATCGTTCTATCAGTATTTCAAGCAAGAATTTAAACAAAGTTTTGGAGTCATTGCTGAATGATTCAATTGAAAATTTTTGCCAGCAACAAAATATTTATGTAAACAATTATGTGTCCGGTTCTTTTTGCAGATCGCAAAAGCTTTAGAGAAAAGAACCGACTTGCTAAAAGAGAGGTGATTTATGGACGATTTGAAAAACAAACCAGAAAGCTATTGGA
>JAHDFM010000055.1 GCA_020628165.1 Bdellovibrionales bacterium | reverse complement strand
TCAGTGCAGGTGTCGGTGTTGCTCAAGTCAAATGCGTGAGTGATGATTTTATCTCGGTTTTTTTCGCTGAACTCACTTTTTATGGCATCGCTGATGGACCTTGAAACCAAATGAATTTCATCGGCTTGATCTTGAATTTTTTGGGCAAAGGCAAGGCCGATACCGCGACTGGCGCCGGTGATTAAAAAGTTTTTGTTTTTGATATTCATATTAACTGCCTTGTTGAAGTTTCGATAGAGCGAGATCAATGATCAGTTCGCGCTTGATTCGGTACAAAATGGTGGATTCTTCGAGATGGTCGACACTTAGACTTTCAGTGCTGCCTTCGACAAAATTTTTAAAGTGCTTCACTTTTTTTAAAATGATAATTTTTATGGCAGGTTTTGACTGAATAACACCTTTCACCGCTCGAAGTTTAAGTTGGTAGCGTTTACTGGTGCTAGAAGAGCGGGTGGGGTGAGCCCAAACATCGCCTTCTTTGATAAATTCAGTTTCAATGACTCCTTTTTCAGAGTTATTGATTTTAACAGGATAATTTTGCAGAGCAATTTGAGCCGCTCTCCAAACATTGTTGAAGTTATTGCGATAAACTTGAGTGTTGGAAATTTGGTGGGTGGTTTCAGTAGGAGTGGACGAGCATCCACTCATAAATAACAATAAACCCACAAATACTAACAATTTATTCATGGGTTTATCTTATAAAGTTTTTAATCAATGACCAAATAGTTTTTAGTCAAATATGCAAATTCACTGAGATCTAAGACTTCACTAGAGCTCATGACAGTGCTGTCGTCAGCAGCTACGAAACTAACTTCATATCTGTAAGTGGCACCTTCCACTCTTTCAAAGTCAATGCCTTCTAACTCAACGTCAGTGACCCAATTATCAAGGGTTTGTGACCAAAGAACTTCTTTATGTTCAGAAACAAGCACGCCATTTTTAAATAACTCTGACTGTACAAGCTCAATCACAGTAGCAAGCGGAGTAATACCCTCAACCATTTGTGGTGGCACAAGAGTCATCATTAAGCCATCCTCAGAAACACTTGGTACAGCTGGGATGTCTAGAAAAACTGGAGTAGAATTTTCAGTGGTTGGCAATAGGTTCATTGTCATTCTACTAAAATCAGCACGGTACAAATCGTCATCAGACTGTGTGCGGCTTCCACGAGAACCACGTGCATTGCTAGACGAGTTAGGAGCTTTTACTTTTTGAACCTTGTTAGTTAAAACATTCAATGTGTAGCTTGGGTTGCCATTGGTATTTATGGTGATAGTTTGAGTGTTGTTTGAGTTTACATATTTCAAATCCGTCGGATGCAATAATCCATCTACTGACTCAAGTGGCATACTAAAAATAGTGAACTCATTGCCATTGTACTCAGGTGCAGTGACGTTGGCCTTACCAACAAGTGAGTAGTTGTTCACATCTATATCGATAGTCGATTTGTCTCTAGAGTCAATTTGCAATTGGCCCCCACCAAGGAAGTTAAAGTCATTGAGAAGATCAAAAATTGGTTTGTCTTTTCTAATTTTATCGACGACAGGCTTTACTTCAAAGCGACCGTGGAGAACGTTCATATTATATACGTCATGTTCATTCACATAGGCAGTGAAATTAGGTTTATTAATTCTGACAGAAATTATGTAAGACTCTTTCTGTTTAGGTAGTGATAAGTTACTAGGAACTTCGAACTCTTGACCAACAATCCTAAGAACATCAGATTTTGGGCTGATGAAATTATTGAGGTCAAAACTGATTAAGTCTTTTTTTGTGATAGATGGCAGTACAAGGCCAAAGTCAACAAAACCATCAGCTTTGCGGTCGATGCCACGGTGACGTTTATTTTGTTTTTTGTAGTACTCGTTGTAACCGCTTGTGGTTCCTTCGATAGCAATTAGGTTTTCAACACCTTCAACTTTGTCTTTAATTTCGCCGGTGTTTGCAAAAGCGTGTAGGTGAGTTGCCGCAATTATTAATGTTAATATTAGTTTCATAATGGTCCCCTCCCATATGGTTTAAACTGTAATTTTTATAACATATGTGAAATATTTATATCACCAATGATTCTGAGTGATCTAGAAAAGGGCAAAAGCAATGCATTATTTTTGTGGAAAATTAGTTAAATATTGACAATTTAGGCTGCGACTCTTTAGATAACGCTTCACACAAGGCGGGGTAGCTCAGCTGGTTAGAGCACCGGAATCATAATCCGGGTGTCGGGGGTTCAAGTCCCTCCCTCGCTACCAACGGCGCATCAAAAATACCCAGTGGGTATTTTTGATGCGCCGTTTGCTTTTTACAAAGACCGAATAAGGCGAAGCCTTATGAAAGGGATGCGTAAAATGCCGAGGCGAAGCCGAGAAACCAACTAAGAAAAGCAAAAACAGCCAGTGGCTGTTTTAATGAGTTAAACCAAAGCCCAAATCTCAGCAAAAGATAGTAAAAGAAAAGCTTCCAAAAAAATCAATAACTGCCAAGGCGAAGCCTTATGAAAGGGATGCGTAAAATGCTAAAAATGAGTTAAGTCTGTTCTGTAAAGTATTACGAAACGAGTTTCATCTCAGTTCTTAAAGACTTATAATTTTTTATACAGACAAAAGTTTCGTTTTAAGAAATCTATTATTCATAAATAACAACATTAACTAAAATTAAAAAATAACTCACTGAACGGAGGTTCGCCGGTGAAATTTTTAATTGCATTAATTTTAGTTGTTTTAAGTTTGCAATCATACGCTAAAAAACCACCAACGAAGACTGAATTTGTTAATCACGCTTGGGCAAGAGATATTGCTAAGTCGTTTGAGTACAATGAGTATTTGAACAGTCTATTGGTTGTGAAAACAATGGAATCTCGAAATGAAGATAAAATTAATAAAATGTTTGGTAAAAAAGGTAAAATTAAAAGGTCGATATTTTTTATGAACGATCCAAAAATGCATGATTCTTTTTTAACCAAATTAAAAAAACATAAGTTTGTTAAATACGGTAAAAACAACAAAATTAAAGCTAATGTTCAAGACTTAACGTCAACGGAAAGGCATAGTAAAGAAAGCTTTCGTGAGTTTTCATCAACACTAGAGGATTTTAGAAAAAAAAATAGTACAAAATATAGAGAGTTTATTATTATCGCCGGAAAACTATATGATAAGTGTAAATCTACAGTTGAATTTAACAAAAATGTCTTTTGCATGGCCATTGTGTATAAAGAAGATAAAGAAAATATTCAATCTAGAGAAAAATTCATTAGATTTGTAGCAGGAGAGAGTCAGTATAAAAATAAAATTAAGTAAAGTATTATGTGTACGTATCCTGAGTGGCTTTCAAAATAAAGCAAAAAATATTCATTATACTTTTAAATAAAGGGCAATAAAGCAATGGCCCTTTATGTATTAAAACTAGTTTTTAACTGTGCAAGTGGTGT
>JAHDFM010000036.1 GCA_020628165.1 Bdellovibrionales bacterium | reverse complement strand
GTATGTATAAATATTTAATTCTTTTAATGATTTTTAGCCAAATAAGTTTTGCTAACACCGTTAAAGAAGTGAGCCTGAGTGGCAACATCCGCAATTCACAATTAAACGACAATAATTTTCAAAAAACTTTTTCTATAACCGGATCTTTTGCCATGTACTTGTGGGAACGCTCAGCAATTGAACTCAGTTACACCCAAGGCTCCTCGACCTTACAAAGTTTACCCACAGAAAATGACTCTAAGGTCACCATTGAATCAGATTTCAAACTTTTTGGTGGGGATTTTGTCACAACTTTTAGTGACCGCAAATCTCCACTGCATCCTTATTTAAAATTGGGCTTAGCTTATATGGATAAACGCATAGAACGAATTGTGGATGTCGGCTCTAGTCAATTAGACCCAGTGAAAGGAATTGTCCCCAGTGCAGGTATTGGTATTAAGTTAAAAACAAGTGAAAAGTTTTTTATTAAACTGGGCGCCGATATGTGGGCAAGTCCCCTTGGCGACAGTCAAGATTCTCTTGATTACACCTTTCGCTTTGGTTTATCTTTATACTTCTAATGAAAAACTCTCTACGATTGAACATCTTAATTATTGTTATCTTCAGTTTTCTATCTAGTGGCTGCATGCTCAGTTACGTGACCAAAAATGGCATATCACAAGTTAAGCTTTTACTAAGCCGCAAAGATATCAATAAGGCTCTCAAAGACAAAGACTTAACCCAAGAACAAAAAAGAAAATTAGAATTGGTCATTAAGGTAAGAGATTTTTGTTTGAATGAATTAAAACTCAAAAAAACTAAAAACTACAGTACCTACGCCCAACTCAAACAAGATTATGTTTCTTACCTTTTAAGGGTGGCTCCTAAGTATGAGCTCAAATCCTATGAATGGTCGTTTCCTATCATGGGTAAGTTTCCCTACTTAGGTTTCTTTAACAAACAAGATGCTTTGAAAGAGCAGATCAAATTTAAAAATAAAAATTATGACACCTATGTCCGAGGCGTAACAGCTTATAGCTCTCTAGGTTGGTTCAATGATCCTGTTTTATCAAGCATGTTGCGCTATGATGATTTTGATTTGGTGGATTTGATCATTCACGAAACTATCCACACAACTTTATTTATTAAAGACAACGCTAATTTCAATGAACGCCTAGCAACATTCTTAGCCCGTGTGGGAACAAAAATGTTTTATCAAAAATATGAAGGGTCAGATTCAAAAACAAACTCAGTCATCAATGACGAATACAGTGATGATCAATTGTTTTCTGTTTTTATCACTCAACAGCTCGAAGATCTTAAAAAATGGTATCAAGAAACTCAAAAAATCAATGACACGCTCAAAGAAAGTCGTCTCAAACAAATTCAAACACAGTTCGAGCTGGAAACACTTCCAAAAATGAAGACAAAAAAGTACCAACACTTTGTAAAACTAAAGCTGAACAATGCCCGTTTACTTCCATATCTCACCTATATGATGGATTTATCCGATTTTGAAAAATTGCACAAAATCCTTGGTGATGATTTTCATAAGACTCTGGAATTCCTAAAAAAACTAGAAAACTCTGACACCCCTGAGAGTGACCTCAAAGCTTTTATTACCAAATCAAGCAGCGTATAAAAACAAAAAAGATCTTTACCTATTTAAGATAATTTAATGAAATAAAACAAATAAAAGTTTCTAACAAGGAGTCGTCTATGAAACTAATCGCCCTTATTCTATTATCAATGCCACTTATAGCTTTTGCCAGAGATGAAATTAAAATTTTAAGCTTCGTCATGAACGACCATGCTAGCAACACAGCTACGGGCGCAGAAATTTGTGGAACTGTAAATAGCAGTGATCGCAGAAAGAAGTTTGAAAAAGTTGTTATCACTTCGGATCCTGGCCGCAACGCCGCTATCTATGTGGCTAATGTTAGCCCAAATGGTGTTTTTTGTCACAATATAAGAACCATTACTAGAAAGGCTCAAGTTGACTTCTTCAGAGATGAGCGACGAAGAGCAGCTGACGATTTACCAATTTACACTCTAACCAAATAGAATTATCAAACACTCTTTTTTCAATAAAAAAGGGAGACCATGTCTCCCTTTTTTTATTATTTTTATCTAACAACTTTTTTAATTTTCACTGACTTTATTGACATTCACCTCTTCTAGGGTTTGTTCACACTGTCCTGTTAGTAAATTACATTCGTTAGTAGTTTGTTTTGAATAGGTTGAAATGTAGCTGATTGAAATTGTAATTAAGACGAGTGAAATAAAAATAATTTCATAAATATAATACGAAATTTTATTTTTAAATGAGTATTTCATTTTTTAATATCCTTATTAGTCATAACATTTCATACTTTTTTACTAGAGCTCGTCCTTCATCAACTAAAAAGTCTTTCAAGATGATTAAGTTGTCTTGTTCAAAACTCCTTTTTAGCTTTAATAGCCCGTGGCGATAGTTGGCTTTCGCCGTGTCGTAAGGGCACCCCATCAAATCTGAAATCTCTTTAAAGCTCATGTCTTTAAAAACTCTTAACTTCAATGCTTTTTTTTGTTTAGCAGGAAGTTTTTCTACTTCGTGCTCAATTAAATCTCTCACTTGCTTATTGTACAGGTTGTCTTCAGACACCTCATTTTCAACAATGAAGTGTAAAGACTCCAAGCTCACCATGTGCCGACTGTTTTTTCTGATTTTATTTCTGAGGGTATTTATTGTTATTTTGAACAACCAGTTTTTAAATGATGACCGTCCTTCGAAAGTATTTATTTTAAAATAACTTTTAATAAGACTGTCTTGAACAATATCCTCAGACAACGGTAAGTTTTGTGTTTTCTTAAAACAAAACTTAATGAGTATTGGTCTGTATTTTTTTACTATTTCTACGTACGCCGATTCTTCTCCTTGCTGCACTTTATTGACTAGTGATTTATCCACACACACAAAAATCTCCCCCCTTCCTTAGTGAAAGCATGTTGAGATTTTCAGACGACGAGCGTCTATTTTGCTAATTCCCACTTCCTATTTAGCTTCAAAAAGCATCCTCTTAAGTGCTTTTTACTGGAGACATCTTGTCGTCCAGATTTTCCTAAATGTAAGAATTGCAATATAAATGCCATACGAATCGGTGGCACTTTGTCCAAAAAGCCCCCACCACCATCGAATACACCAAAAAGGTGGTCCGCACTTTTTTGCGAAATGGTGCGTTAAGGTGCGGACCACCTTTTTGCGAAACGGTGAGTTAAGTATTTGTTTTTTTTTGAATTAGCTGTGCTTATGTTTTGATGGATTAGGCCAAGTTAACTTGGTTGCGACCGCCTTCTTTAGACTTATACAAGGCCTGGTCAGCACGGTCGAACACATCCAGCCATGAATGGTCTGCTCTTCCTTTTGTGGAAGCTCCCAATGAGATTGTGATTGGAATTTGTGTGCCCTGAAAGTTAAATTCTCTGTTAGCTATTGTCGTTCTCATTCTTTCGGCAACATCGGCGGCCTGCTTGCTGTCTCCCCCGAGCAAAATTGCGGTGAACTCTTCACCACCAGAACGCGCAAAGAAATCATTTCCTCGAATAAGGCCATTTATATCTTTTGCCACTTCTTTTAAAATATAATCACCCGCAGAGTGTCCATAAGTGTCGTTCACTTTTTTAAAGTGATCGATATCAAATGTTATAATGCTGAAAGGAACATCTAACAGTTGTGACTTTTTAAAATACTCAATCCCCTTATGCTCCAAGGCTCCTTTATTATAAATTTGTGTTAAAGGATCTATGTTTGCTTTTTCATAAGTTTGAGCTACTGATACAGTTTCAATGTTTCCTTTTTCTAAAAATTTAAAAATAACATTACCAAGCTTAATCTGATCGTTGTTTTCTAAAATCTTTGGTGAAAGTGGAGTCAGTACACTGCCATTAACTATGGTTTTATTTGTTGATTCTAAATCAATGATAGAAACGGCACCGGACTCTAATGAAATTTTAGCATGTGACTTACTCACACTCCCATCATCAACACTAATTTGAGCTTGAATAGAACGACCGACAACATAATTGTCATTCTCAATAGGCCATTGTCTGCCGACCGCGTTGGCTGGACCCACTAATAAAACCAAACAAGGAGGCGCTTTGCCTGCTTCAGCTATTCTGAGTTTAAAAGTATCACTTGTTATTACACTGGTTTTTTCAGAGTCAAATTCATCATTCATATGCAATATTTTAAAAAATTTTAAAGTTTAAGTCTACTTAGAATCTTTTTTGTGATCTCTTTGCTAGACTCGACTCCTGGCTGGTTCAATGGATCAATATTCATCTCATTAGCAATAGCTACCACTGAAACCATGTACAGAGTCATAAAAGCGGAAACACTTTTTAAAGACACCTCTTCAAAATGAAGACTCATAGTTTTTACACCTTCAGCTTGTAAAGCTTCATTGGTCGCTATGCACTGTGCTTGTAAAAGTTCACCCAAAGCAAAACCAGAAAGATTATGTTTCACAAGGCCAAGGGATGACTTTAATTTTTGACCAAACTTCACAGAGCGCTCATCAGATATAAAAGTAACTAATTTGTTTTTTCTTCCAGCGGCAACTTCTTGCAATAGTGAGTGCTGATCACTTGAGCCTCGGGCTAAAAAGAGTGAGCTCACTGGTGGAGCAGATTCGCCACTTAAAGTTTTCTTTTTCGACAAAGATTCCATCCATAATTGTTGCAACCACAAACCTGAACTCATCAAAGTGTCTGAATAAAACCAATATAAGTGTAAATAATCGCCGTTAATAACAGATTGATACAAAGAATTTGAAAGATCACTTATCAAATCTCTTTGCTGTAAAGCCCAGGTAACCCCTTCTTTTACATCTTCAACCTTTTGATCTAAAAACAAAAGTGGTAAAAGACCTACTGGCGTAAAAACAGAGTACCTGCCCCCAACATCTTCAGGTATAAAAAACACAGGCACACTTGAGTTATCAGCCCATAACCTCAGAGGATTCTCATTATCGGTAGTTATGACCGTCATCTTTTGAGTGCAATCAGAATCTAACTGAATGATAAAGTCTAATAAAGTATGCACCTCTTGAGTGGATCCCGATTTTGAGATCACGAACCAATGATTGTTTTTTTTACTCACAGTATTGATTTTCTTTTCAAAACTAAATGCATCAACGTTGTCAAAGAAGGTCACCCGACCAGTGAGGTCAAGAGCTTCACATAGGGCCTTTAACCCCAAACTGCTTCCTCCCATTCCAACGATGGATATGTGCTGATCATTTGATTGTGTTTTTTGAGCGTACTGACAGAGCTGATCCAAAACGTCTTTGGAACGCAAGTGTCTATCAAAATGAGGTTTGTAATTATTTATAAATTTTGAAATTGTTAAGGGACTTGGTGCTAAATCAGGAAGTGTAAACTTGATCACGCTATAATGACATCCTCTTCAATTCGGTGGTAACCTTTCCACTCCTTAAGGCGCCCTCTTGGCTCCCCGTCTTCGTTTTCAGGGTACTCAATCAAAACATATGTTAACTTAGTGATTTTTCCTAATGATGTAATATCTAAAGATGTCAGATCTGTCCACGTTCCCGTGTTAAAGTATTCTTTGCCGTTGGCAAATTGCCTGTACTGATAAACATGAGTGTGACCAAAGATAACTGTATGTATTCTGTCGTCCTTAAGTATTTTTTTAGCCGAGTCCCCAAGGTCTGGAAAAATAGCGCTTTCTAAAATAATTTGTACTAAATTTTGAAAGGTCCACCCACGGTCACCAGTACGAAAGAAAAACGAATGGATGAAATACCACACTAGCTTACTAAAACCTTTGATCGTGAACATGGTTTCATTCACAAGAGCCCACTTCAACATTTTGTTAAAAGGCCTCACTTTATCAACATGTGGGTGCTTTTGTTTAATTTTTAAAACAAACTCTAAAAAGAAATAAGAACCAAAAGGTAAATTTAAAATTGGCTCAGGTAAGTTCTTTCTTAAGTAAAATTTTCTGGGATCAAGGCGGTTGGCAGCCTCATGCATATGCCCATGCTCAATGTGAACACCATCAAAATAATAAACAATATTTTTATACTTCACTTTTGTTTGCAAAACTTCATCAAGGTAATTGCGCACTCTTGGCCAAAGCATACCCTGATCGTGATTACCAACAACATAGGTGATTGAATGTTTTGAATCTTTAACAAAATTTCTGAGGGTATCAAAAAATATTTTATGACCTGCAACGATGTTTTTAAACTTTTCTAGAGAAATCTCTTCAGTGATAACGGTGAGATAGTGGCCTTTATAATCAACTTGTATGAAATTAAAGATATCCCCGTTAAGAATGATTTCAACTTCATAATCGGAATATTTACCTTTGGTGTAGTACTCAATAAACTCATTAAATTTTTCGTCGAAATAAAACTCTTCGAGATGGTTATTTCGGCCATCTTTTAAAGATAACCCTAACCCAAGATGAAGATCACTCACTACTAGTTTTATTTTTTTTGACATTTGGTTTAACTCTCACCACCTGAAATATTCTTAAAACTTTCTTCGTCCATCTCTAGCATAGTTAAAGCTAACCTCAAAGCCTTTACTGTTTTCCTTAACATATTTTTATTCTTCTCAAGCTCTAAATCTAAAACCTTTTCTTTTTGTTTATAACCGTCAAGCTCCATGTGAATATCATCAATCTGCCTTTTGAGGTTGAGCAATCGTTCGTCTTTACTTCTTTGCAAAGAAACGTTGTCCATTTTTATGATTTCCAATCTATTTTCTAACTCTCGTTCTCGAACACGTATTTTTTTCAAATTAGAATTCAGACGACTTTTGAGTTGTTCAATTTCAGACTTGGCCTCTCTCAGTTGTTTTTCAAGTGAGTTTTTGCTCTCAACAATGATCGACTTTTCCTCATCAAATTGCTCTTTCGCTTCTACAAGTTGTATTTTTAAATCTTTGAGCTTAACACTCAATTCTTCATCATTTTTTTTGAAAGACTCTGTCGCAGCAATGAGCTGCTCATTCTCTTGCCTCAATTCATCGATCACACTTTCTAGTTTCAGAATTTTATTTTGAGCTTTCTTTAAATTGTTTGTCTGACTTAAAGTTCTTTCAAGACTGTTATCTAAACTAACCCTTGATGCCGCTAAAGTTGATTGTTGTTCTGGGCTCACCTCACTTTCAAGTGTGTGCAACTGAGTTTTTGATATTTTTTCGGTAGCCACCTCATCAAGCTGCGGCATCTCCGTTGGAGTGGTTAAAACCTCTGTACCTGGCTCTTTATTTTTTTTAGAATTTTTGTCTTTGTTTTTATCAAACAAATCACCAACCAGTTCTAAAGCTAAAACTTTTCCCTTTTTCTTTCCCATCAGTAAGTCATCGGAAATCATTGAGTTTTTCTTGAGTTGCCCGTGTTTATTTTTAACTTTTTTAGGAGAAAAATAATTAAACAGTTAAGACCAAAGTAGGTGCCAATGCCATTAATGCTATCTTGAGCATTAACAGCAATGAGTTCTATCTGACTGAGACCTTGGTCTGAATGGGTAATTATTAAATAATCTTAGGAATGAGCACTCTTTGAAGTAACTTCTTCAATGGCTTTAGCGTGATTGCCAACCTGAATGATTTTTAAATAATCTGTAGTCCTGCTCTGAATATCAGACAATTGAATGTCTTTAACTTTTTCAACTCCCATACCTTCGACGGTGTAACTAGCCACCACAGAGCCATGAATACAAGCTCTTTTAATGTCGTTGAAGGTCCACTCGTTAAGACATGATAAGTAACTGAAAAGTCCACCAGCAAATGTGTCCCCAGCTCCTGTAGGATCAACAATGGTTTGAACTGGAAAAGCTGGCATAACAAACATTTCATCTGAGGCTTTATCGTAGGCAATAAACCCGTATTCACCACGTTTAACGATAACATACTTTGGACCCATCTGAGCCATCTTTTGAATCGCTAAATTAATATTGAACTCACCCGTAAGCATGCGAGCCTCAGTTTCATTAATCGTTAAAATATCAATCTTGGCGATCATATCTAAAAGCTTATCTTTTTTGGACTGGATCCAAAAGTTCATAGTGTCAGCTCCAATCAATTTTGGTGACTCCACTTGCTCAAGAACTTTTAACTGAAGCTCAGGGTCGATGTTGGCCAAAAAAACTATATCAGATGATGTGTACTGCTCAGGAAGTTGTGGGTTGAATTGCTCAAAAACATTTAGGTGTGTTTCTAGTGTGATCGCCTCGTTCATGGCATCTTCGTACTTTCCAACCCAATGAAATGTTTTTCCAGGTACACTTTGCAAGCCTGCCAAATCAATGTTTCTTTCTTTGAGCATTTCTAAGTCAGAACTTTTATAATCATCACCGACAACGCCAACAACTCGCACTGGCACGAGTAAACTTGAACTTAAAGAGAAATAATTTGCAGACCCTCCAAGTATGAACTCTTTTTTTTGCACAGGAGTTTCTATGGTGTCGTATGCTACGGATCCAACTACTAATATATTATTCATCTTAAACCTCTTAAGAGTTCATTATGTTATTTAATTAAGTGATATGGCTTTGTTTTTATTTTCATTCTTGAGCGTGGTCAATTGACCGCAAGCTGCGTAAATGTCTCTGCCCATGGTCTTTCTAAGCAAAACTTGAGCGCCTAAATTAATGAGTTTATTCTGAAATTTTAAAATAGTTGGATCTTCTGGTCGCAAGTAACCAGAGTCTGGGTGCTCATTAAAAGGGATAATGTTTATCTTGCAGGGTATTTTTTTAGTTAAGTTGTAAAGTTCCGCAGCATGCTCCGGCTTGTCCGTCACCCCTTTTAATAAAACATATTCAAAAGTGACTTTTTGTTTGGTTGCCTCTGCGTGCTGTGAACAGGCCTCTAAAAGCTTATTGATGGGCCACTTTTTATTGATCGGCATCACAGAACTACGAACCTCATCATTGGAACCATTCAAACTCACCGCCAGACGCGTGCCCGACTTAGTGATCAATGGAATCATAGGCACAATGCCTGAGGTCGAAACGGTGATTTTTTTGCGCGACAAAGAGAACCCGTGATCTGATGTCAAAATGTCGATGCTATCAAACACAGCCTGAGGGTTATCTAGAGGCTCGCCCATTCCCATAAAAACAATGTTGGTAATTTTTTGGTCCTCAGGAAGATGCAATCCAATTTGATAAAACTGACTCACAATCTCACCGGCAGACAGTCGCTTTTTAAGTTTTTGTTTTCCAGTGAAACAAAATTTACAGGCTAAGTTACAACCCACTTCCGATGACACACATAAGGTTAGGCGACCACCTGAACCAGGAATCAAAACAGACTCCACACTCATACCCTCACCTACATCAAACAAATATTTGCGGGTGCCATCTTTACTGATTTTTTCAGAGATCACTTTTAACAATTCAAAGTTAAACAAATCTGGCAGGCTCGCTCTGAAAGTTTTTGCCAAGTTCGTCATATTATCTGGAGTTCTGACCTGCTCAGCATAAACCCATTTGAAAAGCTGAGACGCTCTGAACTTCTTCTCCCCTCGAGCAGTTAAAAACTCCTCGAGCTGGGGCAAGGTAAAATCATAGAAACTGGGTTTGATATGCATAGTCATAATCTAAGTTGAGTTAGAAAAAAATACAATTCAGAACCTAAGAAATGAAAAAAGTTCTCAATCAAAATTCAAATTTAACACTTGGAGTCCGACTCAAATGGATCTCATAGTCGTCTATATTTTAGCAACCTCATCTAACAACTGATCATAACTGCAAGAAACGGTTCCCACTTTTGAAACTACGAACCCCGCCGCAAGGTTCCCAAGAAAGCTAGACTCAAGAAGATCCAGCCCAATAGCCCTGCCAAGAGCCAACACAGCAATCACAGTGTCGCCCGCTCCTGTCACATCATAGACCTGCTTAGCCACAGTGGGCATGATTGAAGTTTTATTTCCAGAAAAAACAGCCATTCCATCCTTTCCCAGAGTGAGCAGAAGTTCATCAATGTTCTGATCCTGCATTAGCTTTTGTGCCAACTCGAAGTGTAAGTCTTCACTATTATCTATTGCCGACTTTGACTGTTTTAAAAGAGCATAAACTTCGTTTATATTTGGCTTTAAAAGGTCAGCCCCTTTGTAAAAGTGCACAGGCGTTTCAATGTGTGGATCAATAAAAACTGGTTTACCAAACTTTTGACTTTGTTGAATGACTTCTTGGCAAACTCGCTCTGTGACAACCCCTTTATTGTAATCTTCGACAATCACAACATCGCAACTAGGTAAGTGTTGAGCGAAGTTGGCAAGAAGTTGATCTTCAACCTCTTTAGAAATGTACTTTTTTTTCTCTTCATCAATTCTAACAATGTGATGTGAATCATGAATGACCCTAGTTTTTTTTGTTGTAGGTCGGCTCGGGTCACAGACAAATTGAATTTGTAAGCCATGCTCCAAACACAAAGCTTTGATTTCATCTTGGCTTTGATCGTCTCCTACCACAGAAATCAATTGAGATTGCGCTGATAAGTGAGCCACGTTTTTAGCAACGTTGGCGGCTAGTCCAAGTCGATTTTCTCTTTGAGTCACGTCCAACACAGGCACCGGAGCCTCTGGGCTGATACGGTGAACCTGTCCATGAATGTATTCATCAATGCCAATATCACCGAGGGTTAAGACCTTGACGTTTTTAAACGATGACAGTTTTTCAGAGATAGATGATTTTATTTTTTTTAATTGGGAGTCATCAATAAGGCTTAGATTCATGGAGCGTCCTAAGTTTAAATCAATCTAAAAATTCAGCTTATAGCCGGTAGACTATTCGCCTCTTCACATAAATGCAAAAGCTTTAATTGCTAGCAGATTTATGCACTTTTTACATAGAGCGTTAGCAAGCCCATGTTTTTATTGTTTCTTCTATCTTTCAATGGCAATTATTGCGATAAATTGACCTATTATTAGTGCAATATTTTAACCCCTAGTTTGAACGAGTTTTGAGTCGCAAAAAAAGATGGAGTGATGATGGATTTTTTAACTGAAGGCGAACTTTACCAGAACGTTTTACAAAACGTAGACAAAGCTGGGAAGCTCATTGAAATTAATGAAAATGCCCTCGAACGATTGAAGTATCCTCGTAGAGCCATCACAGTTTCTGTTCCTGTCCGCATGGACAACAACAAAATTAAAACATTCACAGGCTACCGCGTTCAACACAATCAAACCCTAGGCCCCTTCAAAGGCGGTCTTCGATTTCACCAGGACGTCAACATTAGTGAGGTCGCAGCACTATCAGCACTGATGACTTATAAAAATTCTCTTCTTAACTTACCTCTTGGTGGTGCGAAAGGTGGAATCACAATTGACCCTAAAACTTTAACTGAATCTGAAATGCAGCGCCTCACTCGTAGTTTCACTTCAGAGCTCGGCCCTTTCATTGGACCCGACAAAGACATTCCAGCTCCAGATGTTGGAACCAGCTCACAAACCATGGCTTGGATGCTAGACACCTACTCAACTGAATTTGGTTTTGCCCAAACAGGTGTGGTCACAGGAAAGCCCGTTGAAATCGGCGGTTCCCACGGGCGCGACTCTGCAACTGGGCTTGGTGTTATTTTTGTTTCTGAAAAAGCTTTGTCTGTACAAAACAAAAAAATGGAAGACTCAACGATTGCAATTCAAGGCTTTGGAAAGGTTGGCCTTCATGCTGCCAACGAAGCCTTTAAACTCAACGCCAAAGTGGTTGCTGTCAGTGATGTTAGCGGTGGTGTTTACAACAAAAACGGGTTAAATATTCCCGACTTGATCAATTACTCATTTAAAAATGGATCTATCAAAGGCTACCCAGAGGCAGAAACCATCAGCAATGACGAATTGCTCGCGCTTGATGTCGACATCCTCAGCCCATGTGCTCTAGACAATGCAATTAATAAATCTAACATGGAAAATGTGCGAGCTAAAATCATTGTTGAGGGAGCCAACGGCCCTGTCACTTCAGAAGCGACGTCTTACCTTCACGAAAAGGGGATTATGGTTGTCCCTGATATCTTAGCCAACGGTGGCGGTGTTGTCGTCAGTTACTTTGAATGGGTTCAAGACATTGTTTGGCTATTTTGGTCGGCTGAAGAAGTTAGAGATAAGTTAAAAACTATTATGTACCGATCTTTTGACACAGTTTGGGACTTCTCGCAAAACTCTAAAAAAGATATGCGCATCTCCGCTATGGCTGTATCTTTGCAACGTCTTGAAAAGGCCATGAAGTTACGAGGTCTTGCTTGGTAAGAAAACCTTGGCTTCTACTACCCAGTCAACTTGCTCATGATGTGAGTCCTTTTTTTTTAAAACTGCACAGTTGGCTTCGACCTTCTAAGAGCTATTCATGGAAAAGTCTCACTTGGAAAGGCTTAAAATTTGAAAACCCACTCGGCATTGCTGGTGGCGTTGATAAGAATGGTGATTCCCTAGCTGGTTGGTGGTCGTTCGGGGCTGGTTTTGTAGAGCTTGGAACCATCACTCCCCAGCCTCAAACACCAAACCCCGGTAAAATCATGATGAGAAACATCAAAGAGCTTGGGCTTTGGAATAAAATGGGCTTTCCCAATAAGGGCATGCAGCACTGCCTTAAAAATCTACAAGCACTCAAGTCGAGACACACACCCGTATTTGCTAACATTGGCAAAAACCGAACCACAAAAAATGAGGACGCACACCTCGATTACATCCAGGTGATTGATTGTTTGAATAACGAAGTCGATGCTTTTGTTTTAAATATATCAAGTCCCAACACTAAAAACTTAAGAGACTTATTTTCAAAAAATTATTTCTTTAATTTTTTAAACCCGATCATTAGCCACAATAAAAATTTACCCAATCCAAAGCCACTGCTCATCAAATTGAGTCCTGACATCCAACAAGAGGAACTTTTCAACCTCCTTGAAATCAGTCTTCAGGTGGGTATTGATGGTTGGATCGTCAGTAACACCACCACAGATCGCAACAATCTTGATTGGGCTCCACAACAAGGTGGCATTTCCGGTAAACACCTCGCTGCGATCAGTCGAAACCTATTAAAGGACTGCGTAGAGTACCTGAAAGACAAAAGAAAGGATCAAATTATTATTTCTTGTGGTGGGGTATTAACTCCTGAAGATGTTTACGATAGACTGAATCTTGGCGCAGATCTTGTTCAGGTCTATTCAGCACTTGTTTTTTCTGGGCCCAATTTTTTTAAATCTGTTGCTCGGGAGGCCCTGTCATAAAAAAGCGACCAATTTGGATACCTGTTTCAACGGGGATTATTATCAGCGGTGACAAGGTTCTTCTCGGTATGAGACCAGAGGAAAAAAACTTGCCCGGCCTCTGGGAGTTTCCTGGCGGCAAAATTGAACTCGGAGAAACTCCGGAAAGTGCCCTGATGCGTGAGCTCAATGAAGAGCTCAACATCAACTGCAAAGTTGAGGACTTACTCCTTGCAGTCACCCATGATTACAGTGGTGCCGGCATTTTGTTGTTATTTTATCTAGTTAAGTTCTGGCAAGGAGAGCCAAAAAGCTTACACCATCAAGAATTAAAATGGGTGGACTGGAACTCATTGGGTGATTATGAACTTCCGGAAGCCAATAAAAAAGTGCTTCCCCAACTCATCGAGAGAATTGAACAGTTAAAGTAAATGTTTAAACAAAGACTGCCAGAAAAGCTCAATATTTGCTTAATCGCTAAAAACTTTCCCATGCTAGGGCGCAACCCTGAGTCTGGCTTTCTATGGCCCATCGCTAGAAATTTAGCTCAAGAGCACAATCTCACTGTTATTTCTTGGTCAAACCCCGATGAAAAAATTGAAATTGTTGAAGAGAACGTCAAAGCCTTTTACTTGTTTAAAAAAGGCAAACTCAAAGATTTTCCAAAAAAAGCTTTGGATAAATTTTTAGAACTCAACGAAAAGCAAGAGTTTCACATTGTCCATAGTATCGATAATACTGGACTCGAAATCGGATTAAACACCGATTTGCACAACGCAGCTGTCGCATTTGATGTTCGCTCCATCAAAATGTCTCAGCTTTTTTCGTTATTGAGTATGTCGAGCGACACCATCAAAGGGATTATCAGCACAAGTTTCACCATTGCGTACACATTTCTTCACACTTACTTTCAGAATGACCGAAAGCTGCTAAAGGCTTCGGATGGAGTTTTTGTTTCTACTCCTATACAAAAAAAATATTTAGAGCGCTTTTATTTATTTCCAAGTATGAAGACCTTTTCGATTCCCTACGGCATTGAAGTTAAAGATTTATCACCGCGTGAAAAATCTGAAGAGTTAAGAGAAAAACTAAACATACCCAAACACTCAAAACTCGCCATAAGTCATGTTGATATCAGAGAATCATCAACCATTAAAAACTTACTACATGCCTTTGCCAAGGTGGCCATTAAAAAACCGTCATCCCGCCTCGTTTTGATTGGCAAAGAACCTTTACCAAAAAACCTTGAGTTAGTTATCTACAACTTAGTGCTGGGCTCAAAAGTGATTTATCTGGATGCAACTAAGTTTGAAGACAGTCCCGACTTACTTGCTCTGGCGGATATATACATCAGTCTCAGTCAACAAGCAGCAGGTTTTGAAGCACGCCTCCTTGAAGCTATGGCTCAAAGAAAAGTAATTGTCGCATCTCCGAGAAACCCAGTTGCCAACGTTATTAAAAACAACATCAATGGTTATTTACTAAGTTCCTCACAAATTGAAAAGCTTAGCCAAATGATCTTGAACGCGTTCACTGACGATATCGAAGGGGAAGCCATTGGTGAATCTGCTCAAAAAGATGTGCTTAGCCTTTTTGATTTAAAAAGGATGGTGCAAAACACCCTTGACGCATACAGAAAAATACTTCTGTCAACGGGTAAGTATCGTTAATAACTCCCTTCAGCTGCAAATTTCGCGGGTCTAGTAGCAAAGAGCTCGACTTTAGCTGTAAGTTTAAAATAATATCAGAATTCATTTTTACTTTTCTTCGGAAGCCTTTACAATTAGAGTAGTTTCAATCATTTACGAGGAATTTATGACAAAAGCAGACTTAATCAATCTCATCAGTGAAGAAGCCAAAATCACCCGAGTGAAAGCGGAGACGGTTGTGAACACGATATTTGATTCCATGGTTGAGTCGCTCTTAAAAGGCGACCGCATTGAAATCAGAGGTTTTGGATCTTTTGTTAATAGAGCCTATGGTTCTTACAAAGGTAGAAACCCAAGAACTGGTGAAGTTATTGAAGTTAAAGATAAAAAATTACCGTTTTTCAAAGTTGGTAAAGAGCTCAAAGAAGCCGTTAACAACTCAAAAGGCCCGCTTGAATAGTATTCACTTGAAAAGCTCTCCCTTTACTTTTCTCAAATAACCTAGAAACAATTATTTAAAATCACTTGTAAAATACTTTAAGTTTTCAATCTGAGAGCTTTTATTGATAGCCATGTAAAGCCTTTCTAAACCTAAAGCAATGCCGGCGGATGTTGGCAAACCCAAAGTCATCGCTTGAATGAGATGCTCATCAAGAGGCGGAATTGCCTTGTATCCTAGTTTTATTTTTTTTTGTTGCTCGTGCAAAAACCTATCTTTCAAAATCCCAGGGTCAATTAACTCATTGAAGGCATTGGCAATTTCATAACCTTGCCAATACATTTCGAAGCGATCGGTCCAGCCGTTGTTATTTACCTTAGCTAAAGCAGACTGAGATTTTGGGTAATCATAAACATAATCAATGCCTTCAAACCCTAAGTGAGATTCGATCTTAGCAATAAAAACCAAATGAAAAAGATCATCCCAACTGTCTTGTGTTGAAAAGTTCAAATCAAGTTTTTTGGCCAAAGCTTGTAAATCTTTAGTTGTTGTATCAGGTGTTAAATCAAAACCAAGGATGTCATGAAATAGCTCTCTGACTGATCTTTCTTTATAAGTGTATTGTCCTTCCTGGGGCATTAAAAATACTAGCAAGTCCTGAATGTCTTGAATGAGTTGCTCAAGTTTCCCGTAAGAACGATACCATTCAAGCATAGTGAACTCTGGTAAATGTTGAAACCCCTTTTCATTGTTGCGAAAGCAGGGAGTGATTTCAAAAATCTCAGTGAGCCCATCAGCCATAGCTCTTTTCAAATGAAATTCAGGACTCGTTGCTAAATAAACTTGTTTTTTAAAATTTAAAAAATTCAAGTCTGTTTGAAAGGGCTCTAAGGCTGACTCCATCGCGGTCGAGAGAACTAAATTTGGGGTTGTGATATGAGCAAACCCTCTCTCGATAAAAAAAGTACGAACTTGACTTAGGTAATTTTCCCAATGTTGTGAGTTTTTAAAAAATGTGAGCACTTTTAAAGGATCTGTGGTCTGATGAGTGGATGAGTTGGCTCTAATTACTAAAATTCTTAGTGGACCGGATAAATTACAGACGGCCACTTTATCACCAGGTCTCAATAGTTGAGCCGTGAATTGTGAAGTTATATTTTCATCAATTTCTAGAAGCGAATCTTCTGAAAAATTTTCTAAAATCAGAGTCTCACCTTGGCCAATTAACAAAGCTTGATCGTCGATTCGATGAAAAACACCGGCCACCCAAATATCTTCTGGCTGTTCTTTTCTTTTCCATAAATTGAGAGATAAAATATTCTCTGGCAAAGGTCGAATTGTGTTGTTAACTGTATTTTCAAACAGGGATCTCATAAGTTCATTAAGATATCTGAGAAAGACTGTGTTTGTACACCCCAGAGGGTTTGAAAAAGTCAATTTTTCCCTCAAACAGACAGTTTTCCAATGACAATTGCGCACATTATTGATAATAGCAAATTGAATTAGTAAATGCTTGAGTCTTTAGGAGGAGCATATGGCCACATTGAAAGATTTAAATTGGAAAAAATTAAAGCAAGAACTTTTCAGTATTTCAAATATTGACGAGTTAAAACAAGAGCTGGAAGACCTCAGAAAAGACATTAAGAACTTTGATTACAAAGCTAAACTTAGCAAAAAAAATAAACAACGCCTCAAAGAGCTTGAGAACACTTACAAAGATGTCTCCAAAAAAATTGCTCAAACACAAAAACAAATTGATCGTGAGATCGACAAAGGCTTAAGAGTTTTTAAAGAAACTAAAAAAGAAGTTAAAAAACGCATCAAAAACCTCAAGAAGCACGCTAAGTCTCACAAAACTGATATCGAAAAAACAGCTAAGAACTACGCCAACACAGTTAAAAACGAAATGAAAGAGGCTAAGCGCAGTATCAAGAAAGCAACTAAAAAAGCAGCTACAAAAAAGAAAGCCACAGCTAAGAAGAAGACCACTAAAAAAGTTGCTAAGAAAACAACAACTCGCAAAAAAACAACTAAAAAAGTAGCTAAGAAAAAAACAACGAAAAAAGTGGCCCGCAAAGCCACGACTAAAAAAAAGGCGACTAAAAAAGCCGCCAGCAAAAAAACGACTCGTCGTAAAAAGTAATTCTTTTCTCATAGCGGAGGTCACGGAGTGATTAATAGAACCTTTGAAGATCGTCATATTGGACCGAACACATTAGAAGTCAATAAAATGCTGGCCGAGTTAAAAGTTAATACCCTCGACCAGCTCATTGAAAAATCCACTCCGGACATTGTCCGCAATATTGACGGCTTGGACTTGCCTAAAGCCATGTCAGAGCATGAGTTCATAGCTAAAGCTAAAAGCATTGCAGCCAAAAACAAAGTTTTTAAAAATCATATTGGTCTTGGCTATTACCCATGTCACACACCTGCTGTCATTCAGCGCAACATCTTAGAGAACCCAGGATGGTACACAGCTTATACGCCTTACCAAGCAGAAATTTCGCAAGGACGCATGGAGGCTCTACTTAACTTTCAAACAATGGTCACAAGCTTAACAAAAATGGACATGTCCAATGCCAGCCTTCTCGATGAAGCCACGGCGGCTGCGGAGTCTATTAGCCTTGCCTACACAGCTCAACGCAAAAACAAATCAACAAAAGTGTTTGTAGCACAATCTATTTTTCCACAATGCAAAGAAGTCATTGAAACTCGCTGTGAACCTTTAGGTTTTGAAGTCGTCTATGGTGAAATTTCTGAAAGTATTTTTAAAGACGATCAGTACTTCGCAGCTTTATTACAATGCCCGGACACACACGGTGAAGCTTTTAACTACAAGTCTTTTGCTCAGACTGCTCACGACAATGACTGCTTAGTGATAGCAGGTGTTGATCTTATGAGTTTATGCTTGATGGAAGCTCCTGGCACTTGGGGGGCTGATATTGTTTATGGCACCACTCAACGTTTTGGTGTGCCATTAGGATTCGGTGGACCACACGCGGCTTTTCTCGCGACAACTGATAAGTACAAACGATTAATACCTGGCAGAATCATTGGCGTTTCTAAAGATCGTCAAGGTCAACAAGCATTGAGACTTGCCTTGCAAACGCGCGAGCAACACATCCGCAGAGAAAAGGCGACCAGTAACATTTGCACGTCGCAGGTGCTTCTTGCCGTGATGGCTTCTATGTACGCCGTTTATCACGGACCAAAGGGCCTAAAGTTCATCGCCCAAAAAATCAATAGTCTTACACAAACTTTGGCCAACAATTTAGTTAAGAATGGTTTCGAACTAACGGCTCATTGTTTCTTCGACACCATTCAGGTTAAGTTGAGCAAAGAGCAGGTTCAAAGTGTTCTTAAAAAAGCCGAATCTATGGAGCTCAATTTTTACAGCCTCAATGATAGCACCATTAATATTTCACTTGATGAAACTTGTGAACTTGTGGATGTTGAAAACATTTTGAAGGCTTTTTCTGCTGAAGATATGGATCTTAGTTTTGACCTTCAGGCTCCAACAGAGCTCACCAAAACTTATGCAAGAACCACCGAGTACCTAGATCACCCAGTCTTCAATAGTCATCACTCTGAAACAAACATGTTGAGGTACATCTCACGTCTCGAGAAAAAAGACTTGAGCTTAAATCATTCAATGATACCTTTGGGATCTTGCACGATGAAGCTCAATGCCACCACTGAAATGCTTCCTGTGACTTGGTCTGAGTTTTCAGACCTCCACCCGTTTGCTCCGACAGATCAGGCCACTGGATATTTAGAAATGATCAAAGACCTTGAGTACTGGTTGTGTCAGATCACTGGTTTTCATGCTATTTCTTTTCAACCCAACGCCGGTTCTCAAGGTGAGTATGCAGGCCTCTTAGTGATTCGCCAATATTTAAAAAGCACCGGACAAGAGCACAGAAACATTTGCTTGATCCCAAGCTCTGCCCACGGCACAAACCCGGCTAGCGCTGTGATGTGTGGAATGAAAGTGGTTGTGGTCGCATGCGACAAAAATGGCAATATAGATGTCGAAGACCTCAAAGCCAAAGCCACTGAGTACAAAAACGAACTGGCAGCTTTAATGATCACCTACCCGTCAACTCACGGTGTTTTTGAAACAGCTATTAAAGACATTTGCCAAATCATTCACGACCATGGCGGTCAAGTTTATTTAGATGGTGCTAACTTAAATGCATTGGTTGGTATTTCGCAAATTGAAAAACTCGGTGCTGATGTTGCCCATATGAACTTACACAAAACTTTTTGTATTCCACACGGTGGTGGTGGCCCTGGGGTTGGTCCCATTGGTGTTGCCAAACACTTGGCTGACTACTTGCCAAGTCATCGCATGAATAGCAACTGTGGTCCAGGCACTGGTACTACCGCTGTTTCTGCTGCTCCTTGGGGAAGTGCTAGTATTCTTCCTATCTCATGGGCTTACGTGACTATGATGGGTGAAGCGGGACTTAAAAAGTCAACACAAGTGGCCGTTCTCAATGCCAATTACATTGCTGAAAAATTAAAAGATCACTATCCAATTCTGTACACAGGTGCCAATGGTAGTGTCGCGCACGAATGCATTCTTGATGTGAGACCTTTGAAAAACCTTTGTGACATTTCTGTTGATGACATTGCTAAACGTTTGATGGATTACGGTTTTCACGCTCCAACCATGAGTTGGCCTGTGATTGGAACACTTATGATCGAGCCCACTGAGAGTGAATCTATTGGTGAGCTTGACCGTTTTTGCGAAGCCATGATCAGCATTAAAAAAGAAGCGCAAGACATTGCTGATAAGAACTTAGACAAAGAAAACAACGTTTTAAAGAATGCACCTCACTCTTTATCAACGATGACCTCTCACGAATGGCCTTACAGTTACACTCGCGAACAAGCTGCTTACCCTTTGGCTTGGGTGAAGGACTATAAGTTTTGGCCCACGGTTGACCGCGTTGACAATGCCTTCGGTGATCGCAACCTTGTTTGCACCTGCCCTGCCATTGAAGACTATCAATAATAAATGGATATCTTTTTAATCTGCGCCGGTTGCCTGCTCATTGTTAGCTGGCTGCAGATTATATATGAATCGACTTTATTTCAGAGGAAATCTCAAAAGTTACTAGAAAGTTCCAAATACCACCTTGTCAATGAGCCTAGAGTGTCAGTGATTTTTTCAGCCCTCAACGAACAAGAGAGCATTGGCCAGTGCTTATCCTCACTGTTGTCACAAACCTACCAAAATATGGAAGTGATTGTTATCAATGATCGCTCTACAGACCAAACTCAGCAAGTCATCGACCAGTTCAATGATCCAAAGTTAAAAAAAATAACTATTGATCAATTACCATCAGGTTGGCTTGGAAAAAATCATGCTCTTTATCAAGGCGTCCAACAAGCCAGTGGTGATTACTTTCTTTTTACAGATGCGGATGTTCACTTCTCTTCCAGTGCTGTGGAAACTGCTATGACTAGCATCGTGAACAACAAACTTGAGCACCTGGTGATGAGTGCTAATTTCAAATCAAACAATTTATTTTTATCAGCCATGCAATTGATCTTCATAATTATATTTATATCAAGCTCTCGACCTAGTCGGTACGGGAAAAGTAAAAATGCATACATTGGTTCTGGCTCTTTTAATTTAGTTAAAGCTTCAACTTATCACCAATGTGGTGGACACGAAGCCTTAAGACTAGAGGTGGTTGATGACTTAATGTTGGGAAAACTCTTGGCTGGAGTGAAGGCAAAGCTCGGACTGATCAACGGCTTTGATCACATTAGTATTCATTGGTACGGCAGTGCCCTGCAAATGGTGAAGGGTTTGGAAAAAAACGCTTTTGCAGCCACTCGTTTTTCTGTGAGTAAAATTCTGTTAATGGTCTTTGCCGTGTTTGTCTTTCATGGCCTTCCTTACCTAGCTTTATTTCACCCGAGCTCTTCGGTTCAATTGACCTTCCTAGTTTACTTAGCACTAATGT
>JAHDFM010000013.1 GCA_020628165.1 Bdellovibrionales bacterium | reverse complement strand
TAGATATTGTCTCAGAAAAAGGGGACCCACCAAGCTAGGGTTGCTTGGCGGGCTTATGCGGGGATATGTTTTCCCGTATTGAGCTCTTCCTTTTAGAGATCAAGCGCCAAAGCCCGTATTTTCAAATACCTTTGGCAGCTGGCTGGCATAGAATAAATCTTTAGCCCCTATAGCTTTGCGCCCTACCGTTTCCAGCAGTTTGCCTTGAGACAAAGGAAGGAATCAAACGGTTATAGTTTTATTCCTGTGTGCTTACCTCCTAGAGTAAGTTAAAGACGTCCTGTCTTTTTTAAATCATCCTTGTGTATTCAATATAACGCTAGGCATAAAAAAAGAAAAGAAAAATGCAAAGAGTGCATCAATTAAATATGTTGAGAATTGAGATGTGTCTCAGTGTTATACGGTCTGCTGAACAACCTGTTCTGAGAGGCTTTTGAACGAGTTCACTGCCTCACATTCAGGCTTTCCTTGCATCAAAGGAATGCCCGTTTCGGCACAAGCACCTATGTGTGGATCAAATGGAACTTGAGTTAACTTATTCAGGCCATGAACTTCGATGTATTTGTCGATTTGGCCTCTTGGGAACAGCTCAATGCTTTCGGTGCTGCCGGGAGGAGTGAATGAAGACATATTTTCAACCACTCCAAGTATAGGAATATTGATTTTTTTAAACATATCAACCGCTTTGCTGGCATCAACCAAAGCGATGTTTTGTGGTGTGCAAACAATGATAGCACCATCAACAGGAACTTTTTGGGCAATGGTCAAACAAACATCACCTGTGCCAGGAGGAAGATCGATCAGTAAATAATCGAGCTCACCCCATTCGACGTCTTTGAAAAATTGATCAATGGCTTTAAAGAGCATTGGTCCGCGCCAGATGATAGCCTGATTTTCTTCTACTAAAAAGCCCATGCTCATGAGTTTAATTCCGTAGCGGGTGATCGGTATGATTTTACCATCTTCGCTGATCGGCGGTTTTTGGTTCATCGCCCCCATCATGCGTGGAACACTAGGGCCGTAAACATCGGCGTCAAGCAAACCCACTTTGTGCCCTTGTTCTTTGAGGGAGGTGGCTAGGTTGATGCAGACTGAGCTTTTGCCCACTCCACCTTTTCCTGACCCGACGACAATCACTTTTTTTATCCCTGGAAGAGGGGCCTGCTGATTGAATGGATTGCTCATAAATTAACCTCCGAATTGAGCTTATCTATAATCTTAAGTGTGTAAAAATGCAATATTTGAAGAGACTTTCTCTGAGTCTCAAGGGTATGAGTTTAACTATGATTCTTGTAGTTAAATTTTGAATTTGCTATTTACCACAGCCTTTGTTGTTGGTAGATTGGCTTCAAAGGAAATTTGAAAATGTCATCTAAAATAGAACACTTAAAAGATTTATCCACTTTAGTTTCTCTCTGCAAGCGACGCGGCCTTGTTTTTCAAAGCAGTGAAATCTACGGCGGTTTGGGTTCGTGTTGGGATTATGGACCATTGGGCTCACAATTTAAATTGAATGTAAAGCTTGCTTGGTGGCAGGCTATGACCCGTCGAAGTGATGTGGTCGGTTTGGATGCGGCCATTCTCATGCATCCAACTGTTTGGAAAGCGTCTGGTCATGTCGACACTTTCACCGATCCGCTCGTTGATTGTAAAGATTGTAAAACTCGCTTTAGAGAAGATCATGGCATGAAAGACGGTAAAGTGGTTTGCCCGAACTGCCAAAGTGAAAACGTCACTGAAGCAAGGAATTTTAACCTCATGTTCAAAACATTTATGGGACCTGTTGAAGATGACGGCGCTGTTGTTTTTTTAAGGCCTGAAACAGCTCAGGGAATTTTTGTTAATTTTGAAAACGTACAAACATCTGCACGTAAAAAAATTCCGTTTGGAATTGCCCAAATCGGAAAGTCCTTTCGCAATGAAATCACTCCGGGTAATTTTATTTTCAGAACTAGAGAGTTCGAGCAAATGGAGATGCAGTACTTTGTGAAGCCCGACACCGCCAGTGATCACTTTGAGCAGTGGAAAGAAACACGCAAAAACTTTTTATTGGCGCTTGGCTTGAAAGAAGAAAAGTTAAAGTTTGTAGAACACGGCGAAAATGAATTAGCTCATTACGCAAAGGCGGCATTTGATGTTGAATATGAATTCCCTTTTGGGTGGCAAGAGCTTGAAGGCATTCACAATCGTGGTGACTTTGATTTAAAACAACATCAAGAGTTCAGCAGTAAAAAGTTAGAATACTTCGATGAAGCCAACAAAGAAAAATATGTGCCTTACGTGATAGAAACGGCGATCGGTTGTGATAGGCTGTGTTTAGCATTACTTTGTGATGCTTACAGGGAAGAGATCTCAGAACTTGATAACGGCAAGACAGATAAGCGCGTGGTGCTTGGGTTAAACCCACAATTGTCACCTTACAAGGCAGCGATCTTGCCACTTTCTAAAAAACCACATTTGCAAGAGCTTGCTCATAAAATTGAAGCGGACCTAATTACTCACTGGGAAGTGAACTACGATGAGTCAGGCAGTATTGGTAAGCGTTACCGTCGTCAAGATGAAGTGGGCACGCCATTTTGTATCACTGTGGATTTTGAGTCTGTTGATGATAAAAAAGTGACTATCAGGCACAGGGACTCTATGGAACAAGAGCGTATCGAAATAGAGCAATTAACTAAGTATATTGCAGATGCTTTTCATCAATGGAATTAAAGGTTGCAAAGGGATGGGGATCCAAACACAAGGGTGTGATTGTTTTTTCAAGATATATTGATTTTTCAATCTCTTATTTAAGAGAAATTAAAACTGAAGAGTTTTAACAGGATCGTATTTATAGAAGAGGTAAAATGACAATGAATGTTTATAGTTTTGGAAATGGCAAGGCAGACGGAAATTCAGGAATGAAAGATGTCCTAGGTGGTAAGGGTGCAAACTTGGCTGAGATGACAAGCCTTGGTTTGCCAGTGCCTCCCGGTTTCACGATTTCAACAGAGATGTGTTTAAAGTTTTTTGAAAACAACGAAACATTGAGCGAAGAGCTCAAGTCAGAAGTTCTCAAAGCTTTAGGGCAAGTTGAAGAAATTATGAATAAAAAATTTGGCAGTGAGGACAATCCACTGTTAGTGAGCGTGCGCAGTGGAGCACGGGTCAGTATGCCAGGTATGATGGATACCATTTTAAATTTGGGTTTGAACGATCAAACCGTAGAGGCTTTGGCAAAGTTGTCGGGCAACGAAAGATTTGCTTGGGATTCTTACCGAAGATTTTTACAGATGTACTCCAATGTTGTGATGGGTATGAACATCTCTTTATTAGAAATTAAATTAGAAGATCTTAAAGACGAAAAAGGCTACAAGTCGGACACAGAAATCACAGTGGATGAGCTAAAGCAGCTCGTGAGCTCTTATAAAGAACAAATTTATGATTCTTGTGGGCAAATGTTCCCTATGGACCCTATGGAGCAACTGTGGGGAGCGATCAATGCCGTTTTTAAAAGTTGGAACGTTCCGCGAGCGCTTGCTTACCGCGAGATGAACAATATCGCCCACGACTGGGGCACGGCCGTAAATGTGCAGTCCATGGTTTTTGGAAACATGGGCGATACATCGGCAACAGGTGTGGCCTTCACTAGAAACCCATCAACAGGTGAAAAGAAATTTTACGGAGAGTATTTAATCAATGCTCAAGGTGAAGATGTGGTGGCAGGAATTCGCACACCGCAATCATTGGTGAACACATCAAACGATGGTTTATCGATGCAAGAAACTTTGCCAGATGTGTTTGGTCAATTAGAAAACATTTATCAAACTCTCGAGTCTCATTACAAGGACATGCAAGACTTAGAGTTCACAGTGGAGCAAGGGCGTTTATGGATGTTGCAAACTCGCACCGGAAAACGAACCGCTAAAGCGGCCTTAAAAATTGCCATGGACATGGTTGATGAGGGCGTGATCACTAAAGAAGAAGCTCTCCTAAGGCTTGATCCAAAAAGTTTAGATCAATTATTGCACCCAACATTAGATCCCGATGCTGAGAAAAATCAAATTGCCGTGGGTTTGCCAGCAAGTCCGGGCGGCGTTTGTGGGGTGGTTGTTTTTAGCAGTGAAGAAGCCGTTGCTAAAAAAGAAAAGGGCCAAGATGTTATTCTTGTGCGTGTGGAAACATCACCTGAAGACATTGAAGGCATGAACGCAGCGCTGGGTATTTTAACTTCGCGGGGTGGGATGACCTCACACGCAGCGGTTGTTGCTCGTGGCATGGGCAAGTCTTGTGTTGCCGGTTGTGGTGCAATGGAAGTGGACTACCAGAAGCAAGAGTTTCGCGTGGGTGGCTTTGTTGTTAAGGCCGGTGAGGAAATCACTATTGATGGATCTTGCGGTGAGGTTTACTTAGGCCGAGTGAAAACCATAGAGCCAAAGTTAGATGATAATTTCAAACGCGTTATGGACATCGCTGATTCAGTGAGGCGTTTAAAAGTAAGAACCAACGCTGACACAGCTCACGATGCAAAGATTGCAAGAGACTTTGGCGCTGAAGGAATTGGCCTTTGCCGAACGGAACATATGTTTTTCGAAAGTTCGCGCATCGATGTTATGCGTGAGATGATCTTTGCTGAAAACTTTGCTGAACGTAGCGATGCTTTGGAGAAGCTTTTGCCAATGCAATCGAGCGATTTTTATGAGTTGTTTCAGGCGATGAAGGGGCTCCCAGTAACTATTCGTTTGTTGGATCCACCGTTACATGAGTTCTTGCCTCACACGGAAAAAGAGTTGGAAGAACTTTCGGGGCGGTTAGACTTACCGGTGTCCCGGTTAAGGTCAAAAATTAAACCACTGCAAGAATTCAACCCAATGCTTGGGCACCGAGGTTGTCGTTTGGCGATTTCTTACCCAGAAATATACAAAATGCAGGCACGTGCCATTGCAACGGCGACCTCTGATTTAGTGCTTCAAGGTTTTTCTCTTACTCCAGAGATCATGATTCCCTTAGTGGGCATGGATAAGGAGCTAGAAATACTCAAAAAATTAGTGAGAAGTGAAGTTGAAGCTGTGCAGAAAGAAAAAGCTGTTGAATTTGATTTCCTTGTTGGTACGATGATTGAGTTGCCTCGTGCGGCATTGACTGCTGATGAGATTGCAAGCCATGCGGACTTCTTTAGTTTTGGCACTAATGACTTAACGCAGACCTGTTTAGGAATCTCCAGAGATGATTCTGGGCGTTTCTTATCCACGTATGTGAGTGATGGGATTTTAGAGAGCGATCCTTTTGCCAGCATTGATGTTAAAGGGGTTGGTGGGCTTGTTAAGACGGCTGTAAGGCTTGGGCGAGAGCAAAAAAGTGAGTTGAAAATTGGTATTTGCGGAGAGCATGGGGGAGACCCGAAGAGCATAGAGTTTTTTGAATCAGCGGGATTGGATTATGTGAGTTGTTCACCGTTCCGAGTTCCCATTGCAAGACTTGCTGCTGCCCAGAGTTCTTTAAAAAACCAAAAGCTGAAAGGTTAGATGCGTGAGAATAAAAAAACTAGAGTTAATAGGTTTTAAATCTTTTAAAGATAGAACTATGATCCACTTTGATGAGGGGATCACCGGGATCGTTGGTCCTAACGGGTGCGGAAAATCAAACATTGTTGATGCCTTAATTTGGGTGATGGGTGAGATGTCCGCCAAGCACTTGCGTGGTTCCTCGATGACAGATGTGATCTTTGCGGGTGCCGAAGGCTTTGCTCCTTTAGGCATGGCCGAGGTGTCTTTAACTTTAGAAAATGACGGCGGACCTTTTCCTGCCAAATATATGAAGCATTCAGAAGTAATGATCACTCGTCGCTTGCATCGTTCCGGTGAGACGGAGTACTTGATCAATAAAGAGCAAGCAAGGTTGCGAGATATTCACGAAATCTTTATGGATACGGGTGCTGGTGCCAAAGGTTTCTCTATCATTGAGCAGGGCCGAATTGGGCAGATCATCACTTCCAAACCAGAGCAGCGACGCACACTGATTGAAGAAGTTGCTGGTATTACAAAATTCAAAGCTAGAAAAAGAGAATCACAAAGAAAGCTAGTTTCTACCGATCAAAACTTAGTTCGTTTACAAGATATCATTGGAGAACAAAAACGTCAGTTATCCAGTCTTGAAAGGCAGGCACAACGAGCTGAAAGATACCGAAAAATTAAAAGAGAATTGCAAGACAAAGAAATGTGGCTCAATTCTAAAAAATTTGCTGAACATAAAGGTGAGCGTACAGAATTACAAAGACTCTATGATGAAGCTGTCAGTAATGATGCTAGCTCTGGTTCAGATGTCAGTCAGTTAGAAGCTGAACTTGAAAAATTGCGTTTAAGCATCACAGAAAAAGAAGCAGAACTCGCAAGCGCTCAACAAGGTTACAGCGAGTTTAAAGACTCCATTCAAAATCAAGAAAATCACATTCGTGAGTTGAGTTTTGAAATTGAACAAGCCAAGCGTAACAAAGAAATGGCAGGCTCAGTAGTTGCTCAATACGAAGTGCGAAAGAACTCCCTCGAAACAGACAAATCACAGATCAGTGATAATTTAGAAACTTTAACTATCGATGCTGAAAAGCTAGAGACAGAGTTTTTATCTAAGCAAAAAGACTTCAACGAAGTGCAATCTAAAATAAGAAACAACGACGATGAGCTCACAACCAAAAGACGTGAGATGTTGGCTGTGTCCCAGTCGGTTTCTCATTTAGAGGCCAAAGAATCAGCGATGATTGCTCAAAACCAAGACTACACCAGTCGTTTGGAGCAACAAAAAGAAGTTTTACAAGAACTGCAAGGAAAACAAGACGAGTTCTCTAAGGTTCGCAGCAAAGTCTACAATAATTTAGAAGAAGAAAAACAGTTGCAACTTTCAATTATGAAAGATGTCGAAAATTTTGTTGAAAATTTAGATGCCATAAAATCTAAGTTCGCTCAAAACAAAGATGAGCTGGAAGTGTTCAAAGACAAACACAACGAGATCTCTTCGCGTCTTTACGGTTTAGAAAACTTGCACACCAACTTCGAAGGTTTTCAAGAAGGTGTTAAGAGCGTCATGTTATGGCAAAAAGAAAAGGTCACACACCCTGATGGGCGCATGACCTTTCAGCCTGTTTCAGAGGTTGTTGAAGTTCCTGCCAAGTACGAACTTTCTATGGAAGCGGCACTTGGCGAGCGTTTACAAGTTTTACTGAGCAATGACAGTGAGATGAGTTTGAATGCAGTTGATTACTTAAAAGAGCAAAAGACAGGTCGTTCAAGCTTTATGATGAAAGGCTCAGAAGACAAAGTGAGTGAAGAGTCCTATAATAATATTCTTGGTGAAGACAATGTTGATTCACTTTTGAGAGACGTTGTTAAAGTTCCTGACGAGTTCAAAGATCAAGTTTCTTATGTTTTAAAAGACATTGTAATCGTGAATGATTTGCGCACAGCTCTGCGCTTAAAAGGTAAATATCCTGGTTTTAGTTTTGTTACTTTAGACGGTGACACTCTCAGCGTTGATGGTATTTTGACTGGTGGTTCACGAGAAAGTGCTGACTCAGGCGTTTTAAAACGCAAAAGAGAAATCAAGGAGCTTTCCGAACAGCGCGAAGAAGCGGCTGGTAAGTTGTCATTAATGACTGTGGCCATTAAAAAGCTGCAATCACAAATGGAAACCATGGAAGCAGAGCTGACGGGTGCCAAGAAAAAAGAAAGCGAAAAAGAAATCTTAATGGTGTCTTTAGAAAAAGACCTCGAGCGCGCAGAGAATGAATTGGCCACAGCCGATAAAGCTGTTGAAAAGCAAAAAAATGAAATTGCTGAATTGCAGGCTAAGCAAGAAACTCTCAGCGAAGAGTTGAGCACCATTCAAGAAAACAAAGAAGAAAATTTAACTAAAAAAATTGAATTAGAAACACGTGTTGAAGATCTCACTAAAGATTTAGATGCCTCTCGCAAAGGCATTGAAGAAAAACAACAAGAAGTCACTCAATTGCAGGTTGATTCCGCAGCTAAAAAACAAGAAGTTCAAGGGCTACAACACCAGCTTGAAATGGTGATGGTGTCATTGAATGAGGTGACTGAGCAACTCGAAAAAATGTCCGATCAGAGCAACAAGAGTTCTGAGAGCATGACCGAAAATCAAAAGCTATTAGAAGAAAATAAAATTAAGCTTGAGAAAATGATTCAAGAGTTGAAAACCAAAGAAGAGGCTTTGCAAGTCATTAAAAATAACTTTGAAGTCTCTACCAATGAGTCTAAAGAGAAAGAAACAAAAGTTTCTGAGTTGTTGAGAACACGTAACGAAGAACAAGCCAAAATCAATGATTACCAGTTAAAAATTGAACAATTAAAAATGAAAGAAACTCTACTGAGTGAGCAAATGCACGAGCGCTACATGGTAGACCTAGCGGACACCTACACTCAATTTTTAGACACACCAGGTGATGTTGACGTTGTTGAGGGTGAAGTAGAATCTTTGCGTAAGAAAGTGAACAAGATTGGTGAAGTGAACCTATCGGCGATCGAAGAGTACGATGAATTGTCTGAGCGCTACAAGTTTTTAACTCAACAGCATGAAGACTTACAAAATGCCAAAGTGCAGTTGCGTAAGGTGATTGATCGCATTAACCGCATTTGTTCTCGTCGTTTCCGCGAAACCTTTGAGCAAGTGAACGAACGCTTTATGAAGGTGTTCCCAGTCCTATTTGGTGGTGGGGAAGCTAGATTAACCTTGATTGAATACCCTGAAAAAGATGAATTCGGTGTGGATATCGATGCTAAGCCTCCTGGCAAAAAACTACAAAATGTCAGTTTACTTTCAGGTGGGGAAAAAGCTCTTACTGCTGTGAGCTTGATCTTTTCGATCTTCTTAGTGAAGCCATCTCCATTCTGTTTGCTGGATGAGGTTGATGCTCCACTAGATGACGCCAACGTTTTCCGTTTCAACGACTTAGTTCGTGAGATGTCTAAGCGAAGTCAAATTATCGTTGTGACCCATAACAAGCACACTATGAAAGTGAATAACAAAATCTTCGGTGTGACCATGGAAAATAAAGGTGTGTCGAAGTTAGTTTCAGTGAGCATTGATGGTGCTGCGAAGTTAGCTCAAGTGTAAACAAGCCAGTAAATAATTTTTATAT
Organism: Bdellovibrionales bacterium; assembly: GCA_020628165.1. Taxonomy (GTDB): domain Bacteria; phylum Bdellovibrionota; class Bdellovibrionia; order Bdellovibrionales; family UBA1609; genus JAHDIR01. The sequence goes on along the minus strand of JAHDFM010000013.1, from coordinate 81,310 downwards.
TTAAAATATAAAACTATTCATAATTAAGTGAAATATTAAAAGCTGGTACATATGTGTACTGGCACATTCAGACAAGGACAGTCGTGATGATTCATAATCTCTGCATATCAATTTTATTAGTAATTATATTTTCTTGTGTTGCTCCACTTGCCTCGGCCAAGTCTGACAAAGTGGTTAAGTGCAATGGTCATGAAAGGTTTGCTCCTGATGAGCCACAAAGCGTGCTGTATTATGTGAATTACAAAAACTGGGACTCTCATCAACAAAAATACACCTACGAGTATGTAGAATTCCAAGACGGTGATAAAATAAGTTTAAAAACTTTACGCCAAGTCGCCAGTGATTACCAGTGTGCAGAACTCACAGAACTCAAAGAACTACCCTCTGAAGACAGTTTCTACGAAACCTTTTTTCGTTTTTACGATGGATGTTTCTCCGACTCAGCCTACGAGCTTACCGGGTTCTGCCGACAAATCATGTGAAAGTTCTATAGCACATCACTACAGCTTAACTGCTGAACTACCGAAAAGATTATGTGAAAACTTCGTTTTTTAAGGACGCTTTGCTATTTCTTGTTGCGACCATTGTCGTATCGGTGATCTTAACCTTCACCAATTGTGGAGAAGAGGGAATTGATCTGGGTGAAGGTCTTGAGCATCACAATTTTGTATTCGTTTCCTATACGGACAGTAGCGGTAAAAAGCTAGTTCGAAAAACAGAATTCTTTGAAGCTGATGGTGATATTTACATTGATGGAGATGTTTTGATTGGATCTGTTGAAGACATCTCTATTGGTGATGTTGTCGAACTTAACAATGCTATAGACCCTAAGGCTAGTCGAGGAGCTTCGGAGGCCAGCTTTGCTATTAAAAGCAATCGTTCTCGTTTATGGCCAAACTCACAAGTTCCTTACGTGATCGATAGTAAGACCACAAGTAGAAATAAACTTGTCTTAAGAAACCTCATCAATGAATTTAACAGCTTACTTGAAGCCAATCAGGTGAACTTACAGTTGGTACCCAGAACTGATGAAAGAGACTACATTCACTTTGCTGAAAAAGATCTTTCGTTTCCAATGGGAGGACAGTCTTACATCGGACGACGGGGTGGAGCACAAGCTTTGAAGTTACGGACAGATAATTTCAACAGAACCATTGTTCATCATGAAATCATGCACGCTCTTGGCTTTAAGCATGAGCATCAAAGGTCAGACCGACAAGTGAAGCTTATGTATAAAAACATTGAGCCGTCTTTAAGGTACAATTTCGCAATGTACAGTGCCGGAGCCAGCATAGGTAAGTATGACGTGGATTCTTTACTCCATTATCACTCTTATGCTTTTAGTAAAAATGGGGAACCAACATTGCTCACTCATAAAGGTGAAATCATTGAACGAAGCTTGGTTCTTTCAAGAGGTGATATTTATGCTTTACAAACGGTTTATGGCACCACACAAGCACTTCCCGATGGAATTTATAGCTACAATGGCAGGACCTATCAGTTGCAAGATGGTAGATACTGTCAATTAAGAGGGCTTATAAGTGACCGTAAAGTGGCAAATATGTCATTATTACATTTCAATACAATGTTGCGCCTTGGTGCAATGGAAGGCCTCAGAAGGTCTCCTAATTGTGATTGAAATCATGTCAATTAGGGTTGCCTTCAAGGCACATTTTAACTAAGTATAAATAAAACACTATCTTAAAAATAAATTTTCTTAATCATAGGTTGAGTCATATGTCAGATATTAATTCATACATTTTAATTGGTGGCACGGTCATCGTAGGACTGATTGCTACGGTTGTTTATTACATTGCTAGATACTCTTTCAAGTCTCACGATAAAGACCCTGAAGTTCTGCCGTCAATAGAAACACAGTCTGAGTCTGTCAAAGAAGCTAGTGAGGTCCTTAAAGAGGCTTTCGAAAAAGCGAAAGAAGAACCTGATAAGGTGCTCGAAGCTCTTACAGAAACTGTCGAGACAAAAAAAGATGTAGCACCCACAACCGCTCAATTTAAAGCTGAACCTAAAAAAGATCTCAAAGAAGCTTTGGCCAACACGAAAGCTAACATCTTTGGGCGCATTAAACAGTCACTTGTTGGAAAGGCCTCGTTGTCTGATGACGACATCGAATTGCTAGAAGAGGTTTTGTACACAAGCGATATGGGCCCCACCACTGTGCAAAGGTTGATGGGAGCTGTCGGAACGAAGTTAAGTCAAAATGAAAAGAAGGAATTGGCAGTTGTGCAGTCGGCGATTAAATCTGAAATTGCTGACATATTTTCTGACGTTCATTCTGGTGATGAGTTTGAACTTGAAGATGTGCTTAACATTAAAAAAGTCGAAGGCAAAACTCAAGTTTGGATGATAGTAGGTGTGAATGGTGCAGGCAAAACAACCTCTATTGGAAAGCTTGCCAATTTTGTGGCAAGCCGTGGCTTGAAAGTGCTCGTTGCGGCCGGAGACACCTTTCGTGCTGCTGCAGGGGAGCAATTACAAACTTGGACAGAGCGCGCTCAAGTCGAGATCTTTTTTCCAGAAAATGTTAAAGATCCTAGTGCAGTCGCCTTTGATGCTTGTCAAAAAGCAAAGTCTGGTGGTTTTGATTTAGTCATAGTCGACACCGCAGGCCGTTTGCACACTCAAGACAACTTAATGGAAGAGTTAAAAAAGATGAAACGAGTGATGCAAAAAGTTTTGCCAGAGGCTCCAGATCAAACACTCATAGTTTTAGATGCCAACTCTGGCCAAAACGCATTGATGCAAGCTAAGAGCTTTAACGAAGCGCTGGAGCTCAGTGGTGCAATATTAACGAAACTTGATGGCACTGCTAAGGGGGGTGTCGCTGTCGGACTAGCCTGTGAAGTGGCTTTGCCAATCAAAGCCATTGGTGTTGGTGAGGGGATCGAAGACATTCGACCTTTTAAATCCAAAGAGTTTGTTGATTCAATTATATAGCGTAGATAATGATCATAAAAAAACTAAAAGTTGTTTCTTTATTTTATACTCATTCATAGAAGGGTGTTGCTGGCTTCAATTAAAACTCTAAATTATTATCACAAAACTAGTTGAGCTTTATGGTCGCACGTACAGTATTATTATAATTAGATGTAACTTCTTCTATGACTTCAAGCTCTTCAAATGCAATTTTATATTGAGTTTGGATGGCTTCACGAATTTCATTCAGCTGTTGCTCTATCTGGCCTTTGATGATAATTTCATACTCACTTTCATTGTGCGTTGCTTTTAAATAAACAAATGGAAGTTTACGACCTCTGCTAGTTGGAAAGTACACATAACCTTGACTCATGCGGTAGTTATCCAAGCGCCAAAGAGCTAATGCTATCATTGCTTGCAAATAATTGTGTTTGTACATGTAATCGTCAGACTCATTGTATGAATCTCTTACAATATTTAAACCAGAAAAATCATCTCCTGAGAAATCTTGTATATGTCTCACAAACCAGTCAAGTTGGCTTTCACCTACGCCTTGTTCTCTTAGAACTGTGGCTGCATGATCTCTTAACTTTTTTGACTTTTCAATTTCATAAATTTCGTTGCTAGTAGCAGCTAAGACTGCATGATTACTGTAGACAGCATAACGTCCGCCCGTATACTGACCTACCAGAATGTCATTGTTGGCAAAGAGTGATCGTAAATTAATTGAGTCTATACCATAAAGGCCATCAAGATATTCAAAGTCAGATTCTCCGGGGCTATAAATTCCTGCACCAGATGTCGATGCGCTTGAGCTGCTTATAAAGCGAATGGACTCATCTTGGAAAAGTGCATCTAAAGCCTGTATGTTTTTTTCTCCTAAACCGACTCTTGAAATACTAGAAAAGGTTTGCCCTCTTTGCTTTAAGATTTGTGCTATCCAATTAAGTCTGGCTATTTCCATCCTATCTTGAAGAACTCTAGGTTCAGTTCTTCCATAATCAAATGGCACTGCTAATCCCATTAGGGTCTCTATATTTGCTTCACTCCAAACTCTTTCAACTTCTTGCGTGATAAATTCTAATTGCTCAGCAAAAGAAAGTGCTTCTTCATTATCAATTTTATTCTGAATAACACGAGCTGATGCAGCTGCACTACTCAACGAAATTGAAGGAATAACTTTTTCACAAACTAGCTTTTTTACCCACTGGTATGATGCCTCAAATGGGTTGATGGCATAAGCGCTTGTTACAAAGACTGTGGCTATCGCCAATGTAGAAAATTGTATAACTTTAATAGCTTTTGAAATTAATACATAATACTTCATGGTGGCAGCAGAGCTCCTCAAATCTAATCATAAAAGATATTAAATAGAGCAACTACTGTGCCAAATTTTATATATTATTTTGCATTAAGAGTTTTTTAAAATTTTTCAGTTATATAGAAGAGATTGATTAGTTTTCACTATAAAATCCTAATCTTCGTAAATAAATAGTGTATTTTAAATTTGAGACCTTGCCTTTGGTCTAGGTTGGCTGAGAAAAGTAAAAGACGAATGTAATTAAGTATTTATATAATGCAAATGAAGTTTATTTACTTTTTTTAAGCGAGGCCCCTTGTTAAATCATAATTCATTAATTTTTACCTTAGCAGGAATTGCCTTTTTTATTTTTGGAATGGAGCTAGCGAGTAAAAACCTACAAGTGCTCGCAGCCAATAAAATAAAAGGGCTCATTAGCAAACTTTCAGACAAGCCATTTGTTGGCATTCTAGTAGGAATCGCTATGACCGTAGTGATTCAAAGTTCTGGTGCGGTAACATCAATGCTTGTTGGTTTGGGGTCTGCTGGTGTGGTGACCTTGCCACAAGTGATGAGTGTAATTTTGGGTTCGATCATAGGCTCAACATTTACAGTTCAGTTGTTGAGTCTGAATGTGGCTCAGTTTGGTTTGGTTTTATTCACTTGCAGTTTTATCGTTCAGTTTTTGTCTAAAAAACGAATCATCAAAAATATTGCAAATATTGTTATGGGTTTTGGGCTTATTTTTTGGGGCTTAGAGGTGATCACCTATGGAACGGGGGCTTTGAGAGAGTCCAATATATTTATTGGCTTCTTAAATTATTTAAAGCAGTATCCAATCATGGCGATTGCCGTGACTGCGTTTTTCACTGCCGTCGTGCACAGCAGTGCCGTGACCATTGGTTTTGCTATGGGGTTAGCTGGCAGTGGTTTATTGAGTATGACTGAAGCCATCTTTTGGGTTTACGGGGCTAATATCGGAACAACAGCAACAGCTTTAATAGCAAGTGCTGGTGGCAACTATATGGGGCGTCAAGTGGCTTGGGCCCACTCACTGTTGAAGGTCAGTGGTGTCTGTTTGTTTTTCTTTTTCACCACACAATTTGTTGAGTTTATATCTTTTGGAGAGACTCAAAGAGACATAGCCAATGCTCACACCGTTTTTAATGTGGCCTTAGTCATATTATTTTTACCTTTTATTAAATATGGGGTGAAGCTCATACAGGTACTCTTCCCGCCATCAAAAAACGAACAAGAGTTTTCTGTTAAGTACTTAAGCCGTGTTGATTTTCAGTCAGCCTCAGTGGCTGCGGCCCATGCCGAACGAGAAGTGTTAAGGATGGCCGATATTGTCTACAGCATGATTCGCAACTCTATTAATTTATTTAAAGGTGAGGACATTGATTTAAAAGAAAAAATTCAAGAGCAAGACAATCAAGTCGACTTACTTCACAAAGAAATTAAACTGTTCGTTGCCCGCTATATGGACAATGCTGAAGCCGGTTCAGAAGTTGATTTTCTCAGGCTAATGACCTTCTCTACAGACCTAGAAAGCGTCGGCGATGTCATTGAAAAAAATCTACTTGCCATGGCTGAAAAAAAACAAGCCTTGAAAGTGGATTTTAGCAGCGACGGTTGGGGAGAATTGAAACAATTATCCGCAGAAGTAGAAAGGATCAGCTCACTGTCCATCACTTGTTTTCAACGGCAGGATAAAGAGTTGGCCGCAAAAATTGTATATGGAAAAAGAGTAGTGCGTCGAATGGAAAAAGATTTTAGGGTCCGTCACATGGAGCGAATCATCGCAGGCTCCAAAGAAACAATCAACACAAGCTCCATTCACTTAGATGTACTTTCAGAGTACCGCCGAATTGTGGGCTTAATGTCGAACCATGTTTACTCGCTACTTAAGGCTTCAGACAAGTATTTTATTTTACCACGTGGCAATGGTGAAGATATAGAATAATGACTAAGAAGCCTTTAGGGCAAACTGAGTGTTGCGCCCTTGTCCGATCTTATCTGCACCTAGGTTTTTGATCCAACGATTGGCAGTTCGTTGTGAAACATTGAAGTGATTTGAAATCTGTTTGGCAGAAAAAGCAGTGCCATTTGTTAAATTGATTATTTGTTGTTTAAAAATGTTTTGTGTTTGAGTTAATAGTGAGAGGTCTGATTTGTGAATGCGATAATTAAAGTCATGAATTTTATTACTATTAATATAGTAAGACTTATTGATGCTCTCTATTTTGTAATTAAACTCTCCGTGTAGAATTTTGTTGAGTCTGGAGATCACTTGATACACTTTATCTGGGGATGTATTCGGATTGTAATAATCATCTTTAAAAATGTGTGAATGAATTGAACCAATGCCAACAGGCTTGTAACCATCACTAAACAAATAGCAAAACAGTTGGCTCGTCAGTTCAAAAGACATGGGGAGTTTTGAGCCAAATAAATCAATGAAGGGTCGTGATCCAAGTTCATCTTTCCAGTGCCAATTGGTTTTTACTTTTTCATTAGGGATGCGATTGCGAAAAGCCAAAAAAGGCGTTCTGTAATACACTTTAGATAAGAGCTCATTATCGTTTGTAATTAGACCGCACCAAAAGTCAATGTCTCGTAAAGTTTCAAAGTCATTGGCTAGAGTGGCCCGCGTTTTGATCTCATCGAGCTCATGTGGATGGCCACTTTGCCTTAAAGCAAGCAGTGCTAACCACTTTTGTGGATACAGCAAAGCTTTTTGATTGGATGAAGATAAAACATCGATACTTCGGTTTAAGTATTGTCGAGCGAGATCATCTTGTTTTTTATGAAAATGCACTTGGCCAAGGAGTTCATAAATGTAACCGTTCAAAAGTTTAAACTTAGGTTCTTGATTTTTTTCGAGTTCAGTTAACAGTTCATAAGCTTTGTCGAGCTTGTTTAAAAATATGTAAGTAGAGCTTAAGTTAATTTTGCCAATGTGTTGTTTGTAAGGGTCGTTTATTTTTTGAAGGTATTCTTGGATGAGTGGTAATGCTAAGTGATAGTTCCATGATTTAAAGAAATAAAATGCTTCTGTCAGTAGGCAGCTTGGGTCAGAACTGTTTGAACTGCGTAAAAGCTGAATGCCTTCGCGCTGTGCTCCCACTTCAATCAAGGATTTAGCGTAAACGATCTTTTCAACTTGAGTTCCCAAATCATTGTAAGATCCACGCACATATGGAAAAAGCAATTTTAAACTGTATTGTGAGCCTCCTATGCGGTTGAGTAAATTCCCAATTTGAGACAAGTAAGCTCTGGGTATGTTTTTTTTAGGAATGCTCTTGATGTTTTCAAGCACTTGTTTTCCTTGCCCATTTCGTATGAGTTGGTCACAGTTATGGATAAAATCAGAGTTTAACTTATTCACGACAAATATATCGGTTTGTTTTCCTAGACTCATGAGCTAAAATTTAACTATGAATGCGAGGAAATTGTTTATATTTTTAAGCCTATCTTTAACGGTTATTTTATTCCAAAACTGCGGTGCTGGATTGGTAACTGGGCAAGACTCAGCCTTTGAGTCCAATGGTGGTGGTTACTCTGGAATTAAACCAGTGAACAACACAACTCAGCCCCAAGGACCTAAAACGGCTCCTTCACAAGGGGATGAGCACGAACACACGATTAATTTGCATGAAGAGTGTTCTGGAAAAGTTGTTGTTTATGAAAAAGTTGGCGGCAGTTGTGCGATCAGCGATTCTTTATTTGCAAGTATGTTGTCTGAGGCACCTTTTGAAGTGAAAGGTCAGAGTTTTGACTTACCAACTACAGATTTAACTGTATGTTCTGAGTTTCAACGCAATAATGCTTTAGTTATCGATACATGTGATGAGACTTTAAATGCCATATCAAGATCAAGCCTAGAATTCGCATCACAGTCGGGTGGGCAAGTGATTATTGATGGTGAGTTCTACAATCAGTACGGAATTTTCAATATTCTTACAAAATGATAAATACAGCTTTTGTTAAAGTCATCATGAACTTTTCAGTTTTAATTAAATAAGTAGGCCACTTATCATCGCAACAAACTAACGCATGGCATTGTTGTGGTTAAGTTTTTCTTATCAAGCACTCATCCATGCTCTTTATACAGCCCTTAAAATGGTTTCATCTTTAAAAATCAGAGGTTCAAGTAATGAATTGTTAATTTAAATATATGTTGTTGAAATTATTTAACTTAATGTTAATCTTATAGATGTTTATTGGATAAGATTTTAAGGCTAAATTTTCTATGGAAAAAAAACTGTATAACGTCAACATTGCTGGTCTTCCATTGAAGCTAAGATCCTCGTTAGACATCGCCACTGTGAATGAGTTAGCGAGTCTCGTTGATAGCAAAGTGGAACAAGCTTTGGCTCAGGGTCAGCAAGTGTCCTTCCAAAATGCCTTATTACTAGCCTCACTGCACATTGCAGAAGAATTACTCACTTTGAAAAGTTCTGTGAACGAAGATTTAAATCTATTAAAAGATAAATCAAAAAAAATTCTGTCTGAGCTAGAGTCTTCTCCTCTAAACAAAATTGGTCTTGAGGACTGATTAAAGTTTATTTTTTGGAGATAGTTAAAACGTGGATGTTGTGCAAAGCAAAGCAGCTTGTCGAAAAAGTTGCGAGCAAAAATTACGTCAAATTGAACCTCATAAGCAAGAGCTCGATCGCAAAATTTCAAAGAATCTTGAAGCTCTCTTGGCGCAACTTTTTTCATCTTCAGACAAATTAACTCTTGGAATTTATAAGCCTTTGGCTGATGAGCCTGCTGTTGATATTTCAATGCCGGTGACATTCAGTTACCCGAAAGTCAGTGGCGATACTGATATGCATTTTTATCGTTCTGAAAAATTTAGTAAGGGGGCTTTTGCCATAGATGAGCCTGTGAACTCGGATGACTGCAACTTGGTGCCAAAGGATCAGCACGATGCCTTTGTTATTCCTGGTCTAGCCTTTTTGCAGCAGGGCTCTCGCTTGGGGCGAGGAAAAGGTTACTTTGATAGGTATTTAAAACTTGTAGACAGTGTAAAGATTGGTGTTGGGTATTCTTGTGTTATTCAAGGGGAGCAGTGGCTGCCTGAGAAGCATGATGTGCCCATGAACTATGTTGTGACAGATAAATTCATTTTAAAGGTAGTTTAAGGAAAGAAGGAGAATTGATGGAAACGATTTCACTCGTTGCTGTAGTTGGTAGTTTGTTTGCTGGGTTGGTTGTAGGATTGGTTTCATTTTACATGTACAGACAAATGTTAGATGGCAAAAAGAAAAATTCGGCTCAAAAAGAAGCTGACAGAATTATTAATAAAGCAAAGTCTCAAGCTGGAAAAATTGAACGAGATTCAAAATCCAAAGCAAAAGACTTTGAATCGCGTGCTCGCAGAAACGCTGAAAAAGACATTCAAAAACAAAAACAGAGTTTAAAAAACCAAGAGAATAAATTAAAAGACAAAGAATCAAAACTAGAGCGAGACTTCAACCGCAGAGCGCAAGAGCTTCAGCAAAAGTCTGAAGACTTAGATCAACAAGCCGTTGAGATTGAAGACAACAAACAAAAAATTAAAGACTTAGAAAAGCAGTGTAAAAAACAAATTGATGACATTCAAAATAAGCTTGAGCAAGTAGCAAGCATGTCTTCGGATGAAGCTAAAAAAGAATTGAAAAACACGCTTGAAAAAGAAGTGCGCGAAGAACTCAATGACCAACTCAACGACATTGAAAAAGACATCAGAAAACAAGCTGATCTCAAAGCGAAAGAAGTTCTTGCAACAGCTGTTGCCCGCTATGCCAGTGAAGTGTCTACAGAGCGCACAGTGAAAGTAGTGGCTCTTCCGAGTGATGAAATGAAAGGGAAGATCATTGGTCGTGAAGGTAGAAACATAAGAGCTATTGAAGCAGCTTGTGGAGTGGATTTAATCATTGATGAAACTCCTGAAGCGGTGGTGATTTCGAGTTTTGATCCCGTTCGCCGTGAGATCGCAAGGCGTGCTCTTGAAAAATTGATGGCTGATGGGCGAGTGCACCCGGCAAGAATTGAAGAGGCCGTTGCACAAGTAAAAAAAGAGTTATTTAAATCTATCAAAGAAGATGGCGAGAAGGCTTGTTTTGATCTTGGTGTGCACAATGTGCACCCTAAAATCATGGAGCAAATTGGCGGCATGAAGTACCGTCACACAGGCATGCACAATCTTTATAAAAACTGCATGGAGGTGGCAGAGATAGCAGGGATGATCTCAGCGGAAATTGGTTTTGACACCAAGCAAGCTAAGCGTGCAGGCCTTTTACATGCCGTAGGTCGTACTATTGAGCACTCTGTTGAAGGTGATTACGCAACCGTGGGTGCTAACTTTATTAAAAGATACGGAGAAAGATCTCAAATCGTGCAAGCGGTGAGAGTGCATAACGGTAAAAGCGCTCAAGCCAAAAGTTTATTGGATCATATCATTCAGGCGGCTGTGCGTTTAGCTGAAGCAAGACCAGGCGCACGCAGAAATATGATGGAAACTTACATAAAACGCTTGGCGGACTTAGAGTCTATTGGCAATAGCTTTGACGGTGTTGTTAAAACTTATGCTGTTCAGGCCGGTAAAGAGATCCGTGTAGTTGTCGACAGCGGTCGAATCACAGATGGGCAAGCGCAAATGTTAACGAAAGACATTGCTCGCAAGATTGAACGTGAGCTGAACTACCCAGGACAAATTAAAGTGAATGTCATTCGCGAAACGCGAATGGTTGAGCACGCAAGGTAACGTTTCAATGAGTTTTATTGACGAAAATGATCAGTTAAAAGAGCTAAAGCGAGGAATCGTTGATTTCATTTCAGAGAAAGATCTTTTAGCAAAATTAAAAAAAAGCAAAGAAACAAATACGCCTTTAACTATAAAGGCTGGCTTCGATCCCACTCGTCCTGACTTACACTTGGGTCATACGGTGTTGATTAATAAAATGCGACAGTTTCAAAATTTAGGTCATCGGGTTGTTTTTTTGATTGGTGATTTCACTGCCATGATCGGTGACCCAACTGGCACCAATGAAACAAGGCCGGCTCTTTCTAAGGAAGAGGTTACGGAGAACGCTAAGACCTATGCTGAACAGGTATTTAAAATCCTCGACCGAGAAAAAACAGTTGTTGAGTACAACACACGCTGGTTTGATCAATTCAAACCGGATGACTTTATCAGGCTAACAAGTAAGTATACCGTTGCTCGTATGCTTGAACGCGATGATTTTGAAAAAAGATACCGAGAGCATAAGGCGATTGGTTTGCATGAGTTCCTTTATCCTTTGATACAGGGTTATGATTCTGTCGCTTTAAAGTCAGACGTAGAACTGGGTGGAACCGATCAGTTGTTTAATATTTTAATGGGTAGAGACTTGCAAAAAGCTCATTCCATGTCTCAGCAAGTGGTGATGACAGTGCCTCTTTTAGAGGGGCTTGATGGCGTTCAGAAAATGTCTAAGAGTTATGATAATTACATTGGTTTAGAGGACTCACCAAAGGACATGTTTGGTAAAACCATGCGTGTGTCGGATGAGTTAATGTTTAAGTATTATAATTTGCTAACAGACATTCCAACAGCTGAAATTGAACAAATGCAGGCTGATGTTGAGCAAGGGAAGAAACATCCACGCGATGTTAAAGTGAGCTTAGGTAAGTTTTTAGTAGGCCGCTTTCACAGTGAAGAGGCTGCTGACAATGCCTATGCCGAGTTCAATCGAATCTTTGTGAACAAAGGGGTGCCTGATGATATGCCTTTGTTTGAGCGCAGCCCTGAAGAGATTGCCATTTGTCCATTTTTAACAAGTTTAAAAATGACTCAATCAAATGGTGAGGCGAGGCGTTTGATTCAAGGTGGGGCTGTCACTGTAGCCGATGAGAAGATCTCAGACCATCAGTATAAATTAAATTTAAAAGCTGGTGACTCGTTCATAGTGAAAGTGGGCAAGAAAAAATTTGCACAAGTGAAGGTGATATAAATCATGAAGATAAAGTTCATTCCGCAAAATGTTGAAGTTGATATCGACCCTAATAAATCTGTCATGCGCATTGCTCATGAAAACAATTTGCCAGTGAAGTCGGTGTGCAACGGTCTTCCTTCTTGTGCCGAGTGCCGAGTGCACATTGAAGAGGGGGAGCACAACGTATTGCCACCAACTTCAGAAGAGCTCGATCTTATTGGAACGGGCTACTTTGTTGATCGTAGGCGTTTATCATGTCAGTTAAAATGTTTTGGCAATGTAGTGATTGATCTTTCAGAACAAGTTGAAAAAGAAAAGTTAAACAGTTTAAAGCGTCCACAAGGGTTTATTAAAAAAGACCTCAGCGAGGAGTCTTTGGCTGTGACTGGCAACCTGATAGATGCCGATGCTGAGTTACTACAGGATAAAGAAACTGACTTTGCCGAAAGTGAAATCTCTGTGGATGACAGTGAAGGCTTGCTGACAGAAAAGAAGAAGCCTCAGAAAAAGAGATCGCGTTCAAGAAACTCTTCATCACAAAAAGGAGATAATCAGCAACGCGCTGAAGGTAATAAAAATAAATCCAAGCAACGACCACGCAACAGAAATCGTAAGAGGCATAAGAAAAATAATTCTAGCGGCACGAAGTCCTAAACCTTGATGCCGTATTACTAATTCTAAGGTTTAAAGCCTTGGTAAAATGTTCAAGGAGAGAACATGAAGTTATTCATTTTATTATTCAGTCTTACATTTAGCATTTCTATTTTTGCATCCAGTTATCAAATCTATTGCGGAAATTCAGAGGCAACTATTTCTACAGCTGAAGGGCACTACGAAAATTATCTGTACTTTTCATTAGCAAAAGTTGTTGGTAACGAAGTTAGGAAAGTTAAAGTTGAGTTTGACCCCATAGATCTTGTTAGAACAGTTTTAAGCACTACAACTATTGAAGTTGAGTCCTATAGCTCGTGTGAAGAGTCTGACTCTGAATGGGGCTGGGGTTGGTCAAAAAACCATTACGTTCAAAAGATCACTTTTAAAAAAGCAGACAACTCACTATTTGATGAAAGAACCATCGGCGCCTCTGTCGATAGGCGATCAATCACTACAACACTCGTCTGTAAAGAAACTACAAGCAGCGAATTTCCTTGTCCATAAAATGACAGTTCACTAAATGAGCTAAAAGTGTCTTCGATCGCTTCATCTACTTTTTTTTCACAAACTATATACGTATTTAAATTCAGCACGAGGCCAAAACAGATTGGATAATTTTTTCTCATTCGTTGCTCCCGGCATTTTTGAACTCAATTAAATGATGATCACTTGAGTTTCTTGAGAAGGGTTTTATATGTCCTGCTTTGAGAAAATATTTCAATAATATATATTTACTATTTATTAAATAAGTATTTATGCTATATTTTATATATTAAATATACATAAAAGGATGTGAAATATGAGCTTAAAAAGCCTGAAAACTGTAGGGATTTTAATTTTATTAGTAAATTTAGTAGCTTGTGGCAGTGTAGACTCAGACTCTGCTGAAAGAGACTCTGAGACAGGCAAGGTATTGATTTCACGCAATTATAACTTCACTTACTCTGAAGCCAGTGACTCTGTCATGTTTAGCGCCAACTTTAGAGAAGCTGGCAGAATGTTTAGTAGTAAATCTATACGATTGGTTGGAGTGAGCCAATTATCTGTGGATGGCAAAAAGATAGAGGATCGAGGAGTGAAAGACGAAAAGGATGGCGGAGAACTTGTTTCACTTTATGCAGGGTTGTTATTCCCTCCATTTTGGATGTTTCTTGGTGACAATAGTTATTCTAATTACTCAAAAGCTTTAGATTATAAAGATACTTATGATGTTGCGTTTGTTGACCCTGAAGGGGAAAGACATAATGACTTTGTCAGTATACAAAGATCTGAATTTTTTATGCCACAGCAAGCATTTAAAGGTGAAAATTTAACTATCGAATACAGTGACTCTTCGACATACAGTCGGGTTTCCTGTAGCGTGCAAGGTAAAATCATTGAAGAGAAACAAGTGACGGTTGTCGACAGTGATGGCAATGAAACAAAAGAATTAAAAACACAAACAGTGCACAAAAGCAAAAGCTTCCTGGGTGATGCTGGCGAAGTCGTTATTCCTAGTGACTTTTTTGAAGAGTTAGATTCAAATAAGATCAGTATAGAGTGCGAAGCTTCAAGAAGTCGTAAATTGACCAGCGGTTTTGGTGGGACTATTCATGTTTCTAGCAAAAGTAGGTCAAAAAGTTATAATTTAAGGTGATGGATGAAAATTTCTAAAGCTCAGAAAGCTAAAAATAATCAATCAATAATAGATTCATTTGTTAAGTTAAGTGCTGGGAAAAAATTTAAAGAAGTCAGTATGAAGGCAATCGCCAAAGAAGCCAGTCTCAGTGATGCCGCTATTTATAATTATTTTCCGTCAAAAGAAGAACTTGTCATCGGCTACTTTTACAACCGTATACAATTAGCCATCAATGATACCAAAAACTCAGAAGACTTTAATGATTTAACATTTTCTGAGCGAATTCAATGGCTCTTAGAAACCTATCTAGAACGAGTGAATGATGAAAAAGGTGTGTTAGAGCAAACAGTGAATCAGCTCGTTGAGCAGCCCATCTCTATCGCAAAAACTGGTCTCGGAGAGGCAAAAAAAATATTTGTTGAATTTGTCACTCAAGAGCTTGAAGCTGCCGTTGTTAGAGGTGAGTTCAGTGAGCCACCTTTCATGAGTTTTTTGAGTGAATTGGTTTGGGACATGTATTTAGGGTTACTTCATTACTGGTTAAAAGACGATTCGGAGCAAAGCTTAAACACGACTCATCTTTTAGAACTCAGTTTAGAGCTGTTGTTAGAGCTTTTAAAGGGGGAGGTTTTTAGTAAAGTCTATAAGATCAGTCACTTTTTATTTAGAGAGCATTTGTTATCAAAGTTATTGAGTTTTGGAGCTCCAGTTGCAAAGTAAGCCAAGTCGTAAAAGTGTATTGAGTGAAATAATAGTCAAAACAGCTTTTGAAGAGTTGAATTACTGGAGTCAGGTTTGGTTTAAGTCCAAAGATGAAAAGCAAAAAATGAAACAGAAAAAGCAAGAAAACCTTGGAGACGTGTTGATCAAATCTGTTGGTAAGCTTAAAGGGTCTGGGCTTAAAATACTACAAACGCTAGCACTTCATGAAGATATCATTTCTCCAGAACTTTTAAAAAAAATTGAAAAATCTTACTCACAAAATAGTTCAATGAGCTCATTTGTAGTCAAGAAACTCATAAAAAAAGAGTTTGGATCCAAAGAAAAAGAATTATTTAGTCATATTGACTACAAGCCCATTGCAGCGGCAAGTATAGGGCAAGTGCACCGAGCTCAACTTGTTGACGGCAGATCGGTTGTACTTAAAATTCAATACCCAAATATTCAAGATGATATCCAGTTAGAAATGCATCTTTTAAAAAAGTTAGCCGGGCTTGTAAAAAATGAACTCGTAAAAAAAACTATTTTAGATGTGGCTGAACAACAATTGCAAGAGATCAACTATGGTCGAGAAATCAAAACGCAAGAGTTATTCTTTAAAAATCAAACTAAGGATTATAAAGTCCCTAAAGTCTACGCAAACATCTCAACCAACAGTATTATTGTTTCACAGGCAGTCGAAGGACGAGATCTTTTTTACCACAAACAACAAGCAACACAGCTTGAATCTTCCGTCTTTCAAGATATATTCAATTTTTACTTTAAGTCTCTCTTTCAAGATAAACTGTTGTACGGAGATATTCATCCTGGAAACTTTATTTTAACCAAGCAAAACAAATTAGTCGTGGTTGATTTCGGCCTTTGTAAAACAGATGTGTCTGAGCTTCAGGTTGAATTGATGCGCAAGTTGCTTGATACCAGTGAAGTTGATTTTAGTAACATTGTTGATTGTTATAAAAAGCTAGGGGCTTCTTTTAAAAATAAAGATGAGTTTATAAAAAAAGTCATAGCACCATATAAAGAGGTTTCAGATCAAATCTTTGGTCAGCCTTGCTTTGACTTTTCAAATCAGTTTGAGCTCATAAAAAAATTGAATTCTGTGATATTAAAACAGAGTTTCAATCCTGATTTAGCGCACTTCTCCAGTGACTTTAGCTTGTTTCATAGATCGTTACAGTCTTTATTGTTAATGATGTGCAAGTTTAATGCTTCTATCAACACAGAAATTTAGAAGTCATGTGTATTTTTTAAATCGTCTTAAAATTATCATTTATAAATTAAGCTCAGCTAAATCATCAAATATTTAGAGTAAATATAATGTTCACCTAATTATTACATTCATAATAGGTATATTAAATGTTCCATCTATCTATTTGTTCTTTATTTTTAAATCAGTGATAAGTGACATAGTTCATAGACCGGAGAGACAAATATGAAATTAATAACATTTATTTTTTGTTTATTATCAACAGCTACCTTTGCCAAGAAAACAGAGAGCTATTTGGCCATTGCCAACAAAACAGATCACACGGTCAGTTTTTTAAACTTAAACACCAAAAAAGAAGTCATTGTCGATGTTGGTTACTTGCCTCACGAGGTCACAGTCAATAAAACCCATGCCTTCATAAGCAACTACGGAAAACAACATGTCCGCAGCACGGACACAAGTGATTTACCTGGGAACTCATTGACAGTTGTCTCTTTAGAAACTTTCAAGAAGACTCACGAAATTTCATTGGGACCTAAAAAATGCGCACCTCATGGGGTGTTTCACTCTTTATTTCGACCATTGCTTTACGTCACCTGTGAAGCGCGCGAAGAGATTCTGGTTATAGACACTCAAAATTTTGTAGTGAAAGATTCTATATACACCCAACAAGCAGGTAGTCATATGGTTGTCGTCAATGCCAGTGACTCTAAAGCTTATGTGACAAACTTCTGGATTGGCACAGTTTCAGTCATTGATCTCACTGCCAAAAAAGTAATTGAGCAAATACGAGTCGGGCGCACTGTAGAGGGAATCGATCTAGGGCCACAAGGGGAGTTCTTGTATCTAACAATTGTTGAACAACATAAATTGATCAAAGTTTCTACCAAAACCAATAAAATTGTTATGGAAGCTCAACTAGAAGAAAAAACATCACCCATTCGAGTGTTAGTAAGTAAAGATGGTGACAGGCTCTATGTGAACAACACAAAAAGTAAATCTTTGACAGTTTTTAATTCGGAGACTTTAACAAAATTGAATGAAGCAAGTTTAGAGAAACTTCCTATTGGAATTGCCGTAGCTAACAGTGATCGCTTTGTGTATTCAGCAAATATGTTGAGTCAGACTATCTCAGTGTATGACGTTAAAAAAGAACAGATTGTTGATGTTATCAGTGTAAAATCAAAAAAGCCTGACGGTATTTTTTACTTTCAAAGATAAATTAAACTGCAAAGGATGAGCCGCAGCCACAAGTCTTAGAGGCGTTGGGATTTTGAAAAACAAAGCCAGCGCCATTAAGGCCGCCTTCATAATTTAAAGTCATACCTAAAACATAAAGAATGCTTTTGTCATCAATGACCACTTTAACACCATGCTGATCAAATTCTTTGTCTTTATCTTTGAGTTCAGTATCAAAATCAAGTTTGTATGAAAAACCAGAACAGCCACCACGTTTGACTTTGACTCTCAAGAAAGCATTTTCAGGCTGCTTTTCTTCTTGCATCAATTGGCTAATTTTAGTTACGGCAGTTTCAGAAACAGTGATC
This sequence comes from Bdellovibrionales bacterium, assembly GCA_020628165.1. Lineage (GTDB taxonomy): Bacteria > Bdellovibrionota > Bdellovibrionia > Bdellovibrionales > UBA1609 > JAHDIR01. Next base: position 63,360 of record JAHDFM010000013.1, on the reverse strand, counting down.
ATAAGGCATTCTCCTGTTTATATAATAGCACGTAAGTATATTAAAAACTAGCGAGATGTCACCACCAAAAAAACTTAATTTATTTAAGGGGTTAGTAGCTTATTGGAAAAAGGTTCCCGTAGACTAGTGTCTAAAAAAAGAGAAGTCCACTTAATAGCTCAATAGGCTGGCAGAAAAGTTCTATTAAAAAGAATCCCTTAAGAGCGACTAAGAGTTAAAAAGACCTTTGATTTTCTGGTAGGCAAAATCGATGTCTTCTTTTTGAGTGAAGCGACCTAGTCCAATTCTTAATGACGACTTGGCAAGTTTATCTTCAAGGCCAATGGCTTTCAAAACATAACTAGAGCCTGCACTTTTTGAACTGCAAGCAGAACCTGAACTGACCGCAATGCCGTTAAGGCCGAGAGCAAATAGATCAGCCGGTAAATCTTTAAATGAAAAGTTAATATTATTAGACAAACGATCGATAGGGTGACCATTGAGTTTGGCTTGTGGAATGTTATTTAAAACTTCACTGATAAGGTGATCGCGCAACATTCTGTTTTTTTCATTTTCTTCATCAAAGTGAAGAGCAGCAATGCGACAAGCTTCACCAAGCCCAACAATGCCAGGAACATTGAGTGTGCCTGGGCGAATACCCCCTTCTTGTCCGCCACCAAACATTAGTGGCGACAAACGAACTTTAGGATTGTCTTGATTCACGTAAAGAGCACCAACACCTTTAGGTCCGTACATTTTATGTCCTGATAAGGAAAGTAAATCTATTCCCATTGTTTCCACATTAAGACGAATTTTTCCCGTAGCTTGAGCGGCGTCTGTGTGAAAAATGATGCCATTGTCTTGGCACCACTGGCCGATGGCCTCAACATCATTGCAAGTGCCGATCTCGTTATTGGCCGTCATGACACTGATAAAGCCGGTGTTTTCTTTTTGAAGTTTTTTAAGTGTTTCTAATTCAACTTGTCCATACTCGTTGACCTCAGCAATGCTTATTTCAGCGCCGAGGTTCTCACAGTATTTAATAACATCGAGAACTGCTTTGTGTTCAATGGACGAAGTGATGATATGAGTTTTTTGTTTTTGTTTGTAAAGTAAGTTTTTAATCAAACCTAAGATAGCTATGTTGTTACTTTCTGTTGCTCCGCTGGTCCAAAAGATATTTTTTGGATTGGCGTTAAGAAGTTTTGCCACCTCTCTGCGAGCAGTTTTAACTGCAAGCTCAGCTTCCCAACCATAAGAGTGTGATTGGCTTGATGGGTTGCCAAACTCCTCTTCAAAGTAAGGCTTCATTTTTTCGAAAACTCGTGGGTCTGTTTTGGTGGTGGCATTGTTGTCTAGGTAAATTGGTTTTTTCATTTGGGTCCTTAATTCAAAGCATCAATGTGCTTGTAGAGATCTTTGGTTATATTTTTTTGGTGTGCTTCTAGAGTTCCCCCACCAATCTCTATGAGCTTAGCATCACGCCATAAACGTTCTACAACGTATTCCCCAACATAGCCGTAGCCACCCAGCACTTGCATTGCTCGGTCGGCAACGTTCTTAGCCATGGTTGCAGCAACAAGTTTCACACCGTCTGAATCCAAACGGTGGTTATAGCTATTGAGTCTACGAGCTGTTTCGTAAACGTAGGTGCGACTTGCCATATATTCTGCGTAACTTTCAGAAATGTATTTTTGAATTTGTCCAAAGTGACTGAGTGGTTTGCCAAAAGCTTCACGCTCTTTGGCGTACTTGACCATGATTTGTAATGATCTTTTGGCAATTCCTAAACTCATTGCAGCAAGAGTGAGGCGTTCAATTTCTAAATTCTTCATCATATGGTGCATAGAGTCTCCAAGTTCACCCACTAAGTGTGTACTTGGCACAACACAATTGTCGAAGACAAGCTCGGCTGTATTAGAAGCACGCATTCCCGTCTTATCCTTTATTTTCTGGCCTACCGAGTAACCTGGGGTGCCTTTTTCCACAATAAATGTGGATATCTCTGGGCGATTATTTTTTTCTCCGGTCACTGCATAAAGCAAAACGTAATCTGCCGGCGTGTTATTTTCATCGACTGTGCCGTTAGTGATCCACATTTTGCGACCATTGATGATAAAGTTGTCGCCATCTTTTTGTGCAGTCGACTTCATTCCTAAAACATCGGTGCCCACATGGGGCTCTGACATTGCCATGCAACCAATAGCATCGCCGCTGCACAATGCAGGTAGAATTTTTTCTTTATGAAAACCAGAGGCATTATCAGCTAAGTTGTTTACACACAACATTGAGTGAGCCAGGTAAGCTAAACAAAATCCAGGATCACTGACCGAGAGCTCTTCGTGAGCAATGACGGCAGCAATGGCATCCATATTAGAGCCACCACAGTCTTCAGGAACTGTGATTCCAAGAAGGCCTAAAGGACCTAGCTTTTTAAAGAGGTCTAAGTTGAACTCTTCTTTTCTATCCTGATGGTCAGCTTGCGGTTCAACTTCTGTTAGACAAAATTCTTTCACCATTTGTCGTAACATTTGATGTTCTTCGCTGGGGTTGAATAGGTCGTAGCTTGTGAAGTCCTGTGCCATAGTCAGCCTTTATATTGATGCTTAGATTTTAAATTCCCAAGTAGAAAATCATGCTTTTTTGAGAGTTTCAAGTGTTTTACAGACGGAAATTGACTCTTAAATGCTCAATTTATTAAGGATATCTGCAACCTCTTGTAGCTGCTCTGGATTATTGTACTTTTTGTAACCATTCATGAGTTGAGGGGCTTTGGATTTGATGAAATTTTCAGCATAGGATCGCTCAGGCTCATTTAAATGTGATTTTTCCAGCAGGTTAGCAACTGACTTTAAACGCCAAAGGTTCATGCTGTGAAAGGCTCTTGATAACTGGTCGTCGTGACCACCAAAGCGTGTAACAAGCTTTTGGTCAATATAATCAACTTTGTATTTAGAAAGCAATTTGAGCCAAAGATCGTAATCTTCACAAGCGGGAAAGTTTTCATTAAAGCCGCCTACATCTTCAATATGAGATTTTCGAATGAGCACCGTTGAGCATCCTATAAAGCACCTATCTATGGCTTTTTTTAAAACAGCGCCGTGATACTTTTTGCAGGAGTTAGGTTTTACAGGAATGACGACTCCATCTTTAACCCACTGTTCATCACTGTAAACCCAGTGGCAGTCTGGTGTCTTATTAATGTAATTTACTTGAGTTTGCAGTCTAGAAGGAAGCCATTCATCATCGCTATCCAAAAAAGCCACCCAGTCATATTGAGCGAGTCGAAGCCCTATGTTGCGCGCGTGACTAACGCCTTTGTTCGTTTTTTTGATCAATTTGTATTTAATATTTTGTTGTGTTTTTAAATAATCGTTGATGCGATCATATGTGTTATCGAAAGACCCATCATCAATAACAATGAGTTCAAAATGACGGTAAGTTTGTTTAACAATACTATTTAAAGCACGAATTGTCATGTTGGGTCGGTTGAATGTGGGTAAAATGATAGATATATTCATAAGTAATTCTTATTTGTTGAGAGAGCTATCGTAAAAAATTCTATTAATTTGTTAACCCTTGTTATTGTTTTATAACGTTGCCATACTGGCGTCTATGACTTTTTCGCAGCTGTTGACGATCATTGTTGAGTACGTGTGGGGTTTGCCCTTAGTTATACTATTAATGGGAGGAGGTTTTTACCTCCTATGGGTCTCTCGATTTTTACCATTGTTAGGTTTTGTTCATGCCATTAAGTTGGTGACGGGCCAATATAAACATAAAGGAGAGTCTCGCGCTGAGGGGCAGATTTCTCACTTTCAAGGATTAACCAATGCCTTAGCGGCAACAATTGGCTTAGGCAACATTGCAGGAGTAGCCGTAGCTATTTCGCAAGGTGGCCCCGGTGCTATATTCTGGATGTGGGTGGCGTCTTTCATCGGAATGAACACTAAGTTTTTTGAGTGCAGCCTTTCTATGATGTACAGAGGGAAAGATCATTTGGGGGAAACCCATGGCGGCCCTATGTTTGTGATAGAAAAAGCATTGCCGAAAGCATTTAAGCCGCTCGCTCTTGTTTTTGCCATCTGTGGTCTCGTTGGCACCATGGCATTGTTTCAAACCAATCAGTTGTCTGCTTATCTTTTTGACCAATACCAAACCCCAAAGCTATGGACCGGTTTAGTGAGTGCTGGCTTAGTGGCTGTTGTTTTGTTGGGGGGTATCAAACGAATTTCTAAGGTGACTGAAAAGTTAGTTCCTTTGATGTGTCTATTATATGTCATTTCTTGTCTAGTGATTATTTTTATTAATTTTGAAAAAGTTCCAGCTGTTTTTTACTCTATCTTTTATGAGGCCTTTAATGGTCGTGCCGCCTACGGTGGGGCTGTTGGCCTTGGTGTGATTCAGGTTTTAAAGATTGGGGTGAAGCGAGCCGGCTTTTCCAATGAGGCAGGTATCGGAACTGCGCCCATGGCCCATAGTAATGTGAAAACCAATCAACCCATCAGTGAAGGTTTCGTTGGAATGCTTGGACCCTTTATGGACACTCTTATTGTGTGTACGATGACAGCTCTGGCTATATTAACAAGCATTGATTATAAAACTGTCGGTGATGTTACGGGCATTGTGATGACGACGATGGCATTCCAGCAGTCACTACCTACATTTGGCATTCACTTGTTGGGTGCGGCTGTGTTGTTATTCTCTTTTAGTACGATGGTGGGCATGGCCAACTACAATGAAAAATGTTGGAACTATGTCTTTAAGGGGCGTTTTATCTTTAATCGCTATTTATTTATTTTTTGGTTTTGCCTCACATTGGTTTATGGGGCTGTGACAACACCGGACAATGTGATCAATATATTAGATATAGGCTATGGATTTATGGCAGTGCCGAATATGTTTGCTACTATTTATTTGGCCTATAAAGTGCGAGACAAACTTAAGGACTATAGAAATAATTTTCTATAGAGCAATGATAACTACTTTAAGTTTTTAAAAGGTTAAAATAACAGACCCGTGTTATCTTCAGGTGCGAAATTAAGGTAACTTTATATTTAGTTGAGATAAAGTGACTATGCTTTTTTTATTGAGCTATAATTTTTTTCTCTTAATAGATATTGTTATTCACCATTATTACGCTGAGGTTTGTGATGGCTAAAAAAGTTTTGATTAAACGCAACTTAATTCATGCCTATTATCAATTGTCTGACGATGAACAGATTATTTACAGTCCTGATATGCACAGTGAGTCTCAAAAACAATTTATGTTAAGGCGTCTTGAGTTTTTAAAAAAGAAGTTTAAAAACGTAGAGGTCGTCTTTGAGGAAAACGGTCAAGATCAAGTGCTATCCTCTGAGACATCTTATGATCACGTCTACGCATGGAACAGCTACAATGAGCTGCAAAAATACAAGAGTGTTGGCCCGCAAAACAGATTGTTCAATCATGACTTCAATAAACAAGACCTTAAGACCTTCACTCAGTTCAAAGGGGTAGCCAAAGGTTTATTGCGAAAAAGGTTCAGTGAAGCTCTAGAACCCATAGACGATGATTTGATAAATCATTTAGATTTTTATTTTGAAGATAACCAATTTGCCTCCACTTACTTTGCAACTAGAAACGGCCTGGTTGGTGAGAATTACTCAACCAAGATGTCGGCTCACTTAGCTATTGGCTCTCTTGATGTTAAATATCTCTACAATCGTGTTAAAGATTATGAAGCAAAGAATGGCAAGAACAGATCGACCAAATGGATTGTTTTTGAACTGCTTTGGCGAGAGTTCTTTTATTGGCATTATCAGTTACACACAACCAAGTTTTTTTCAGAAAATGGTCTTCTTGGTGAGAAAGTGTTTGCTCTTGATAAGGACTATAGCTTTGCTAGTTTAAGAGAGATGAGTAACCATCCTTTTTGGCAAGCTTCGCTCAATGAGCTTGAGAGTACGGGGTACTTGGGTAATCGCGCCCGGCAGTTGTTTGCAAGCTTCTGGATTTATAATTTAGAGCTGCCTTGGTTGTCGGGAGCTTATTTTTTAGAGGTCAATTTGATTGATTACGATGTGTTCTCTAATTACGGCAATTGGATGTACATAGCAGGAGTTGGCGCTGACCCTAGAGGCGGTCGTCAATTTGATATTGAGAAACAAATGCAAATGTATGATCCTGAAGGGGCATATTATAAAGCTTGGCTTTAAGTAAAATTAAGATGAGTGAGTTTGGGAAAAAAATATTAGATGTTGATGGGGAGTGTCTCTATTACAAAAACTTTTTACAAAATAGAGATCTTTTACCGTCTATAATTGCAGGCATCACTTGGGAGCAACACACGATCAAACTCTTTGGTAAAGAGCATCTGCAGCCTCGTAAGATTGCTTGGATGGCAGACCCTAATATTAATTACTCCTATTCAAAAACAACGTTAAAAAGGCAAGCTTGGACGCCCAAAGTGAAGTTGATTAAAGAAAGGGTCGAAGACTATACAGATACTCAATTCAACGGAGTTTTGCTCAATTACTACGAAAACGGCAACCACTCTATGGGTTGGCATGCCGACAACGAACCAGAGTTGGGCGAAAAACCTATGATTGCCTCCATAAGTTTAGGAGCCACTAGAAAGTTCAAATTAAAGCATAGAACTAAAGATCTAAAAGTGGATTGTGATTTAGAGAGTGGGAGTTTACTGATCATGAAAGGTGAAACCCAAAAATATTGGTTGCATGCTTTGCCTAAGACAAAGAAGGTAAATTCACCAAGGTTGAATTTGACCTTTAGATTCATAAAAGAATTATAATTTATTATCCGCGAGTCAATCGGTAAAGAATCACAAACGCTCATAGAATTAATAACAAAGATGTGTTAATAACCTAATCATGAAAATAATGATGAGTTCATGTTTGATTGGTAAAAATGTCATGTTTGGTGGCGGAAATTTTTTTAAATTCTTTTATTCAGAAAATTTTAGATAGCCCTGAAGTTGAGATTGTTCACTTTTGCCCCGAGGACAAAGTTTTAGGAACACCAAGAAACAATATGCTCATTCATAACGGCGACGGGGCGGTGGTGCTAGACGGCACAGCTCAAATTATAGATACAGACGAAAAAGATTGCACTGATATCATGATGAATGGTGCTCAACAAATGCTAGAGTTTGCAAAACTTCAAAACCCTGATTTAATCATTCTGACAGAGGGGTCTGATAGTTGCTGCACAAACATCATATTAGACCCAGCTACAAAAAATGGTAACAAATGTAAATTTAAAAGAGGTTTAGGCCTGTCAGCAGATCTTTTGAAACAAAGTGGCTTAAAAAATACTGGGTCATATGAGTGAAGTTGAAATCGATCAACTTTTGAAAAAATACTTAAAAAAACCACCAGACTTTAATAATTTAAATAGGGTTGAGGATATGCCATTTTATCCAGAAGAGGTTAGTTCGTGAGAATTTGTTCAAAACATATCATTAACTACTTTATCTTGAGTTATGATTATTTTATCAATGGATTCACAAATTTTTTTAATGCTTTCGTATCGATCGCTTTGATCAGATTTATTAATTGTGTTTAGCTCATCAATGTTTTCACGAATAACACTTTTATCTTCTTTTAGTTCTATTTTCCTCATATTAATTAATAAATCAAGTTGAGCTTTTATGAACTTATATCTGTATAGTTTAAAACGTCCTTCACCTGTTTTAAAATTTAAATTTTTCTTCTTAAATTCATTTTGATTCGTAATTCTTTTAAATTCAGTGTTAAAAAAATCAGCTCGATTCTGTAGTAACGAACAATTGTTATAAATGACTTCAACTTTAGGGCCTACATCTAAGCGACTTAATTGTTCTGCCTTAGTGAAGTCTTTTAATTTTGCAACTGCATGGTAGCCAAATAATAAGTTAAGAAATATTATAGTTTTTAAAAGCACACCTAACATTGTAGTAGAACCTCCGAATCAAGCAATATAGAGTGAATAACACTCATATATGTTTTAAATATAGTAAAAACTTAGCAAAAGATAGCTTGAGTTTGATCAAATTTAATAAATTAGAGCTTAAAAGTCCTTTAAGTCATTCTGTCTTTAGTGTCTAGAGTCTTGAGATTTAAGGGCTAAATTTATATCTAGGTTAAAAGGGAAATAATTTTTATTTATAAAATTACAAGCAGATTCAGATTTTTTTTCACAAGCTTCATTCATTAGTGTAGCAAAATTTTTGAAATCCCAATATCTATTTGATAAATTGGCTAATTCAACACAAGCATTGCCATAGCCAAAGTCACAAGATTTTCTAAACAATTTTTTTGCAGACTTGAAATTTTTAAATTCAATAATCTCATTAAGGCCACTGTAATAACAATTATCTGGTTTACTTTCATTACAATTTTTTGACCAGTAATTTGCCATATTTGGTTTTTCTTCGTAATATTTAAAGTATTTTGATAAACGACAACTATGAGTATTGGCTTTGCTGTTATCACATAATTTTTTAGATAAGTTTCTTCCAATCTCTTTATTGCCAACAATCAATTCATTAAAAGCTAAATATGCACAAATAAAATTAAAATCAGAACATCCTAATCTGTACCATTTATTAGCCTTATTAAAATTATTATTCATTTTTTCTATGTAACCTAAAAAGAAACAGCCTGAAGTTATTTTTTCATTACATTGCTTCTTGTAGTATTTTTTTGAAAAAGAAAGGTCATGCATGAGTAAGCTCAAAAAAGCCATTTTTCCTTTGTTACCTATCTTTTTATAAAATTTCCTAGAAGTTTTGAATTTTCCTAATTTATAATTTTTTTCGGCTGCATTTCTACAGCCTTTTTTGTTGCCGAGACTGCAGGATTTAATATCGTATTCAATAGATCTATTAACGCGATTTTCTTTTAATAACAAAGTTGATAGTTCATTGCAGCTATCCGCATATTTAAGGTGACATGATTTTTTATAATATTTTTTAGAATCTAATATCTCACCTGCTAACGAATAATGTAAAGCAAGCTCGTGACAGTTTTTAGCATTATTATTAATACATGATTTTGATATTTCTTTGATTGCAGTAGTGCCCTTGTCAGATCTTTTATATGCACTTTTCTTGATTTTTAAAGACTTATAAAACAAACGCTCTAAAAAACTAAATTTATCTTTATAGGCGAGGTCATTATTATAAATATTAACACAATTGTGTTCACTTGAAATATGATTTTGTATTTCTTTTTTCTCATTAATTGACCATAGAGATAGGCAATTCCTTGGATTAACTGCTGCTGCTAAAAATAAAAAGCTATTGTTATTTGTGAACGGCTCAATGGGGTAGTTCTTTAAAAGGTCTACTTTGTTTTCTGTTTTATTCTGACATTGAATTTCTGACTTTTTACAACGTTCATTATACTTTTCTTTCAGTTTTTCACAGTTCTTGTTAGGACTACTCAAAATTTCATAATTAGTATTATTTAAATCATGATAACTTCTATAGCCAATTAAATCAAAGTCTGAGCAATATATACCATTCTTCATGTGAAAAGCTTTTGCGGAGGTATATATATTGATTAAAATTTGTTTATATTCGGGAGTTCTTGCATCAGCTTTAAATATGAAGAATATAGATGTTAAAATTAAAAGTGCCATAGATCCGATTTCTTTTGAAGTAGCCATAAGTACTATATAAGTATAAAACTTTAGTTAGGTCACTATTAAATATCTTCAAAGTAGATGAAAGAAGATGAAGCTCTTTCATGTTAAAATATGAAGCACACACTCTAATATACAAAATAAATTAACTTTGATATCCAGGTGATTTTTAAAATATTGACGAGTTCAAAACTTAAGTAAAATATCATAACTATTTAATATTTCTTAACGGTCCCCTGCCATTGGGAGCTTGGAATCTTTTGACCTTGACCTCTCTGAATTCGTTAACATCTTTAATTATGTGACAATACAAAAGGGGTGTACCTATGATTAGTCCAGATAAATTAACCCAATCGGTGACACAAGCTTTTATTAGGTCTGTGGAAATTGCTAAACAGCACAAGCATACGCTGCTTGAGCCAGAGCACTTACTGTTAGCATTTCTTGAAGATTCCAATGGTTTTACTCAGACCCTCTATGCTCAAATGGGTTTGGATATTCAAAAATTAAACTCTGATTTAAAACATTCTCTCAATCAATTTGCAGTGTCTCAAGGTGGGTCTTTAGAGCCCAAGCCTAGTGTTGAGCTATCCAATGTCTTCATGCAAGTGCAGGTAGAAGCTGACAAAATGAAGGACCAGTTTGTATCTACTGAACACTTTTTACTGACCTTTTTAAAAAATAAAAAATTACGAGTTCATAAAATTTTTATCAAACAAGACATCACTTTGGATCATTTTAACAAGGAGTTAAAAAAAGTGAGAGGCGATCAAAACATTACCGATAATAACCCAGAAAACAAGTACAACTCACTAAAAAAATATGCACGCGACCTCACAGAGCTTGCTGAAAGCGGAAAGTTAGATCCCGTCATTGGCCGCGATGAAGAGATTCGCCGAGTGATTCAGGTATTATCAAGACGTACAAAAAATAATCCCGTTTTGATTGGAGAGCCTGGAGTTGGTAAAACGGCTATTGCTGAAGGCTTAGCACTTAAAGTGATCAATAAAGATGTCCCCAATATTTTACTTGGCAAAAAAATTCTTTCTCTCGATATGGGAGCTCTCATTGCTGGTGCTAAATACCGCGGTGAATTTGAAGACCGTTTAAAGGCAGTGATCAAAGAAGTCACTGACAGTCATGGAGAAATCATTTTATTTATTGATGAGCTGCACACACTTGTCGGTGCCGGTAAAAGTGATGGCGCTATGGATGCTGGTCAGCTTTTAAAGCCAGCTCTAGCAAGAGGGGAGCTCAGGTGCATCGGAGCTACTACTCTCGATGAGTACAGAAAGTACATAGAAAAAGACAAAGCTTTAGAAAGACGTTTTCAAACGGTGCTTGTTCAAGAACCCAATGAAGTAGATGCCATTACCATCTTAAGAGGTATCAAAGAAAAGTACGAAGTTCATCACGGTGTTCGTATCACAGACTCTGCCATCGTTGCCGCTGTTAAATTGTCCAATCGCTACATATCGGATCGTTTTTTACCTGACAAAGCCATCGACCTCATGGACGAAGCGGCCAGTCGTTTGAGCATTGAAATCAACAGTGTCCCCGCTGAAATTGACAATATCAATCGACAAATGACCAATTTGCACATCGAGGTCGAGGCTCTTAAAAAAGAGCCGGACCAGGCCTCTAAAGAGCGAATCACAGTGATCGAAGATGAGCTTAAAACGCTTACCTATCAGCATTCAGAACTTAAAGAACAATGGGAAAAGGAAAAATTAGCCATCGTTGGTCTCAAGCAAGTGAAGCTAGACATTGAGTCTGTAAGAAATGAAATGTTAAGAGCCGAGCGAGAGGGACAACTTGAAAAAGTGGCTGAACTCAAATACGGCAAATTGCCGGAGTTGGAAAAAAAACTCATTGATTTTGAACTCAGTGCTGAGAAACAAAAAAGCAGTTCGTCTTTGCTCAAAGAAGAGGTTGGTCCTGAACAGATCTCACAAATTGTCTCCAAATGGACAGGCATTCCTGTTGATAAAATGTTGGCCAGTGAAAGTGAAAAACTGTTGAACATGGAAGAACTCCTAAAGAAAAGAGTGATCGGGCAAGACAAAGCCATACAAGCCGTGTCTGATGCCATCAGAAGGTCCCGTGCAGGTATTTCCGACCCCAATAAACCGATTGGATCTTTTGTTTTTCTAGGCCCAACGGGTGTAGGTAAAACTGAATCTGTCAAAGCACTTGCTGATTACTTATTTGATAGTGAAGAGGCCATTGTTCGCATAGACATGAGTGAGTATATGGAAAAACACTCTGTTGCCAGACTCATTGGGGCTCCTCCGGGCTACGTTGGCTATGAAGAAGGTGGGCAGTTGACCGAGCAAGTGAGACGCAAGCCCTACAGTGTGATTTTGTTTGATGAAATCGAAAAAGCTCATGCCGATGTTTTTAATGTGTTGTTGCAAGTTTTAGATGATGGTCGTTTGACCGACGGTCAAGGGCGCAATGTCGATTTTAAAAACACCATTTTAATTATGACTTCTAACATTGGCTCGGAATTGATTTTGGATGAGTCACTGAGTGATGATGACAAGACTTTCAAAGTCACCGAAGCTATGTCTGGTTATTTCAAGCCGGAGTTTATAAACCGCATTGATGAAACCATCGTATTTAACTCACTCAAACAGGAGCAAATGAGTCACATTGTGAACATACAGTTGCAAGACATTGTAACCAGGCTTGCAGACAAAAAAATTAATTTTAAAATGTCTGAGGATGCAATTTCTTACTTAGCTGATAAAGGGTATGACCGCATTTACGGGGCAAGGCCACTTAAAAGAGTCATTCAAAGTGAGGTACTAAATCCAGTTTCACAAATGATCATCAAAAAATCATTGAACTCAGGAGACATGCTGACAATCGATTTTAAAGGTGATGAATTGTTATTTCAGTCGGTAAAATGATTTTTGTACATAGAAAACAACTCATGCAGATGTGGTATTGAATTGTAAGTTTCGTAAATCTTGACTGCTTCTTTGAAGGTATTAGCGCTGAGGGATTAGACACTGTAGAGCAAATAATGTCGATTGAGTTTGAGCACTGGGGCTACCTTTTTATAAGCTCAAATTTTAATGTAAATACAATCGTTTACAGGCTTTAACGAGCACATTTTTGGTATGTTTCTTGATGAGTTATAACATATGAGGGTTTTTTTAATATTCATTTTTCTGGGGTTTACGATGGAGCCTATGTTTGCTTCACCAGCAAAAGACCTCAGTTTGTTTTGTGTTAACAAAGTCCCTGAGTTCTCACAAAGTGTGAATGCGCGCTTTGCAGACCCTCAATTTCACAAGGCTCAAAACAAGCAATACGATTACTGGCGTTTACAAAAAAGTGGTGACGGCGAAGATAAAGCAAAAGCTATAAAGTCTGAGCTCACACGCGCAATGGAAAGCCTTAATGGAACTCAAATTGACCGTGAAAAGTGGGTCCTTCTTGCAGAGTCTTTTGAAGGGGAAGAGAATCCTTCTTGGCGATATCGGCAAGAAAGTTTGCTGGGAAATGCTTTTCTAAATAGCTCCTATGTTGTCGATGTCGGTGGACTTCACTTTGTTGTGAAATTCAGTGAATATGCACACGTAGAAAGTGGAATGTCTGATGTCGCAGATATGTTGGGAATACATGCTCCACTCACACGGCAAGTAACTATCGATAATAAAATGGCATCTGTACAAGTTTTCTTACCACAGGCTTTTGTGTTGCAAGATTTCGTCAGTGACGATGTTCTCGATGATGATATGAGTGCGTACTTGCCGTTAAGTGTTAATATCTATAGGCAACTCATACAAACCATGGATGATACTTTTTTAAATTACATGGTTTCAAGTGTTGATTTAAAAAAGAGTTATTACATGCCCATTGATACAGAAAGCGCAGGCAATTCAAGTTTTATGCTTAATGTAGCATCCATAGATAACCCTGAAATCGTTAACATGACTCAACCTAGAATTGCAGCTTTGCCATTTTGGTTAGAAACAGTGACTACGAACCGACGACAAACTTTTATGTATAAAGATGATGATCAAGTAAAAACAACGATGCAAAAGCTTGCAGAGTTAAACCCGAAGCTTCACCAAACTTTAACTGATCCTGATAAGTCAGAAGCAGTAGAACAAATCTTACATTCAACAATTACCAATCAAGACCACAAAGAGTGGGTGACCTATTATTTAAATAAATATACGGAGTATGCGAATCAATTTGATTTGTAGTTTGAAAAGATCATTCAACATCTCTAAATAAAAATCTAAATAAATATATAAGGCTTCCATATATCTGGAAGTTGATCTTTATTTCTTTTATTGATGGGCTGGCTTGCGCGCTGGTTGAGCGGCACGGGCTCTTTTAGCAAAGGCATTCCAGCTTCTCTAGGTGTTTTGTTCGCCTTTTTATGATTGCAACACTTGCAAGCAGTCACAATGTTGGTCCAATTTTTTTTGCCTCCACGTGAGTATGGCAAAACGTGATCAAGTGTTAGTTGTGAAGTTGGAAAGGGTTTGTAGCAATACTGACAAATGTAATCATCTCTTAAAAAAACATTGTCTCTAGAGAACCGGGCTTCACCGTTGGCCCAAGGTTTGACATACCTTTTTAAGCGCAGGACGGCGGGGAGTGGAAAGCTTTCCATGGCACTTCTTACTTGATAGGAATGCTCTTCTAAAATATCAGCTTTATTTTGAAACCATAACAGAATGGCAGCTTGCCAATTGACGATTCGTATGGGCTCATATGATGCGTTCAATACGAGAACTTGGGCACTTGCTAAATGGAAGCCACACCTCCTTCACTGCACCTAGTGCATGTTTCAAGTATATCATGTATATTTGGCTTTTTATGAGGTTTTGGACCAAAGGCTAGCTGATGTCTCATTTTTAGCCCTTTTTGATAAGTAATATTTATATAAACGCTTGATTATTCTTATGAAAATAGATAACTCAATAGCATCTATGGTCTAATTTCATGTTGATAATAAGAATGGGCATGAATTCGTAACAGCGAGGGCAAATTGTTTTTTGAAGGGTCTGAAAAAAAATTTGAATTGAGCGTAAATGATGGTTTGCCATCTTTAAGAAGTAAGGGGCGGTCTTTTTGGAGCGCTTGCGTAGAAAAATCCTGTGCTCAAATTTTGTCTGTGATCTCATCTGACAGTTGTGATGCCTACCTTCTCTCAGAATCGAGCTTGTTTGTTTGGGATGATCGCGTAACTATGATCACTTGTGGAACGACGAAACTTTGCGATGCCGCTTTGTTTTTACTAAATGAGTTGCAGCCAGTAAATGTTGAGTCTTTTTTTTACGAAAGAAAAAATGAATACTATCCAAGAAAACAATCTTCTCACTTCAACGATGATGTTGCTTGTTTAAATAAAGTATTTCCAGGAACAGCTTATCGTTTGGGCGAAGCTAACGAGCATCATCTTTATTTATATCATGGCGATAAACTCTATGAACCACCAGCTCAAGACCGAGTCATTGAAATTTTAATGTACGGTCTTTCTGGTGAAGCCAAAGATATTTTTAATTGTATAGACAATTGCGCAAAAAAAATTAGAAACTACATGCAATTGGATAAAGTGTTTGCTGACTTTCAATTTGACGACTACGCATTTCAACCGATCGGTTACTCATGCAATGCAATCAGAGGCAGCGAATACTACACCATACATGTGTCACCTCAAGATGAAGGGGCTTATGTTAGTTTTGAAACCAACATTACGGCACAATCAGCACAAGAGATCACAGAAAACGTAGTGAATGTGTTCAAGCCATCTTGCTTTGATATCATTCAGTTTGATAGCAAAAAGATTGTCGATATCTCTATGGAAAATTTAGTCAAAAAACGAGGAGTCCGCGATACGATCGGCGGCTACAACGTTTTGTATAAAACCTACTACAAGCCAGATATTCAGTATGGAAAGGCTGAAGTTATAAAAATTGAGGACAATAAAAATGAGTGATACTTGGATAGAAGAAATTCACAAAAATGAAATGAGATTTGGCTTTAGGTACACAGAAAAACTTTTTTCTGGGCAAAGTGAATTTCAAAAAGTAGAAGTCGTTGACACTCCTTGCCTGGGGCGAGTGTTGTTAAATGATGGTCTATTCATGGTGAGTGATAAAGATGAATTTGCTTATCACGACATGATCACTCATGTTCCGTTATACACTCATCCGAACCCCAAAAACGTGTTGGTCATTGGCGGCGGTGACGGCGGAACGGCCAGAGAAGTCCTTAGACATAAAAGTGTTGAAAAGTGCACCATGGTTGAGATCGACGCCATGGTCGTTGATGCTTGCAAAGAGTTTATTCCGATCACAGCGCAAGTTTTTAGTCATCCAAAGTTAGATTTAAAAATTGATGACGGTGTTAAGTTTGTGGCTGAAACCAATGAAAAGTTTGATGTGATCATCGTAGATTCAACAGATCCAATAGGCCCTGCGACTCCTCTTTTTGGAATTGAATTTTACCAAAATGTTTTTAAGTGCTTAAGTGATGATGGCATTGTTGTTTCGCAAGGAGAGAGTGCCTTTTATGAGCCAGATATCCAGGCCAGTCTTTTAAAAATTAAGTCTGAAGTTTTTCCTATGACATCTCTGTATAATTTTGCCAATATGACATATCCAGGTGGTTTTTGGTCCTTCACGTTTGCCTCTAAAAAGTACCATCCAATCAAAAACTTTGATACTGAACGTGTTAAAGAGGACGATCTAAAATTTAAATACTACAACTCATCTATTCATATAGGTGCCTTCGCATTGCCGCAGTTCATGAAAGATCGACTTAACCCATATATTAAGGGGTTTGAGTGCTAGAACAGGTTGCTCCCATATATTCTAAGTTGCCGATACCAGCTGAAGGTGTCGAATTTGGTGATCATAAACTAGCTGCTGCGGATGTAGAAACATTACTGTCGCCAATTCTTACCGATGAAAGAAAAGATAGAATAGAACATGTTCTTAGCAACAGAACGCATAATTTTGTACCCGTGCTAGAGCACATTTTTGATCGTGGCAATGTTAATGCCGTCATGAGAAGTGCTGAAGCTTTTGGGTTTTATAATTTTCATATCATTGAAAAAGAGCAGGCCACTTACAAAGAGTCTAACCGCATTACCAAGGGGACTCATAAATGGTTAGATATCAATGTGAGCTCTTCAACCAAAGAAACAATCACTCACTTGAAGGATAGGGGATACAAAGTCTACTGCACCGATTTAGAGTCTGCTCGTCCTCTAGATCAGATCGATTTTTCTCAGCCGACAGCATTAGTTTTTGGCAACGAAAGAGATGGAGTGAGTGCAGAAATGAAAGACCTTTCGGACGGCAATTGTATTTTGCCTATGCAAGGGTTCGCCCAAAGTTTTAATATCTCTGTTGCTGCGGCCATCTGTTTTTATCACGTTTATCAACAAAGAATGAGCTCTCTAGGGCAGAGCGGAGACCTCACTAAAGATGAAAAAATTTGGTTACGAGCCAATTACTATTTAAAGACTTTTGGCGATATTGAAAAACTTGAAAAGTTAGTTACAAAAAACTAGAACTTATGAAAAGTGTCATGTATATGAAAATAAATACGGAGGTGAAGCATGTCTGAAGAAAAGCTATACGGTGAAGTTGCCATTGAAACAAATAAATTAGAACGATTTGAAAACAGAACTAAGGTGAGACGTTATACTGTTGAGTTCACATGCCCTGAGTTCACGTGCATTTGCCCTCGCAGTGGCTTTCCTGATTTTGCCACTATTCGTATAAAATATATTCCCGACCAGTTTTGTGTTGAGCTGAAGTCATTAAAGCTTTATATCAATGGTTTTCGCGATCGAAAAGTTTTCCATGAAGATGTCACAAATGAAATTTTAGAGGATATAGTCACGTTATTAGATCCTCACGAAATTGAAGTGGTTGGTGATTTCAATGTCAGAGGAAACATACACACCTTAGTGACGTCGACTCATTCTAAAAAGTAGTTACACTCAAAATATTAACAAGGCGAATTGAGCTCTGGAATGCTTTTTTCCATAAAATCGTAGATGACTATCAAATAAGCCCTATACCTATTTGGAGCTTTCACGGATTTTATATTTTATTGTGTATTCTTATCATCACCTATAAGCCTTAAGTCTAGTCTAGATCCCGATTATTTGTTTATCAATTTTTAAGCGATATCAGATAATTATAAAAAGTATATCTAGTTTAGATTTAGGGGAGTAGAATGAATAAAAAGTTTACAGGAATATTATTTGTAGTTGTAGCTCTGATGGGAGTTTTGTTTGCCTTTCAGAACTGCGGAGAAGCCGTTGAGTTTGATTTAATGCAAGCTGAAGCGGAGTCAACAATTGGTTTGGAAAGACCAATCGCTTTATCTTCTGATGTCTCACAATTGAGTATGAAGTTAAAGCCAGATGAGCAAGATGATTTTGCAGCCGGATCATTGGCAGTAGATGTCGACGTTGAAAAACAAGAGATTCTTTTCGAGCAAGGTGAGTCAAATACAAGTCAAAAGATGAACAGTGAAGAAACTCAAGAGCTGATCTATTTATTGCGTTTGATTCGTCCAATAAAAAAATCTCAAGAACTGTGTACAACACAGCACGAGAGTGAAGAAGACATCACAGTTAATATTGATGGGCGTGAAATAAACTTAGGTGAGTACAATAACTGTGAAAGCGAGTTTGATCTATCAAGAGCTGAGCGAAAAATTCTACGTCGTTTGATTTTAAAGCTCATTGGTAATCATATGAGACCAATGTGTCCGGATCCAAATTTATTTGATCAACCAATTTGCACGAATGGATTAGTGAAGAGAGTTTACGACAAAAGAAATTGCTTATCAGGCTTCAGATGTGTGAAGCGAAGGCCAGCTTGCTCTGGTAAAGAAATCTTACAACCAGATTGCCCACCTCAAACGGTTTTGCGTAAGGTCTTTAAAAAAGGGTGTTTATCCGGTTATCGTTGTGAGGCTTCAAACTTACAATGTCCTTTGATAGCTACTGTTATGCCAATTTGTAAAAGTGGTTTAAAACCTGTACCAAAAAAGAACAAAAACAATTGTCTTATTGGCTATGAATGTAAAATACCGACATGCCCACCTTTAAAAAGTAAAAACAAAATAACAGCTCAAAAAAATCGTTGTGTTAAATCAGGTGGCCAACCAATTCCTTATAATGACAGTTTAGGCTGTTTTGCTGGTATCAGATGTAAAAGCAAAGTGAATTGCCCTAGACCGAGTTTACCTTATTACAACTCTGCAAGTGAAAGAGAGTGTAAAAAAACGGGTGGACAATATAAAATTATTAAAAATAAATCAGGTTGTGTTATCGGCTATCGTTGTGTAGGAAGTTGTCCTCAAGTCAAGCCAAATATAGAACAAAAGAAATCATGTGATTTACTTGGTGGAAAGCTGACACCTAATAAAAATAAACAAGGTTGTGTTACTGGATGGAAGTGTGATGAAACTAAGGTTTGTAACAAACTCATCGGTGTCCATTATGATCAGAGAGAGTGTGCTCCTGGTTATACAGTTCAAGTTAATTATGACAAAAACAATTGTGTTGTCAGCCGAAAATGTGTCAAAGACATTTTAGCTTGCCCACATGTCATTACCAATCACTATCTTGTTTGTAAGTCTGGTGAAAAAAAAGTTCCACGTAACGATAGTATGGGATGTTTTATAGGTTACAAATGTGTCAGTGATCAAAAAGAATGTCCTTACACTAATATGGCCATACCACTTTGTAAGCCGGGGACGAAGCTCGTCAAAGTTCTCGACGGCAATAACTGTTTGTCTAAGTGGGAATGTCGAGGAGTTAATTGTCCAAGATTTGTACCACCAGCTCCAAACTTTTGTAAGAGTGGTGAGATTATGGTTTCTAAAATGGAAAATGGCTGTCACTCGGGTTATGAGTGTAAGCCTAAGGAAGTAGTTTGTCCTTACCCTGAAATCACTTACCTACCATCGTGTAAAGAGGGCTACCGAGCCATAGCTAAAAAAGATGAATTGGGCTGTATAGTCAGTCAGTCGTGTCAAAAGATAGACGGTCCTCACATTTGTCCAATTATCCCGCAGGGATTTCCACAGTGTGTGAAACCATTTAAACTTAAAATAAATAAGGATGAACACGATTGCACAACAAGCTATAGCTGCACTCCTTAAATCAATTTTAAATAATTAATTAAAATTTAAAAGCAAAGTGTGAAAGCACTTTGCTTTTTTTTTAACCATTGAGTCTGAGCAGTTCTTGCATAGCACTCAATTATCAGTCATTGAATTGAAAATGCATATCCTTGGCATATTAATTGCTGATGTTAATAATTCTAATAACAGCTTTAATATAAGGGTCTTTGGGATGAAAATATTACTCATTTTGTCGTTAATCTTAACAGTTTTTACAATTAACAATGCTTTAGCAGATGAGGTAGATACAGCTATTGATGTAAAAGTTAAAAAGCAAGAAATCATCACCCCAACAATCAATGAAAACTGGTACATATTCTTTGATACGGCTGCTATTTCGCATTCGTTTGCAGGTGATTTTTCAGATAAAAAAGAAGACCTAGAAAAATTTGCTCCAAATGATAAAGACTCAGGTATGGTCGGTTTTGGCATGAGTTTAGCCTTTTATTTTCCATTTAATAACCACAAAACTATGTTCGGCCCCTACTTAGCTGGCGGATTAGCGAGAAATGAAATTTCAAATAATGAAGGCGACAGGTTTGCAATTGACTCTCGAAGGATAGACCTAGCAGCAAGTGTGCAGCATTATTTTGGCCCGAATATTGGGAGTGGTTTTTTTGTAAGAGGTGATTTAGGAGCCTCTTACTCCGAGCTTAGGTTCACTTACGAGTCTGGAGAAGACTGTTTTATTTTTTGTTTTTCTACTAACTCCGCAACGGTTAATTTCCGAGACGGGACAAGTTGGGAAGCGCGCTTCAAAGGTGATGATAAAACTTACGAAGAAGTTTCATCATATGCTTTAGTTGGCGCCGGTTATTCTTTTGGGTTAGGTCGTAAGGTGCGCATGCAATTGATGTTAAACCATTCCTATCGTCCAAGCTCATTAGGGGCTTTCAGTTCCACTAACTTGTCATTAGGAATGCTGTTCTAACTAGTCACTTTTTTTAATAAATTAAATTTTTTATCGGTGTACGGAGCATAACGACTGTCCAAGTCAAAGTGCTTTGTTCTGTACAAAATGCTCTTATAATGACTGAAGCAATCAAAGCTGTATTTTCCATGATAATTGCCAATTCCAGAATGCCCAACTCCACCAAAGGGCAGATTGTGGTTGTTTAAGTGCATAATAACATCATTTACACAGCCACCCCCAAAAGAAATCTCTTGTTGAAAAGCGGTTTTATTTTTTTGTGAATTTGTAAATAGATAAGCAGATAAGGGTTTGTCTATTTTATTTATCTGTTGAAAAGTTTCATTCAATGTCTCAAATGTGAGAATTGGCATAATTGGTCCGAAAATCTCTTCACTCATGATTTTGTCATTCCATTTAACATCAGTGAGGACTGTGGGCTCTAAAAAAAGATCATTCTCGTCGTAGTTGCCTCCATGCGCAACTTTGTCTTTATCTATTAGGTCTATTAAACGATTTAAATTTTTAAGGTTAACAATGCGACCGTAACTTGTACTTTCTTTTGGGTTTGCTCCGTATTGCGAGTTAATTTCTTTTTTAATGAGATCTATAAATGACGTCTTAATTTTATTGTCGACATAAACGTAGTCCGGAGCCACGCAAGTTTGCCCAGTGTTGAAAAACTTTCCCCAAACTATTCTGCGGGCGGCCAATTCTAAATCGGCATCTGCGCACACTATGGCTGGACTTTTCCCACCTAATTCTAGAGTCACAGGAGATAAATTTTTGGCCGCAGCTTGCATGACTATTTTGCCAACGGGTGTGCTGCCGGTAAAGAATATATGATCAAATGGAATTTTAAGAAGCTCAGTTGTTTCAGGGATACCGCCTTCTACAACAGTGACATGGTCTTCATTGAAGTGCTTGGCAACGAGCTCTTTCATGAGCTTAGCTGTGTTTGGAGTTAACTCCGAGGGCTTTATGACAGCGCAGTTGCCAGCCGCAAGAGCTCCTATAAGAGGATTTATTGCCAACTGAAAAGGGTAGTTCCAAGGTCCAATGATGAGTGTGACACCAAGGGGTTCAGGTCTGATCTCACTTTTTGCAGGCTGCAGTAATAGGGGCGTGCGCACTTTCTTTGGTTTCATCCATTTTGCTAACTTTTTTTTAAAAGTTTTAATTTCTCCTAGGAGAATGCTCACCTCACTGACATAGGCTTCCAGTTTTGGCTTCTTGAGGTCGCTGTAGAGAGCTTCACAAATGTCATCGCTGTGATTGACAATCATATCTTCAAGCTGTGTCAGTGAGTCAATGCGACTATTTAATGGTAATGTTTTTTTGTCGTTAAAATATTTTTTTTGTGCATCAAATAAGGTTTCAAACATAAATAGTCCTAATCTCTAAGGAACGAGTGTTTCTTATTTTAAATATAGTAATGAGTTTAACGTCATTTATAATACAATTGTAAGTTAATTATGCACGGACTGACTATAAACATGTAGAGTGTCTAACATTTTTTGTACCTAAAAATGATATAAGACGAAAATTAAATATTTTGCTATCTATTCGTATTTAATATGGCTTTTTTGGTATATATTTTGCTTTTTCATTAAGCTATGCAACTCTCTATAATGACAAGGCTTATTAATAAAGTACTGCTATTTTTCGGTCTTTTGTTAAACCATTCTTCTGTATGGTCAATGAGTTGCAATTACCAGATTCCTGATGGCAAAAATATGATGGCTTTCATATCAGTTGCTCAATCAGGCTTGTGGTCATCAAGTGAACAGTGTTGGAATACTTGTTACTTTGAGGCTTATGTTTCTCAACTGGAAGCAGAGTTTTCAAGACTCAATGGCTATCCAACAGCGATTTCGAGGGGAGAGCTTTTTGTTTATTTATTAAAATATAGAGTCTCTCAGAGACTCAAACAGCTAGAGGGTGTCACAAATAACGAACGTAGTGAAATATTAACAGATCAAATCGTTGATTTTGGATCTTTAGAAGAGATGTTTGATGTTGTTAATCAGTTTGGCGAGATAACGACCTTTAGTATGCAACACAAGACCCCTGATTTTTTGCATGAAGAAAATAAATTGATGCAAGAACTTCATGACAATATAATTGATGTATTTAAATGGTTAGCGAGTGGAGGGCAATTATCGATGCCGGAATTAACTTCTCGATTTAAAGATGCTATTGAGTTCTATCAGAAAAAGTTCATTGCACTCACTGTAAACCCAACAAAGGTATCTTTTTCTTATAATGCTAAGGTTCTTTATGATGAAAATATTAAGTCTACAAACATCAGTGAATTATCTCGCTTGATTGAAAACCATGTGATCAGTGACCAATCATTGATTTTTAGAATAGCAATTTATAAAGGAGACACCTTTGTTAATGGCGAAGATGAAATTATAGCTACGGACCCAGATCAAAAAATTCTTGGTTATCATTTTGTAAACTTAGTTGGGTTTGAGGTCAGTGACAAAACTATAGATAGAGTTGTTTTTAGGCACTCTAGAGTGACATCGAAAAAGCTCATTGTACCAGTACGATTAATGCAAGATAGATTAAAATTAATAGTTTCAGGAGATTTAAAACTTAAATGAGAAAGTTAGTTAGCCTCGATAAGTAGTGATCTCTCTTGAGTTGAGAACTTATTTTCTATGATGGGAAGGTCTGAAAATAAATTGAAAAAATTGCTTTCCTTGGCCGGTTGACGATCTTTGGGGCGATAGAATGTGTACCGATACTTTTTATGGATGTGCTCGGTGTAGTCCTCTTTGTAAAATTCATCGACCTTTTCTTCAATTTTTTTAGTTTGATAAATGATATTTTTTGGGGTTTCATAGCGATTGTAGAGGTTTTTATCTAAGCCATAAAAAAGCTCAGGGACATCTTGGGGTAACTCTTTGTATCCACGAGTCGAGCATGCAGAGAGCAGTGCGACCAGTCCAAGGTTAAAGCTGAGAATGAACAGTGCATGTTTTAGCGTTTTCTTTGAGTTCAACAAGAACCTCCGTTCGTCTTTGGAATTTATCTTTGTTAAATTCAGAACTTGTTAATAAGTCACTTTCTCCTTGTGAAGAGATGAAGACTATATTTTCAATATCTAGATCAACGTTATTTAATTGTTTGTACACAGCTTGAGCTCGACGTTGCCCCAGATACTCGTTGTAATCAGGCGGACCCCAGATAGAAGTGTGTCCAATGATTTTAACTTCACGAATGTCATTTTTTCTTTGCTTAAGAATAAGGGCAATTTTGTTAATTTCAGTAATTTGTTGGTTAGATAACACATCTGAATCATTTGGAAATGTGACTGTGAATGCGTTGGTTTCTCCAAAGATGAACTCAGGTTGGCAATTGTAGATAGCTTCATTCACAATGCGTGTTGGTTTTTTCTTATAGACGAGAGAGCTTTTTGCTCTGGCTATTTCTTCTTTGGGCTGAGGAATGATTTTTATACCAGCTATGGCTCGGTAGTCATTGCCATCACTGTCGGATAATAAGTTGCCAAAGCCAAAGCCAAAAAATCCGTGTATTGAATAATTGATCGCACTGCTTAGTCCGACAAATAGCTCTGATGGGTTGAGGTTGTCGTTGAATAGGGGAGCATAGAAGTTTTTAATATACTCTATATTGGCACCAAAGGTCCGATGTATAGGAATGTAGGCACCCACACCAGCTGTCAAAACTTCCGACTTATCTATATGTGTCTCTCCAAACCCATCTTCAAAGACCGCATCTTCATTGAAGTAATACTGTAAATTAATTGATATTTGAAAGTGTGTAAAAATCCGCTCATAGATGGCCATGAGTCCAAGACCTAAACCATTGTCGGACAAAACATCATTGCGACCATATGAGTAATTTGATTCATTAGTTAAAAGGGTATTTCCACCATCTAAAGGTATAACCACTTTTGGCATAAGACTAAAAGCCCACAGTCGCTCATTGATCAGCCTATACTTTAATTTTAATTCGATATCTTGAAAGTCTGATATGTTTTCGTTTTGATTGTTTTCAAAAAACGAATAAGCTGTTGATAAACTCAATTGCATAGCAGGGAAAATGTAATAGCTTATTCCTAGATGAATACTTTTCATATCTTTAATAATGCTGTCGACTTGTTGGCTATTGTTGGAGTTCTTAACCGTCAATGGTTCGTCAACTAGAGAAAAACCCAAATTAAACATATATTTAAATTTGTTTTTAACATGACTATTTTGAAGTCGAGCATCTTCAATCATTTCATATGTTAATGAGTTTGAACGGTTGAATTGCTGGATATTGACTGCAAAAAGGGCCTGAGATTTAATTAAAAGAAAAAATAAAATGACTTTAAACATGTATGATTTCATAGACCTATCTCATATTAAATAAATAATTTATATTTATTTATATTTTATATTAAGTTATTTTTCTATTTTGTCGAGACATAAAATAATTAATATCCAAAGGTAGAGAAATGCAGTGTAACAATAAATTATCGACCCCTATTTTCTTACTTCTATTTATTTTAATGTTTGTCGTTTCATGCAGTGAAGGTCAAAACCATCATTTAAATGCTAATGATAAAGCACAAACACTTATTAATCGAGATGGACCTATCTCTATAGCACCTCCACGAACAGATAACTTTGCACCAAATTTTGATGGTTATTTTTACTACGGTTCATGTCAGCCAAACAACTCACTTGTGACATTCACTAGCCCAGACTCTGTTCCTAGGTCAGTGACCTGTATGTGTAATGATCTTAATTATAAATGTGGACCCGTTGTCTTCAGTGGTGAAGGGCCTAATGGATTTAAGCCAGAAGTTGTTGGTGTCATCGTTGACCCCAATGAGAATAGACGCAATATAGAGTTTATGCTTCCCATTTATCTGCCTCATGCCGATATGGAGTTGCCAAGTGAAATCAATGAAAATGAAACAGTTGAATTAAAAGGGGAGTGTAAGTCTGATGATGCCTTAGTTTATATAACGTCTCCAAATACAATCGTTCCAACCCAAAGCAACTGCAAATGTGATTTGGGTAAATTTGATTGTGGGACTATTTCTTTGACAGGAGGAGACGGTGATTCAAGCATCACAATAGAAACGAGAGTCAAAGATGTTTATAACAACGAGACGACCCAATCTTTAACAGATGTTATTGAGTTGATACCAAACGTTGATTTGAATGTCAGTGCCATTGACTTCAACGATTTAAACTTAAGTCAGTGGAATTTATCAGGAACATGTTTTTCAAACAATAGTGACATTAAAGTCACTAATGCAGCAATGATACCTACAGAACAGAGTTGTCAGTGCCAAGGTGGAAACTTTAACTGTGGTTTGATTGAATTAAATAGGTCCATAGTGAACTACACGATGTTCACAACAGAAATTAAAAGCTCTTCACAAGAAAAAACTGTATTTTCAAACGAAGGTTTTAATATTTATAAGTCAAGACTTACCAACTTGTCAGAGCTTGGTTATCAAATTGGAGATGAGCTCTCTTTATCAGGTGAATGTTCTCCAGAGGGTGCCACTGTTGTTATCAATAGTGAGTCACTGACTGATCAGAATCATAGTTGTCCTTGTCAGAACTTGAGCTTCGACTGTGGTTTATCTAGCGTGACAACACAAGGTGGAAGATTATATTCACACCTTGAGCATGGCCCCTATTCTTCGACAGCCTACGAACAAGTCTTTGAAGAGAAATTAAATATTAACATTACCGGGCCTTATTTCTCTCAAGATGGAGGTCAGTTCACAGTGACGGGTACATGTAACACTGCGAATGGTCAGGTCACAGTGACAGCACCAACCGGAGTCACTCCAACCACTCAAACTTGCACTTGTGAATCCAATGAATTTTCATGTGGTGTCTTTACAGATGTAGCAGGCATTCAGGTGGGACATTCCTTCAATATGGAAGCGTCTTTACAATTTGATGGTTCAACGGTGACAACCAGTCGAGATGTTAAAACCGTGTATTTAGATTTAAATCAGGCAAGCCCAATTGGCTATGAAGTTGGGGATGTTTTTAAAGCAACGGGTAAGTGTTATCCCAATGGCACGAACAACATAGTGATGAGTTCACCAATGTTTACTAACGGTAATGAAATCTGTAGTTGTTCTGGTGCGAAGATCACTTGTCCTGGTAAAACTTTGCAGTTTCCAGCAGGTGTGGTTGATGCTTCAATCACTGCCGGAAGTAATGTGACGTATGAGGATCAAGTCACCTTATTAGAAAAACCTTGGGTTGAATTGGTTTCAGAAGTTTTGCCACACAGTGAAACTCATATGATTTCTGGAATGTGTGGAGGGAATAACGACACAGTGACTGTCACAGCTCCTACTGGATTCACTCCAACCGAGCTAACTTGTACTTGTGAAGACAATGAATTTTCATGTGGAGAGTTAGAGACAACAGGTGATTGGCCCACAGACTTTTCACCAAGATTTGATGCGAAGTCTAGTAATGGTTCTTACACAGCAACAGATCACAAAGACTTCCCCGTAATAGCTATTGATGTTTTCCCGCCCAATCCTCATGGCTATGAAGTTGGAGAAACATATAACCCAGAGGGACGTTGTTATCCTGACAGCGGCAATATCACTCTTGCAAGCCCTGCCTTCCAAGGAGTGAGTGTGAATTGTTCTTGTAATGATGGTGATATGAGTTGTCCTGCAGTCACTTTAGTTCAAACTGAAAAAGAAGTGGTGGCAGAACTTTCTAGCGGAGGAAAGACAGCAACTGACGTTACTTACATTGAAGCAAAACCAAGTTTCAGTTGTCCAATTTTACCAACTGCTGCAGGCACTTTCTTGGAAGGGCAGTCTAGCTCTGGAAGCATTGCCATTCCAATAAAAGATGCTCTCAACCGCAATGTGACGGTCCAAGTTATGGGGAACGGGTTTTTTGGGTTTTACACAGGCACTTTGACTGAAAATGATAATTCAGTGATCGTACCGATCACTTATGATGGTTCTGGTTTCGGTGGTGCTAGCCGTCGTTTTTCAGTGACGTCATCAGAAGTGATTGGCTCTTGTGAGGGTGAGGCTTACGTGATGAATAACTTTGAATTGGCCTTTGGGATTTATTCTTCTATATATGTTGAGGATGGCACTGATGGAATTTGTGGCAAGCAAATGGATGATGACATTTACTGTTGGGGCAAACAATCACAGTTTCACGGTGGTGCTGCAGATGGCAGTTTAGTTAAAATTAATATGCCTGACGGAATTGTGCCATTACAGCCTTTGCCATTAGAAGCCAATGGTTACTCAATCACAACCACTGGTGAGCTCATCAGTTGGGGACAATATAACCGAACAGCGAACCACTTTGCCCTTGGGCGACAAGGGGTTATTAAACAATTCAATGGTGCCGATTTTGTAACGGGTTGGCCAACGGAAAGAAAAGTAAAAGTCTTACTAGGTGAGCATAACGAAGCCTGTACGATCATGGACAATAATGACCTTTATTGTTGGGGGCGCAACCAGCATGGTGAGTTAGGGACAGGTTTAAATCAAACAGAAATCACGCCAGTTTTGGTCAATACCAATGTGGCTCAAATGATGATCGGTGGAAGTGTTCACTGTGTAGTTAAATTTGATGGACAAATGTACTGTGCTGGAGACAACTTAGGAGGTCAGCTAGGCGATGGGACATTTACTAAAAGAAATGTCTATGTTCCTGTGCCAGGAATGACGGATGTTAAAGAAATACAATTCATTGGTAACCAAGCCATTCAATCTACTTGTGCTCTTTTAAACAATGGCACAGTTTGGTGTTGGGGTAAGAACCACACTGGTCAGGTTGGCTCCGGTGTGATTGGTGATGATGTGAATAGCCCTTCACAAGTTGTCGGGTTGACATCTGTTGAGCGCATTCGAGGTGGTGTTAACCACATGTGTGCATTGAAGACTGATAAAACTCTTTGGTGTTGGGGGGCTAACAATAAGGGGCAGTTAGGTAACGGTCTAACAGCACACTCAGCTACTCCGGTGCAAGTCTCAGGACTCACCGGTGTTGAAGACTTTGGAGTCGGACAAGATCACTCCTGTGCTTTAAAAAATGATAAAACCGCATGGTGCTGGGGAACTGGCCTGAATATGCGTTTAGGAAATTCAAGTGAAGCCAACGCAACAGCACCAGTTCAATATGGCTCTGGCAGCACAACCCCTGGCTTCTCAGAAGTGCACGCTATTAAAATCTTCCGACACGACAGCTGCATGCTACACAACAACGACGTCTTCTGCGTAGGTAAGCACTCCGGTGCTAACCTAGTTACCCCAAAATTTGTCATCGACCAATAGCAAAAGGCATTACTTAATTCCATTAAAAAAAATGAAATCAATTTAATAATATGTGATTTGGCTTAGGCAGCGAATCCCACCGTAGTCTATCAATGAAAGCACAGATGATTGCATTTCTATAACTTCATACCCCATCTCTTCATAGGTTTTTTTTGCATACTGATCAAAAAGAGAAAAATCAAAATGAGAAGCAAATACATAACCTTGAGAAGAAATAATATTAGTGTAGTTAAAAATAGGAAGGGGGAAGTAGTTGTTATTTTCAAAGTGATCGTATATGTATGAATCATCCCATTTTTTAAGTCCTGGTACTTCTACAACATCATATTTTAAATCAATTAGTTTTTTCTTAAGATCTTTTATATGTTGAATTTCTCTAAAAAGATGTTCAGTTGAAATTCCCAGTGTCAATAACTGTTTTAAGGATATTTTGATATAGTTTGATGAGTTTAAATCGTCTATGTTTGCAATGGCATCGTTAATTAGAAGGTCGAGCTCCTCAGGTGTTTTTGGATTTATCATTTTATTATCAATGATAAGTTTTAGAGCTAACAATGGTGAGCTAAGAATAATAACTTCATTATTTTTATATTTCTTTAAATTTTTATTTTCTAAAACAGCAATAGCTAAGTCTGAGTGATAAGCTAAGGATTCAAGTTGTCTTGGTGCTGTGTCTGATCCTTCAAAGTAGCCACCAACTGGGATGATTGGTTTACCAAAGCTTGACTCATAAAATTGGACGGCCTGTTCCTCACTTAAATGTAAAAGTTTTTGAGTGTCTTTAATAGCTTCTGGCCCTATAAAGATATGTCTTTCAGTAGTGACAACATCACCACCTTCAAAAATCAGTTTACTAGCTTTTGATGTAAATTGTTTTTTATCGTTTGGCAGAATATAAAAAGGGTTTTCTTCATAATTATAGCTTTGTTGAAATTCATATCTATCGTAAGGCACAAGAGAGATCGATTCATCTCCATTTTCAGACTCAATAGCTGTTGCCCAATCTCTGGTCCAAAAATCTAATACAGAATCTTCAATATTAATTATTTTGACTCTATCTAATAAGTTCATAGGTAAGGTAACAGACCACATATTTAACTCATGACTGTATTCATTTGTGTAGACAATTAATTGAGTGTCTTCGAGGTGCTGTAAGATTTTTTTAAAGTCATTAAGGTGTCCATATGGTAGAGACTTATCTTCGTTATTTGAATTTCTATAGTAGATATGAATTTTTTTAATTTTACGAGTTCCGTTATCTACGACTAGTGAATACAACTCGTTGTTTTTGAATTGGACCTGTCCATTATTAAAATCGTAGTTGCTCCAAAATTTTTCAGGAATTCCTAGGGCTTCATAAGTTAAGTTTGTTACCTCATGATTTGCATTTATTATATCATCTATTGTGATGCCAAAAATAGAGTGTGTGTCATCGGGCCCATAAGAATCAACAAAACTTCCTTCTAATGGTTTGTTTAATTCAGTAGCAATTTGAGTTAATTTATTTAATTCAGCCTTGAGGTTGTCTGCAAGTGCCGATGTAGAAATGAAAAAATGAAATAATAAGTAAGTAAATAGAATAAATTTGTGCAAAACGCGCCCCCCCCCAAAGTATCTATAGAAACCAATTTATAACAAATGTCTGTAAATGCATTTATAAGTTTATAAATGTAATATTTGCACAAGAAGTTTGGTGCTAGCTTGTAATCATCATCATTGACACTGGTTTACAGAGCATAGATTAATGACATGTAGGTTCATAACTGTGATCGCATTGCTTGTGGATATGAAAATGCATCATTTATGATACTTTTTATGCTGAGAGCTTAGGTTATATTTGTCAGATTTCTTTGTAATTTCTGATAGGCATTTTAATATATAAATCTAGAAATGATTTGGTTTTAATTTAATAGTAAACTGAAAACGATGGATAATGTTACATTGATATAGTTTTTACTTAAAACTATGAAGCTCATTTATAAGTCTTTGTCTAATGCTACACAGAACATAATAATTAGATGAATACTTACTCATTAATAAAAAATACAAAATACACAGACTAGGATAATACCTTCTTTTTATGTTGTTATAATTATAAGTAACTTTTTCAAAGGTTTGAGGGGTTATTAACTTCCTAATAATTACTATATATTAAAATTGTATGTATAAACTTATGAAAGCCCTGATCATTTTAGTTCTAAACTCATTATTATTATTAGAAACCAAAGCAGATACAATAAGGCCCTGGGCTGAATATGAGTCTGTTAAGCATTTGATCTTGTCTGCAGGTACAGATTATCAATCACATGATGTTAAGAAAGAGATAATAAAAAATACACCCAAAGATATAAACATTATCATTTACTCTAACAATCAAAGTGAATTAGATGATTTTAAATTAATGATTGATGAGCTCGATGTCTCAAGTATTCAGTACAAATTAATAAAAGGCTTTGGTGAAACAATGTGGCCTAGAGATAGTTTTCCATTTCCACTGATAGATAGTGAAAATAGAGTTTTACTAGTTGACGCCAAATACTACGAAAATTATGAGCCTGACACACAAATAGCGGCTTATCTTAATAATAGTGTTTCAGCACAAAAAAAAGTACTTGAGCACGGCAACTTAGTGAGTAATCGCAATGGTGACTGTTTTTTAGTAAAAGAGATCTTTGCAAATAAGTTGTCTGATGATTACCTTACTAATACTTACGCTTGTAAAACTGTTACTCGATTAGAACATGTTCATGGTATTGGTCATGTTGATGAGGTATTTAAGTTCTTGAGTGACAACATAGTAGTAACTGATCAAGAAGATTGGAAAGAAATGTTACAAGAAAAAGGGTACGAGGTTGTAGTTTTACCAAAAGCAGAGCTACCAGAAAAATTATTAAAACGAGGAGTGATGTCACAAAGGAGTTATGTCAACTCTTTGATTTTAAATAAAACTATTCTTGTTCCTCAATATGGTGACTTAGCAACAGATGCACAGGCTTTAAGAGTATATGATGATTTAGGTTTTACTGTCGTTGGCATTAATACAAGTTATTTAAGCGACTACGGCGGTGGTTCACTTCATTGCCTAAGCATGACATACCCTTAAAGTATTTTTAGCTTTTGGCGCACCTGGGAGGACTCGAACCCCCAACCCTCTGATCCGAAGTCAGATACTCTATCCAATTGAGCTACAGATGCGGATGTGTTTGTAATTATTTACGTATCACGATCTATTGGGCTTGGCCATCACTAAATATTAGCTTATGTTAATGATAGACAAGGGTTTCAAATAAAGAGTGATTTTGAGCAGTTATTATTGTAACAGTAAACTTATGAATAAACTGCTTATTTTTATAACTATTATTGCAGTATCGTTCAGTGCGAGTCAGTTTTATTTTATAATTTTTCAAACAAATCTGTGGCTCACAAAAGTGACGTTGATACTGAAGGTTATAAAGCAAAGTTTTATAACCTGAAGACTAAATTCACTGAGTTGAGTGAAAATGAAATACGGAGCTTTGTTAATGAGCAGGACTCACAAATTAAGATTCAAAAAGCTAACGAGCTTCTTGCTAAGATCTTAAAAATTTTCTTAGTAGATGTTGGGTTAAGACTGACTCAACTCAACAAAGATTTTGAGAAATCAAACCAACAAACACAAATAAATTCTAACAACAACCGCAGTTACGTTGATAATTACAGACCCGAAAATGTTCCTTCATCTCAAAAAAGTTGTACGAAGATGGTTTGTGAGGAAATGTATGGGCCTGTTCGTCAATCAAATAGTAAACTTAATTGGAAAGCAAAAGAATTAGATTTGAAAGATGTTAAGTCAGATAAAGACATAAGTGACTTTCTAAAAAAAGTAAAAGTTAAAAGTCTTAACCCGTATATTGTAAATTCTAGGAGAATAGATTTAAAGTCTCTTGAGTTGTTTGAAGGACGATTTCTTGGTGAAATCGTCTTCGATAATGATCCAGAGAGGCCACATCAGGCAGAACTTTTGCTCTACGATTTAGTCGAAGGGTCAGAAAAAAAATCCAACGGTAATTTTGAGTTCATTATTAAAAAAAATAACAAAAAGTACAGTCATCAAACAGGAAATGGAGAGATCAATAAGATAAGAACTTTTGCCAAGGGGAGCTTGGGTTTTTTGCTAAATGTGAGCCTAAGCTCGCAGATTCAAGTTTACACTAATTCAGACAACTCAATTTTATTTGGAAACTTCTATCGCTCGAAAAATACAAATTATACACCTGTTGGGAAAATGCTTTTATATAGACAATAATTAAGTAAATCATCTCAAATTGATATAAAACTTTGTTGTATAGCCAATTTCAAGCATTTTAGTTCAGAACAAATTTACCTCTAAAATGAAATGACCGATAAGACTTTAGTTGGAGGTTGGTCTATTTTATTCGTTAACACAAATACTTTTTTTAAGAATATAAAAGCTTTATTGGCTCTGTCTTTGTGCTTGTTTGTAATAATTAGCTGTAAATCTGATGATAACGATGACGTCGCGCCAACTCCAACAAGAACCTTTTCAATGGGATTCACACCTTGGCCTTATGCTGCCACAACGGCAGCTATTGACGAAATTTATTCCTTTATTGGCTCCAGTGCCGATCTCATTGCCATTCATATGGATGGAGGAGTGCCTTGGCCCGAAGCCAACACTGCTGATAATTTTAATAATTATGGGGTTGGAGTTAAAAACGAAGTGAATGGAATCGCTGGTCGACTGGCCTCTTTGCCCGATCATGAAGTCTATTTAGCAGTGAGTGCTTTTAATGGTCTCCGCAATGATATAGCACTCTATTGGAACACTTCGACCGGGCAAGCTTTGCCGTCACCTTGGGACACTTACGACATTGATAATGCGGCCATAACAACGTCTTTTTCTAATTACGTCGATGAGCTTATAAAGAAACTCAATCCAAAGTATGTTAACTTTGGTATCGAGATCAATGAGTTTTATCATAACGTGCCAGCTGATCGCACTAAGTTACAAATATTTTATACTACTGTATATAGTGCACTAAAAACAAAATATCCCAATATAATCTTTATGACCTCGTTTGCTATGTCCTCACCAGGTTCGACTAAAATGTTAGAAACAGCAACGTTGTATTCGCACCTACAAAATCATCAAGATATGACTGGAATAAGTATTTACCCTTATGCTTTTTTCTCTCACAGTGATAAAGGAGATCCTGCTAACTTGCCAAGTGACTGGCTATCACAAATAACCACAATAGCTCCAGGAAGTAGCTATTTCATTGCAGAGTCTGGGTTTGTGGGAGAGTCTTTATCCATTCCAGCTTTTAGTTTAAACGTAACAACTGACGAAGATAAACAAAATGCATTTTTAACGGAACTTTTCAACGAAGCGAATGCTCTCAATGTGGAGGGCCTAGTGTGGTTCAGTGCTTATGATTTTGATGATCTTTGGACCTCGTCACTTGGTGACAATTTATCATTGGTGTGGAGAGATATAGGTCTAAAAGATGGTTCACAGAATCCAAGGAAATCTCTTGAGACCTGGAATGCTTGGAAAAATAGAACTCAGAATTAAAAAAAAGGCGTAGGCGGTGTTAAGTCAATTTAACACCGCCTAGAAGAACGAACTAGATCTTTTGAATTAAAAGAAAGGCAAAAGGCTTTTTAATTTTTTTGCCATTGATGTATCTCAAGTAGTGGATTCTTTCAGGAGGGTTCGTTGCCTCATTGGCAGACGAGTAATCCGCACCACTGTCAGTTCCAGCATCAATAGCGTACAAAGGAATGTAGGCTCTTTTTATAAAGTGTCCTTTGCGGTAAACTTTGAAGTTATTAACTCCCACAACCCAGTCTGGAGACGGAGCGATCATTGATAATACAGAAATATAAGGAGAGTCAGCTTTCACTTTAATGTTTAAATTAACGACCTCTGACCCATCAATAGGACCACTTTTTGTAAATGCTAGGACTGAGCTCACCATTTGTGCGGCATTTAGCTCTTCTGTCAATTGAGCAGGGTTGCCAGTTTCTGCAACAATCTTTACACCTTCAGTTGCCAGTGTTCCTGTTGGAAATAAAGCAAACTCTTTAGTGTGGGAAACAACGTTCACCGGTGAAAAGTGTGGGTCTGATGGGAAGTTTTCTCCAGGAAAGATATCCTCACTGAAGTTACCGATAAACTTTACTTGATAGTTGGCTTCCAAACCAAATGCTAAACTGGGTAATAGTAAAAGTATTAAAACCCAAATTTTTTTATTCATAACGACATCCTTTGTTTTTATGTTCAATTGTTTCACCTTTATGAGGTGTTGAATTTAATATGGCTTTGAACACTTAAGATTTCAATTTTTAAAAAATGAATACTTCGTTTAGAATTTGTTAATTTCGAGGTCTTGATAGTTTGCGATAGATCTTTTGCTTTCACTCAAGAAGACAATTGATAGCGAAGTCATTAGATATAGTCATAAAAAAAGTCCAACACTTTTATGTTGGACTTCTAATTAATCTGTTTTAATGAACAAAACTTATATAATTTGTGATATTTCATTTAAAGGCTTGCGATCTTGATCAGGAACTATGGTGTCATGCTCTGGGTATCCAACTACAAGCAAGATCATAGCCTTGTATTGTTTAGGTTGATCAAGGACCTGATTCAAAAAGTTCAGTGGTGATGGGGTGTGAGTCAGAGTTGCCAAGCCTGACAAATGGAGCGAACTAATCAGTGCACCTGTTGCAATTCCAGTAGACTCAATTGGATAGTAGTATTTCACTTTTTCATCATTGATAATATCAAATGGCTTCGCAAATATAGCAATCAAATAGGGGGCTTTAGTAAGGTAGGGTTTAATGTGGTTAGTGCGGAATGGTTTAAGGTCATTAAGCCAAACTTGTGACGCTCTTTTATTGTAAAATTGCCATTCTTCTTTTTCAGCTGCTAAGCGGAGGTCATTTTTAACTTGTTCATCTTGAACAATCACAAACTTATAAGGCTGTTTATTTGCTCCACTTGGTGAGGAAGATGCCGCCATTATACAGTTATTAATGATCTCAATAGGTACCGGTCTATCAGAAAAGGTTCGAATGGTGCGACGTTTGTTTAAGTCCTGGTTTAAGTTTTCTGCAATTTTAGACATAAGTTGTTCGTCTTTGTATTCAAAGTCTAAAGGTTTGAATTTATGTTTTTTCTCTTCCAAGTTTCCTCCAAATTGAAAATGGGCCAACGTACTTGTTGAGCTCAATTTAAGGGAATGTGGTTAGTTTTTAAACTTTTTAAACCTTAACGTAGAGTTAAGTTTTCTTAACTCTTTAAATTGTTGAAATCACAAATAAAAATACATTAGATATTTTTGCTGTGAAGTCAAAAACAGTTGTATGTGGTCTATAGTAAGTAGTTTTTCTTTTTATTTGTAGGTGCAAAACTTATGAGTCATGTGAATAAGTCTATTGCATTTTTGACCCCAATGAATATTATGTCGGAAACTTAAAATATAAAAAAGGTGTTAGTATGGTTTATCAGCATATTTATAAAATGTGGTTATTTAGTCTTGTTGAGAGATATGGTAATTTCAAAGAGGCTGCAAATCATGCCAACATCACGCGTTCAGCACTGTCACAAAATTTATCTGTCCTTGAAAATTACTTGAATAAATCGTTATTAGTTAGAGAACGTGGCAGTGTTAGTCTCACAGCTGATGGCCAATCACTTCTTGATAAAATACAGCCCATATTGTCTCAAGCGGATGATTTGGCTTTTAACTTCTCAGAGGAGTCTGAACTCAAGGGAAGTTTCAAGTTGGGTGCTTATGAATCGTTGGCTGTTCGCTTTTTACCAAAGCTCTTCACTTCATTTCGTAGAATTTATCCAAATTTTAAAATTGATGTAGTCACAAGTCGAACGGACTCTTTAGTGAAGCTTGTTAATAACGGTACTTTAAACATGGCATTGGTCATCAACGGTGAGGGAGATAGTAAAATTGAAGAAGAGACTGTGATGGTTGATAGCCTTGGGTTATATGTTTGTGCAGATAAGTACTGCTACACCCAAGACATAGAAGAAATCAAAGAGATGGGCATTGCCATACTGTCAACACCAGAAGACGGACAACCTTATTATTATAAAAAGTTTTTACAAAAAATTCCTGATGATTTTAAAGTAACTCTCACTTGTGACAATTTTGAGGTCATTCGAAGTATCACGGCCTCTGGTGCTGTTGTTGGTTTGTTGCCAACGAAAGTGGCCAGTCAAAGCTCGTATGAGTTAAAGAAAATCTGGCCAACTGAAGAGGATATTGTCAAAGTCAGCGAGCACAGAGTGAGCTTGGTTTATAGAAAAAATACCGATAAGAGAATCATTAACTTAATCAAAAAAGTTGTTCTTGTTGAGTGATTCAATGAGCTAATCAATCAATTCATTAAGTTATAGTTTTGTTTATATCAGACAGAAACCTCTATCCAAAAATAGATTTATTTATAAAAAATAAATTAGCTTAGAAGTTTTTAAGTGAATTGGCACCATATCTTAACTTCAAAATAGCTAAAATTACATGAAAGTAATGATGCTCAATTAGTTTATATCAACAGAGCTTAAGGTTTGTATTGTGTCAGCAAACTTCAGTAAATACTAAATAAATCTATTTTACTTTCATGAAAAAGCTTCGACAAAAGTCTGGAAAAAGTTATTAGACAAAGCCTTTAAGTTGTTATTTTTATAGTTAAAATAGAAAATTAATATATGAAAATATTAGCGATGATTAGTTTATGTTTGGCTTTTTCAATGTCAGTAGAAGCACAGTATAGGTTTAAGAAAAAGCATTACGTGCCAAACCCAGGAGACGTTATGGTCTCTCTGCATGGCAATATTTATACTTACAATGTAAATAGTGATATTAGAACCACAGATTCTGATTTGCTTATATTTGGCTACTTAAAAGGAGCTTACCATTTATTTAATGGTCTTTATGTTGGTGGTGTTTACCATCATTTGAATGATGACGCTAATGAGAAACACACCTTCGGCTTCAACTTAACCTATGCTTATAAAATACTTCAGCTTGGTGCTACATATATGTTTCATTCGAATCATAAATACCGAACTGACACAGTCAATGCAGAACTTGAAAAAGGATCTGGGTACTTGTTAGATGCTTCGCTCAATTTCCCTGTATCGTGGAACTTTTATGTCGGGCTTGGTTTTACTTACCATCATCTAAGTTATGACGAAGTTGATTTTGAAGACACCAACGTTACAAACTCCAATATCAGTGATGAAGAAGATTTCTTTATGCCAATGATTCAGTTCACATATTTTTTTGGAACCCATGGAAAACGAATACATGACAAGTCCAATCAAAAAAAGTCTCAATCAAATAAAAGAGAAAGACGTTACTAGGAGATTTCTATTAAATTTTATTGCTTTTTAGGACTGATTTTAGCATTTAAATAGGTCTTAATAACTTAAAAAAAGCAAACTTAACATAAAGTAAAAGAGGTAAAGTCAGTTTTGACTTTGCCTCTAGCTCACCAATCGCTTTAAACCCAACTATTTACAGGTTTTTTTTTAAGAAAAAAAGTTAAGTCCCACAAAACGTATTTTCAATATCCTCGTTCTCTTTTGGAGCTTGAGTCAAAGGAGACTCAATATTTCTGAAGGGGTCTTTTATGTGTTCATATATTTTTTTAAATAAATCAAAGTTATTTTGATAAGCGTTTTCTAATGCCTGGTCGACAACGTGATTTCTTGGAATGAAGTATGGGTTGTATTTTTTTAACAAGGTTATGACATCGTCATTTGACTTGTTTTGTTGCGAAAGTCGATCTAACCAAGCGCTTTCAAATTCTTTGTCCGAGAAACTTAAGCTCTTGAGTTGATTGAATGAATGAGTAAAATCTAACTTGTTTTTAGTTAAGATTTGCAAAAATTGGTCAACAAGTGGTTTGTCATGTTTTTCTTCATAGGTGATGACTCCCAATTTTTGGCTCATCTTTTGGTAGTATAAATTTTGGTAATATTCATAGAGCCCATCAAAATATGTTTGCAAATACTCAATGGCCGTCTTTTCATCGCTAAAATCAAGAGCAATTACTTTGAGAAGAGCATTGGCAAAGCAACTTAAATTCCATAAGACAATAGGTCCTTGATTTAAATAAGAGTAGCGCCCTTGTTTATCAATAAAACTATAAACCTGATTGGCTTTGTATTGATTCATAAAGGCACAAGGTCCGAAGTCAATAGTTTCGCCTGAAATAGCCATATTGTCCGTGTTCATCACTCCGTGAATGAAGCCTATGCCTTGCCAGTCAACGACCAATTGAATCAGCCGTTGGCAAATTCTTTCAAATAATAATTTATATTTTTTATCTTCTTTATTTAAGTCACCTTCATAGGTGTTGATGTAAAAATCAGTTAAGAGTTTGAGGTTTTCAAAATCATCTTTATGAGCGAAGTGTTCAAATGTTCCAATGCGAATGTGATTTTTCGCAAACCTAGAAACAATGGCGCCAGGCAGTTTTGCCTCACGGTAAACGTAATCCCCAGTGACTACAACAGATAAAGAGCGTGTCGTTGGAATATTTAAATAATATAAGGCTTCACTGATAAGATATTCTCTTAACGCCGGCCCTAGTGGGCACAAGCCATCTCCACCACGAGAGTAGGGGGTCGGGCCAGAGCCTTTGAGTTGCAAATCATAAGTCTGATCATTGATTTTAAATTGATCGATAATATGAGCCCTGCCATCACCAAGTAAGGGAACAAAGTGACCGAACTGGTGGCCAGCGTAGGCCAGTGAGATGGATTGATTTTTTTTTGATGCCGACTGTCCAGATAAGTAAGACACAGATTTAATATCTTTGTCAGAAGCATTGATGGTCTTGGCTAAGTCGTCATTAAAAAAAAGTAACTGTGTGTTCGATGGTGATGCAACAGGATTCTCTTGATAAAAGCTCTTATTGAGATGTTGGATATAATTTAACATTTCAGGCCCTTGAGATAAAAGGTTTTTCCTAATCAATGGCATTTTTGTGTTAAAGATACAACATTTATTTTACAGACTCATTTTTTAAGAACTTATATTTTGTTTGAATGTCAGAGCTAATTAAGTCTCATAAATTAGCTGTTTAAGTTGAAGTTTTAGGTTTGATGTCAATTTTTTTAATAGAGTCACTAGAAATCAAGTTTTATAAATTGCTCAGTGATCGAACTCTTTGTATATATAGCCTAGGATTTTCTGAAGGTGAGGGACATGTATAAACTCAGAGATTATCAACAAAAGGCCGTTGATTCTTCAATCAGTTACTTTAAAAAATCGCGCACTCCAGGTGTTATCGTTTTACCGACAGGTGCTGGAAAAAGCATTGTCATTGCAGAGCTGGCTCGTCTAGCGCGCGGACGCGTTTTAGTTGTGGCTCACGTCAAAGAGTTGGTCGAACAAAATCACAGTAAGTATTCATCCTTTGGTTTGGAAGCCGGGATTTATTCCGCTGGTCTTAATAAAAAGCAAACATCAGAAAAAGTGATCTTTGGGAGCATACAGTCTATCTATAACGCCCGAGATGAATTCTTCAAAGACTTCAGTTTGTTAATCATCGATGAGTGCCACAGAGTGAGCCTCGAGGGCGACACTCAATATTCAGAAGTGATTAAAAAGCTTAAAAAAAACAATGAAAACATTTGCATCTTGGGACTGACGGCGACTCCTTATCGCTTAGGTCAAGGGTGGATTTACAACTACAGTTACATTGGTGAGTGCAAAACAAAAGAGAATCGCTTTTTCACCAACTGCATTTATGAGCTCCCATTAAAGCATTTGATTCAAAATAAATATTTAACACCACCAGTTAAGGTGGACATTCCCGTCACCTGTTACGATTTTTCAGAACTTAGTGAAAAGGGGCGAGTTTACACAACCAAAGAAGTGAATGATTTGCTTAAAAAACAAAAACGACTCACTCCTCTAATTATTAAGAACATCATAGACATTACTGATAAATACGATCGCCAAGGAGTGATGATCTTTAGCAGCACGGTCGAACATGCCAAAGAAATCCTTTCTTACTTGCCTGAAGGTGAGGCACAAATCATTCTTGGTGACACAGACGGTACACAGCGCGATGAAATCATCGAGCAATTTAAAAAGCGCAAATTTAAGTATTTAGTCAATGTATCTGTGCTGACCACAGGTTTCGATGCGCCACATGTAGATGTGATTGCCATATTAAGGCCAACAGAGTCGGTGAGCCTTTATCAACAAATCATTGGGCGTGGTTTGCGTTTATGTGAAAACAAAAAAGACTGTTTCGTGCTCGATTACACCGGGGTCGGTCACGATATTTACTCACCAGAGATCAATGATAAAAAGCCAAGTGAAGAGTCCGTACCAGTTCAGATAGAATGTCCTAAGTGTGGTTTTTTTAATCATTTTTGGGGACGTTTAGATGAGTTTGGTGAAATCAAGGAGCACTTTGGTCGCAAGTGCAGAGGGGGAGTGCAAGATCCAAACACTTACGAGTTTGAGCCTTGTGGATTTCGTTTTCGATTTAAGTTGTGCCCAGGTTGTGGTTGTGAAAATGACATCACAGCGAGAGACTGCGAAAGGTGTCAGCAAGTCTTAATAGATGCCGATGCCAAGTTAAAGCAAGCAAAGCTGTCTAAAAATGCTCATGTGTTGAAGCCAGATACAGTTCAGGTGCAAGAAAACTTTGATAAAAATGGCAACTCTTATTTGGAAGTGAAGTATTACGATTACGACGCCAATTACCTTTCGGAAGTGCATTATATCAATAACACCACAAGTGTTAAAAAGTTTCATATCAACTTTTTAAGGTCTCATTTAAAGCGGCCGGAGCTCTCTATAAAAGTGTCCTCAGTTAAAGACATTGTGTCTCAGCAAAATAAGCTGCGTATGCCAGCTTTTGTGATTGGTAGAAAGCAGGGAAAGTTTTGGAGGATCACTGAAAAGATATTTGTAGAAGAGCTTTGATTTGGTCTGTCCTGCAGTCGATTATTTGTTTTGTATTAGGGGTGCTGAAGTCGAGATAATCATTTAAGCTTTGCAATTTAAGTTATTGATATTATTTAACTTTTAGCCCCCTTACGAATTGTTCAAAAATCCTTGAACTTTTTTGTTGCCTGTTTTACATAACTTATCTAACGTTAATTTTATAAAAGAATGTGAGGTTAATATGAAAGGAATCTTTCTTAAATTATTATTAATAATAACTACGATGTTTGCAACTAGTTTAATGGCTGATGAACATAAGCATGGAAGCTGGCTGGGTACATTCACTAAAAAGAAAATGACTCAAAACTTCGATTTATGGGCAGAAACCCAACTCAGGTATAACTGGGACATGGCGGGTGTTGGTCAAATTCTTTACCGAGTAGGTGTTTTGCAAAAATTAACAGACTATCAAGGTTTAGGTTATCTTTATGCCTATATTAAATCGGACAATATTAAAGAGCATAGATACACCGTGCAACATACCTTTAATTACTTTTATGTGGAAGGTTTGAAACTGTCACATAGAGTTCGTTTAGAAGCTAGAGTTCTTGAGAACAGTTCTGATGATGCCATGAGAGCGAGGTTGCTTGTTAAACTTGAGGATGATTTTAT
This sequence comes from Bdellovibrionales bacterium, assembly GCA_020628165.1. GTDB lineage: Bacteria > Bdellovibrionota > Bdellovibrionia > Bdellovibrionales > UBA1609 > JAHDIR01. The sequence goes on along the minus strand of JAHDFM010000013.1, from coordinate 20,732 downwards.
TGGTCAGTGGTCTTGGATGTCCTACAACGAGATATTCGTTAATCTTTCAGATGATGTCTGGACTGGCGAGAGAACTTTTGAACGAAACCGTTTTTACTTAGGCGTGAAAAAGCCATATGAAGAATTCACGCTCAACATAGGTTATGTGAACCAATATGTCCCTAGAGCAACTCAAGATACCTACGAACACAATTTATACTTAGGATTTAATTTCTAATTAAAACAACAAGAAAATAAGGAGAATAAAATGAAAAAAATAATATTAGTGGCATCAGTGCTCGCACTCACAGCCTGTACAAATTCTGCTAAAGATGTTGCAAAGACTGCAACCGATCCAAACGCCTGTGTCAATTCAGGTCCACAAACCCCGCGTGACATTTCTATGAAAGAAGGCACAAACCCTGTTACTTTTGAAGTGGCGCCAAGTTTCTCAAAAATGAATCTTTGTAACATTCACTTTCACAAAAATGCGGAAAACAAAGGTCCAGAATTTTCTGTCTTTAAAGGAGATAGCAAAACGGGTGGTTACGCTTGTAATAAAACAGAGACGTTGACTGATAAGCAACTGAGTGCCGTCAGTGGAGCTTGTAAAGGCATTCGTACTGGTGACACTGTAGAGGTTCATTGGGTGCATACAAGTTGTGACATCAAGCCTGGTCCAACTTTAGGTGCTTGTTTAGCTGAAGACTGCAAAAACCCAGTGTTGAAAGTTGAAACACAAGTATTTGTTTTAGTGAATGACCCAAAAGCGCAAAATTTTGATCAGTTCAGATATAAAGAAAAAGTGAATGGTTTCCATCAAGCTAAAATGTTGCCTTCAAGGTCAGGTGCGGTTCAGTTCCTTGGTTCAACGACAGGTCCTAAATACAATAACCAAACATGTTCGCCGTTCAAAGTAAACTGGAGTGTTTCTCCGAAGTGTAACTTGCTTGATATCAACAGCTTGCATAAGTGGTGTGAAAGCAATATCTTCAATGAAGATCACGCTCACGGTGTAAGAAAACTTGTTGTCGATAAAAGATTTTTATCACCAATTAAATAAAAAAATTATTTATTCATAAATAAAAAAAAGCTAGGCATTTGCCTAGCTTTTTTTTATTAGTAAGTTTACAAGCCTATTGCTTTTCTAAACCAAGACTGTCGATCCACTGATCATACTGGTTGAGTGAGCCAGGGACAATGACCTCGACAGCACCATCCGCCAAGTGATCCATTGTGTTCAAGTATTTCTCTTTCAGTTTTAGATTAAAGGCTTCTTGACCACCAGGGCTTGATAAAACTAGACCGATCTTTTCTATCGACTCGGCCGTGGCGTTGGCGATCATAAGAATCTCTTCCGCTTTACCTTGAGCTTCGTTGATGCGCTTTTGCATTTCACCTTCAGAGAGGTTGATCATTTCCATCTTCCTACCTTCTGATTTGTTGATGCGAGCCTGTTTGTCACCTTCACTGGTAGCTAGAATAGCACGTCGCTCACGCTCTGCGTTCACTTGCTTTTCCATGGAGTTTTGCACACTCTTAGGCGGGCTGATATTTTTTATTTCGTAACGATGTACGCGGATACCCCAAGTGTCGCCAGCATTATTGAGAACCTCAACGACCTTTGAGCTGATCAGGTCACGCTCTTCAAACGTTTTATCTAGGTCGAGGGTTCCAATAACAGACCTAGTTGTTGTTTGAGCGAGTTCTATGGCTGCAAAAACATAATTGGTCACTCCGTAGCTGGCTTTAGTGGGGTCAACTACAGACATATAAATAACGCCATCAACAACCACTTTGACTTCATCTTTGGTGAAGCAATCTTGCGGAGGAACGTCAATTGTGTGCTCTTTTAAGTCTTGAATGTAAGTCACCTTATCAATAAAAGGGATAAGGGCATGAAAACCAGCTCCCAAAGTTTTTTGATACTTTCCAAGGCGTTCGACGATGTAAGCCTTTTTGTTAGGGACAAGTCGAATGGAAAGAATGAACTTATAAACAATAATAATAAACAGAGTGCCCCAAAATATGAGGTTGAAAAAATTAGAGAATGTGATTGTGCTCAAATCCATTATTGACCTCCTCGAGTTTGATTGTTTGAGTTTTTAATTGGGTTGAGTAATTGGTTGGTGCCTTCAAAGAACCCTTTAATGTTTGCCATGCCTTCTGGGAGAATCGAAACCTTGGCACCTTGGTAAACCTTGCCAATTTCATTGATGTATTGTTCAACAAGTTGCATTTTAACAGCTTGGTTGCCGCCAGGTTTATTAATGGCTTCAGCGACCACTTTAGAGCCCTCAGCAGTTGCTGTGGCGAGCAGTTCAATTTCCTTTGCTTTACCTTTTGCAAGGTTGATTTTTTTTTGCTTTTCACCTTCTGAAAAGTTGATGGCCTCTTGGCGTTGTCCTTCTGATAAAAGGATCTGACTTTCTTTTTTGGCCGTGGCCAATGTGATTTCAGCACGTTTGCCTCGCTCAGCTTCCATTTGCAATTCTAGGGTAGCGATGACATGTTTGGACGGGGCAATGTTCTTAATTTCATAACGAAGTACTTTAATGCCCCATGGGTCACTGGCTAAATCAATCTCCTTAACAATTTTGTCGTTCAATGTTTCACGTTCACTGAAGATTCGGCTGAGTGTGAGTTTTCCCACCTCTGATCTCATTGTTGTTTGGGCGAGGTTCACAGAGGCGTTACTGTAGTTACCAATGCCGTAACTGGCTTTTTTCGGATCGGTGACCTTTAAGTAAACGAGGCCGTCCACTTCGACCTGCATATTGTCGTTGGTGATACACATCTGTGATGGGATGTCTAAGACTTGCTCTCTGATCTCGTGGCGATAAGCGATGCGATCAAAGAAGGGGACTAAGATATGAAATCCTGGACCGTAAACATCTTTGAATTTTCCCAGACGTTCAACCACTATAGTTTCTCGCATAGGTACGATCACAACTGTGTTGTATAGCACCAACAGGGCGATGATAAATAGTATGGTAAAATAAGTTAACATATTTTTCTCCTCTTGTTTTTTAAATGATTGGTTTAATAATTAAGACGTTACCGTCTCGAGCTTCAATAAGCGCTTTGGCACCAGGGGTTAGCTCTGCTTCACAGCGGGCTGGCCAAAATGAATCTCTGAATTTGACTCGCCCTTCTTTGTAGGGATGGATGTCTTCAACAACCTCAACAATGTTGCCAATCATATCGTCATCCTCATCTACGTTTTGCACTTCTGAATCACCTTCAAAGTATTTAATAAACAATGACCTCAATATTAAAATTGAAAAAATAGAGGTCATGAACCATGTTAGGAGAGCGCCAACGAGGGTAGTGATTAGCCCGTAATGTATTCCAAGGCCCACTACAAGTGAGGATACTCCTAAGAAAACAACAATTCCGCCTGGCAAGATGAGTTCGAGTATAATTAAAATGGATCCAAAAATAATCCAATACATAGGCTCCATCATTCCTCCCTTTTAAAGTGACTTTGAATTTGTAAAAAATTAGATTTATTTACTTTGAGCTTTTCAGCGACTTTTTCTATGAACTCGTGCTCTTCAAAAGTGACCACTCCATCCGAGATGGCAAATATGAATAAAAGCCAAGTGATGAAGTGTTTAATTTCAATTTTTTTAAAGTAAATCGACTTCTCTTTTTGAAACCAATTTTTAGCAAGCTCTTTCTTAATTGAGCCAATTTTACTAGACAAGCTGTACTCTGACAGTAGGCTCTTTATGCATTCTAGTTCGGTATTGTCGATGCGACCATCACTGCAAGCCAAGAAAAATAGGATTTGACTGAGCTCTTGAACAAAGTGCAGTTTTTCTTTTTTTGATAAGTGCTCCGTGAGAATGTCAAAAAAAGACTGTTCAAACAGAAGGTCTTTACGCTCTTCGAGAAAGGCTCTTAGTATGGGGTCGAGAAACATGATCGAAAAGCTATGGCCTGTAAAGATACTATTGAAGCTAGAAAGGGCTTTGAACTGCTGCCAATCGACCTCGTGACTCACTTTGTGGCCCACGAGTTCATCAATAGACATATTGTAAAGGTCTGCAAGCTGTATAGCTATCTTGATGGGTATTTTTAGGCGACCTACTTCGTAGTCGCGCATTTGTAAGCCTCGTAACCCGAGAGTTTTTTCAACTTCCTTTTGAGTCATACCAGCTTGTTCTCTGGCTTTTTTTAAATTTAAACAAACGTTATCCATATACATATATGTATATAATATAAATTAATTGAGTCAATAAATATATACAAAATAATTAAGTATATAAAATTATTAAATTTTTTATCATCTATAAATAGACGTATTTGTTACTTTTCCATTTAAATGCATTAGTGGTCTTATCCAAGAAAGACGCAATAATGGTGTAATATGATTAAGTGTATGATATTATTAGGTATATAATTATATTTTTAGTAATTTTAATTGCTAATATTAATATCAAATAAATATCAAAATAGTTTTCCCTCACCTATATTGAATTCATCGACAGGCAATAAGGAATGAGGCCAGTTAAAACAATAATAATTTTAATTATTTAGATCGAGTCCGTTGAAGTCTTATTGGAGGAGCTAAGATGGGCCTGAGCTTAAATAAAATGATAACTCACACAAACGAGTGAGAAGGGAGTAGCAATGAAAAAGACACTTTTATTAATTATGGCGATGGTTGGCTTGAACGCAAACGCATCTTTTTACCAAGCAGAGTGTTCTAACGCAAAAGGAACAGTCACTTACTCATATGGACATGTTAGCAATAAATTAACTGTGACCAAAATTGATTATGTCGACAACAAGCAAGTTAAAGAAGTGATCAAGCTAGATCAAAGAAGTGTTAACATGAGTTTGGGGGATCAAGTTGAAATTAACTCAGACGAGAGCTCACAATGTGGGGGCAATGGTGGAGGTATCTTTGGCACCAAACAAACTTATGTAGTGAGCTTACAATTAACTAATGTTGATGGCAGTGAATTTGATAGCAAAATTTCAGAAGTATCAAGAGATGGCTTGTCTATAGAAACACACTTGATTTGTGAATTAAACATTAATGGTAGAATAGCGTGTCCAGCTGATTAAGCTTGATAGTTTTAAGATATAAAGCGCAGTGTTCAATTGAGCATTGCGCTTTTTTTTTGTTCGAAATGATGTTGAAATAATCAAAAGAGATTTTCCTCAGTGCTTATTAAAATTGAAGTGGGAGACTTTTTGGTTTAATGAAATGAGGTTGTGAAAAGAGGTGCTCATGTCATATCTATTATTAATTTTTGCTATTTTAGTGTCAGGCTGTGGAGGTCAAATGATGGTAAAAAAAGACTGGAGTGTTATAGCTCATAGGGGTGCATCTGGTGTTCTTCCTGAACACACACTGGCAGCTAAAGCAGCAGCACATGTTATGAACCCAGACTACATCGAACAAGATGTCGTTATGACTCAAGATGATGAGCTTGTTGTCATGCACGATATTCATTTAGACACCACCACAAATGTTAAAAAAGTATTTCCTAAACGCGCCCGCAAAGATGGGCGTTATTATGTCATTGATTTTACCTTAGCTGAATTAAAGCAACTAAAGGTCAGTGAACGGTTTCATTTAAAAAGTGACGAGAAAGTTTACCCACAGAGATTTCCAGTTTTTCAAAGTGCATTTCAAATAGCAACATTGAGTGAAGAGATCGAGTTGATTCAGGGCATGAATCAGTCACGCAATAAAAACATTGGCTTGTACGTAGAGATCAAAGCACCAGAGTTTCATAAAAAAGTAGGAAAGAAAATACTTAAAAAAGTGGTCGATACATTACATTCTTACGGCTATAAAGAGGCCTCTGACAATGTCTATTTGCAATGCTTTGATTTTAACTCGATCAAAGCATTAAATAACATGACGAAATTAAAACTTGTCCAGTTGATCGGCGAAAACTCATGGTCGGAGTCATCGACAGATTACGATTATTTGAAAACTTCTGAGGGTGTGAAAGAAATGAGTCAAGTTGTAGATGGGGTTGGACCTTGGTGGTCACAATTGACTGCAGGGGGGCGAGCTACGAACTTTTTAAAATTATTACAAAAAAAAGGGCTCACGATTCATCCATACACATTTCGAAAAGACCAACTTCCAAAGACCTTTAGTAGCTATGAGGAATGGATCCGCCATTTCACTGTCGATCTAAAAGTCGATGGGGTGTTCGCTGACTTTCCCGAGGAGACAATCGCTTTAAAGTCTCGCCTTTGAACGATTCGAAGGTCTATAAACGATAAATATATTTCACAACTCGACTAATTCAGTGCAATTATTGTAATTAATGCTATTTGTGTGACTTGTTATTGGGTGGTTTTGACTTTTTTAATCTCAGAGGCACCAAACATGAGTTGTGGATTAAAGGTCTATGAATTTAAATCTAAAGAAAATTTTAAAAGAGCAACTGGACGCAAAGACTCTCTTACCTCAACAAGTTTTTTACCGCGTATTGCCTCATTTTATCTTGGAAATCATGACTCGCTACTTTCGTTTGAGCGTGATTGGCAAAAACAAGATGCCCAAAAAAGGCCGGGCTTTGATCATAGCTAACCACAGTGGTTATGCTGGCTTTGATGCTGTGATGTTAGCTCATCACATTCAAAAACACACAGGACGAATGCCACGAGTTTTGACCCATGCTTTGTGGTTTATCAGTAAAACGACATCTATACCTATGAAAAAAATGGGGTTTATCAAAGCCACCAGACAAAATGGTGTTCGTCATCTCAATAAAGATAAATACGTTTTGATTTTCCCAGAAGGGGAACACGGCAATTTTAAACCTACGGCTAAAGCTTATCACTTACAAAAATTTAAGAAGGGCTTTGTGCGCATGGCTCTAGAGACGAACTCTCCAATTGTACCTGCACTTATCATTGGTGCAGAAGAAACACATATTAATTTGGCTCAATTAAAGTTGACTAAATTTTTAAAGGGCACAGTGATCCCTGTACCACTCAATGTGATTCCATTGCCAGCTCGTTGGAAAATTATTTTCCTCGACCCCATCAAACTGCCTTATGGTCCTGAAAAACTTGATGATGAGGAGTATATTACAGAGGTTTCACGCTCTATTCGTTTAAAGTTACAGAAAAGGCTGCACAAAGAAATTAAGAAGCGTCCAGCCATCTATATGGCTTAGTTACTAAGTTTTCATTATTTTGGTTTAAAGTTAGTATTATATAGAACTATTCCGACTTCGCACTTTTAATAATACACTGAGAAGTATTCTCGTTAACTTTGCGTTGATCAGTGGAGGAGCGACTAGCATCTAGGTTTAAAATATCATCATTAGGGTTTGAGTTGACGAGCTTGGCTTTAGCTAGGTCTCCACTTCGACTTGCTGGTTTATAGGTGCCTTCGAGCTGTTCGACATCAACAATAGCAGCAAATGATTTGATGCCTAGGTTTTTTCGGAGTTGGTTGTAAATAGGTAGGACTTCAGCTGTGTCTAAGCGTGATTTAGGAGTGGTTGAAAAAGTCTCTTCAATCAATCGTTTCATATCATCAGAAGTTTTTTTTGTACCACCTTTTGCGCCTTCAAGCTCAATTGCTAATGCTTTAACTCTACTATGTTCAGCCACTGCAGCTGTGTATTTTGCATCTATGTTGATGTACTCTGTAAGACGATCTCTTTGGTCAGGAGACATTTTTTTAAACAAGCTGTGGAAGTACTCAGTGTTATAACTTTTTTTATTAGGTGAATCTTTTAATTTTTCCCACTCTTGAAAAGCAACTTTATCTGGGTTGGCATCCCAATAGTCTCTAGATCTTCCTTGAGGCCTGAAAGAGTCAGCTATTGCTTTTCTCGCAGTCGCCAGATCTTTCGCGCGTTTGTCAGCCTCACTGATACTAGGTAAAACAGCACGAAGCTGAGTAGCTATAAGTTTAAAGTTTTTTTGTCTGTTGTTTTCATTCATTTGCTCAGTCAAACTGGCGTTTGCTAAAGACCACGTAAAACAGTTGAAAATTATAAAAATTAGTTTTGAAAGGTTTGAGAGTTTCATATTATCTAACACTGCTAATTATACGTTGGATGTTTCTTTTTTCAGTCAAATAGTCTTTTGCTGTTGAAGAGCTATAGATGACAAAGCTGTCGACTTTATTTTTATTTATAGCAAGAATGTCGTAGTACTTTATTTTATTTTTATAGTAACTGATTTGTAGTTTAGGTTTTGACTTATTAAATATTTTTTTTATTTTAATTTGTTTATAGTCTTTGTTTTTTTGAATCTCTGTTGCATTACTTGACAGTAACTCGATAGCATCTTTTTTATCAAATAAGCCTTTTATTTTTTTTATGGTGATGACGGTAGAACTGCCTGAACCAATTTCAGGAGAAATAACTCTGATGTAGCCCATAAAATTTTTAGCTTCTGTCCAGCTGTTTGGCAAAGTGTAATTAATTTGATTCGTCTCATTAGCAAAAATAAAGTGAGGAAAAAATAAAAAAGAAATAAATATTATTTTGCAGATGTGCATTTTTGCATCACTCCTGCTAATTTTTCTGGGTCTTCACTAGCTAGCTTCTGTAAGGCCATTTTTGCTTCTGGAGAAACTGCCGTTAATAAACTAGAAAGTAAGTTGGCACTCAGAGCCATGCCCTCTTTTGCATATTTATTAAATAACACAATAACATCTTGAAACTTTTTAACGGCGGTATCAATAATAGCGGCTATTCCCGCACCAAAACTAGCGACGGAACGAAGAGCGACCTCAGCAAGGGACGAACAAATCAGTTGAATGATTGCGTCTGGTGGTAACATTGATAAGTCAAAGTTTTTCATGAAATTAAAAGCTTTTGAGATCATTTGATCGAAACCTCTAAAAGTATTAACAACACCTTTAGCGCACTTGGCCCAGCGCCAAGGGGCGATGCACTTTGGAGGAGTCAGAGAGTCTTTGACGTTATCAAATGAAAATGCGTCTCCCATACTCACCAAGCAATTCATGGCTGATTTTTTGAGAACACTGAGTGTGGCAGTTACAACTTCGCTAGCGCTACTCAATAAACTCGACGACTTCCCGGAAACGCAATCATAGAGTGCTCTGTACTCGGGAGAATTTTGAACTGAAAGTCCGTAAGTCTGGTTTAAAATGCTAAAATAGATTGTTTGATTGTTTTTTTCATTCACTTGAAAACCAAAAGACATAGTGAACGCTAAAAGGAGAGATGTCATTTTAATAAAAAGTATCTTCAGTCTAAAAATCATCACATTTAAATTATATAACACATCAATTTGTGCCTCTATTTAGAAGTTAAAAATAGTACATACGTAAGGGTGTGTTCTTGGGCCTTTGTCTTACTGTAAATACTATTAATTATTGATAAGCAATTTATCGACTCGACCAATAGGTGGAGTCAAATGAATGATGGTGTTATTTTTTATTTGTTGTGCTGAAATATAATGCATACAAGGTGTTTATTCACTCCATTCAATTGAGAGACATCATTGCTTTTATTTAAAGATTTTCAAGATAAAGATTTCGTTAAAAGTGAGTTTTTATTATTCAATAAAAGGTCTCGTTTTTTAATATTTTTTTTAACAGTGCCTATAGTGCTCTCTTTTTCTTTGTTTGATTATTTTTACGGACCTGAACATTTTATAAATTTTTTTGTGATTAGGTTGTTGATACTTCCGCTCATTTTGATTTACTTCATTTTAAATAAACTCAATTTTAATGTTTATATAACCACTAATATGTTTGCTGCTTATATCGGTTTGTATACATCATATATGATTTCATTTACTGGTAATTTAGAGTCTATGTACTTTACTGGCTTGAGTTTAGCAGCTCTTGGGTCGACTATGTTGCTTCCTTGGAATAAAAGGTACTTATTAGTGAGTGTTGCTTTGTTGTACGGCCCATCATTAGTTTTTGTCACAGTTGACGGGGTGGGGTATGATTTTGGCAATATTTTTGCTCAAGGTTCAATTTCAGCAACTATTGTTCTTTTGTGTTTAGTTATTTGGTATCAACTTAAGAGCTTGCGCTTTCAAGACTTTCTTTTAAAAAATGAATTGAAAAAGATAAATAAAGAACAAGAAAAAATCATTGCTAAAAAAACCAAAGAAAATATATTTTTGAATAAACTCTCTAATCAATTCTCTGAGGAGACTATTCATTTAGTCATGGATGGGGAGCTTGATATTAATAAAAGAGTTAAAAAAAACATTTCGACCATCTTTGTAGATATTGAAAATTCAACGTTCAAAGCAAACCTACTGGATTATAAAGAGTATCTAAAAATGATAGATGAATTCATCAGTATGGCCAGTCAGGTTTTACGTAAAAATAATATTACAGTGAGCTCCTTTTTAGGTGATGGTATCATGGCCTTTGCTAATGCTCCCTTAACTGTTGGTAACCACAGTCAGGTGGCCATGAGAGCTTGCTTAGAGATTTTAGAAAACAGAGAGAAATTTAATTCTAAAATTAAAGAAAAGTGGCAATCAGACTTTAATATAAGAATAGGGATCACCACAGGAGACGCTTACGTCGGCTTTTATCCATCAGATGATAAAGGCGTCTACAGTGCCACAGGAAGCACTGTGAACTTAGCATCTCGTTTGTGTGATATGTCTTACTCAAATTGCATTTGTGTTGATCAAAAGTTTTTAGAACTAGTAAAACCCATAAATAATGAGTTCAAAACAACATCCATATTCAATACTAGAAAACTAAAAGGTTTTGAGAAGTTACAAATAGACCTCTACTCTGTCAACCTCAAGTAAAAGTAAAAGCGCCAATATACTTTTTGTACTTTATCAAAACATAAAATCACAAATTAAATCAAAATTTAATTAGGCAATTGGAATGAACAGTTGGTGCACCGAGAATTTACAAAGCGAACATCAATATCACTGGCTTTTTTGTTACTTTTGAGTTCGAGATACCTATCAACATTACTAAAGGTACTGTTTCTTATGACATTATTTTTTGAGTTGTGTTGACCAAGAATTAGTGAGTTGGCTCCGTCAACATTTAAATTGTCAAAGGTGTTGTCATAGGTAAGAGCATCTGTGTAAGAGTACCAATGAAAGTGTATGACTTGATCAACATTTTTAATTTGTAAGTTTTTATATAGATTATTATATCCTGCTGATTGTTTACGTCGATCCTCAAGAGTGTCCATAAAAGCTAATGCAGTTGTGCAGTTCTCAAGGAGAGAGTCTTCAAAGCGATTGTTACTAGCACCATCACGAGTTAAAATACAATTGGCACCAATTGCATGGTTCTTTCTAAACAAATTATTTTTTGTACCACGCCACCTAACAACAAAGCCTCCGTTGAGTAAATTCACAGCTGTATTATATTCAAACAAATTGTCTTCGTTATCACTTTTAACAGAGAAGCCATGGCCTTGGTGAGCTAAGTTTCCAACCCTTTCGATGTAATTGTTTCGAATGATATTTTTGTAAGACTTAGTTAAAATAAAGTAATAGTCAGTGGCACTGGTGGCGTGAATTGGTTTTCCTTCAATGAAGTGCTGTTTAACAGAGTCATCGTTGCAATAAACAGAGTTGCCCTCAGCTATATTGCCTGTTGAGTTTCGAAAGCTTATCGCTTCAGCAACGGCATTGACCACAACACTGTTGCGGAGGTTAGAATTTCTTGCTCCTGTAAACACGATGCCATGTCCGTTGTAATACTCTTTTGCGCGACCTAAGTTAGTTACGATGATGTTTTCCACCGTGGCATTGTTAATAGATAGTGCCATCACTCCATTTTGAAAGTTGGTCAGCTGAAAGTTTTTAAAGACAAAATAAGACCCTCTCAGCATAGCGCCTGTCCCTCTGCGAGTTTTACCATCAATATAAGGCATAATTGACGGGTTCAAATTGGAGTGATGATTGAAGTTGGTAATTGTTGGGTTGTCACCTGGCGTGTTACGGTAACCCTCTATGGTGATAAGACTGTTAGCTGTTCCTTTAAGAGTGGTGTTTATTCGTTCATTACTATAATCGCCTGCCTTAACGTAGAGAGTGTATCCCGGGCTGAGTTTTTTTATCCCAGCATTAATGGTTTTCAATGGGTTATTGACAGACCTTCCATCGTTGCTATCGTTCCCATTTTTAGCAACATAAAAAGCATTGGGATTGATTGGTGATGAAGGTGTTCTGGCAAGTGGTCTTTTTGCGCCATAGCCAGCAACTGGAGTTGGGGCTGGAGCTGGAGGCATCACTTCTGGCTGTTGTGGTTGCACTGGAGTTGGTTCAGGAGGCGTGTTTTCAGTTGTATCTTGTGCTGGCTCACGATCAGCAGCTGCTGTTTTGAAAGAGTTTATTTCTGAATAAAGCACATCACCATTTTCATTGGTTGATAATGTCCTGTAGTAGTAAACAGTATTGGGTTCTAAATTTTTAATGCTTTGAATGTGGCGATCAAACCTAAAAGAAAGTTCTGGTGGGTTTTTACTATTGAGCTGTTGGTTCTTGCCGTACTCAATTGAACCCTGGCTGTTTTCAGTCAAAGTCCAATCAATGGTGGCTTCAGTCTCTGAAACCATCATCACTTCAGGTTTATTCACAAATGAAAATTGTGTTTGAATGTCATTTGAAGCCTCTGCTGGAAAGGGAGCTTCACTGCCTCCTGTGCCCTCGCTATTTAATGATGAACTTATTTGGTTTATGGACTCAAAATTACCTGACCCGCAATTTTGGAAAAAGAGAACGTTAATAAAAATGACCGGCAATATATAAACTAACTTTTTATTCATAATACTAGTTATATCTGCAATTAGAAGTCCATATGAACTTGATCGTACGGCTTAAGACTATTGAGATTTGATCAAATCGTATACGTTGAATAGAAGATCTTCGATTTAAATGACCTGAATCTAAAGTTGGTACATGTGTTATTTTGTTCGATTTTGAAACACTAAAAGTGCCTTTTTTCTTGTCAACTGAAGTGAAATCTTTTAGTTAAAAGATATGCATAAATTGGGCATAAAAAATTGGATCAACACCAATAAATGGATGTTAACTAAGTTATGGTTAGTTCTCGTCTTTTTTAATGTTCTATTGCAATTTGACAGTGTTGAGCAGCTAGCAAAGTCGCAAAGAAAAGCCCAACCAGTGACTGTTGCACAGCAGTTAAAATGTACAATTCAAGCAAAATTTTGCAATGAAAAAGAAGCAGACAGAGCTGTTTCATATTTGAATATCTTACCATCTGCGACCATAGATTCTGAACGCTTTAATTTAAAATTCCTTTTCCATCACGCGGAAATAACACCGACCTCAAAGGCGCAATTTGTTTCAACAAAGGCCTACTTTTATTCACAAAAGTACTTTCTTAAGTTAAATTCTGGTTTGTCTCCACCAGCATAAAGAAATAATTAATTTCTTTAACGACATTTAATTTAAGGAGACGCTATGAACAAAGTTCTAACTTTGTTACCTATCTATATATATTTTTATTCTTCTTCAGTGCTTGCATTGACCTCGATTCAACAGTTTGAACAGGATAAATCACGCTGGAAAGTGCTGGTGTATTTGTCAGCATCGTGCCCTTGTTCAAAGAGCCATGTGCAGCACTTAAATCAGTTGTTTGAGCTGTTTGGATCTCAGGCTTCGTTCTATGGTGTAACGACTGACAGTTTTCAGAAAAATGCAAATACCATAAAGGATTATTATGAAAAAGGTACGTTTCAATTTCCTATCATAAAAGATAGCGATCAGAGCTTGGTCAAAAAATACAAGGCTTTAAAAACTCCTCACGTCGTGATTTTAGGCAAAGATCAGCAGGGCTATAAAGCTCTATATACTGGAGGTATTAGTAACGCCAGAGAGTTTACTAACTCTAGTAAAAAATATCTGTCTGAAAACCTAGTTGCTTTAACAAAGAATAAAAAACTCCCTTACCAGCGAGGCCAGAGCCTTGGCTGTTATATTAAGAGGTTTTAATGAAGTCTTATAATTTTATTTTAGCATTAGCGTGTTGTTTCACAATGACAGCTTGCGACTCTCCTATGAACAATCGAATCAGCCCGAACTCAAAAAGCCAAGATTCTAGCTTTCAAGCGATGTCATTCGCTCAACTTAATATCGATGTGGAGTACAAGTGGGTCAGTGGTCCGGTAGGACGAATTGATCAAAAAAGCCACTTGATAGTTTTTATATATATTGATGGTGTATTGCAGAGTCTCCCTAAAGGTTTGACCCTTGAATTTTATTCGTCCATGCCAAGCATGGGGCACCCAATGGATGATGCTGGTTTTTTTGAAGAGATCGAGCCAGGTATTTTTATCAATAAAAATATTCGTTTTAATATGGCAGGAGACTGGCGGCATGAGCTATGGGTGATGGATGTGAATTTTAATATTTTGGACCGAGTAGTATGGAACGACTTTTTCTGATCATTTTAATTTTATGTTTTGAGACCTCTTATGTATTTGCCAACAGTTGCTGTGGGCAAAGTACATCTTCTTATTCTGTTCTGTCTATGGGGCAAAGGCTGTCGGTTTCTACAGGCGTTTCACTAGTGAATTCGGTAGGGCGAATTTTTGCCAGTGATCAATTTTATGAATGGGAAAACAAAAAACGTGAAGTTCGTTCTGTAGCATTGAACCTTTCGGGTGTTGTCTTTGAAAAGCACCAAGTGTTCTTGAGCACCAATTATCAAGAGGGAACTTACAAAGATGAGTTCGGAAGTGGAAGCACGAATCATTTTTCTGACACCTTATTAGGTTATAGCTATGAACTGCTGTCTGAGTATGAATTTTCCTACTGGAAACCGGTTATCAATATCAGTGCTCTGATCAATTTACCGACCGGACACTCCATTTACGATGAAAATCGACTTTCAGAAGGAGCAGATGTGACAGGCCACCGTCAATGGGGTTTGGGGGTAGGTGTCACAGTGAAAAAGGTGTATCACCCATTGGCGATTACTCTGCAAGGTAAAGTTTTGCGTCTGTTTTCTAGAGAGTTCAACACAACAAAAGTCTCACATTTTTATGATAGCACTTTTTCTTTGATGTTAGATTACTCAACGAACTTATGGGGAATTATTATGAGTACAGGTATTAACTACAATCATTTATCTGCAAAAAAAATTGAGCCTGCTAATATTTTCTCAGATGAGTCGCAAAACTTTGCTTTTGTTCTAGGAATGCAAAAAAGTTTAGAGAACAATTGGACCCTAGGGTTGAACTATTCTGATCAAACTCTGATAGGGCCTGCAAAAAACAGTATTTTAAATAGAACTACAACTTTTAACGTGAATTACAATTATTTTTAAGGAGAACAATTATGAAGTATTTAATATTAATAGCTCTTATTTTTTCATTCAAAACGATGGCTGAGTGTCCGCTCGAGATTTTTGTGAGTGATCAAGCTCATTGTGTTGAGATTAAATGGCTAGAAGGGGAAATCAAAAAACGAGGAAATTACGATTTGAGTGATGTACTTTCACCTGTATTGAATGAGAATGGCCTGGTCCCACAAGAGTGGATTTATTCACAAGCAGAGATAAAGGTTTGGTTGAAAAATGATCCAAACAAGCTGCATGCTTATATTCCTCAGTTAACAATATTCCCTTTTATGTACATGGGCCATGGACACAGTCATCCCATCTCAAGTTATCAGTATGAAAACAATGCTGATGCCGACAATATTAAAATGAGTCAGATGAATCTTCAAGAGATGCCCATGTCGAGTTGTTGGACCTTGAGATGGACTTTAGCAAATGAACAAAAGTTAAGAAGCAGTCAGCATCTGAAAATCATCAATGAGTATACAAACATTAATGACAATGAAACGATATGTGAGGGGTTTCATCTTGATGGACATTCACATTAATAATTTCTGTTAAGGTTTCAAGATCTAAGCTTTTATTCTGACAGTTTTTAGATCAGTCTTCTTGTAAAATTTAATGTCCTAAACATGGCTGCAATGCTACCAAGTTTAGGACTTAGAAACTAAAGTTCAACTTGCCATTTGCAGCTGAGGTAGTGACCTATCTCTGCGTTTTGCTCTTGCGTGAGTGGTGATGAGATCATTATGAGTTCGTGAATTTTACCATCAAAGTATCTGTTGCTGGCTCTATTCATAAACATTTTTAAGAAGCGAAATGTCGGTGTCGATTTCCAAGTGTAAGTTCCTTCGACAACTCCGTTTCGAGACAGGGTCATTACTTTTGTTGATGAATCATAATTGACCGCCAGAACATTACGAACATCATTGTATTTTCCACCACAGATGGCGACATTTGAGTTGTTGTCGGTCAACCAAACTGCAAAGGCTGGTTCTGATTTACTGCCAGGGCAGACACTGTCATGAGCACGAACACCCAGCTGCCATGAACCGCTTTCTTTCGGTGACATCGAGTTTGAGAAGAAAGAGTCATAATCATCTGGGTTTTCGTGGGATGGTGTTACCACCATAATAAATGTAAAGTCAGAAGTGATATCTGGGATATCCACTGTGAGGGCATCGTCTTTCACTCCTAAAACATGTGAGTCTTTTTGGAGCTTACAAGTACCACTGTCGATGGAAATAGATGGGGCTCTTGTGTCAGAGCTGGCTTTGATATCAAAGCCGTTGCCACTGAGGTCTTTCCAGGTATTTACCATACCATTGAAATTGGCGTGAAGAGCATCTCTTCCCAGGCCATCTAAAATGGAAGTACTCACTGATGAATCGTATCTCGCTAAAAGTTTGTGGGCCTCAAAAGGGTCTTCACAAGTGATGTAGCCTTGGGTTCCACGCTTTCTTTGGATGTACTGGGTTTCACGGTAATTAGGTTTATCTTTATACCAATCAGCGCTGTTTTGACCTTCACTGTCCACCCACTCCATAAAGTTAGTGTAGGTTTCATCAACACCTTTGCTGTCCATTGGGTAAAAGAAAGTCTCTGGCAAGTTCACCGACCATGGAAGTCCACCGGTATCTATATACGAGCGGCCATCAATAAAACTACTAGTGTCATCGCCGCTTAAAAAGTAGGGTTGGTTGACTAAGTCAGTTGGCAAATATCCTGGCAAGTGAATCTCGCGTCCTCTTTCTCCGTTACTGAGTAAAAATGGATTGTAGGGGGGAAAGCCAAGTTCGTTGCGATGAATGCCATTGATAAATTTAACATCGATTGTAATAAGCTCAGACAAAGAAACATCATCTGGATTATGGTGTGCTTTAGCGTCTTCAAAGGCAATAATCACAGCTTTACTTTGGCGAGACTCTGTTCCATTGGCTTCAAGCTCTGTATAGCCACGTGTGTATTTAGCTCCTTCAACCGAGGCAACTAGGTTTGGAGATATTCCAAGTTGAAATCCAAAGCCGTTGTGCATACTAGCTAAGTTACCGACTACCTTTAATTTGATTTGTAATCCAGTAATATAACCGTACTGATTTAAATCTTCTCTAATATTGTAATCAACAACGAGATCATTAAAGTCGTAATCTCCTAAGTAAGGCCATAAGTCTTCAAAAACTAAAGTGGCATAATTTTCGAACGATGGGAAGTATTGAGATCCATATTGATAAATAGCTGACATTCTTGGTGAGTTATCAGCCTCTATTTTAAAACTGACTTTATGGTCTTTAACCTCACCATAAACTTTGTTGTCATTAGGCAATTTTAAGTACAAATCTTTTGCAATGACAGGAACCGTTAAAAATAAAGTTCTGTGACCTTTTTCATCCGTAGTGAATTCAGATAAAACTTTATCTCTTTTATCAATGAGATTGTAAGTTTGAAGAGGTGTGCCATCAACAATCACCTCTAAAGGTTTTGTCGTTTGAAAGTTAAAACCAGCACTACTACCAGGCGACCCATCTGGTCCTGGTTTTAAGATAGGGTTGTCAGAACCAGAACTACCACACCCAGTTACTAAACCAATCATTAGTATTAAAAGTATTATACGTACCACGATTATCTCCTTGATTTAGGTTAAGAATACTAACCAAGTGTTAAGATTATCTTACGCAAATATGACCTTCTCATCATAAATTGTAAGACTACCTTTTTACACTGAAACTAAAAGTGTACTGGCTCCTACTTTTGCGATAACATTATCTTTTTTAGGGGAGTCTAAATATGAGTCAATACGATGTTATTATAATTGGAGCAGGAACATCCGGGTTAACCGCGCGACGAGAGGTCATAAAAAAGACCGACAACTATTTAGTAATACATGATGGCCCTTTTGGAACCACTTGCGCCAGAGTCGGCTGTATGCCTTCAAAAGTGTTGATTCAAGTTGCAAATGACTTTCACCAAACAAAAAAGCTCATCGCTATGAATTTAATAAAGGCGGACTTTATTGAAATTGACCGAGTTGCTGTGATGAAACATGTTCGTTCGTTAAGGGATCGTTTTGTACGGGGAGTTTTGTCTTCCATGCCAGATTGGGAAGATAAACTTATCAAAGGGCGTGCTCAGTTTATTGATAAGAACACAGTGACAGTGAAGGGTGAAAAGTACCAAGCTAAAAATTTTATAGTTGCTACAGGTTCACGTCCTAATATACCAGAGCCTTGGCTGAAATATAAAAAATTTTTCATAGATACCGACAGTTTTTTTGAGCAAGAGGTTTTACCTGAAAAATTGTTAGTAGTAGGGCTTGGGGTGATTGGTCTTGAGTTAGGGCAAGCCTTATCCAGAATTGGTGTGAAGGTTGTTGGAGTGAGTCGCAGTCGATCTGTGGGTGGTTTAGTCAATCCAGACCTGCAAGAGTACGCCTTCAGTAAAATACAAAATGAGTTCCCCGTTTACCCGAGTGGTGTGAACTTTGTGGGCGACACTAATGGTGACAAAGTGAGTGCTGAAATTGATGGAGAGATCCATCAGTTTGACAAAGTGTTAATGTCTGTTGGCAGGCGGCCGAACATTGATAACATTGGTTTTGACACCATTGGTGTTCCTCTTGATGAAAAAGGTCAACCAAAGTTTGATGTCAACACAATGGCCTTGACGGAAGCTTCACATATTTATTTACCTGGAGATATCAATGCTGATCGTCCCATTTTACACGAAGCTGCTGACGAAGGGCGAATCGCAGGGTTTAATTCGGTTAACGAAAATGAGTGCTTTAAACGTAGAGAATTTTTAGGCATTACATTTTCTGACCCGAACATTGCTTCGGTTGGAGAAAGCTACGCCGATTTACAAAATAGAAAAACAGACTACGTTGTCGGTAAGGTGACGTTTGAAGGCCAAGGACGCGCCATTGTTAAGTTTAAAGAGCAAGGCCTTTTGTATGTGTATGCTGATAAAAAGACAGGCCTGATTTTAGGTGCTGAGATGCAAGCTCCAGACGGAGAGCATTTGGCCCACTTACTTTCATGGGCGATGAGTTTAAAGATGACCGTGTTTGAAGCTTTGAAAATGCCATTCTATCACCCAGTAGTTGAAGAGGGTTTAAGAACAGCCCTCAGAGATGCCGCCAACCAAATTGATAAAAATCAAAGTGAACTTTTCAGGTGTGCTGATTCTCCAATCCGTTAAAGTGTATTGGCTCTTTTTCTTTTCACTAAGGTTTGCAGCTTGCCTTATCCCAGTTACTAAGAGTGACGGAGCCAGAACTTTTTTGTACGTACCTGACAGAAAGTAATCCACTTCTAGTTATGTAAGGCACTTCGTTTAAAACGATGTCGTTGCAATTAGTGGGAAGAGGTTTTGGTCGGATTTTGCAGTAAACTTCTCCTTTGTCATGAGATCCCCATAAAGTTAAAGCGTTGTATGCTGGGCTGATTAACATCTTTGTTTTGTCTTTAGTGTCTAGACTTGAATTTTTAAATGAATCTCCTTTAAGAACGAAGTTTCCTTTCTCACCCCGGTCATAATAGTACATTTTGTTTGGGTTTACGTCATCGCAGTATACTGGAAAAGAAGGGTATGGGTCGTAGTTACATGTAGTGTATTTGCCTACCAAAGAAAGTCCAGCAACTCCGTTCTTAACTTTTTTGTCTCCACCAGCGCTTGTTGGTGCATTATATTTTATTTGCAATAATCGGTCGTACTTACCGTCAACTAAGTATTGTTTGTCATATCGAATTTCATTACACTTTGGAAGATAGTTGACCTTGGGAAGATTTTTATCCCATTCACACTTTTTCGTAACTATTTTACTCCATCCTGAATCAGGGGCTGAGTCTGGAGAAAAAGAAAGTCCAGCACGATTTCTTTGTCCTAGACCTGTATTAGTTGTAGGGTATTTTACAACTCTAAATGATGTGGTGATATTCTGTAAAATTGTCCCACCATATTTATAAAAGTCCCCATGAACGTGGTCTTTACAGAAATAAGGAGTTTCTGGTGCGTCAGATGGTGTATATCGGCATTCTATTTTTGCATTTGATTCTTTAACTGTTACATGGGGGTTGTTTCGAGTGTTATTAACTTTTTTTACCGATACTAAATTAGATCCATGATAATATTGACCATTAGCTGCAAACTGTTCACAAAATTCAGGAGTTAAAGTTAGTTCATTATTACAATAACTTTTAGTCCCATCAGTGAAGTTTATTCTTTTTCTAGTATGTGAATCGTAAGTAGTACTTCTTACGGATTTAATTGTTTTTCCATCGTTTGAGTACTCTTTGAATTTTACTATATCACCACAAAGAAAGGGCACTGGTTGTAGGTTTGCGATTCTAGCTTCTTCAGCTTTTTTAGCCGCGGCTTCAGCAGCGGCCTTTTTGGCAGCCGCGATTCTAGCTTCTTCAGCCTTTTTAGCCGCGGCTTCAGCAGCGGCCTTTTTGGCAGCCGCGATTCTAGCTTCTTCAGC
>JAHDFM010000012.1 GCA_020628165.1 Bdellovibrionales bacterium | reverse complement strand
GAATCTACCGCCCACGCGGAGAGTGGACTGGAAAATCAGGCCTAAAATGGCAACCAATTGCTAGTAGATAGTAGAAGTTTCTAATTTAGGAATTTATAAAAGCCGTGTTCTAAGCACGGCTTTTTTTATTTGGTAGCCTATACGAAGGTCTAAATCCAGCCAATCACACTTACAATGTTCATTATCTTCGGCAGTAGACTGAAGAACTTACTGAAAATGCCGATAAATAGTCATGAAGAAGATATTGATCGGTTCCATAGCGTGTAATTTTGGTGAACATTTATTGAACGAGTTCTCTGATAATACCACCCACAAATTGACCTACGAAACTGATATGAGCAAAGTGAATGAATTAATTCACAATGAAACTTTTCATGCATGCATCATTAACTTTGATGACATCACTCCTCTTGAATTTGAACATTTACAAAGTATCACCGACAACGTTCCTCATGTTCCGATCCTAATTCTTGGCAATAACAACGAATTTACTAGCAATTTAGTCACCTCTAAAAAGCGAGTTCACTTTATGCCAAAACCAGTTTCACAAGAGCAAGTGAGGGGTTTTATTAACAAATTGATGTTGGTTAAACAGTTGCCAGAACAAAAATTTAAAAGATTCAAAACTGATCAGTGCGCTGAAATCGAAAAACTAGATGATGGCGATACATTCATAGGTTCAGTTAAAAATTTGTCAATGGGTGGGGCATACATCATCTTAGAAGATGATCATCACTTATCCATAGGTACCTTAGTTCGCTTGAATGTGCACAATGAAGACTCTGAACGTAAAGCGCTCAATGCCAAAATCATTTGGGTTAAAAACTTAAATGAGAATGAAGTTAAAAACTTTTCCTTTGGCTTGAAGTTTTTAAATCAGGGTGAAATAATGACTGCGTGAACGAGTTAGAATTTAATTTAAATGATCAAAAAATTTTAGAAGTCTGCTTTAAAAATTCAAAAAAAAATAGTTTCAGTCCAGATGCCAGCGATGTGCTCCTTAATGGAATCAACAAGTGTACAGATCTAAAAGGTGTCCTATTCTATTCAAGTAATGATGGTGTTTTCTGCTCTGGTGGAGACTTAGAATATTATTACCGTTCATCTGATGCACAACCTGGAATTGCTGCTAATCAAAGAATGACAAAAAATCTAAACGCATTAGCAGCTTTGCCAGTTGCGACCGTAGCTTTAGTTGATGGTCTGTGCATAGGTGGTGGTGTTGAGCTGCTGTCGTGTTTTGATCACATCATAGCTTCACCAAAAAGTATGTTTTCTTTCTGGCAAAGAAAGATTGCTTTGACATTTGGTTGGGGAGGGGCAAGAAGGCTCACTAGTAGAATGTTAAAGTCTGATATTAAAAAATTTTATTTAACCACTGAGCTCTTTGATTGCTACAGAGCCAAGTCATTAGGTCTTATAGACTCGGTCTATGAAAGTGAGTTCTTACTCAATGAAGGGAGAGAGTGGTTAAACAAGCAAACTCGTTTACCTCAGGTGACTTTGTCGGAATTTAAATCAGCTGAATACTACGAAAACGAATCTGAAGTTTTTGCTAAGACTTGGTTTAACGAAGATCATAAAGCGAAGCTCGCTAAATTTATGTCTTAAAATTGGGGTTTGCGTATTTTTCCCATATCTAAGAAATATTTTCCATGCTCAGACAGCAACGGGCAGCGCCGCTCGCCCTTGGCGAGCATCGCACCCGTCGAACTGCGCGTGGAAAACATTTCTTAGATATGGGAAAAATAAATCGGGAAATTTTATGAATAAATTTATTTCCGTCTGGCAGAACTTCCGACAATTTTTAACGTTAATATGTTTACTTTATGCCATTTCAAAAAATTCATTCACAGCTAATGTGATTCCTTTGAATACTTTTGCTGGTGTTGTGTCGTACATATAGGCTGGAGTGGTGATCACTTTGTTGAGGCGGTCTGTGATAAAATCATCGACGTTGCAGTTTTCGTGCTTTGCACCAGTTTTTTCTATCTCACTCGCTGTTTCGACATCGTTACCGATAGTTACGGTCACACCGTGTTCACCTAAAACTTTTGCGATCAAGGCTGGAGCTATGCAAATAGCGAGAATTGGTTTTGAATTTGAGTGAAAGCTTTGTATTGTTTTGGCGACTGCTGTGTTTACATCACATTGTGAACCTTTGCTGGCCCAGTCACATAAGTTTTTAGCAACACCAAAACCACCTGGGAAGGCGATGCCGTCAAAATTGTCTGGGTTTAGATCTGTGATATCGTGAACATTGCCGCGACTGATGCGAGCGGCTTCAGCTAATACATTGCGTTCACTCTCAGAGTCTTGTGTTTGATGGTTGACAGTGCTGAGTTTTGTGTTCGGAGCAAACACTGTGTATTCACATCCTTTTTGGTCTAGAGCAATCAAAGTACTGACTGATTCTGTGATCTCAGCGCCGTCTAAAAATCCACATCCTGATAATACAATAGCTATTTTTTTCATGATTATTTTATAGCGTTTTTAAATAGAGTCAGTCAACAGTGGAATCTCTAAGGACCGTGCACTGTTTGACATAATAATCGCGGCTACCAATATCGACAAAGCGACTTTGACAAGAGCTATAAAGGCCGGTGAGAAAGCTACCCTCTTGCATGTAAATTCTATCCACTGAAATCATAAGAGTTTGTGTATTATTAACTCTTTCTTCGAGTAAAAACTTTACCCGGTGACCAGTGAAAGAGCAGGGGTTCTCTGGGTGACAGTTCATTCTTTTTTGTATGGCTTTTGGAAAGGGAATAGAGCTGGTTGACACTTCTAAATTGTATGCCTTGAGCTCTGTGTTTCTTGGGGTTTGATTGTTAGCAGGTAGCAGTGAATTGGTCGCAACCCCTTTGGGCAGTTCTGTTTTTCGAATGATATTATTATTTTTAGGTATAACATAGACCTCTTCTTTTTTGTCGATGATGGGACCATCATCTCCTGTGAGGTCAGTGTCCGTTTCTAAAATAACGATGCGTAAGCTTTCTTCGCTATCAGTCACTTCTAAGATGGTTCCTTCAAAATAAGCATTAATTTGTGGTTCGTTCAATTCTATTTGATAATTGTCTTCGTATTTGAAGTATTGCCCTACGTATATATCAGTAGGATCTTGGTTTTTGGTGGCATTGATGATGGCTTGGTCAATATCTGCAAAAGAAACTTCGACTAAGTTTTGTAGATTGTTTTCATCGTTATCATTGCAACCCATAAATGCACTGGCAGCAAAAGCAGAGATCATAAAAAAAACTATCAGCGATGCTTTGTTCATTAAGCGATATCCCAACCCCATATCCACATAGGCAACGGAAAAACTTTTAGAATTGCATCTTGCATATCCTCAGGCAAGTTGCTGATCAAAGCTCTATCAAGTGGTCCCCAAAGGAGTCGTGTGAGAGCTTGTTCGTTAGGTAATTGATAGTTTTTAGATTTATACCTTAAATAAACACTGTCACCTTGGGAAAAGGTCTGTAAGTGATATTCACCGTGAACTCGCGCCCATCTTAAAACTTTAAAGTGAATATTTTGGGTGTTAAGAATTTTTATATAACCGAGAGTTCTTGTGTCATGCTCGCAGACAAACTTATTTTTAATGGTGCCAACTAAGTTGGTTGCGGTGCTTGAGGTGATCAACTGAAAAGGACCATTTTTTTGAATGATATGTTGAAATAATTGAGTAAGGTGTGGAACATTACCGCCCCATTCGTGAATGACGTTCGGTAGGTCAAGACCTCGCCCTTGTATGGCATAGGCTTGCAAAGTTTTGTCAGGTGACCATAGACTGTAGATATTGGTATTTGGAATTTTTAAATATGAAGCCACTTCCTTTATAGAGCGGACACTGCCAACTAAATGATTGGAAAAAAGCTTTAAAATTAAAGCCGGATCAATGTTTTTAGAATCTTGAAAAATAGATCCACCCGTATTTACTTGTGAAATATTTTCTTTGAGACCTTTGATGTTAAGATGCTCCTCACTACCAGCAAGTTCAAAGCCGTGTTTGTTATAAAAGCGATCTAAATCAGACCACAAAATGCAGATGTCACAATTATCTTTTTTTGCTTGTTCAGTAAGGTTATTTACTAATGTGTGGGCAAGCCCTTTTTTCTGATGGTTCTTATCGGTCACGACACTGCCAATGACGGCCACTTTAAATAGACCCACCGGAGTTTTGATCATTAGGTATTTCAAAAGAGCATGTGACACAATTTCACCGCGTTCTTCAATAAACTTTATGTTATTAAGGTTAAAGCCTGAGAAGGCAACGGGGTATTCGCTATTGATCGACCATTCGACGTTGGGTCGCAGGTTTTTATTGAGGAAAGAAATGAGGGTTTTAAAGTTCTGCTCGGTAGGGCTTTTAATATTACTGTTCAAGATACACTCCATCAGTTGTTTGGTGCTTATATTTTATAAAAAATTAGTAATTTTGAATATTTTGCTCTAAAATTATCATTACTTTAGTAGGGTGAGTTGGGCAAAATTGGACCAGCTATATGTGTTGATGGACTCTTTTGTTAGAAATTTGGTCCATTTTTACTAGTGACAGTTTTGCATAGCCAAGTTAATACTTAGGTCTAGTATTTTTGAGATGAACTCAAGTAGTAAAGCTGATTTGAATTTAAGCCTGAGAGACGGACATGATAAAGACATATTTATATAGTTTTGGATACAGCGGGTTGATGTACCCTGTAGCTTTTTTAAGAATTTATTTGGGCTATGTTTTTCTGTCATCCGCACTTGAAAAAATTAATTCTGATTATTTAGTGCACCCGTTAATATCAGCAAAAATCACAGAATGGTTGCCTTACAGCTCTGCACCTGATTGGTTTAAGAGTTGGTTGGAGTTAGACGTTATCCCTAACGACAACTGGAAAATTTTGGCTTACGTTTTTACCTATCTTGAGTTCTTCATTGGTGTCAGTTTTCTATTTGGTTTACTAGTGAGAATGGTTTCCATTATGGGCATGGTTCTTATGTTGGCTTACATTTTAATTATGGGTTTAGACCTTGTTTCTTATTACAAAATATTGCTGTTTGTATTTATGATGTTTTGTTGGGTCGGAGCTGGCCGCTGCATTGGCTTGGATTATTTCTTTTATAAAAAGTATCGAGGTCTTTTGTGGTAGGTTCGATGAAAAAGGTTGTTGTAGTTATTGCCTTTTTTGTCTTACTTGCCTCTACCTTTTATTACCTTCAAAATCTAGGCTCGTCGACGGGCGATAAAACGCTCCGTGTGTACACCTATTCCAGCTTTACCAGTGAGTACGGACCAGCTGGTGACATAAAAAAACTGTTTAAAGAACAAACTGGATACGACATTGAGTTCATCAGCTCAGACAGTGCCTTGGTGATGCTTGAGAAGTTTTCTCGCGATAAAAATAAAGTTGATGTCTTTATTGGCTTAGATCAGTTCTCTATAAAAAAAGCGAAGGAGTCTGTTGAATGGACATCCGTACAGAAGAGCAAAGACTCAAACTACTTTAATGTTTTTTACCAAGAGTCTTCATCTTTTGTTCCTTATAATTGGTCTCCAATGACCTTCATTTATAAGGACAGTTCTTTGAGTTCTATTAATAATTGGCAAGCTCTTGTTGATAGTAAAGTGACTTATTCTGTACCTGATCCTAGAACAAGCTCTCCTGGTAACATTTATTTATATTGGCTTTACAGCACGTTTAAAGATCGTTTCGTAATAGCGTCTCATTCTTTAAAGCCACTAAGTCAGTGGGCATCCTCTTGGACGACTGCTTACGGCATGTTTACCAACGGCAATGTTCAATTGGGTTTTAGTTATTTGTCGTCACTAGCCTATCACTGGAACAATAATGAAATGAATTACAAAGCCTTGAGCTTTCCAAGTGGTCACCCCATTCATGTTGAATATGTTGGAGTTCCAAAAAATTGCAATCATTGTAAGATAGCCTTGCAGTTTGTGAAATTCTTGCGCAGCAAACCAGCACAAACAGCTCTTATGAACAAGAACTATATGTTTCCCGTGTTAAAGTCTGCCATGAAAGACACAGTTTTTGAAAAGTTGCCAAAGCTCAACCTACTTCCAAGTGGAAATATGGATAGTTTTATCAATGAAAGAAATGAAATCATCGATGTGTGGAAGAAAATACATCGTAATAATTAATTATGTTTTTTCTCATTCTTTTTTTATTAAGCCCATTCCTCATATTATTTTTTAATATCACAGAGCTGAACTTCTCGCTGACCAGTGAAGTTAAACATGTGTTTGCTTTTACTTTTGAGCAGTCGTTTTTAAGTGCGCTCATTTCTGTTGTATTGGGCTTTATGGGATCTTTAGGCTTGATCAGTTTACAAAATAAAAAGGTTTCTAAAGCGATGGAATTCATGGCATTAGCTCCTTGTTTTGTGCCGGTCATATTTGTTGTTTTCTCATGTTTAAATATAAGTTCTTTTTTTAAATTTAGTTTACAAGGTTTATTTGGAATTATTTTTGTTCACTCCTTAATAAATACAGGAGTGTGCTCAGTTCTTTTTTCTACGGCATTGAAAAACAAGATAGCAGTAATTAATAAGCTCTTTGTCCTCCATAGTAAGAACTCATTTGTTTACGTTTGTAAGTTTATTTTACCATTGATGATAAAAGATATAGTTTATATTTTTTCGTCAGTATTTTTATTTTGTTTCACTAGTTTTTCCATTCCTTTGGTGATTGGTGGTGTGCAATCGACAACAGTAGACTTGTTGATCTACGAAAAAATACTTAGTGGTGAGTTGTCCTTAGCGGTGACTTTAGCCTTTGTGCAGTTTTTGTTTTTGGCCTTGATTTTATTTTTGTTAAATTCATTCAAAGGCAATGAAAGTAGCATCGAAGTCTCTCGCATACCCTGGCCTAGGTTAAGTCCTCTGATTGTATTTGCAGCACTGCCATTTATTATTTTATGTGCTGGTTTTGTGAGTCCAATGTCTTTTTCTCAAAACACTAGCTTTTATTTAAAAATGTCTTTGAATAGTTTATTCATTGCATTGTTGGCAGGTTATCTCATGTTCATGTTTGTGCAGTTTTTGCTAGCCTTCTTACCAAATAAATTTTTAGAGTTTTTTTTGCAGCACTACACCAGTCCAAGCACAGCTTTAACTTGTCTGGCTGTCGTCATTTTTATTTCTAGTTCTGTCGTGTTAAAGTTAAGCCTTTTCTGGGTTTATTTAATTTTATTTATCCCTTTTTTGTACAAAATGTTTTTACAGAGCTTTGTTGATCAAATTCGTCCAGTTATCAAATTAGCTAAGACTTACGGAGGTGATCGCTGGATGATATATAAAGTGGTGATTTTTCCTCTCAGTTACAAAGTGACTTTATTGGTTGCCTTTATCGCGGCGGCGTGGGTTTTAGGAGATTATGCGGTGACTTCAGTTTTATTAGGAGACTTAAGCACTTTAGCATTGAATATCAAAAATAGTATGAGGGCTTACAGATTGGATGAGTCTTTTGGTTTATTAATGATTTTACTTTTAGGAGAAGGCATTTTATTTATTATTTATAGAGGGCTACTGAAGTTTGGAAATAAAGAATATTGATATTAAATTTGATGAGTTTCATTTGATGATTGGGAAAGTGAGCCTTTCTGATCAAATGAACTTAATTTATGGTCAAAGCGGAAGTGGGAAAAGCACTTTTGTAGATGTTTTATTGGGTTTTGTGAATGCTCCCAGAGTATCTTGGTTGGTAAAAAATGAAGACCTTGCTCAGCTCAGTACTGAGCAAAAAAAGTTAGGTGTTGTTTTGCAGCACGGACAGGTTTTCCCTCACCTTACTGGGATGCAATGTCTAGAGTTCGTCGTTAAATCAAGAAAGGTGGAAAATAAAAAATATAAAGATGATTTAAGTGCATTTTGTGAAAAGTTACAACTCACGCATGACAAGTTAAAACAAAAAACAGCGACTATGTCCGGCGGAGAAAAGCAAAGGTTAGCTTTAATGTGTGCACTTATAGGGGAGCCAAAAGTTTTGATTCTAGATGAGGCGTTTTCTTCATTAGATGGCGAAAACAAACTCAAAGCGATTAAGCTTGTGAAAGACTTCAGCCAAGAGCGACAAGTTCCTACAATTATAATTTCCCACGATGTCAGTAAGTTTGACTTCATAAAAAACCAATATCAAATGCAAAAAGGCCGTCTGTTACATAATGTCGGCACTACAAGTTAAGATCCTTCGGCTGCGCCTCAGGACCTGAACAAACACCACAACAGTAACAAGTCTTGTTTATCTATCTAAAATTACTTGCATAATTAGTGAGATCTTTTATTCTAACTACTCATATTTAGGACAGAAAGAACAAACTTAAGGAGTTAAATTTATGGAGTCACTAGCAAGCGATTTGGGTATTGATCCGTCACTTATTGAATCAGCTATCGGATACATTTCAAAGTATGGCGTTAAAGTTTTAATGGCTATTCTGGTACTGGTTGTCGGTTTTTGGATTATTAAAAAATTCACACGCCTCATCGAAATGGGTTTAAGTAAAAGAGGGTTAGATAAGTCTCTGCAAATTTACAGCGGAAAGATTTTATCGATGTTAATGAAAGTTGGTTTACTGATTTCAGTTGCCGGTATGGTTGGCATTGAAACAACCTCTTTCATAGCTATTTTTGGTGCTGCTGGTTTAGCAATTGGTATGGCCTTGCAAGGAAGTTTAGGGAATTTCGCAGGTGGTTTCTTACTACTTGTTTTTAGACCGTTCAAAGTGGGTGACTACATTGTTTCTGACGGCGAAGAAGGAGTTGTTCAGGCCATCGATGTTTTTTGCACGACTTTGACCACATTGGACAATCGCCGAGTGATTTTACCAAACGGACCACTTGCAGGTGGTAAATTAATAAATGTTGGTGTCGAGACAAATAGACGAGTGGATCTCTCAATAGGAATTAGTTATGGTGATGACTTTGGTAAAGCTCAAACAGCAATATTAAATATGGCCAAAGAGGACTCTCGCATTTTACAAGAGCCAGCCCCTTTTGTAGGCATCACTGACTTTGGTGATAGCTCGGTCAATTTAACAGTGAGAGTTTGGTGTAAATCAGCTGATTACTGGGATGTTTTCTTCGATAGCAATAGACGACTTAAGGAGTGTCTAGATTCTGCAGGAATCTCTATACCATTCCCACAACGTGAGGTTAATATAATAGGAAATGTTAAATAATTAAAACAAGGAGTGTTTTATGAAGACTGTGATTAAGTTTCTTTCGTGTACTGCTATAGCTATTGGATCTTTTTATATGACCGGTTGTGCAGACATGGGTAAAAAAACTGCCATTGGAGCTGGTGCTGGAGCCGCTGTAGGAGCTGGTTTAGGAGCAATCATTGGTCACCAATCGGGTAAACGAGGAGAGGGTGCTGCTATTGGTGCTGCTGTCGGTGGTTTACTAGGTGGTGGTGCTGGAGCTTACTTAGACAAGCAAGCTGCAGAACTTGCGCGCATAGCAGAAACAAAAAGAACAGAGCAAGGTATAGTTACTAAGTTAAAAAGTGATATCACTTTCTCTTCTGGTTCTGCCAATGTAAAAGCACAGCAAAACATTCAACAAATCGCTCAGATCATCGCGAAGTATCCAGAAGATATTGTAAAAGTTGTTGGTCACACCGATTCAACAGGTTCAGATGCTTTCAATCAAAGCTTGTCTCAGCAGCGTGCTCAGAATGTTATGCAAATCATGACTGCCAACGGTGTTCCTGCGGGATCAATAACAGCGATCGGTATGGGTGAAAATGCTCCAATTGCCGACAACAACTCATCAACTGGCCGTCAACAAAACAGACGTGTAGAAATCCAGATCACAGTTGATGAATCAAAAATACAAAAAAAGTAAAATATTAAACATTAAATTAAAAAAGCCCTGTACATGTGTAGGGCTTTTTTTATGTATTAAGTAATCATAAAGAAGTAAAGACTTATCATTTCATACAAAAAAACCTATCTCCTAAAGCAAAGCTCGATCTCCTGAAGCAGAAACCTATCAACTAGAGCAAGGCCCCTTCATTCTGAGCGCAGCGAAGGACCTAAGCAAGTCCCATAAACAACAACAATGTCATCCAGTGAAAAAGAGCCGTCATCCCTATTCGCGAAGGGTTCAAACAAACTCCACAAAATATTATTCAATTGAAAATCGATACCAATAAAGTTGAGCTAGAGCCAAAAATGTTCGTTAGTTAATTACCTAACAACACTATTAATTAACTCACGCAATTTTGCCTCATCTTTTACACCAGAAAATTCAAGTTCAACTTTCTGTTTGCTAGAGTCTAATAAATCTGGAGTGTATTCGCCAAATGACATACTAAAAATTTTACTGCTTGGCAGGCCATTAGTGGCTAACTTTTTAAGAATGTTCTTGGCGCGAGAATGAGAAATGATTTTGTTGGTGTTGCCAATTTTTTTATTTTTATTATATCTGAAGTCTCCAGCGTGTCCTTTGATGTTAACTTTGTCGAAAAGATCCTGATTCTCAGTTAAAACTTGTGCTAAATTTTCGATATATGCAGCATCATTGATGTTTGGTTGAACCTTACCTTTGTTGTATTTTAGTTCATCCAATTTAATGTTCACTAATGGGCCACTGGTTGATTTAAATGTTTGATAAGAAGTTGTGTCCGTCTCATTTTTAAGGTCATTGGCAGTTAAGTAACCTTCATTGGACTCATCACCCATAGTGTCTTGAAAGGCAGTGTTGTTTTCAAGATCACTCATAGTGTTTAAATCATCATCGAGAGTATAAACAGCATCATCGTTAAAGTTTTGTGAATCAGTTTGTTCTTGTGAAATTATACTGGCGCCAGTTGTTGGTGGAAAGCCAATTTGGAAATCTAGCAACCACTTAGTCACTTGTCGTGAGCTGACATCAAGATCAGTTAAAACTCTTGCTCCCACTTTTAAAAGCCAATCCCTAGTGAGTGGTTGTCTGTAGTGAACAGTTGCTCCAATGAAAGAGGCTAAAGTTTTCTTTTCATCGGTGAAGGTATTTTTGTTGCCGATCAATACGTTAGCAGCGGGGCCAACTGACCAGCGATTGATAAATTCCCAGCGAGCATTCATATCGATGAAAAAACTTTGAGTGGTGAATTCAGTTCCAAAGCCAGAAGCAGTGTTGCTCTGAAAACCTGCTCCGAGATCCCCTATAAAACTATTACTGAGTTTGTACATAGAACCAACAACCTTGAAGTTCACTTGGTGTCCGTCTCTATTAGGTAGATTTGAATCTTCAGAGAGATCAATGAGTCCGACATTACTTCCAAGAAAAATCCAAATTCCGTCAGGGTTATATGCGTTAGAGTTGCTATAAAAATAATCATTTATATTTGTGGTGCTTGTGTTTGCGGATAAAGTTTGACCAAACATAAACAAGATTACTGGAATAAAAAGTAAAATAGCTTTCATAAATTTTTCTCCATTTAATGGACTTAATAAAACAGATCTATTTTAAGAAGAATTTTCATTGTGTTCAACAAAATGAATCATTTTAACGAGGATTTCGGAAGATTTGACATAGTTAATTAAATTGAATTTATTTATAAAAATATTAAGTGTTTAAATACAGCAACACTCTTCTACAGCAGCGCGCAATTACCCCGTTTTTTATTAGTCCATAAGTGACTATTTTAGTAAGAATGAATGTCTACAAAATATAAGTTTAAAAATATGGCCCCCCAAAGGCCTGTGTTTAATGTACAAAGAGGAGATATACATGAAATTAAACAGACTATTACAAGTGGTAGCTTGTTTGCTAATGGCTGGCACGTTTGCAAATGTGCATGCTGATACACAAGGTGAGATCAAAGGTATCAATGCAACAAGTGATGATTTAAAGAATACAGAAGGTGCTGATGGATGGACATACTCCCTTAAGTTTTCTGGTACAGGTGGATACGCTCACCATTCACATCACTTAACTGAGACGAATGGTAAGACATACAGCTTAGGTGGAAAATTAGATGGTGCTGCAACTTGGAGAATGGACTCTAAGGAGTGGAGAACGTCACTTTTAATTGATGAAGGAACTCAGAAAAACCCGAACATCGACCACTTCACAAAAACTTCTGACTTACTAAAGATTGAGTCTATTTACCTATGGGGTCTTCCAGACATGCCTAAGTTTGGTCCGTACGTAAAAGGTGCTTTCGATACGTCGATCTTTAAAAATGACAGATTCTTTTCAGATGATGCAACTGTTGTTGGTCCGAATGGTGTAGTAACAACTGACAGAGTGAGATTGACTGACGGTCTTGGTGACAACCCAATGACTCTTAAAGGTTCAGTTGGTGTGTTCTATAAAGCCATCGAAGAAGAGCATATGAACTTAGTGTTAAATGCTGGTTTAGGTGCGATGAGAGTTTGGGCAAATGGTTTTAGCATGTCTTATGATAAAGACACTGACCTTTATACATTGGCTGAGCTTAAAGACTTCACTGATTATGGTTTAGTTTTAGGTTTAGACTTCCGTGGCAAGCTTGATGAGAAAACAAGCTACCAGGTTGGCTTTGAGTCTTTAACTCCGTTTGATAAAAATGAAGATGATTTCCCACAACTTGATGATACTGATTTAATCGGTGCTACTAACTACGATGCTTTTGCTAAGATCGATACGAAGTTATATGACTTCTTAAGTCTTGGTTATGAGTTCAGAATCAAGAAGCAACCAAAGCTTCAGAAAAAAGAGCAAATCTCAAACTTGTTCGGCTTAAGCTTAACTTACATCATGTTATAAGATTGAGTTAAAATTTAAGTTTCAAGAACAGTTATGTTCTAGAAAAACCCGCGCTCACCAGTGCGGGTTTTTTTTATATAGAAATAGTGTTGCTTGAATGTATGAGTAGTAACCTGTCTTCTTAAACAGTAGAGAAAGTTCTTTTGCTTTCACTCAAGACGATGCGAGCGTATTGCTTTTTCTGCGCTCTTTGAAAAAACCTTTAAGAAGCTGTGAGCACTCTTTTTGAAGCACATCTTTACTGTAAATAAATTTGTGATTAAGGTTTTCATGATTAGAAAGCTGAAATACAGATTCAATGGCACCAGCCTTAGGGTCTGTAGTTGCAAAAACTACTCTAGAAATGCGGCTAGCTATAATGGCTCCCGTGCACATAAGACAGGGCTCCAGGGTTACATACAAAGTGCAGTCTGAGAGCCGCCACTGATTGAGTTTTTTAGATGCCTCTTCAATGGCGAGCACTTCAGCGTGGTAGGTGGCTGAAAGGGAGGCCTCTTTTTTATTATAAGCTGTTGAAATTATTTGATTATCTTTGGTAATCACAGCGCCCACGGGAACATCCCCCATTTTTTGGGCGAGCAACGCTTGCTCATAGGCGAGCTTCATAAATTGCAGGTCTTGATCATTTTGTTCTGGTGCTATTAAATCAGGCATATTTATTACTTATCGAGAATTTTAAATTTGTCAAAGTGGTTCAATGCTGTTATCAGATTAAGTAAATATTATAAGTATTTATAAAGGCACTTTGGCAATTTTATAGCAAATTAGCCAACTTTATCTTGAGCTTATAAAATACACGAAAAAGGCAGGTGAGTTTACATTGGCAATGGTGAAAATTAGAGACAATGAGTCTTTTGAAAAAGCTTTTAGACGTTTTAAAAAATCATGCGAGAAATCAGGTTTGTTATCTGAGGTGAAAAAGCGTGAGCATTATGAAAAACCAAGCATTCGCAAAAAGAAAAAATCAATCGCTGCAAGAAAGCGTATGGTTAAAAAAATGAAAAAAATGAACTAATTCATTTCATTTTTATAAACGAATCATTAAGACAAGCTGCTCTAGATATAGGCAGCTTGTTTTTGTTAGATAGAATTTAGTTAAATTAGTTATATTAAATTTTTAGATCGTAAAAAAACGAACAAGCTGCATTTATTTTAAAATTAAAAAAGACAAATCAATGGGTGAGAGGTTGCTATGTCATTAAAGAATCAAATTATGGCCGATATCAAAGAAGCGATGAAAAGTAAGGACTCCGCAAGAGTTTCAACTTTGAGATTTATCAACTCTGCATTTAAAAACAAAGAGATTGATTTACGCCCTAACGAATTAACCGAAAAAGACTGCATGGCCGTCTTAAAGAAGTTAGCAAAGCAACACAAAGACTCCATCGAACAATATCAAAACGCGGGACGTGAGGACTTAGTTGCTAAGGAGCAACAGGAGTTGGTAGTGGTTGAGCAATACTTGCCAGAGCAAATGAGCGAAGAGCAAATTGCTAAGGTTGTTTCAGAAGTGATTGCAGAAATGGGCGCCACTGACATGAAACAAATGGGTGCTGTGATGAAAATGGTGGGAGAAAAAACTGCAGGCAGTGCCGACAATAAAATCGTATCCCAAATTGTAAAGGAAAAATTAAAGTAGTGAGATTTGACCCTAGTTTTATAGATAAGGTCAGAGATGCAAACAACATAGTCGATATCATTTCAAAGTACACGCAGTTAAAACCGGCCGGCTCTCGTCATACTGGATTGTGTCCGTTTCCTGACCACAATGAAAAAACACCGAGCTTTTCAGTCACTGAAGATAAGCAGCTTTATTATTGTTTTGGCTGCAAGAAAAGTGGCAATATTTTCCATTTCGTTCAAGCTTTACAAGGATTAAGTTTCGTTGAGTCTATTGAATTTTTGGCTAACAAAGCTGGAATTCCTATACCAAAAAGTGAGCAAGAAAGAAACCCAGCACTTCAGCGAATGAATGATGAAAAGAAAAGTGCCTATCAACTATTGCAATCGGCTGCTCAGTTTTATCATAACAATTTACTAAAGCTTCCCGAAACACACCCAGCAAAACAATACTGCAAAAAACGAAACATAACACCAGAAATGGTCAAAGAGTTTCAATTGGGTTTTGCTCCCGACAGTTGGGACTCTTTGAAATCATTTTTAGCTTCTAGAAAAATTTCAGAAAAATTGGGAAAAATGCTGGGGCTTTTAAAGTTAAAGCGCAGTGGCGATGGTCTTTACGATCAATACAGGAACCGTCTTATGTTCCCAATAGTAACTCAGGCAGAAAAGCATGTCGGCTTTGGTGGGCGCGTGCTTGATGACTCTTTGCCTAAGTATATCAATAGCTCTGAGTCCATTGTGTTTCATAAATCTAAAATTTTGTACGGTTTAGATCAAACCTCTAAATACATTCGGACGAAAGATTACGTGATAGTTGTTGAAGGTTATATGGATTTGCTTGCGTTGTATTCTCATGGCGTACAAAACGTAGTGGCCACACTTGGAACGGCATTAACTCCTCAACATGCAAAGCTCATATCTAGATACACCTCAAAAGTTGTTTTGTTGTTTGATGGAGATAAAGCCGGACAGGCTGCTGCCAAAAAAAGCTTGGCTATATTGCTTGAAGAAAAATTACTCCCGCGTTCTGTAGTGTTACCGGATAACATGGACCCTGACGATTACATAAATAAAAATGGGGTTGATAGCTTCAAAGAACAAGTGGCTGCTAGTGAAGACCTATTTTTTATAGTTATGAACGATTTGTTTAAAAACTATAAAGGGGCTGCAACTGACAAAGTTTATATTATGGAAGAGCTTGCGCCCATTATGAGCTCGGTAAAGCATAAAGGTCTTTATGAGCTTTACATGAGAGAGTTGTGTGATCGGTTAAATGTCACTGAAAAGTGGGTGCTTTCTATGGTGAGCCCCAGCAAAAAAAGTAATGACTCTTTAAGTGAACCTGTTCAACAGCAAGCACCTGAACCCGTTGTTGAAGAGAGCTTGATGAGCCTGGCGAAGGCTCCAAGACATGAGCTCTACTTGATTAATATGGCTTTAAAAAACAAAGATCACTTTGTAGAGATCATTGAATCAGACATTCTCAAGCAAATATCGGACCAAAATTTATCAAAACTTTTTACAACAGCAGAGCAACTTTATAGACAAAGACCAGAAGACTTTGATAAATTAACATCCTTATTGGTTAACAAAATAGATCAACCGGCATACTTGACCGGGCACATGAGAGAACCATTAAGCATAATGGACGATTCTGCTAGTAAAAAGCTTATAGAGGACTGTAAAATTAAGGTCAAAAAATCTTATATAAAAGCTCAGACTCAGCAGCGTTTATCACAACTAAAGCAAGGTTCTGACATGAAAGAAAAGTTGGAACAGATTATGAATATTCAAAAAGGCAAGCTAGATTTATAGATACAACTGTAGTGTTCTATCTAATGAATGGGAGACATTTATATGGCAGGTAATGCAAGTAATAACAGTGACTTAGCTTCTGGAGGAGCAATGACTGAAGATCAGCAAAAAGACGCAATCCATGAAGAAATTCAGCGAATCGTCACACTTTCTAAGGAAAATGGTACAGTAACCATTAAGGAAATCAATGACTTACTGCCACCGGAGATCATTTCAGCTCCCGTTTTAGATGCTTTTATGCGTGCATTAGAAGTGAATGGTGTAAATATTACTGAAGTGTCAGAAAATAGTGATCAAGATGATGAGATGTCACTTTTTGATGGCGACAAAGAGAAAAAAGAAAAGAAAGAAGAAACCAAAGCCAATGACCCTGTTCGTTTGTACCTCAGAAAGATGGGGAGCGTTTCACTACTAACCCGCGAAGGTGAGGTTGAAATAGCTCAAAGAATCGAAACGGGTGAGCGTGCAATCGTGCAAGCGATTTTACTATCGCCGATTGGTGCTAGCGAGATCATCGACTTGGGAACTCGTTTAGATAGCGGTAAGATCAAGTTAAAAGCCATCTTTAGAGGTCTTGAGGACGAAGAAACTCAGTATGATGAAAAAGAGTACATCGAAAAAATTCACGAACTTATTGGCCATGTGAAAGACTTTGAAACTAAATCTAAAAAATACTTTGCAATTATCAGAGATAACCCTAGGGGCTCTGAAAAAGTAAAAGCAGCTGAAGAGAAGTTGGCTGAGTTAAACACACAATTGATGGTGCATTTCGAAACGATCAATTTTAACAGAAAAACGATTAACAGAATTGCCATTAAGTTTAAAAACTTAGTAGCGCGCATGACTGAGTTAAGAAAGCGTGTCAGGGATGCAGTTAAATACACATTCAGCAATGACTTAGACGCTTTGCTTGCCACTTACAAAAAGGTCCAAAATAACGAAGCTGAAATGCAAAACATGATTCGTACAACGGGGTTAACTTTTAACACCTATGCCACTTATGTTTCTAAAGCCGAAGATGCTCAGGGTCGTATAGATAGAATTTTAGAAGAAACTGAAATGAACTTTGAGTGGATCAGAGACACTTACACCTCGATTTGGAAAGGTGAGCGTCAGGCTGATAAAGCAAAAGCGGAACTCGTTGAAGCCAACTTGCGTTTAGTGGTTTCTATCGCTAAGAAGTATGCTAACAGAGGCTTACAGTTCTTGGATCTCATTCAAGAAGGTAACATCGGTTTGATGAAAGCCGTTGATAAGTTTGAGTACAGAAGGGGTTATAAGTTTTCAACTTACGCCACTTGGTGGATTCGTCAGGCAATCACTCGTGCCATCGCCGACCAAGCACGAACCATTCGTGTCCCTGTGCATATGATCGAGACCATCAATAAGTTAGTGAGAACTTCAAGATTGCTTGTTCAAGAGTTAGGTCGTGAGCCAATCCCTGAAGAGATCGCTGAGAAAATGGATATGCATGTTGATAAAGTCAGGAAGGTTTTAAAAATCGCTAAGGAGCCAATCAGTTTAGAAACTCCAGTGGGTGAAGAGGAAGACTCTCACTTAGGTGATTTCATCGAAGACAAAAAAGTGATCAATCCATCTGAAGCCATCGTGAGCTTAAACTTAGCTGAACAAACTCGTAAAGTGTTAGCAACTTTAACACCAAGAGAAGAAAAGGTCTTGAGAATGAGATTTGGTATTGGTGAAGAGAGTGATCACACGCTAGAAGAAGTGGGCCAAGACTTTAACGTCACTAGAGAAAGAATTCGACAGATTGAAGCCAAAGCTTTGCGCAAGTTAAGGCACCCAAGTCGTTCATTAAAACTAAAAACATTTGCAGTTGAAGGCGAAGTTCCACCAACGGATCCTGCCGATGGAGCTAGTGAATAACTAATGTAGCGAGTCAAATTGATGACTCGCTCAAAAAAAATTGATAATTATTTATTTAGACCGTGGGGGTATAGCTTAGTTGGTTAAAGCATCCGGCTCATAACCGGAGGATCCGAAGTTCGAGTCTTCGTACCCCTACCAACAATGCGTTAAAAATGTCCTGTGGACATTTTTAACGCATTGTTATTTTTTTTATGACCCATAGTAAAGCAAAGCTTTACGTTAGGGTCATAAAAAAAATCAGAGCACGAAGTGCGATCAACCAATCAAGCAAATCAAAAAACTGCCAGTGGCAGTTTTCAAGCCCATAATCAAAGCCCCGATCAAAAAAAATAAAGACCCATAGTAAAGCAAAGCTTTACGTTAGGATCATAAAAAAAACATAGTAAAGTAAACTCTGTCACTTAACTGCATAGCACAGTCAAAAAATCAAAAAAAACTGTCATCCTGAGCGGAGCGAAGGACCTAAACAAAAAAATCTAAACAAGATATAAAGATAACAGGAGCTCAACGATAGAACATCTAGCTGATCATTTTTTAGTAACATTATCCTCACTGTTTTGCACTCTAGGTATTGTTATTTACACATGGAAAAACCAAGTGTTTCATCACGTTGGTTTCACGATCACTTACCTTGTCGGAATCAGTTTTTGGTTCTCTTATGGCCTTGAAATAAATAGTTTTTCGGTTGCCATAGGCTCATTTGTACAAATGGTGGCATTAATTATTATTCTATTAAGAACCATAAGGAGTAGGCTCAATGAATCATAGTCTATTCGCTGGTTTTTTTTGCACCTTAGCCTTTATTTTACTTTTTATTGAAACTATATTTTTGAAAAATAAAGTATTACCAAAATATTTTTTTGGATTTTATGCTTTAGGGTGTCTTGGTTGGCTCTCGCTGGGGGTAGTTAGTGACCAAGTGAGTTTAGTTTTAATAAGTGTCATACAGTTTTTATTTTGTTACCTAAGTTATAAATATAATCGGAGCAGTTATGAATAATGCTAAGGGAATCTATCGTTTCATTAGTTTTGTATCAGATATATCAATTTTAATTGGTCTATATTACCTGTCATTAAAGATTACAGAAGTCATCGTTCCTGCAAAAAACTTATATCCACCGGTAGGTGCTATGCAACTTTATTCTCCCAGGGATTTTCATATATATCTTATAAGTTCTCTGCTCGGGGCATTTTTTTATTCAACATATAACTTAGTTTGTTACTTCGCGATGGAAAGAACTTTAGGGCAAGTATTAACAAGAATTAAAAGAGTCAATCTAGACAACACTCAATTAACTCAAGAAGAAAAAGTTAAAGTCACTTTATGGGGGCTTTTAAAGTATTTGATGATATTTACCCCAGCACCTCTAGTTGCTTTTATTGGTATTTTTGGTTTTGCTGCGAGTATTTTAATTTTAGTTGTGCCGATACTGTATTTACTTATAAATCCATTGCTTTGTTATTTTACAGATGAAAAAAGAAGTTGGTTTGAGTTGAGAACAAAAACAAAAATAATATACATTGGTTTAGACAATCATCCAATTTAGTTTTACTCAATGACTATTTGGTTAGTGAGCTAGTCACTATAAGTATTTAGTTATAAGTCTGTGTTAGGTTCGACTCAGTTCATATTCTATGCTCAATACTGGTATTAAAAAAATATTCAATAACACTATACAAATTTCAATTCGCATCGATTATCTACGAATTTGACAGGTCTCTTGTTAAAATGTCTAAAAGGATAAGCGATACAGTTATGAAAATATTAATTTACTTAATGTTAATCCAATTTGGCGTGTCAGCAGAGCCTTCAGCTGAGATCTATCAAAATGTACTGAGACCTTTTTCAAGTGACGGCTGCAGTGCTTTTTTTGATTCAAATAGAGGAGGCTCTTGGCAACATTGCTGTGTTCAGCACGATCTTCATTATTGGAAGGGTGGCACTAAACAGATGCGTAAAAATGCAGATAAACAGCTTAGAGATTGTGTAAATGATCAAGAGCCAGCCTTGGGTGGGCTTGTGTACCTTGGAGTACGCTTAGGTGGTGGGTCATACTTACCATTTACATGGAGGTGGGGGTACGGTTGGTATGTGCCACGCAGCTATCTGCCAACAACAATAGAAGAGCAAGATTACATTAACTTCATGCAACCAAGTTCAATAGAAACTGTCGAAATACAAAGGCAGTCACTGGTTGGAAAAAGAGACACAGTCACTGAGAATTATTGCCTCGATTTAGCCTTACAAAGGTTATCAGAACAGGAAGGTTTATTTTCTTTTGAATATGAAGTGTTAGAAGAAAAAATGAACAGTGAAGATACAGGCTGGAGCCAGCATTATAAAATACGTATGAATGAGATCAATAAAGACTATCTCGTTGAGTTGATTGTATTAAATAGAAGTGCTTGTGAGCTTAATTCTAGAAGAGAAGACCCAAGAAGAGGTGAGCAATCATTGCGGTCATTGATAAAAGTACATAAAATTAAAGAACTTAACTGAAGTCTAACCAGTTAAAGCTAGGAAAAAAATGATCGCTCAAGTAAAGAAAATTCAATCCAAAGAGTTTGAAACTCTGTTCAGAGATCATCGCAAGGATGTCTTTAAAGATGATTTTAGCTATTTGGTAAGGGGAGTGTTGTCAGAGCAAGAGTTAGAAAAGGTGTTTAGCTTACGTATAAATGACACTAAAAAGATCCACCTAGCTGCTTTTAATGATCAAAGTGAATTCGTCGGTTGGTCTTGGGGCTTTCAAGTGGATAACTTTAGGTACTATATGTGTAATTCAGCGGTGCTTGAGCCCTACAGAAAAAAGGGGATATACACTCAGCTTCTAAAAGAGCATGTTCATGAAGCTAAAAACCTAGGATTTCAAGAAGTCTTTTCAAGACACAATGCCAGTAACAACAGTGTTCTTATTCCTAAGCTAAAATTTGGTTTTGTCATCAAGTCACTCGAAATAGATGACATCTTTGGAGCCTTAGTGATTTTATCTTATTTTACTAACCCAACTCGCAGGAAGATTTTTGATATGAGAACAGGCCAGATAAAAATGGATGCTGAACTCAAAGAAATCTTTCAGATTTAATATTCGTTTTAGTTTGGGTTCCTCGCTTCAGAATTGGCAAGCTCAAGTGCATAAGATAAAGCAAGCTTAGCAAACACCAATGAGTGTTCAAAGTTGAGCTTCTCTATGGTGTCGCGCCCTGAGTGAATACTTTTATTCGCCTCTCTAAATTTAGACTCAATTGGAAAAACAGTGTCAAAGCCCTGGCGAAACCAAGCAGCATGGTCACTACAGCCATAACCACACTCATCTTCATGTATAAGAGCATTCACATATAAGTTGTTTAAAGACACTAAAACCTGTTGTAACCATGGTGATGTGAAGTCGGTGATATTGCCGATTGTGAAGACACCGCTACCAGCAAAAGCAGTCATATCGAGCTGCATAACTCCAACAACGTCAATATTTTTGGCTTTATATTCTTTGGCGATTTCACTAGAGCCAACAAGCCCAACTTCTTCAGCGGCATACCAGAAAATTTCAATGCTTCTTAGAGGCTGTTTTTGTTGAGAAAGAACGCGGAAGACCTCAAGTAAGTTGGCCGAGCCACTGGCATTGTCGTCAGCTCCTGGCGCATCTGAGAAAAATGCAGTGGAGTCTAAGTGACCGCCTAACACAATGATTTGATCAGCTAAGCTAGAGCCTTCAATTCGAACTTGTAATGTTTTTTGTTTTGTTCTTGAGTGCTCAATCAGTTGTGATGAAATATCTAAATTTGAATCTGCAATGATATCTTTGACTTTATCATACATCATTAAGACGTGGTCGTTTGGATTTCGACTGCGACTGCTTCTAGTTCTATACTGGCTCAAGGTATCTACAGTGTCTTGTAGGTTATTTTTTTCTAAGAGAGTTAAGGCTTCTGCAATATATGGGTTAAACTCAAATTGCACAGGGTTGTTAAAGCTCATTAATTTTTCGACCTCTCGATGATGTATTTCTACAAACAGTTGTTGGATAGCACTTTCTGGCGCTTCATCATCTATTAGTTCATAGCCACCGCAGCGGTGAAATTCGTGAGCGTGATGAGAGACTTGATCGATTAAGGATTCATCTATAGAAATGGCTGTGATTCCATCAAAGGTTCTGTCGTAATTGATTCTCATATGGTCTAAAATATCGGTGTTGATTAAGATCTGTTTTTTGCTTTGTGCTTGGGCCAAAAATGTAAAAGTAGCCATGACTAAAAGAAGAGATTTCATAGGTTGTCCTTGATGTTTATCTTAAGTTTTTGGTGGGCGTTTTATTAATTTAATGTTTGTAAAATGATAGCAATGATAGGGCTCAGACGTCTGTGCTTGCAGGCTATTTCTCAACGTAGGTCTGGCTTTTAGCGCATTTTTATAATGTATATCATTAGAATAAATTATACATATTTCAAAAAAAGAGGGCTTAAAGAGGTCGAAATGAAGTTAAAAAAATTAATAACTTAGAGTTTACTTTTGCAGTCCTTCAGTAATTTCTACCAAAACTTTTTTTAGCTCCTTGTAAGCTTTTCATAAAAGTTATTATATTTACATTTGGCCTAATTTGAGTATTTTACATTTACTTATAATATCGCCTAATGTCATCTCTGTAGTGAGCCTCATTTGATCTGACAGCCTTTCTATAAATTTTTTTTATACACTCTATCCTGTGCAATTATAAGTATTGAATATCTCACACTTAAAGTTTGGCACTAATATTGAATAGTTAATCCAAAAAAGAAGTGGAGATAATAGTATGATCAAATTAAGTTGTGCGTTACTTATATTTATATCATTCATTTCTTCACCTTTGAT
The DNA here is from genome assembly GCA_020628165.1 of Bdellovibrionales bacterium. GTDB lineage: Bacteria > Bdellovibrionota > Bdellovibrionia > Bdellovibrionales > UBA1609 > JAHDIR01. Next base: position 68,096 of record JAHDFM010000012.1, on the reverse strand, counting down.
GGCTGAGGAAACTAAATCAAAAAAAGACCTCAACAAATCACAGGCTGAAGGACTGTCTTATACAGAATCTTTAAAGCTATCTGAACAAAGGTGGCATGGTTCTATCGGTACCTCTGTATCAAAAGGTATGAATTTTTATACAGAATATTATGGTTCAACAAGTATGATGTTGAGCTATAAACTTTCTAATAAAGAAATTTTAGCTTTGAGTGGAAGCTATCGTGCTCCTGTCGATTTAGTTGATGCTGATCCTGATAGGTTCGGTATTGGTTTTTCAGATGTTGAGTTGTCTTACAGTCGACCTGGTTTTTATAAAACTTTGAGCGGTGCTTTTTCATATAGCTCTGATTTAAGCTTTCCAACTTCAAACTACTCACGTGATTCCAAAATATTTTTATCTTGGGGAAACTCTGTGTCTTATAGACATAAACTGACGGATCGTTTCACTGTAAGTTCAGGTTTAGGATTAAATCTTTCACATTTTAGATTCAAAAGAAGTAATAGTGGCTTACTAGTTTACAGCCCTCTTGCTGCATCTGTTTCAGTGTCTTTAAACACAAAGCTGACTAATAGAATTTTCTGGGTCAATGCTTATGCGTTGGCAAACACTTTAGATTACGACTCCAAGTGGGATCAAATTCAAACAGTTTCAACAGCAATTAGTGGAGTGATCACAAACAACTGGATGGTTTCTGGTTATTATTATTGGAGAGATACCTACGAATCGAATCAAAATGTGTTTGATGAAGATAGAATCACTGCAGGTGCAAGTTTAACTTACAATTTTTAAAATTTTTAATGTTCTACAAATAGAAAACGAGGGTGAGAATGACAAAACTAAATAGAAAAACAATCGATAGCATAACTAGCATCATAGTTGGGTTGTCTTTGATTTTGGCAATTGGTTGTACCAGAGAGCCAAACTTAAGAGACGCTCATAATAACAATAGTGATGGTTCGAAAAAAGCTATGAGCTTTCTACAGAATAAAACTTGTACGGTTGAAACAACTGATGAAGTTTTAATTAAGCTTGGTAATGGTCAAGATGAGGCCAAAAAGAAAATTGTTAAGAGTGACAATTTCAAATTCTTTGATGTTGTTGATTTTAAAACAGATTGTCCTTATTTGAATATTTCTGAAAATAAACAGGCTGCTGAGTTTTTAGGAGATAAAAATAAGACGTATAAAATTAAAATTATCGTTAACAAAGATTATGTCATTTACAATAAAGTTGTTTCACTTTCAGAAATGTCTCATTTAGAAAAACCATTTGCTTTAAAACAAGGTGATAAAGATGAGTATCTAGTTCCTTTTGGTGGTTTTGCTGTTAGTGCTTTCGCTAATAAAATACGAATGAAAGATGCTGAAGGTGATAAGATTAACATTCTTGATTATGTTTCTGTAAGTTGGGAAAGCAAACCAAAATATGTGATTTTTAATCATCTAAGTTTTATGAATTTTGATAACGAATTGAGAGCGAAAAATATTTTCCCAGCAAACTATTTTGATGGAGAGTGGCATTATACGAATACAGTGCTCAACGCACGTGTAGGTGCCAACTCAGGAATAGGTCTCATTGATGGAGTTTCAGGGCGTTTTGGTTCATCAGTTAAATTTGAAGTGGGTCAAAATTCCTTAAGTATCATCAGCACAACTAGAGATGAAAGTATTGAGACGGAAAATGAGTTAGATTTAAGAACCTTGATGAATATTCAAGCTAAACCTATCGCATATCGTTTACAAGGTAACTCAGACCTATCACTAAAAATCGAAGAGCTTAAAGATGCCTCTCATGATTTAAGAAAATCAGTTCAGGTTAATTTTTTAAACATCACAGATTTGGCTGGTGGCAGCAGGAGTAATAATTTCAATAGAGAAGATAAAAGAGATATTTTGCATGAGCTTGAAATTGAAGATGACTTTTTAGCCTTCATTGTAAGTGATGGTCAGACGGGTATAACAACGCGATATGCTTTTGCTAGAAAAAAACCAGTGACGGATGAGAATCTAGCATATGATAAAAAAATTGCTTACATTGATGATATTACAGACTATTCTTACTTAGGGACTGCAAGAAAACTAAGGTCAGCTGATTATCTCAGAACAATGAGGTCAAGAAAGGCCTTGGAGGAAAGTTATTTTGCTATTCGATATAATCCGAAAAAAGATATAGTTGTCAATTTTAGTAAGGCAACTCCTCAGGATGACTACTATAGAGATATTGGTCGACAGTCTATGAAACTCATAGAGTATATGTTTGATTATTTGAAAGTTAAAATTAAGAAAGATACAGGGCAAGATGTCGCTTTCCCAAGAGTTTATCTTGATGAGTCTATAGATAGGTATAACGGAGACCCAAGAGCTCAGGTTATTGTAAACCTTATTAATGGTGATGATAATAGGCAGTTTGGTGCTAAAGGTGTAGCTAATGCATATGTTGACTATGAAACAGGAGAGCTACTGAGTTCAGTTGCGAATGTCTATCTAAGAAGGGATGGTACTTATGCCAGATTTAGAGATCACATATGGCAGAATGTCGGCCTTTCAAATATTAAAAACTTAGATGATGATGTTTTGAACAGATTTGGTAATAATCCAAGATTAATTAAGGGAAAATCAGCTACAAACACTTTAAAAGAAACCCTGGATTTCATTGTAAAAGAAAGTTTGTACATTAATGGAGAGGGCGAGCATTTACAGCCATTCCCGGTGGTAAGATGGTCAAGTCAAAGTCAAAGCTCCATTGTTCTGCCTTTCAAAAATAAATATATTGAAAGTCTTAGTGATGAAGAGCTTGCAGATTTATTCCCACGTTTTTCTTACAGACCAATCGACGATGATTTTAGTCAAGAAAGGTTTTACCATACGGAACACAGTCATCAGCTTCTCACCTATAGAGAAAAGTTTATAGATCGTGTTGAAGATGAAGATAAAAATATGTTTAAGCATGCTAATGCCGTTCATACTTTTGAATGTGATCATAGTAAAGAAGAGGCAATTGCATTTGGCAGTTCAGATCAAAACCCAGCTATGGAAAAGTTCATAAACGCCAGGTGCCCTAAAGTTGTTAAATATATTACAAAGATTAAAGAAACCGGGCTCATAGAAGAAAATGTAGAAGATGAAAACGCAATTTTAAAAGACTGTGTTGATAAATGGACCCAGGTTGATTACTTGAGAACAACTACGCATGAGATTTTACACGCATTAGGTGCGCATCATAAATATGGTGCCTCAATTGATGTCGCAAACTTTATGCCGGCAGAAAAAATCAATCATTTATTAGACGTTATAGATTTCAGCCCCTTTGATAAGCTTGATGTCTGTCCATCTGTGATGGATTATATGGATATTGCTCAAATCAGGGACTACTCTTGTCACTTAGTTGGCAGGCAAGACTTTTCAGATATGGCATTTTTGTATGCCGATATGGTCGAAGAGGATCTGGCACTTGGTGAAAATGATATTCTAGGTAAGTTAACAAAAGTTTCTACTGATATGAGTATCGACCAGTGGGCTAGAAAAGAAAATTTTTCTAGAAGAAAATATAAACCGTGTAGTGACCCAGATCTTGCCGGGTTCATAGACCCTGAGTGTCGACCGTATGATTATGGTAGAAATAGTTTGGAAGTTATTCAACATGAATTAACTAACTTATTATATACTTTGAAAAAGTATACAAATTTACATTCAACTCCAATTAAGGCACGACAATTAGACCTTATTAAAATTCGTTCCATGACAAGTATACCTGTGTTTGTTTTAGCTAAAACATACTACGATAAATGGAGAGAATTACTTAATGAATATATTGGCGGCGCAAATCCCAAAAAATACTTAGAAGGAATCTCTATTAAAGAGTATGAGGGTATTGTTAAAGAAATGATCACCGTCAATGAAAGTGAAGCTAATGATTCAGATATCGTTGCTAAAAAACAAACATATAAAGAGCATTTTCAAGCTAGGAATTTATTTGTAAAAGTCTTAATTCGGTTATCAATGCTACCAAACAGGTATTGCGTAGTTTCTGCAGATGATGAAGGTGAAGAGCGTGAATTGATTGAATTATCAAAAATTAAAACAGCCCTTTCTCAAGCTGAAGGCTATGCTGGAGAATATGTTGAAAGCTGTTTCAACCCACTAGTTAGTGATGACTACTTACAAGAGCAAGGTTTGAAGTTAATTGGTCAAGTTGGCTATGATAATTTTGGGGGCAGTCATAAACTTCAAGAGAATCAAGGTATGAACCCATTATCAGGTATCGTTGATTATGTTGGGGTTGGTGATGTAAAACTGCAAGCTATGGGAATGTTAACCGCAAGAATGACGTTGTCTCGCAAAAACGTCAGTGCAGGGTTCACGCCATCTATGTTAGATGAACCAGATATCAGGTCAGCTGTTACAAACGTTGTTTACAGGAGACTGTTAGATGGGGTTAGAATTCCTGATCCAACCTCATTGTCTGATATAAGTAAGCTTGCGAATACGAACTTAATTTCTTTCCAAAAAGACTTTAAAGACTTAGTTAGTGGTCCTTCATATAAGGTGTTCAGAGATGAGATGGGCATGATTGCCTCTCAATACTTAGCTATAGTAAATGGATTAAGTGTTCCTGGAGACCCTGACGAAACTAAAACGAGACGAGATCCATTCTTGGCGAATGCAGATTATGCAATTGCACAAACAGCCAATAGAACTGGACAGCTTCCGCAACAAGTTAGAGGAAAAAGTCAAATTTTCGAACCTGGTGATCAAGCTGTGATCACTGCTGATAACACCACAAATTTCGTTTCAGCTAGATTAATGGCAGTAGTCAATGGTTACAAGGAGCAAAAAAGATCTAAAGAGATATTCGATAGTAATCCTGACAGCTTTAACAAACTCACTCAAGAGGAGTTAGTAAGCTTATCTGAAGAGCTTGATGCTTTCTTGATTGAAAAAGGAATTTTCAACCCGAACTCTAAACAACCTGTGCGTTTATCAGTTGTTGATGTCTTTGAATTAACGGGATCTATACAGAAAGCAGTTACAAATAAAACTGCGAGTGAGCATCTTGCTGCTTACTACCGTAAAGTTATTCCGCAATTGCCAGCAATACCAATACAGGCATTGAACAGAGCAAATCAATTGTTGCAACAAAGTGGGTTACAGCCAGTTTCTTTTCCTGAAGTGTTAACTTTTGCTAAGTATCATGGCCTAAAAAGTATTTCTGACTCTATGAATGAATTTTTAGAAACAGATACTATAGATCAAGATAGCTCAACAGATAGCACTGACGAGGCTGAAGAAGAGAAGTCTAAAGAGGTTGTAAACAGAGAAAAAAGAGAAACTATCATCATCGAAGAGTTCTTAGCTAAAAATATTGCAATCCCACCATATGATAAAGCGGTGTCAGCAAGTCAAGTTGACTTAATTTTAAAAGAAAGAAGTGATAATGCAGCAGTTTTAGAGCAATTTGTTGGAAGAAAAGCTGATGAACAGCGAGCACACGAAGGTCTATTAACAAATATACTTAGATCCATAATAAAGTAGGAGAATTGAGATGAACAATTTTGGAAATTTAATAAAAAAGCTTTTAACAATAATTGTTGCAACTACTTTGTTAGCCGGTAACACTTATGCTGAAGAAGAAACTAGTGAAGTGTCGAGTAGCGAGCAAGCTTCAGTACAAACAGAGGATAAAGAAGTAGGAATTACTTCAATAGAAGACTTCGCTAGTATTTTTCATGCACATGAAGCTTGTAAAAATAACTATTTAAATACTTTTATCGTTGGTTACATTAAGCCTAAAATCAGCAGAAAGTACCCAAATTTAGCTCGTAACCAAGAGATACTTGATTCGTTAACGCGTGTAATGCCCGTGCTAAAGATGGGAACATTAAAGGTTATTGATGATCCAACTTCAGATGAGCCATTTGAGATACCAGTTATAGATAATGAGGGTTATGCTCATGTAAATGAAGCTCTCGATAACTTATGTCTTTGGATGAGAGCAAAAATAAGTGAAGCATCTGCAGATCTTATTTCAGGAAAAGATGTCATTGATTACGCATCAGAATTACAAGACAAAATGGATCAGTCTAACTTAGAGGAGATGTATGAAAAAAGTGTTAGCTTAAAGGAAAATGCTGACTCAATAAAGTCCACTGTTGATTCTATGGAAGAAGTTATTGAGAGTTTACTTAATTTCAAACTCTTAGATGGTGAAGATGATAACGAGTATTCATTAAAGTTTCTTACTCACATGCAAAACACAACATCAGAAGAAGATCAAAAAAGTGATGTATCTATATGGACGAATGACCTTATTGAACTTTATAACACAATGTCTGGTCAGTTAGACGCTATAGAAAGTAAACTTGCAGTTAAAAAGTCTGAATTAGAGCAAGCAAACACTGACTTGGAAACTTTTGAGGCAGAACAAAGTGAGAAAGTAGCAGAATATAAGGGCATGAAAGATGAGCTTGAAACTTTGACTAGTGCATACTACAGCGCAATGAACGCAACGATTCAACAGATGGTCAGCGTGTTATTGAGGCAGCCATCAGGCATTTTTCAAATCATTGATATGGAAACATACTTAGATACTTTACATATTATCAATTTTGAGTATGAACGATTAGTTATTTCAAGGGTAGATTCTCCATCTGTCGCAGGTGTTGAAAAGGCTCATGAAGAAAATGAAGCTAAGATCCTAAGTGCTATTGAAAAAGCTGAAAACCTAGGTGAAGAGACGATAGAAGACTTTGTTGAAGGTGAAAAGGTAGTTGTGGAAAAAGCTGAAAATACTGATGGCGAAAGTGTTGGTCAGGTCTCTGTTGAAGTTGATTAATTGGCTTGTTTATAGAATGAATTTAAAGTTTACTTGAAACGCACGGCCTACAACTAACTCAGTAGGTCTCAAGTATTTGTAGAATAAAATTAAAAACAAATTTTTAATCCCTAACATTTTATGTTAGGGTTTTTTTTATGTTTGAAGTCTATAAGCACCTAACTAAGCCTGAGTCAGCCCGCGATGAAACATGGGAGACTGAATTTCTAGAAAATCTCAAAGACATCAAGGTCAATGTCATACAACAAGATCCAGTTGTCGGACCAGACAACTGGCCCTATATGTTTTTACAAAGTGATGAAAACGGGCAGGATTACCTACTTAATGTCTTTAAGTGGTGCTCAGATAAGGGCGTGGGAATTGCTCTAAATCCTCACAAAGAATTGCCAGATTATATTTTTACCTATGGCATGGTGTGGAGTTATATTAATTTCTCAACATTGTTTCCACCTCTTGAGGTCGGTAACCCTGGGCAAAAAGTGTTTGAAGAAAAATCAAGTATCGTCGCCGGCCCTCCGTCAGAAGAGTACTTACCAAAATCGGTGCGAGCTGTATTAGCAGAATTTTTTAAACAACAAGAAATTGAAGATATGAAAGTGCTCGTAGTGAGTGAAGACCAGAAAGAGTACGATCTTTGTTTTTCTTTGGACTCTTTAGACAATCCTCCCAAAGAAGAGCACAAAGACCTCTGTGAGGCCATCGCTTGGTTTTTACCTTATAACTATTCAATAATGCTAATTCAGGAAGAAGGGCTTCCACCTTTTTATTCTTTATAGATATTTTTATAGGTGAATCTCTATTTAGAAAATAGAGATTTTATAATTTCATTTTATAGTAGATACGAATTAATCTTCAAACTCGCCTTGTTCCGGCAAAAGATCGATCAGGCATTCTTTCCAGTAATCAGGGACATTTGGAGTGAACTGCGCCGCTATCTCAAACACACCTTTGCCAACATGCTTAGTGCGGGTGATTAAGCCCTCTAAATCTAAGTTCATTTGCGGTAAAAACAAAACAATCTTCTCATTAAGAACAGTGTCTATGTTCATTGTATTTTTTAAATCTTCAAGTTCAAAGAACTTACGGTCCACATGCATTAAAAATCCACTCGTAGATGCATTAACAATTTGCGCATGCTTGGCAATCACTAAATAACTTTTCAGTGAAGTAACGTCCTGGACATCGATGGTCTCAGTGACTTTTCTTTTGGCGACTCTATTTTCAGCTCCCATTTACAAACCTCGTCTTAAGTTTAACTAGTTATCGGTCTAGGAGTTAGAAAGTTTAGGTGATGCCATAAGCTAAATTGAGAATTCACAAAAAAAATTTACAGGGTTTGCTTACTTATTTGATCTTCATACAGATGTTTGACACTTTTGGTTAAATTCAATCCCAGACACTTGAAATATGTACTAAAGTGAAACAGATATAATAATTTCAGCTACAAGAATTAATTACTTCTGAAAAATTTCAAATACTAAAAATAGACTCTTTAATAGTCATCACTGTGTTAAAAACTTTTTTAACACTATTAAGCAATTATATATCTCGTTTGTGCTTTTGGAAGTTTATTAGGCATCTCTGGGGAGGGAATGTGCTTACACGTCACCTTATATCATTAATTTTATTTAGTTTTTTAGTTCATTGGGGCTTTCAAGCGTCTGCAAAGACCTGTCAGCTTGTGGTTCCAGGTGAGTCTCATGAAATCACGGAGACTCTATCAAGTGAGCAAGCTTATTCCGTGGACATCGCTAAAACTACAAAAACATTAGAGAATACCGATCGTATAGATTCCCCAATTCCTGTTTCAAAAAAAATGAATTCTTTTAGAAAAGACTACTTACCCTACATGCGCCTCAATGGTGCTACTACGGAGGCCATAATTCGTTTTATGGAGTCAGACTTGCGAATGAAGTCATTGGCTCTATCAAAAAAGCTACTCGCTCAGAGCAAAGTTGAAAAATACGACTTAGTTATTGTAGGTGCAGGCGTTCACGGTGTGATAGCGGCACAAACAGCTTTGAAAAAAAATAGTAATTATAAAATCTTAGTCATTGATTCATCAGACACGGCAGGCTCTAACTTTCGCTATGCCACGGATGTGTTTAATATTAACAGCTCTAATAGAGCTTCTGGTGAGGACCGACTTCCACTTCCTGGGGAGGGCAACATAAACGAATTGCCAAACCTTCCAATACAGGTTTCAGATTTATCTGCTGTGAAATACCCCACTGCAGGTGATCTGGGGGGAGCCTTGGTGACTGGTCTTTACAGTGCGACACTTAAGTATCCAAACATAGATGTTTTATTCAGTTCACAAGTTAAAGACTTTAAATATGCAAGGGGAGAGTTTCGCTCACAAGTAAAGGTCCCGGGTGGTGAAGTGAAAATCAAATCATCTAGGCTTTCCATCGCGACGGGTGTGGGCACTCCTAGGCTTCCAGAGCAAGTGGCCAAAGATTTAAGAAAAGATAGGTCACTCATTAAAACCAATAAAATTGAAAAAGCATTACCAAGAGTGATCACTTTTGAAAATTTTATTCGCGCTCTTTCTCAAAGCTCCGACCCTAAAAAGTACATTGCCGATAAAAATATTTCAGTGGTTGGTGTGGGAGACTCTGCCAACGTTACGATTGAATTTATGTTGGGCTACGCCGTTGATAATGCTTACGGTATTTCAAATGCTCAAACACTAGGTCCAAAAAACATATACTGGATTGGGCAAGATAGAGAAAGTTGTGAGGAGTTCATAGAAGACATTCGCAGTCGTTATGCTCCCATTGGAACAGGCTTTAGAAGTTCAAGTGAAAATGTGGAAGCGATCATAAAACCGATTAGCAACCGCTTAGCCTCAGTCAAAGCCAAAGGCAAAAAGAAGGTCATTGCGACTTTAGAAGAAGAGCCTTTTCCCATTGATGACATTGAGTCAGATGTTATCGTATTGGCAACAGGCTATGAGAGCCAAGTTGCTAAATTGATTCAAGGCTTGATTCCTGACTTAGATGAATCGGACCTTAACCTCCCAATAAATGAGTTTTATGAAAAGTACACAAGCTTTCAGATGGGTACAACCAAGGTGTCTGATGGCCAAGACACACGCATAGGGCGAGTTGTAAAGGTTAATAGGGCTACAAATCAAAAACCGATGGCTGTTATCAATGGGCCTGCTGCTGGTAAGCTTCCACAAGATGATGAGCTTGTGGGAATCGTTCAAAACTCAGTCTCAATATTTAACAACGCCCCTAGAACGGAGGCGTCCACGAAACAATTATTAAAGGGCGTCAAAGCGGGCAAAGCAAAAAATAAAGTCGAAGAAAGAGTTTTAAAATATCATAGCCCGTTGATTCGATCACAGTTTGAAGTGTCTAATTTGTCTGATGTGAGGACACTTCCAGGAGTGAATGATGTCTATTTAAAAGCTGTTTTATCAAATCTATTAACGGGTGTTAAAGTGGCTGATGATTTAGTGCTTGAAGGAAATAATTTAGAGATTAACTTTTACAACGGTAAAAACAAAGTCTACCTAGACACTAATTTAAAAGGGGCTAATGTTCAAGAGATCATAGTAGACCCACTACTAGCGACAAGAGACTTTTTTAATATGATGAGTGAAATACTGACTCTAGTATCGAGGTCTTTTAATGTTTCAGTTCCGGTTGTTAATGGACAATTAGATGTTGAAAATCTAAGAGTTGAATACACGAATAGAGCACGCAAAAATAATCCAGCTAAAAAAGTTGAGAACGCAAAATTAGATTTAGAGTTAAAACTTTAGCCACGATTTATATGGTGGCTTCATATAAAAATTTACGAATTATCTGTTAGCCTAAAAACCTAATACTCAAAGCGATCCGGCCAAGTCACTGATTTTCCGTCAGTAATGTCCATCATTCGCTGTAACGGAATGAGAGCTTTTTTTCTTAAGTTCTCATCAAGAGTTACTTCTGGAGTTTTGTTTTTAATAGCAAGCTCAATCTTTTCTAAATTGTTAAGTTTCATGTAAGGACATTGGTTACAGGCGCAAGAGCCTTCTGCCGGTGCCTGAATGATTTCGGCATCAGGACGCATTTCTCGCATATTGTGTAAGATGCCGTCTTCAGTTGCGACGATAAACTTTTTGGCAGGGTTGTTGACTACCTCTTCAAGCAATCTTGAGGTCGAGCCAATAACATCGGCGTATTGAAGGACCTCTTCCATGCACTCAGGGTGAGCGATCACAATAGCTTCAGGATGTTCTTTTTTTAGAGTGAATAATTTTTTTGCTGAAAATAGAACATGAACTTCGCAAGCACCAGGCCATAGTTTAAATTCTCGTCCGGATTTTTTTGATAAATAACGGCCCAAGTTTTTATCTGGGCCAAATAAAATAGGACGATCTTTTGGAATGGAGTTGACGATCTTTTCAGAATTAGAAGAGGTGCAAATAACATCACTGATACTTTTAACGGCAGCACTACTGTTAATATAAGTAATGCAAATGCCAGTTGGGTTGTCTTTGCGCCACTGCAAATACTTTTCAAAAGGGGAGTGTTCGACTAAAGAGCACCCGGCATTCAGATCAGGAACCAGTACAGTTTTTTCAGGAGATAAAATTTTAATACTCTCTGCCATAAAAACGACACCTGCCATGAGAATGGTTGAGGCCTCACTTTTTTGTCCCCACTGTGCCAGTTTCAAACTGTCGCCGATGTGATCGGCAACACCTTGAATATCACTCTCTTCATAAAAGTGAGCAAGCAATAAAGTGTCAGTGTCTTTTTTGAGCTGTTCAATACGATCTGTTATCATGTTTAATTATCTAGCAAAAAAATAGCGACTTAGCTAGTTAATTTATCAATGAGTTTTCAATAGTCTTTTTAAGTTTTAGTAAGTTATTTTTGGAAGCAACAGATAGTTGTTCTTTCTTTATTTTCATTGAGTTTAGGTAAAGATGAAAATGAAAATTGTTTATCAAGAGCGCAATTGTCTATCAGAAACATTTCGATGCGATTTGAATTGATATAATCTATTTTACTGCACTTAAAATCACTTATAGCTCCTTGAGATTGTGCAACTTTTCGTTGAGTGTTCTCAAAAAAATTTTTACTACTGCCTGCAAAAATTTGTAATGGAAAAGCGATTACAATTAATAGAATAAAGCGCATAGTATCCTTTTTTTGCTCATGAGAAAGCAAAGATAACATTTTAATCATAAACAAAAAATATATTGAGGTCCCGTAACAGCCCTGCAATGGCAGAGAAACTAGAGGAAGGTCTTAGGCTTAGGCGTCTATTCGTTAAATAGGTTATGGTTATTAAAGGTTACTTTTGGATTGTATTGGCTGTTTTGTCTTTTAATGTAAAGAGCTAACCTGCGATAACTAAATTTCTCCACCTTTAAGAGTGGTAATAATAGATTTTGAAACAGTGTTGAGAGTTTCAAAAACTCCATCACCATCTTTAGCACGAGCTTCAAAATCAGGAGAGTTAAAGTGATTTAATTTATTGCGAAGCTCAACAATTGGCAAGCTATTGGGAAGGTCTCTTTTGTTGTATTGAATCACTAACGGAATCTTGTCGATGTCGTAACCTTGTTGCTCAAGGTTGGTTTTTAAATTTTGCATTGATTGTAGGTTTTCTTCCATGCGCTCAGCTTGTGAGTCAGCCACAAAAATAACACCGTCGAGACCCTTTAAAATGAGTTTGCGACTAGCATCGTAAACAACCTGTCCAGGCACAGTGTACAAATGAAACCTTGTTTTAAATCCGCGAATGTCGCCAACGTTCAAAGGTAAGAAATCAAAAAACAAAGTTCGTTCAAGGTCGGTTGGAAGTTCATTGAGCTCTGATTTGTCATCATTTTGAGTTTTATGAAAGACCCATTGAATATTTGTGGTTTTGCCACCTAACGACGGGCCGTAGTAAACAATCTTGCAGTGAATTTCTTTGGCGTTGTAATTTATAAATGACATTAAAGCTGTACCCTGTTTTCTAAAGCTCTTCCTAGGGTTCTGTGGTCGATATAATCAATATCTCCACCTATAGGAACTCCGTGAGCTATCCTCGTTACTTTAATATCATATGTTTTTAAAGTTTTTGCAATATATAGGGCTGTAGTATCGCCTTCTAAATCAGCATCAAGAGCAAGGATCACTTCTGTAATAGCGAGGTCTGTGTCTTTCACCGCTTCTATGCGCTTAAACAGCTCCTTAGCTTTGATGTCATCGGGGCCGATGCCCTCCATCGGAGATATCACGCCGTGCAATACGTGGTAGCGACCTCGGAAAACTCCCGAGCTATCTATTTGAGAAATGTCAGAAGGGTTTTCAACAATACAAAGAGTGTTATCACTGCGGTGTGGGTCTAAGCAAAAGTGGCAGATGTCTTGTTCTGTGTAACAATAACATTTTGAGCACAATTGTATTTTGTCTTTTACGTCTGTTAAAGAATTAGAAAGCTCATTCACGTATTTATTGGGGCTTCTCAAAATAAAGTAAGACAAGCGCAAGGCCGTTTTAGGCCCAATGCCAGGAAGCTTTGCCAGTTCTGTCGTTAGCTTATCAAGAGAGGGGCAATTCATAGATTAAAACATCCCCGGAATGTTCATGCCACCAGTCACTTTGGACATTTCTTTGTCGTGAGTTTCTTTGGCATTCTTTAAAGCGTCATTGGTTGCCGACATGATGAGGTCTTGGAGCATTTCAACATCGTCAGGTGTAACAGCATCAGGGTTGATAACAACGGCTTTGAGTTCGTTGTTGCCATTTACGGTCACTTTTACAGCGCCGCCGCCAGAAGTGCCTTCGAATTCTTTGGTTGCAAGCTCTTCTTGGATTTTTTTCATCTTGTTTTGCATTTGATTAGCTTGCTTCATTAACTGCTGCATGCCTCCGCCAAAACCTTTCATTTGTTACTCCTTCTTTTTAATGAGTCGCACTCGAATATTATTGCATAAGTGTGACCGGTCAATTGCTAGTTCAGTTATTAATTTTTTTGCTCCCAACATCTGCAAAAAATCTAGTTTATAATAATATAACAATCCTCTTAAATACAAACTCCAAATGCCTTTTGAAAAGGGCACATAGCCATAATTTTATAGCCTTTGTTCAGTGTTCTGTGGTTTGGGTTGTTTGATTTCGTTAATAGCGACAATTTCACCCTTAAACACCTCTTGTGTTTTTTTTATCACGGGGTGAGCTTCGATTTTTCGGCGCAGTTCTTCACTTTCTTTTTGCTGTTGAAAACTTTTGAGCTCACGTGGGCTCATGTTGTCGTTTTTTTTTTCGTGAATCTCTGTGAATTCAATGTTGAATTTTTGTCCCCACAAAGTGGATATATAATTTTGAATTTGGTTGATAAAGTCTTTGTCTTTTGCTTGATCGATCAAAAACTGCATGTTGGCAGGAAAACCAATAGTTACATCTGTGTCTGTTTTTTTAACGAGATAAGAGTGTTCTAATTTTGCCGCTGCTATTGGGTTGAGTCCTTTAATTCGACCAACGAGAAGGTTCCATTGTTCCTTAGGTGAACCAGAGTTTGGATTTAAAGAGGGTTCTGGTTGAGCCTTAGGTTTTGGTGTTGGAGGTGCTTGTGGAACTGGAGTTTGTTTTACAGGCTCAATATTTTTTTTAGTTTTTTTTTCTACAGGTGGTGAAGTAGAGCGAGTTTGAGTTTGAGTTTGAGTTTGAGCCGGTTTGCGCGCTGGCGTTTGTGAGTTAGTCGTTTTTGTAGCAGGGAAACTTCGGCTTTGAACGTGAACAATTCGAGGGGCTGCGGCCAGTTTCAATAAAAGCATTTCCAACACAGTTTGTGAAGAGGACGACCTGATCACATCATGTGAGCCTTTTAAAGTCATATCAAACAATAGGTGCAAGTCCTCTTCGCCGAGTTGATCTGCGATGGAGCCTAGCTCAGCAAGTCCTGCATCAGAAAGATCTATAGTTGTCGAGGCAGTTTCTGGGTTTAGTTTGTAAATCAAAACATTGCGGATTTCTTGCAAGAGAGATTTTATAAACAAGTTAGGGTCTTGCCCTGACAAAGTGATCTTCTCAACAATGTTTAATAGTTCAATATTATCGCGCTCAACCAAAGCTTTAAGAGTGGCGATCACCCACTTGCGGTTAGTGAGCCCTAAAGCTTCAACGGTTTGTTCGCGCGTGAGGTTATTGTCACAGTAGCTGATCACTTGATCGAGTAAGCTTTGGCTGTCACGCATAGAACCATCAGCTTGTTTTGCGATATCCCAAAGGGCCTCTTCTTCGTATGTGATGTTCTCACTGTCGCAAATGTTTTTTAAACTGTCAGAGATTTCTTTACTGCTCACTCGTCTAAAATCATATTTTTGACAGCGTGATAAAATGGTATTGGGCACTTTGTGAAGTTCGGTGGTCGCTAGAATGAAAACCACATGCTCTGGTGGTTCTTCGAGAGTTTTTAAAAGAGCGTTGAAAGCGCTCGTTGAAAGCATGTGTACTTCATCAATGATATAAATTTTGTATTTGCCAGTGGGCGGTAGATAGCTCACGCTGTCGCGCAGTTCGCGAATAGAATCGACACCGTTATTACTGGCACCGTCTATTTCGATAACGTTTACACTTTTACCTTGGTTGATCTCAACGCAGTCTTGGCAAACACCACAAGCTTGATAGTCTTGAACATTTTGACATCGCAACGTGCTGGCAAAGATTCTAGCTGACGATGTTTTGCCAGTTCCACGTGGGCCGTTAAATAATAAAGCTTGTGGCACTCGGTTGTTTTTGAGTGAGTTAACGAGAGTTTGTCGAATGTGGTTTTGACCAATCAGTTCATTGAAATTTTTAGGTCGCCATTTGCGGGCGATGACTTCGTATGGCATTGCGTAGTGATCCTCAAACCCAAAAAGAAAGAGACCAGGCGGCCCATATCACATAGAATCTCAGTTACCGTTGCTACCTTCCGGTCCTGGCGGAGTTCACTGGGTTTGCTATTGTATGGGACCTGATCCCAAGATTCTTTAATCTAAAGGGGCGAGGCCCATAAGTAAAGCCAGAAAGTCACTTTTCTGGCTCAATGCAAAACCTGTAAGTATCTAGAATAACTTAGGTTCAAAACTTAAAGAGGTCGAGGGAGTGAAATTGGTGTAAGCTTGCAAATGTGAAAGAGATCATTCGATTTGAAAACATAGATGTGGTCGTACAAAGACGCATGTTTCAGCGCACGATGAATTTATTGATTAAGCCTAATGGGCAAGTCAAAGTGACGGCTGGAAAAACGGTTTTTAAAAAACACATTTTGCACTTTTTAAATTCTCAAAGAGACTGGCTATTAAAAAACGTAAAGCTCATTGAAGATGAAAAAAATAAATTTCCCAACATTAAATATCGCGATGGTGAAACTGTTTTATTTATTGCAAGACCTATTCAACTCAGGTTTTGTTATGGTGAAGGTCAAAGGGTTAAGTGCCGAATTACCAGTGATTGTATTGAGGTGCAATTAAATCCACACCATACTCAAGGTGAAATTACTAAAGCTGTAAAATCTTTTTATAAAAAGTCAGGCATTGAAATCTTATCAAAAGTTATGAACGAACAGTCAGAGCGCATGCAACTGTATCCCAAAAAAGTTTCCTTCCGTGCTCAAAAGACAAGATGGGGAAGTTGCAGTAGTGAAGGTAACATCAGTCTCAATTGGAAACTTATACTCTGCCCACCAGAAGTTATCGAGTACGTTGTCATTCATGAACTTTGTCACTTGAAACACCAAAACCACAGCCAAACTTTCTGGAGCCTCGTAGAAAAATACTCACCTAATTACAAAATCCACGAAGTTTGGCTCAAAAAAAACCACTACCAAATAGAAAAATACAATTTCTAATTCTGCATAGGGTGACGGCGCTTTGTCATCATTCTGAGCGAAGCGAGGGAATTAAGCGCAAACCACTAAAAAAATTAATAATTAGAAGAAAAGAACTCCGGTTGATCTCGATTCAACTTCAACATCGGAACCATGAACAACAAAAAGATCACCGAGAATAAAACAAGTAAACTCTTATACCCAATCTGAATACCATACTCATTAACTATAAACCCTAAGGTGGGTCCAATCACAAAAAAACCAAGACGGAAAGCTAAACTTTGAATGGAGTTAAAAGTGGCTCTGTATTTAGATTCTATTTTTAAATTAAGTTCGTTGCGCAAAAACACATAGTTAAAACTTCGACTGATAGCAAACAAGTATCCAAACATAGCAGCTGTGAAAGAGCTTGTATTTGCCATACCGATATAGCCAATCAAGGGAAACAAAGACACGATCAACAAACAACCAACATTGCCAATGCGCCTTTTAATAGTTGGAGTCAGTTTCGAAAATAATGCACTCGTCAAAGTGAATGAAGCCCAGATGTAGCCAAAAAATTTCAAATCAATGCCGTCATTTTTCCATTGTTTTTGAAATAGCCATATTGCTGAAAAAGTAGAGAGGCTCCAGAAGGTAACATTTGCAGCTAATAACAGCAGTCCTTTTTTGTCGACAAAAACTCTGAGCGTTGATTTTAAATTGTTGAGGTGACTTGTTTTCGCCATGCGTTCAAATGGTTTTTCTACGAGCAAACAGGCAAATAAAATTAAAAACAGATCAGCTATGAATTGTCCGATGATGACATACTTTAAAGACATGACAGCAATCAGACCACCCAAAATGGCACCAGTAGTTTCACCAGCCAATTTCGAAGCACTGTAATTTGAAATGAGTTGTGTTTTTTTAAAGTCAGTAAGATCTTTTGCAGCGTTGTCATAAAGAAACGCAATGTCAGCTCCTGAAATCATACTGAATCCGGTTGCAAGAATTGTTTGGTAAATCAATAAGTTATAAAAGCCTTCAACAAAGTAAAGAAAACCCACGGCGGTGGTCACTAAAAAAGCGCCGAGTAAAAGTGTTTTTTTTCGTCCCCATAAATCAGAAATGTAACCTGACGGAACTTCAACAATGGCAACGACGATTCCAAAATAAGCTTGCAGGATGAGGAAGTCTTTGATGTCGATACCAAGGTCCATAAACAGTGGAACAATGACTGGGATCATCACTAAAAACATACTAAAAAAACCGAACGCGAATATCATCATTAGAACTTTACACTTTAAATTCAACAAAAAGTACTAGCCAGATTTATTAAAATGCTTTAACTTAAATGAAAATTAAATGAAAGCCTACGTAAAACTAACTGATATTCACAAGGAGAATCTCTATGTCTATGATATCACGAAGAAAATTAATAAAAAATAGCAGTTATATATTGGCTTCTGGGCTCTTTTTAGGAGTGACTGGATGCTTTGATAAAGGCAAAAAAGGAGAGGCTGGAACGTCAAATACGACGACGACTAAAGCTCCTGAAGCTACAGCTCAAGCTGGCAGTGGCGATCCATTAATCTCACTCGATCACCCAACAGCAAAGTCGTTGAAGTACGTTCACGATGCAACTCAAGCTGAAAGACCAGACAAGCCAGGAACCAAAGGCAGTGAACAGTTATGTTCTAACTGTCAGTTTTATAAACCCGTTGAAGGTAAAAACTATGGAACTTGTCAGTTGATTCCTGTTAAAGGCAAGCACGTTGCTGAAAAAGGTTGGTGCTTAACTTGGGCTAAAAAAGCTTAATTTATAATTTAAATAGATTTAAACTAAAGGGAGTTATTATTAACTCCCTTTTTTTATGATGAAGACGAAATCCCATTTACTTGAAAAAGTGATCATTGATGTTGAGGCAAGGTTGCAGGCTTTAGTTAAGTCTGCAAAAGAGGCCCATGATGCCGCCACCAACGAAGAGTCCAAAGCTGAAAACAAATACGACACACGAGGTTTAGAAGCTTCTTACTTGGCGGGCGCTCAGTCACGTCGTGTGATGGAGCTTGAAGAGTCATTATTTTATTTAAAGAAAGTAAAGCCTGAAGAGCTCGAGCAAAAATCAAGTGCTGAACTTTTTACGATCGTTCAAGTTAGTGATGATGACGGCGAGGAAAAGAACTTTTTCATTTTACCTGTTCAGGGAGGAGTCGTTGTTGAGCATGCCCAAGCAAAGTTTCAAATCATTACTTTAAGCTCTCCAATTGGTAAAGCCGTGTATAAAAAAAGCATTGGTGATGAGTTTAAATTTAAAAACAATTATTTTGAAATTTTAAATATCACTTAGCTTTTTGATTGCGATGTTTTTTGCGTAAGTTTTTAAGGCGTTCTTTTCTTGGCTTTGGCATGTTTTCAGCAAGAGTTGTGAATGAGATGGCCGAAAATTGAGTGATGTTTTTATTTATAAATTGACCAGTTTGTTTTCCATACGGTTTTTGCAATTCTCGCAGTGTCCAACCAACGGCTTTCTGTAAATAGTAATGGTCTGTCAAGATATGAGGTTTAATAATCGAAATATACTTGTTGTAACTGAGAAGTTGTCTTTTCGGGTTGTAATAATAAAGCAAACTGAGCATGGCGAGTCTATTTTTCCAAGGATTTTTCGCCTTCGACCACTTCAACAGCTCAGGGTAAACCGTTTCTGGTTTTTTATCGAGAATGTGACAGTACAACCCACACAGCATATCACCGTGCACCCAGTTTTCAATGAGGGGCGCCCAGGACTTTAAATGTTTCCAGTCTTTGCTAAGGTCATAGGATTTTTTGTTTTGGAATTGTTTAAAGTAGTCAATCGCTAAACTACCAACGCCCATCCATTTCGTGTTTTTAAAAATGTAAGACCAGATTTGTGCTCTGTCGGAGTCACTAAAATCTTTGAACGAAAGAGGCATCTTTAAAATTTTTTGATACTGAGGGTTACTGATGTTATAAATACGGTACTTGGTTCCTTTGAAACTAGCCTCATTATTTCGGGCCTCGTCAGCTTTACTAAATGGTTTGCCGAGCTTAAGAAATAGTTTTTCTACTTCATTTAAATACTTTTTTAGTTCTGTTTTACTAATTGTCATAGAGATTCTCACTTTGTAATTAAGACTATATATACACATTCAAATGTTAATTCCAGCAAAGATTGTAGTTTTGAACAGAGCACCGTCATCCTGAACGAAGCGACGTATTTATCGCGAAATTTTGAATTATGAGCTTAGGTCCTTCGCTGTGCTCAGGATGACAGTTTTTTTACAGAGTGATGTTTTGAGCGGTGATCCAGGAGGTGGTCCAAGCGTTTTGAAAATTAAAACCACCAGTAACGCCGTCGACGTCTAAAATTTCTCCTGCAAAATAAAGCCCTGGTACAAGTTTACTTTCCATAGTTTTTAAATTGATCTCTTTGAGAGCCACACCACCACATTCTACAAACTCATCCTTAAAGCGATTTTGCCCATTGATGTTCAATTCTAGTTTTGCAATGGAATCCATCATTGCAGATAATTCTTTTTTATTAACGTCTGCCCAAAGTTTATCGCTATCAATTTTTAAATATTGAATGAGATTGTGCCAAAACCGTTTTGGCAATTCGTTCGGAAAAACGTTGGATACTTTTGATTTGGCTTTGTTAGACTTAAAGTCATTCAAAACACCTTGTAAGTTTGCAACTTTGAGATCAACATGAAGAGTTGCCTTGTAATTTGCAACTTTCATCTCGCGGGCTGCCCATGCTGATAATTTTAAAATAGCTGGTCCACTGAGGCCCCAGTGAGTGATCAGTAAAGGGCCAGAAGATTTAAAGCTCTTTTTACTGTCTTTAAAGGTAAGTTTTAACTGGCAGTCAGCAAAACTAATCCCAGAAAGGTCTTTGAAGGTTGGGTGCTTTATTTTAAAACTAAATAGTGAGGGCGCTCTTTCGGTGATGCTGTGGCCAAGTTGTGTAGCCAGTTGATAACCTTGTTCAGAGCTTCCCGTACATATCAATACGCGGTCAAATTCAAGAGACTCATTGTTTTTAAAATCTAATTGAAAGCGGTTTCCCTTGTTAACAATTCTAACAAGTTTGTGACTTAAATACGTTTTTACTTGGTTTTTTTTAGCTTCATTTTCTAAACAGTTAATGATCGTTTGGGAGTCATTAGTTGTTGGAAACATGCGGCCATCACTTTCAGCGATTATTTTAATGTCTTTTTTTAAAAACCAAGACAGTGTGTCTTTGGCCTGAAACTGATGAAGTGGGGAGATGAGTTCTCTCTCTCCTCGAGGGTAGTTGCTTGCAAAAGGACGAACTTCAAAGATGTTGTGGGTGACATTACAGCGCCCGCCGCCGGAGATTTTTACTTTTTTAAGAACACGTTGCCCCTGTTCAAACAGGGACACTTCATATTTATTTGATTTTTTGAGATTGGCGGCACAAAAATAACCGGCAGCTCCGCCGCCTATGATAGCTATTTTTTTCAACGGGCTTCTTTATTCGTAATCGTAGTTACTGTTTGTGAAGTTTTCTTCATCTGGGTTTTCATCATTAACGTAGCGAGTTCTAGTTTTAAGTTCATTTTTCTCATTGACAATTAAATACTTGGAAACCAAAACCTCTGTCAATTTCGGATCAATCACTATGGTTTCAAAGCTGTCTTCAAATTCAGAGCTTTTGCATTGTGAACTGTCACAGAAAAAAGTGATTGGATCTTGAGCTTTATACTTAGGTCCTCGGCTATCGGTGCTTTCTAAATATTCAGTCATCGTGACGCGGTCATTTACGGTATCAACTGCAAATCGCAAATAACTGTCGAGGCCCGCTTTGCGGTCATCTTTAAAAAAGATTTTATTTTGTTTTGAGGCTTGTTCAAATCTTGTGATCTGAACAGTCACACTGTCATCATCCTCTTCATCACAAGCTATTAAGAAAAATGGAATTAGTAGTAATGGCAAAAGTTTTAGCATGCTAGCTCCTTTTTTGTATAATTTATCAATATTATTAGGTGTTTACAAAAATATTTGTACAACACTAACTAAGGTCTAGTTCAATGTGAATGCTTCTTGAGCAGATTTAACAATGTGGCAGATAAGCTTACAAACTTTGAGGGATCATGACTTTACCCGAGAGTTTAAATTGTCAAGATTCAGAGAGTTCTATATAAATCGATGCATGGAAAAATTTGGAATTCATTGGTTTCGTCGAGATTTGCGAGTCGCTGGTAATAAAGCATTAAAGTACAACTGGAAAGTAAACGATAAAAAAGTTTTAGGTATTTTTTGTTTTGATAAAAAGTTTTTATCCAGGCCAGATATGTCCTATAACCGTTTCCAGTTTTTCATTGAAACGCTAATGTCTTTAAAGACAGAGCTTAACAAAATCGGTTCAGATTTGTTGGTTTTAGATATTGGCCCACAAGATGCTTTTAAAGATTTACTTGAAAAACTCAAGACTCACCAACTTAGAACTCCTGAGCTCATCACTTGGAATAGAGACTATGAACCCTTTGCCGTGGCACGCGACAATGAGTTGAAAGATTTTTTTGAAGTACAAAATATTAAAACAGTAGATTTTCGCGATCATCTGACCATTGAACCTCACGAGCTTTACAAATCAGAAAAAGATTTAAATGGATACCAAGTGTATTCACCTTTTGCTCGCAAATGGTTGTCTATCTATGTTCAAGATGAATTCAAAAAAAGAGTGAGTTCACAAAAAAAAGGTTTTGAATATCTAGAGCAATTAAAAAATGACATGGCTCCTAAAATATTTGATTACAGCTGGCAAGATTTGTTTGCTGGTAAGATGAACTACCCAGATAACTTATCCATTTATTATCAAGAAAATTTAAAAAAAGTGACTGTGCCCATCCCTGAGAGTGGCTCCCTTAAAGCCTATGAGCAGTT
Source organism: Bdellovibrionales bacterium (assembly GCA_020628165.1). Classification (GTDB taxonomy): domain Bacteria; phylum Bdellovibrionota; class Bdellovibrionia; order Bdellovibrionales; family UBA1609; genus JAHDIR01. The sequence continues at coordinate 45,543 of JAHDFM010000012.1, read as the reverse complement.
ACAGGCTTTTAAAGTTAAGCTGGACAATTACGGCGAGACTAGAGATTTTCCAAATGTTAAAGGGACTTCAAAACTCTCTATGTACTTAAAAAATGGCAGCATCACTGTGCCTCAAATTATTCATTACTTTAATTTGCAGCCCTACGTAAAAAAACAAAGTTCAAGAGATGTTTTCTTTAGTGAGTTGATTTGGCGTGAGTTTTACTACCATATTATTTATCGTCATCCCCGTGTAGAGCGTGAATCTTTTCTCGATAAGTATAAAAATTTAAAGTGGGAAAATAATGAAGATTACTTTCAAGCCTGGAAAGATGGGAAAACAGGCTTTCCTATTGTAGATGCTGGCATGCGCGAGCTTAAAACCACAGGCTGGATGCACAACCGTGTTCGTATGATCGTGGCTTCCTTCTTAACAAAAGATCTATTAATTAACTGGCAGTGGGGTGAAAAGTACTTTATGGAAACCTTACTCGATGGTGATTTGGCACCTAACAATGGTGGTTGGCAATGGGCAGCCTCAACTGGCTGTGATCCACAGCCTTACTTCCGAATCTTTAACCCATGGTCGCAAAGTAAAAAGTTCGATAAAGACGGGCACTATATAAAAACGTTTTTACCAGAGTTAAACAATATAGAAGCTAAAAAATTACACGAGCCTATAATTGGTCATTCCACATATCCAGAGCCCATCGTTGATCACAAAACTCAAAGAGAAAAGGCTCTAGCCATGTACAAAGCTGAGCGTGTTTGAATGTGAGCGTTATTACATTTTCCAGGTTAAAAACATACTGAAACTAAAAAGAGAGCTAGTAATTTAACCCTCAAACATAAAAAAAGCATTTCACCAGTGGTGAAATGCTTTTTGTTTTTTTAACGATATAATAATTCAATTATGCGAGTGTATTCTCATCTGGGATTCTTAAAGTTTGACCCGGGTAAATTTTATCTGGATCAGCTAACATTGGCTTATTAGCATCAAAGATTTGTGGGTACTTCATCGGGTCACCGTAAAATTGCTTAGCAATTTTAGATAAGCTGTCGCCACTTTGCACAGTGTAGAACTGAGCTTCTGGAGCTGGAGTCGTTACCGTTAATTGATCATCAACTTGAGAAATTCCTTCAATGTTGCCAACGGCAAGGATGACTTTTTCTCTTGTTTCACTGCTGTTAGCTTGACCTTGGATGGTGGCTTTGTCGTTATCCACAGTCACTGCAAAGTTTTCAACATTCAACCCCATTTGAGACACAAATTCAGTGATTTTTTGTGCTTTTTCAGTGTTTTCTTGTGCGTCGTTAGAACCGAAAAGTTGCATGCCTTTGTCGGCGATAAAACTAAATAAACCCATATAAATTCTCCTTTTTTTGGTTTGTACAAAAACTTTAAAGGGCTCTAGCTATATATTCAAGTAAAGTTGTATTAACTCAACCTGGCTTATTTGAACAAAATTCTAATATTTGCAACGAAGAGGACAAATAGCCATAAAACACATTATTTAAAGAAAGGTTGAAAAAGCAAATCTTATTTCAATTCTCGTCATCTATCCTGCAAAACTCCGTCTGACAAGACTTGTCAACAACCAGCATTTATGAGAGATATTACTTATTATTTGTTCTAAAAAGACGACACCAAAAGATAAGACGTCTTTAAGTTTTGTCTCATATGGTTGCGCCCTTAAAATGAAAGGATGAGGTCATGATAAGCACTGAAAATATTGCTCTCAGTTATGGTAGTAAAAAGCTCTTTGATGAAGTGAATGTTAAATTCACTCCAGGCAATTGTTATGGTTTGATTGGAGCCAACGGTGCTGGTAAGTCGACCTTTCTAAAAATCCTTTCAGGAGAAGTGGAAGCTCAGTCTGGAAAAATCCATATGACTCCTGGTCTTAGAATGTCCGTCTTGAAACAGAACCACTATGCCTATGACGAAAATAAAGTTTTAGAGACAGTTATTATGGGCAACCATAAACTTTATAAAATTATGAAAGAAAAAGACGAGATCTACGCCAAACCAGATTTTTCTGATGAAGATGGGTTAAAGGCCTCAGAGCTTGAAACGCAGTTTGCTGAAATGAACGGCTGGGAGGCTGAGAGTGATGCTGAAATCATTTTAGCCGGTCTTGGTTTAGACTCCTCATTCAATGATAAATTAATGAAAGACCTTGAAACCAAAGTGAAGGTTAAAGTTCTTTTGGCACAAGCTTTATTTGGAAGCCCAGACATCTTACTTTTAGATGAGCCAACTAACCATCTCGATATTAAAGCCATCAAATGGTTAGAAGATTTTTTATTTAGCTTTGAAAACACAGTTATAGTTGTTTCGCACGATAGGCACTTTTTAAATCAAGTTTGCACTCACATTGCCGACATCGACTTTGGCAAAATCACCACTTACACAGGTAACTATGACTTCTGGAAACAAGCTTCAGAGCTTGCTTTAAGGCTTCGTTCAGATCAAAACAAAAAAAATGAAGACAAAGCTAAAGAACTTAAAAAGTTCATTCAGAGATTTAGTGCCAATGCGGCTAAATCAAAACAAGCCACCTCAAGGCAAAAGCAGCTAGAGAAGCTTGAACTCAACGACATGCCTATTTCAACAAGAAAGTATCCGTATGTGTTTTTTGACTCTCACCGCGAGGCCGGTAAAGACATACTTATGGTCGATGGCATTTCAAAAACCATCGACGGTGAAAAGGTGCTTGATAACATCACCTTCAATGTCAAAAAAGGTGATAAAATTGTTTTGATGGGCAGCAGTGATTTAGCGATAACGACTCTCTTTCAAATACTTGCCGGAGAAATGGAAGCTGATTCAGGCACTTACTCTTGGGGAGTGACAACCACTCACAGTTACTTTCCATCGGACAACACGGAATACTTCGCTGGCTCTCAAGCTGATAACTTAGTTGAATGGTTGAGAGATTACTCTGAAAATAAAGAAGAAGAGTTCATACGCGGGTTTTTAGGTAAGATGTTGTTTAGCCGTGACGAAGCTTTAAAAAAGCCAGATGTCTTGTCTGGAGGAGAAAAAGTACGTTGCATGCTTTCTAAAATGATGTTGTCGGGAGCCAATGTACTGATGCTAGACGGCCCAACCAATCACTTAGACCTTGAGAGCATCACATCCGTGAATGACGGCATTAAAAGGTTCAAGGGCACAGTGCTATTTAGTTCCCATGATCATGAATTCATTCAAACCGTTGCTGATAGAATCATAGACATCGATAGCAAATTAGTGGACGATAGATATATAGAGTTTAACGAATACATAAAGCAAAAATATGCACACTAATTTTTTTTACACCTGTTTTTTATTGTTAAGTCTTTTTTTGTTAAATATGGGGTGCACATCTGTGAAGTACATGCAAACAGTTGAAAAGGTCGATATAGAACGATTCATGGGCGATTGGTACGTTGTTGCTGGCCGCACCACCTTTCTTGAAAAAGGCGCTTATAACTCCTTAGAAAGATACATTTGGAATGAAAAAAAGAACCGCATTGATATTCACTTTTCATTCAATAAAGACAGTTTCGACGGGCCTGAAAAAGTGATCAAACAAAAAGCCTGGATCCACAACCAAGACTCAAAAGCTCATTGGAAAGTTCAGCCTCTATGGCCATTAAAATTAGATTACTTAGTGCTGGCACTAGATGAAGATTATCAGTGGACCATCGTTGGCGTTCCTAATCAATCTTATGTATGGATCATGACAAGAGACAAATCAGTTTCAAAAGAATATGTGAACGACCTCATCAACAAACTAGATAACATACATTATTCAACAAAAGATATAAAATTCATTCAACACAATTGATATCACTACCACAATAGTGTTGTGCAATTGAAAAAATATTGTGAGAAAGAGCAAAACACTTTCATCATGAGAGAAGTTCCGTCATCCTTCGCTCCGCTCAGGATGACGTTGTTTTTTTATCACTAGTTTTTTAAATATTTTTCACCTGCTTTAATGGCAACTTGTAAAGAATCATCAGGAACTGTGCAGTTCCATGCACTTGTATAGGCACACATTGGGTTTTTGGAGTAATTGAAGTCTACTTTAATATTGGAGCTGTTTAAGTCAGGAGTATTTAAGTAACGCCCACCACCAAAAGTAGATGTTCCAGAAGTCAAATCTTGAAACATTAAATGCTTGTGTATTTTTCCATCTTCATCGCTATAGACAGATAAAAAATAGCGTTGACCTTTAAGTTCAAATGATAAAGTTCCCTTCTTATAAAGTTTCTTAGTTGTCCCTTTTTTACTTTTCTGAAGAGAAATTATTATTTTATTACTTTCAGTATATTGTGCGGTCACATTAAGAGAAGGATTGTATTTAAAATAGGACTTATTAACTTGGTTAAGCCGCTCTTTGAGACTTTTGAACTTTTTTGTATCATGATAGCTTAAAAAATAAGAAAAGTTTGTACCTTTAGCTTTCCACAATTCTGCTGAAAGGAAGTATTTTTTTTTCACTGGTGTTTTTGCAATTTTTAAAAAATCTGGACCATTCTCATTAGTATTTAGATCAAATAAATTGTTCGCTTCTAATAGATTTTCTTTTCTGTCATTATTTTTAATCCAAAAAATATGATCTTTTTTAAAAAGTAATTGTCCTAAATAAGGCCCATCAGATTGAGATTTCTCAAAAGAGCATCGACCATAAGCTTCAATTAAAAACAATTTTTTAGCTCGACCGTTCCATATATGACATATAGTTGAGCCATAATGAGCTGTAGAAAAGGCTCTATTTTTAGTCCACTGATTCCATGTTTTATGCTCTATTGAAAATTCTTTTTGACTAGTACAGGAAAAAGAAAAAATTAAAATAAGAGACAACAGTCCGAACTTAAACATTATGCTTGGTCGAATAAATCATTCACCAGCAGGAGGCCAAGCTTTGATGTTTCTATCTTTACAGTTCAAAAAATAGGAGTTCCAAAAGCCATCCAACATGGGGCCAGGGCCGAGTCGTTTTGTTCTCTCAAGACGACACACCTTAATTTCATTGGCTACATAAACGACTCTTCCTTCGGTTTCTACGCGAAACCCATCAAGAGATTTATCTGTTTCAGCTAAGGATTTAGCTTTATCCACTCTCTCTTGAAGATCAACACTCACTTCTGAAGCTCTTTCCATTTGTTGTAAACGGCTAAAGTCTTCAGCTGCCGAGCAATTGCCACAGTCTTCTGCATAAGAATTTGTAGCGAAAATAAACAACCCTGTAATTAGTACAGTAATAATTTGCATATATGTCTCCTTAATATATTTTTATATTAAGAATGAGCAAGAACTGAGCCAAAAGCATAAAAATAACTATACTAATTCATTTTTAGATGAATTTGACTTCTATTGAGATTTCTAAAAATAGCATATGATAAAGAGAGTTTATTAAACTCAAAATAACTGCAAGAGAATATTTCAGTAATATTTATTTCTTAGGATAACACTGAAGAGTAGTTATATCAGTTGAATTTGATCTAGCACCTGAAGTAGTTGCCCTACTGTAATCACATTGTTTTCCTGTATCCCTAACAAGGTTATAAAAAAGCTCAACATCCTTACCTCGCCAATTTTCAACAAGTATGTACGGGCATTGGAGGTTTCTACTCACTAAGTTACTTCCTGATGATAGGTGTTCAATTTTTGGTGGAGGAATTTGGCCTTCATCTATAAGGTTTCCACTTATTAATATAAATTGATCACAAAAAGAAAAATTTAATGAAGTTGAGTTTGTAGCAGTTGATCTAGAAATAGTATTTGATTCCTTTTTAATAGTTGAACAAGAGACTAAAAAAAGAATACTTAATAAAGCTAAAAGGTTTTTTAACATCAAATTCCCCGTAGAACTACTTAGTTATTCAAAATTCTATAATAAATGTGAGTTGACTACAAGCTGATCTTCTATAAGAACTAGACTAATATGTATATAAGTTTTGCTTAATTGACATGATATATCTTGAACTAAATCAAGTAAGATTAAGCCCAATTATAATAAAATAATAGAATCTAGGTTTTTGTTAATTTGATTAATACTGATAAACAATCTTTACCGACTGGTTTTTGTCGTTGTCATCTGTGATATTAGATAACCCATCATAACTTACAAGTCGTTTAGTTTTTGAATTGTAAAGCATGTTTAATGTAGGAGCAAAAATTCTCAGAATTAAATTTGAAATTTTGGCTTCAAGCTCGATTTGATTTTTTTTGTTCAAGCCAAGATGACTCAGCTTAAAGTTAAAGTAACTTAAATTACCTGGTGTGAGGAATTTTACCGGTTTGTTTTTGATTTTTTTAATCTTTTCAAAGTTGGCAATCAGGTAATAATGCAAGCCTTGGCAACCGACAATAAGACTATCTGGAGTGAATTTTTCGTTGAGAACTTTTGATTTTTGCGTACCATCTTTGTTGTATTGAATAAGAACCAATTTGCCTTTCTCATATTTAATGCCATGACCTTTTTTATGGCGCAGGTCCATGTATTTATAGGCAGGAGCAGAAAGGCTGTTAGTAAAATCAGATTCAAGTGTTCCGATCACTTTACCTTTGGGGTTTACATACTTGGTGGAGGAGCTTAAAGCCTTACCCTCTTTTGAAAACTGAACTGTGTGATTTTCAATATAAACGATTTCATTTTTGTCGTTATAGGCGATGCCTTTATATTTTTCTGTTTTATTGGCCAACGACAAGTGTTGAGTGAAAAGAAATGCAGCAAGAGTAAGAATTTTTAGAAAATGAGTCATAGCTTCCCTATAAGAGAATAAGAGAGCGCTCATTAAATTTCACAAAATGAGCGCTAAAATAGTTATTACTTTAAATTAACAACAAAGTCGACCGTCACATCGTTGTTGATGATCTTCTTGTCAGCAAGTTTCTTGAAGAAGTTGGCTGAACTGTAAGTAATGCCATATTTAGTTCTATCAAATGTCATTTTACCAGTGAACTGGTTGTCTTTTTGAGTGTACGGAATAGTGATTGGCAAAGTTTTACCCTTGATTGTGAGTTGGCCCTTTGCTGTGTTTTCCTTGCCTAAGCTTGTAATAACTAACTTTGCAGCTGGAAATTTTTGAACATTGAAAAAATCAGGATCTTTTAAGTGATCAACCAACTTCTTTTTATAAGGGGATCCTTTCATGTCATCTGAATCAATCGTTGTCATATCCATAACAAATTCACCGTTAACAACTTTGTTGTCTTTGACCATGATGTCAGCAGACTTTAACTTGATTGGACCGTAATGTTTATCACCAATTTTTTTTGTTCCCGTCCATCTAAATGTACTTGTTTTTAAATCAACCTTACTGACAGCCTTTGGTTTTGTTTTAGGCATTGGAACAACTTTGTCAGTTTTACTGGCAAAAGAAGAAAGAGAAAAGAGCACGAGTGGCACGGTTAGAAGTTTTGCAAATTTTAACATTTTTTTATCCTTTTATGTTTGTCTGTGGGCTCTTAATCTAGAGCCGTATAATTTAAGCACTATTAAAATAAAGATACTGCAATTGTTCAAGAAAAATGAGGTAAATCAAGACTGACAATCGATGAATGTCAGGTTTCTGTTAAGAGCCATTCAGGTTTTAACTGAGAAGTCCAGCTGATGTTTCAGCTTGTCATTGTATAATTTCAAACAAAATTTTTAAGTGATGTCTAGCGCACTTTAAAGCCAAGATTTTCTAAATACACTTTAAGCTTAACTTTATGGTCACCTTGGATCTCAATGGTGTTATTTTTAAAAGTACCGCCAGAGCCACAATGACTCTTTAATTTTTTACTCAGCTTTTTAAAATAATCAGGGTTAAAAGGGAGCTCTGAAACAACAGTTACAAGTTTGCCCCCACGCCCTTTTTTTTCAACAAAGACTTTTAATAGAGTTTCACTAGGAACAACCGTGACAGGCTTTTGACAATCACAAGGTGCATTTTTGCAAGTTTTACAGATCTTTTCATGGGAACCATCTGTGCTGTAAACAAGGCGGGTATTTTTACTCATAAAGACTCCATTAAACATTCCTCAAGCTTTTGTGCTTACTATGAGAGTGCTTGGTGATAAAAGATGAATCATAAGCTTCTCTGGGAGCTTTTTTGAGAAACAAGGAAGGTATGATACTGGAGCCAATTGTATAGATGAGCAAACCTGTTATTAACTCAGGTGGAATATCAAATCTATCTTGAAGAATCATAGCCATGACTAAGCCGAAGATTAAGGTTGGCAGTAATGAAAAGGTGATTTCAATATTGTCGTTCCAATGCTCTTTTAAGAAAAGCCAAATTGAAATTTTCATGTAAATAACTCTTAAAGGTAGAAAAACAGCTAAGAACCCAACTCCGTACATCACCCCTTTCATATTGAGCATATCTAGTGGAAAGCTCATACCTGCTTTATAAAAGTAAAAGGGCACAAAAAAGGTAAAGAAAAAAGAAATAGCGATTAAAAAGTCTTTGGACTTTTCCATTTTAATAAAATGGGTAAAACGTCCAGCTGTCATCCCAACTATAAAGGCTCCAACTAAGTAATAGGTTCCAAGCTTTGTAGTGATTACGCCACATAACAAGGCAATGAGGATAAGAAAAGAAACTTCTGAATCCTTCGCAAAAGGAGCAATGACTTTAATAAAAAACTTAAAAAATAACGGCAATAGGATGATCATAAAAATGATAGAACCAGAAGAGATGGCAAACTCTGACACTGATTCTGTCTGCAAAACAAAAAACATCATGATGATAGCAACAAGTTCAGCAGAAATAGCTTTTGAGCGGATCCAATGCTTTTGTTTGGCAGTGTAATCGAATCCGTTAAGTGAGTTTAAAATAAACCCAGTGGATGGCGACATGATACCTAAAGACAGAACAAGAGCCGGGCGAACAGGAATCTCAAAAAGATAAGCCATGGCAAGTGCTACAATGACAGTGATAAAAACAATTTGTAGAATATGATAACTCAAATACTTGGCGTCTTTGCGAAGCTCATCAAACTCAACCTCCATGCCAGCAAATAGAAATAAAGAAGTGATACCAAGCCTGGATAACATAAGAACCAACTGATCATCTTGAAACCACCCAAGACCTAAGCTTGTTAAGATACCAAGAAAAAGAGCCGTGATGGCTGTCGGTATTGAAAAGCGTTGCAAAATTTTAGGAACAAGCAAAAGCACAGAAAAAAGAATGAAATATTGAAACTCAATATTTTGACTTAAGTCTAGCAGGTTAAAAACTTCTAACATGGCCACAAATTCCTAAAGTGTGTAAGTCAGCAATAGTAATAAGTGTGACTTTGTCAGTCAATGTTTAGTAAAAACAAAAAGTTTTGATTTTTCACAGTGAATTTATATATTTGGAGTGTTTTTTGCTGAGCAGAGGAAGTGAGTCTTTTTGTTGAAATCAACTCAGTGTGTACTTTCGAAGAATCGCATAAAATTAGAGTTTAGCTAATAGCTCTCTTGCGGAGTAAGTGAGGCTCATGGATGCAAAAATAAACAAGCCAATTCGCACGTACAGGAGTGATTTATTGCGCGTAAGCCAAGCTGAGAGCGAAGCGATCATTTTATCTAGAACGACAAGATAGTAGTCGTGAATTTCTTTAGAGTCTAATAGCAAGGCCATTTTGTTTTTCCAGTCGGCATCTTTAGCAGACTTTAGCTCCTTAGATAAGAGTTGTTTGATATGACTTTCAAAATTTTGAAAGTAATCAATCGTGCGCCGAAAATTTGTGACGGAGTTGTAGGTCATATATAAAATAAAAAGAACTGACACAAACAGAGCAATGTAATTTATAAAACGATAGTCATTTAAAAAAAATGAAATTAACAAACAGGCTAGATTAACAACTGCTATTAAAATATAAATCTGTGTTTTTAACTGTAGGTTTTTTAAAAACAGATTTATTTCGTTTTCAATTTTAATCTCCACTTGATTTAAAATCTTGAGATCAATTTTTTTCTGAATGTATTTTTTGAGTTGAGACTGCCCAAGGCTTAACGCAAAGGCAATTCCTTGTGAGGTAATAAATGGTAACGGCATATTAGTACTTAAGCTCTATCTTGCGACTGGCATTGCTTGCATAAGCTCTTGCCGTTTTTATATCGTCAGCATGAGAGAGCACAACTCCCATTCGACGGAACGGTCTAGCTGATGGCTTATTAAATATTCTCACTTCTGTGTTAGAAATTTTGAGAGCATCATTGAGGCCCATGAAGTATGGGGGAGTGTCACTCTCTTTGTCTGCGAGGATCACATGAGACGCCGCAGCTTTGTGGTAGTACTGGATGTCAGGAATTTTTAAGCCTAAAATAGCTCTCAAGTGAAGATCAAATTCAGTCAGGTTTTGTGAGATGAGTGTGACCATTCCTGTGTCATGTGGGCGTGGTGATAGTTCTGAAAAGTAAACATCATCTTCTGTAATAAAAAACTCAACTCCAAATAGCCCAGCTCCACCTAAGCGATCCGTCACAGCCTTGGCCATGGTTTGTGCTTTGTGTAGTAAGTCACTGCTTAAGTCGGCTGGTAACCATGATTCTTGGTAATCACCACGCTCTTGTCGATGACCAATTGGCTTTACAAACACGGTGGGTCCGCTTTTTTGCTTAACAGTAAGTAAAGTGATTTCTTGTTCAAAGCGAATGAATTCTTCGATGATCACTCGTTGAGTATCACCTCTAGCGCCTTCACAAGCGTAGGTCCAAGAGTCGGCAAGCTCTTTCACGTTGTTGGCGACGGACTGCCCTTTTCCTGAAGAAGACATCACAGGTTTGACCACACAAGGAAAGCCAATTTGTTCTGAGACCTGTTGTAATTCTTCAGCCGATTCTGCATAGGCAAACTTAGGTGTTTTTAAACCGAGTTCATTGGCAGCGACGTCGCGGATGGCATCTCGGTTCATGGTGAGGTGGGTGGCCTCTGCAGTAGGAACGACAAAAACTCCTTCTCCTTCAAATTGTTTTAATTTTTCAGTTCTAATGGATTCAACTTCTGGAACGATAATGTCAGGTTTGTGTTTGCGCACAATTTTTTCAAGTTCATCACCACTGAGCATGTCGACCACTTCAAACTTGTCAGCCACTTGCATAGCGGGGGCCCCCTCATATTTATCGACAGCAATAACAGTTTGGCCTAACCTTTGGGCGGCAATAACAAATTCTTTTCCAAGCTCTCCAGAGCCAAGTAACATGATTGTTTTTTGCATGAAATCTCCTTGGGGGAATGAGTGAACTAACTATACTAGGCTCTGCTGATATTTCATCTAGTTTTTGGTCGAGGCACTTAACATCTTTGTGCTAACTTTCCAGGGGCCAGTTGCTGAGACTCAACAAATAATATTATGAAAAGAATTCAGGCTATTAAAATAGAGATCAATTTTAGTTCATTGTTTTCAACTATTTGACGCACTAAATATATTATATTGTGACCATTTCTTTTAACCTAGCGTCAAAAGGTGTGAGAGAGTTTAATTATTTTTACAAAGGGTAGGTTATATGAATTTAGATAGTTTAAAAAGTGCGCTGAGTGCCACACTAGGCAGCAGTTTTCCGGGAATACTGGTGACACTGTTAATTCTCATTGTCGGTATATTTATTGCCAAATTTTTACGCAATTTGTTTATTAGCTTTTTTAGAAAGACAAGCTTCAATAAAAAAATAGATGCCAGCACAGTGGGTGTCGATGTTGCATCTCTCTTAGGGCAGTTGATTTATTATATCATTTTACTCAACGTGATTTTGATTGTGCTAGAGCGAATGAATATCACAGCAGTGCTAGATCCATTAAAAAACCTAGCGGATCAGTTCTTAGGATACATACCAAACATCATTGCTGCTGGTATTATTTTTTACGCGGGCTGGATTTTAGCAAAAGTGGCACAAAGCTTTGTTGAGTTGGCAACAGTCAAACTTGATGAGTGGGTGAATAGTAAAAACGTTGGAATTAACTTTAAAACATCAAAATTTCTTAGCACCTTTGTTTTTGCAGTTGTTTTTATACCGCTAGCAATTCAAGGTTTTGAGACTTTAGATTTTGAAGCCATCTCTGAACCTGCTAGAAATATGTTGTCGCAGTTTTTTGATGTGATTTTTAGATTGTTTGGTGCTGCAGTTATTATTGGGGTCACATACTATATAGCTAGATTTGTAGTCTCGCTTTTGACATCTTTATTAGAGAGTCTCTCAGTGAATGACCTACCGAATAAGTTAGGTTTACAAAGTGCTTTTCCTAAAAGTATCACACCAGTCAACATCGTTGGAAAGATTGTGATGTTCTTTATTATGTTAACTGCTTTTACCACGGCTATTGATTTATTAGGGATTGAACTGTTGTCTGAAGTGTTTGCCCAGGTTCTCACTTTTGGTGGCCGTTTGTTAATGGGTGGTGTGATCATCTTTATTGGTGCTGCTCTTGCTAACTTAGCTCATAAGAAAATCAGCTTAGCTCCAAATAGCAAATTCATCGCAAGTGTTGCTCGCTTTGCTATTTTAGGTCTTGTGTTAAGTATGGGCTTAAAGGCTATGGGACTTGCTGACAATATCGTGAACATGGCCTTTGGTTTGACTTTAGGTGCTGTTGCTGTATCTGCTGCTGTTGCCTTTGGTGTTGGTGGTATTGAAGCTGCTAAGACTTTAACGAACCATTGGGCGAGTAAAGTTAAAAAATAAACCCATAAAAAGTATGGTAGAACGGCTTTAAGTTCTATTGATCAACTGAATTTACAAACCCTCGACCTCGTCGAGGGTTTTTTTTGATTTTTAGAATAATAGGCCTTAAGTAGCACTATTTTTTTTTATTAAGATCCATTATAGTTAAATGTGAATATGGAGTTTGTTTTTTCACCGACATCTCGGCTGATTGTCTTTCTAGCATTATTTGTAATGTTTGTTCTTATAGGATCGTTGAAGTCTTTTAGAGCCAAATCGAACAAACAGAGATTTATTACTAACATTATAATATCAGTACTTAACTCTGGGCTCTTGATTTTATTGCCGGTCACTTTATTGCAAGTGGCGGAGCTTGCGAGTTTAGAAGGCCTAGGTCTTTTTAATTATTTATCACTGCCAGCTTGGTTAACAGTAACCTTGTCAGTGATCTTTTTAGATATCTTGATTTATTTTCAACACAGACTGAGTCATTCCATACCATTACTATGGCGAATCCATCGTTTTCATCACAGTGATGTCGCTTTTGACACGTCAACGGGCGTGAGATTCCATCCCATTGAAATCGTTCTATCCTTGCTTTTAAAAATGATATTTGTAGTTTTGCTAGGAGCTCCTGTTGTAGCTGTGTTTTTATTTGAATTGATTTTAAGCAGTTGTTCTTTGTTTAACCACTCAAATTTTAAATTGCCTCAAAAAGTAGAAAACATTGTGAATAAAATTTTAGTCACACCCAGCTTACATAGAGTGCATCATTCAGTGATTGTAAATGAGACCAATTCTAATTTTGGTTTTTCAGTCATATGGTGGGATAAGATCTTTTCGTCATTTAAATCTCAGACAATAAATCCGGAGCAAAGTATGAAAATTGGTCTCGATGAGTTTCGCTCATCCAAAGAACAAAAACTGTGGACCCTTTTCCTGCAGCCGTTTCGATGAAAAATTTAATTGCTATAGCTTTGAAAGACATATCTCATGGCGAACCAGAAGTTGCCAGTTTATTAGCGAACTATCAACACAAAGAAGACGGCAAGAGGGTTTTTATATACCAACCTAAAATAGTTCGCTTTATAAATGAAGTGTACATCCAGTCCTGGGAGTATTACTTCAATGAACACAATCAAATTCTGAGATCACATGTGCATGTTTGGGGAGAAGGCCCTGTGCATTCCACTGAAGATGCCATTTTTGTAGAAGATAACTATATGCAAGTCGTTGATTTAGCTTTAGCAGATATGCTTGCTAATAAGGATCAGTTTGACCCTGAATTTTTTAACTTAGATCAAAGAGAGTTAGACCAAAAATTTTCTTTTGAAGTGATATTGCAACAGGAAGAGTGCTATCGCTTGAGAGTGAGGCGATTATTTTCACATGATATTGTTATTGATTTTTTTTACGACAAATTAAAAAAAGAGATCGTTGCAAATAAGAGCACTCTCTAAAGAGTGCTCTTTGTAAAGAGTTAAGATTAATTAGTGATTTCTTCTGGCTCTTCAGGGTTTTCTGGGTCCTCAGGAGTGTCTGGGTTTTCAGGGTCTTGCTCGGCAATCTCTTGAATCTTAAGAAGGGCAGCATGTGTATCAACATGTCCACCGCAAACACTGCGATCAGTGAAGGCGTTATTTGCAGTACAGGTTGAAAGAATGGCATCTTTGAGTTCAGCCCAAGTAGCTTCTTCGTTAACAGAAAGTAAAAGTGCTGCAATGCCAGCAACATGAGGAGATGCCATTGATGTTCCAGAAAGGCGACCGGTGCGGCCGTTGTTAGTTGTGCTGACAATGTTACTGCCAGGGGCAAAGACATCAACACTGACTTTTCCGTAGTTAGAAAAGAATGATCTACGACCAGTGCTAGTCATTGAACCAACAGATATAATGTTGTCTAAGTCAAAAGCTGCTGGGTAAAGAGGGCGAGAGTCTGAATCGTTGCCACTGTTCCCAGCTGCAGCTACAAACAATACTCCGGCATCTCCAGCTTCTTTAATAACTTGCTTGAGCTGCTCATAAGCCTCTATAGCCTCTTCATCATTTGGATCTGGTGCTGGACCACCCCAAGACGCGTTGATAACGTGCGCACCGTTATCGGCAGCATACTTAATGGCATCTATGATTTTATCTAAAGTTGCAGATCCTCTATCAGGAAAGATGTTTAAAGTCATTAGGCTAACATCCCAGTTAACACCAACAACACCTGTGCCATTATTTCCTTGAGCGCCTATGGTTCCAGAGACGTGCGTTCCGTGACCTACTCGGTCTCCTAATGTGCCAGTGTCTTTAGGAAAATCGTATCCATAGATATCATCAACATAACCGTTGCCATCGTCATCTTCACCGGCGATTCCGTTCAGCTCAGCCTCATTCATCCAAAGGTTGTCTTTGAGGTCTGTATGATCAATCATTGCACCTGTATCAGTCACGGCAACAACGATTTTTTCTGAACCTGTTGTGATAGCCCAAGCTGGAATGACATTGATATCAAAGTTTTCATCAGCTTTAGATGGATTTTCTAAGCCCCACAAGTTTTCACCTAAGTCATCTGGTGTGTTAAAAAGTTGAAAGCGTAAATTTTTATAAACATTTATGACATTTGAATCGCTTTTAAGGACTCTTAGGTCATCGCTGCTTAAATTTGCAACAAACTTATTTTGATTTTGTGTGATGTTTTGAGAAAACATAGACAGTGGCTGAGTTTGAGTCGCCAAAAAGGCATCGTTCACTTCAATAATGTACTCATTATTGGCCGTGGCACTCAGACAGAAAAATAGGGTTAATAAAGTGGATAGAATACGCATAAGCACCTCCTTGGCTAAAGCGAATTGAGTCAGGAAAACTCGTTATTTTTAACGGTGTAACAATTGTTTCAGTTATCGATAGATAGGGTCAAAGACTAAAAAGTTTTAGTTGATATAAGATTTTATTTTAGTTGCTATTTGAGCGAGCTCTTGGGTATCTTTTTGAGCAAACTCTCTGTTGAAGACTTTGCCAAGAGAGTCGCTCGTAAAGCGAGGAATAAGGTGCCAATGGAAGTGCATAACGTCTTGTCCAGCGACCTCACCATGGTTGGTAAGCACATTTGCGCCTTGCGGTAAAATTTCAGATTTTAAGATAGCTTTTAAAACACGTTGACTAGTAACAGCTAATGCTTTGAGTTCTTGTTCTGGCACATCGGTAAAGTTCAGATAGTGTTTTTTTGGGATAACGAGGGTGTGGCCTTCGCTGGCTGGAAAGATATCTAAAATTGCGAGTGTGAGTTCATCTTCGTACACAACATGGCTTGGGAGTTCTTTATTTACGATCTTACAAAATATACAGTCATCCATTTGTCATTCCCCTTTTCTGACTCAAATAACAAAATGTATTTTAAATTCATTCAACTTTTTTACACAAGGTTAATTAATTCTGTTTAATTAAGTGTGTATATTTGGAAACGGTCGTAGGTAAACACCTTGACAGTTGATACCGTGGAGAAAATACTGAGCCAGTTTTTATATAGAAAGTATCTCGCTACCTAGGAGGAGCCATGAAGGGATTTATCAATATTTTAATTTTAATCGCAATTATTATTGCCATATTTTTTGGGTATCGCTCTTGTGATCAAGGTGCAGGGTTAACGGATGCAATGAAAGACGCCACTCAAGGCGTGGTTGATACAGCAAAAAATGCAGCTGACACGGCCACCAATGTTGCTGGCCAAGCCATTGATGCTGCTGGAGATGCTGCCAAAGCGCTCGGTGATTTCTTTTCCGTTGAACTTCCATCTGGTATTAGTTTAAACATCCCTGAGTTTGGTGTTGAGAACAAGTTGATTGGTTTCATCAAAGATGGACAGGTAGACAAAGAGACTTGGTTCAATTTTGATCGCATTAACTTTGCAACGGGAAGTTCTAGCTTGTCTGCGGAATCTAGCGAACAGATCAAAAATATTTTCGAAATTTTAAAAGCTTACCCAAATGTTAAACTAAAGATTGGTGGTTATACAGACAACACAGGCAGTGATGATATCAATAAAAAATTATCACAAGCCAGAGCTGATTCAGTTAAAAGTGCAATTATGAATTTAGGTATTGCTGAGGCTCGCATGAGTGCTGAAGGTTATGGCTCAGCTCATGCTGTCGCAACTAATGACACTCCTGAGGGACGTGCACAGAACAGACGTATCTCATTAAGAGTCATGGAAAAGTAAGTTTTATTATTTGAATGGCTTCGCTGATGTCTATTTAAAAATATATGAGTCGTAGCCATTTTGTAATATTAATTTTTATGCCTTTGCTTATATGAGCAAAGGTATTTTTTTATGTTTTTTAAATAGAGCGGCTTAGGAACCTCTATAAGAATTGCTTTTGCCCCTTAGAAATATTTATTTTGTAAGTTAATTTAAGCACTTATATCCCGACCTTGGGTGAGAATTTTTAACCCTTTTAGCCTTTTATAACCTCTTTACAGAAGCTCGTTGGCTTCAAAAACAGGGAGGTTTTCTTGAAGGTAAGAAGTATTGTCATATTATTGTTTCTATTCGCGCTCTCGTCGTGCACCAATGAAAAGCTTGTGTTCAAAGAAGTTGCGCCCACTCAAGCGGCCATTACAGATCAGTACATTGTTATTTTGAATGATCAGGTTATAAGTGGTCAGCAAAAAAAAGGAGAGGCCTACGTGCAGTCTATGGTGACGTCCATAGAAGGCTTATTGGAAGTGCAAAGTTTAAAAACTTTTTCTCATACGATTAAGGGGGGAGTGTTCCAGCTATCACTGGCTGACGTCGAACTCCTTAAGAACATGAATGAAGTCCTATTGATTGAGAAAGATGACTTTATATCCATCGATAATTTTCAGTTAAGTCCCCCATATAACTTAGATAGAATTGATCAGAGCAACTTACCTTTAGACGGCTCACATTCGCTTCTTAGTGGGGGCAGTGAGGTGCACGCTTATGTATTAGATACAGGCGTGCAAATTAGTCATAACGAATTTGAAGATCGTGGGAGGGAGGGGTTTGATTTTGTTGGTAATGATTCAATAGCCAATGATTGTAACGGTCACGGAACTCATGTTGCAGGAACCCTTGCTGGGAAAACATATGGTGCTGCTAAAAATGTTAAGGTTGTTGGAGTTCGAGTACTAGGTTGTGGCGGAAGCGGTCGCTTTTCAGATGTCATTTCTGGAATAGAGTGGGTCACACGCAATCATATTAAGCCTGCCGTTGCAAATATGAGCTTGGGTGGTGGAATTTCAACATCAATAGACTTAGCAGTGAGAGCATCCATAAACAGTGGAGTCACATACGTAGTTGCTGCTGGAAATGAATCAAGCAATGCATGTAACAAATCACCAGCAAGACTTGCTGAAGCAATCACAGTGGGGAGCACAACAAGAGATGATGACATGTCCAGTTTTTCAAACTTTGGTGAGTGTGTAGATATTTTTGCACCAGGTTCTAATATATTGTCGGCATGGATTGGGTCTAACTCGCGCACACGCACAATCAGCGGGACCTCCATGGCTACACCTTTAGTTGCTGGTGTTGTGGCTGTGCATTTGTCTCAAAATCCACAGAGCACTCCACAACAAGTGAAAGATGCTATTTTGGGCAACGCTTTAATAGACAAGTTAAGAGGGTTGCGTGGAGATTCGCCAAACTTACTATTGTCAGCTCAATATTTAATCGGTGAAGATGTTGAAGAGCCAGATGATGGTGGCGACGATAAAAACTTAGACGATAATATTCTTGAAGATGGTGAGGTCATTGAGGGGTTAGCGCAGTTTCAATCTCAAGAAAGTTTTTATGAAGTTGTCGTTGATGAAAGTGTTGATAGCTTGCGTGTACAGATTCGTGGTGGTTCTGGAGATGCTGACTTGTATGTCCGTTTTGGTGAGCAGCCCACTCGTTTTTCTTACCAGTGTCGACCTTTTAGAGTTGGTAATAACGAAGTTTGTGAAATATTAAATCCGTTAGAAGGCACCTATCATATCATGTTAAGGGCTTTTGATGACTATAAAGAGGTTGAGCTGTCAGTGTCCATTGACTGAGAAGTTTTAAATTAAAAACCATTAATTTTTTTTGAAAACAGGGTCTGTTGCCAACAAGTCTTTCCCCCTAAAGAATAGATGAGACGGCAGCAGGCCCTTGTGTATTAAGATGGTTCTAGATTTATAAATATAAATTCAAATTGTGTTTTAAATGATTGTTGATACAATTTAAGAATGAAAACATCATGGATCGACACATTAAAAACTTTTCTAAAGCCTTCAAATATAAATATGTTATTTTTAGGCTTTTCAGCTGGCTTGCCCATTTTATTAATTTTTTCTTCCTTATCACTTTGGTTACGCGAAGCGGGAGTAGAAAGATCAGCTGTGACTTTTTTTAGTTGGGCTGCTCTCGGTTATTCATTTAAATTTGTTTGGGCTCCACTCGTTGATAAATTACCGTTGCCGGTGCTAGGGCGTCTCGGCCGTAGACGCTCTTGGTTGTTGGTGTCGCAATTATTTATTTTGCTAGCTATTCTGGGAATGGCCTTCACAAATCCTGCAGTTGGAAATTCAGCTCTAACTGTTATGGCCTTGTTTGCTATTTTACTTGGCTTCTCTTCTGCAACTCAAGACATTGTTATTGACGCTTATAGGATTGAGTCTGATGAGGCCGATATGCAAGCGATTTTGTCATCAACATACATTGCAGGTTACCGAATAGGTATGGTGGTTGCTGGTGCGGGTGCTTTGTTTTTAGCTCAGTATTTCGGTAGTACAAAAGACATCTACAGTTATTCAGCGTGGAAGATCACTTATGTTATTATGGCAGCTTGTATGCTCATAGGTGTGGTGACAACGTTTTTAATTCCAGAGCCGCAACAAAAAAATAAAAAAACAGACTATGCCACATTAGATTATTTTAAATTCTTTATGTTATTTTTAGTCATAGTGTGCTCTTTTGTTGCAACATTTTATTTCTCAAAAGACATAGTAAAAGCGACAAAGATTGAGCTGACAGACGTGTTTGGCAAGTCTTTGGCGAGTTTTATAGTTGAGTCATCAAGACTTATTGTTGCTGTTATATCATCATTTGTGTGGGCTAAGTCTCTGCTCGTGTTCAAGTTAGTTAATAAAAATATGGTCAATGAAACATATGTAGATCCAGTGAAAGATTTCTTTAAAAGATACGGCCAGGGTGTGGCTTTGCTTTTACTAGCACTAGTTGGCTTGTACCGAGTGAGTGACATAGTTCTAGGCGTTATCTCGAATGTGTTTTATCAAGATTTAGGTTTTACCAAAAATGAAATTGCAGCCATCGTGAAAACTTTTGGTTTGTTCATGACATTACTTGGTGGCTTTTTAGGTGGTTTGTTAACGGTGCGTTTTGGAGTGTTTAAAATTTTATTTTTAGGGGCTTTGTTTTCTGCGATCACCAACTTACTTTTTATGGTGTTAGCAGAGCTAGGGCATAATTTACCTATGTTATATGTGGTGATTTCTGCTGATAATCTCGCTGCTGGGCTTGCAAGTGCAGCTTTCATAGCCTTTTTATCAAGTCTTACGAACATATCATTCACAGCGGTTCAGTATGCCATTTTCTCATCACTGATGACTTTGCTTCCAAAGGTGATTGGTGGTTATTCTGGGTCAATGGTCGACACTATAGGGTATTCTAACTTCTTTTTATTCACTGCGATCATTGGGGTGCCGGTGATCTTTTTAGTTTTACTTGCAGGTAAAAAATTAAAAACCTAGCTAGTCTTAAAATCGCAGATCTATATGATTTGTTATAGAGCTTGTGTGCTTTGATTGAAAATTTTAACAATGTTACTTTTCATTTTATAGCACTGCTCAATATTCAGGTTATTGTTGAGGTGTTTTCTTTTTTTAGACATCAAGTTAGGTAGTTTTTTATTTTTTGTGACGTGACTTGCCTGTAAAAGTAAATGACCCAATTCATGAGCCATGATTTCATAATTTTTATCACTTGGTTCGGCAAGGTTACTAAATTTTTCATAAGCAACCCAGGCTGTGTTTTCCATATAGTTGTCTTTCGAGGCGTTTCTAAACATGGCATACCCTTCAGGGCCGATAATAAATTTTTGAAATAAGAAAATTCTCGGTCCTGGCATATATGGTGTCACTGAGGCTAGTTTATTGTCACCTTTAGGATCATCACGTGGACACAGACGATGATTTCTTAAGATCACTTCTTTGAAAGGTGAGTTGGTAAAGACAACGTGAATTCGTTTAAACTCAATGCCACATTGTGCATAGATGCTTCGTAAAGATTGAATCCTTTTATTAACAATCTCTTGAGTCCAGCCAGAGTTTTTAAGAACAATGATCGACAAATCATTAAGCACAGTGCTTTGAGGTTTGACTTCCGGTAAGGTGTGCAATTTATAATTTGTATCCGTGAATTTCTTGTTATCCCATAATGATGAATCGAATTTAAAATTATCAACTTTGGTTTTTGAAAAGCCTCTTTTTACAGGAATGGTGCATTCATCAGAGGGGCGTGCATTGGCGGCCTCGAATGCAGTTCCGAAAATATAACAAAATAAAAATAAAGTTCTCATTAAATTCATGAGACTTTAATAGCATATTCAAAATTATGATTAAAATAAAACTAGCTATTTTATCTCTTTAATTGAGACTCTAGTAAAATTTATAATTCATTTAAATGATGATAAGTACAGAGCTATTAAGAGATCATTTTTATATCTAGCTAATAACACTGTGCAAAGCTAATAATTTTAAAAATCGTAATAATGGTAAATAGGTAGTATAAGGCAATGGCATCTCTGACATAAGATTTTCTTTAAGTTTAGAAAGTAACTAAGTGCTTTAGCATGTGAATATAAAATAATATTTTATTGGTATCCATCAACTTCTGGGAAGTAGGTTCTACGTATGCTATTAGGTGATGGAACTGTATTATCAGTTGGGTAGGCGCCACCTGCGTTCGTCAAAATGTCAAAGAAGTCTAAAAAATCATTACATTGAGTGCCGACAAAAATCGAATCGTAATCGCAATCTGTTCCTTCAACACCAACTGTGTCTGGGTTTATAGTCAGACCGTTTGAAGCTGCGTAGTTGTTGAAGTCCTCCAGAGTGTTCCACTCTCTGATGGCTAAGCTGACTTGATGAATGGTTTCTCCGCCGGAGTCTTTGCATGAAAACAAATAGTTCGGATTCCCAGAAATCATAGGGGAGCCATCAAGATCATCTAGAGGTTCAACAGCGTAAGGAAGGTTAGAAGTTGTTGCTGTTTCATAACCATCATGGTTGTGAGGAGTACCGATCACTTCAAAATAGTTGGCTTGGTACGAGAAGTTTGTGACAGTGCTTTTAGCATTTGCCTTAAGAATAAAATTGTTAGAAAGACCGTCAAGAGCCGAAACAATCTCTCCTATTGGGTAGCCATTAGCTGAAAATGTATTCCAGTCAGAACGACCATGGCCGCCAATACAGTTTTTAACTTCTCCACCCCAGTTTTCTTGGTTTGTCTCAACAGCTTCAGGGGTTCCATCGTTGTCGTTATCTGTGTGAACAATATATTGATAATCACCAAAACAACAGTTTGGTTTTCCATCTTCGTTTGTGTAATCATAAATACAAGAGGCCTTGAAATCAGCTCCTAGGGGTTTCAACTCATCACTCGTACTACAAGCCGCATAAGTTCCATCATGAAGTCTTACAGAGCACCCTGTTCCAGTTGGGTCTGAAGATGCTAGAGTAGGAGGGTCTGTATCTCTATCAAGAGAAACAATCACTTCACTTGGGCCAGTTCCGGACGAGTAATTCCAGTGCCAAGGAACACTGTATGAAACATACTCACACATGCTCGCTGGAAAGTTGTATTGTAGTTTGATCTCATTGACA
The DNA here is from genome assembly GCA_020628165.1 of Bdellovibrionales bacterium. GTDB lineage: Bacteria > Bdellovibrionota > Bdellovibrionia > Bdellovibrionales > UBA1609 > JAHDIR01. The sequence continues at coordinate 23,060 of JAHDFM010000012.1, read as the reverse complement.
TAGAGATCGGTTTCTTTAATGTCAATGATACAGTTCATAACAGTGTTGGAAGAAACAGACTCTGCGATCTCACACGTTTGATTCCACACAGATGAATTAATATAATAAGTAAACGGCGATTCGAGGGCAAAAAATATACGTGTGTTATCAAGGGTCGGTGCAGAGTCACCGCCACCACTTGAAGAGGCACTTGTGAATGAAGAGGGTTCGACATCGTCACCGCAACCTAAATTAAATCCAACAAAAATTAGAACAGTAAACATCAATAGAAAATTTTTAAAAATTGCCATGCCAATGCCTTTATTGATTGTTCAAAAAATAATTTTCTTAATTTAATATTCGGATGTCTCAATCAAAGACTTTACGGACAAAGGGACTGTATTAAAATGTTATGGACTTTAGTATTGTGAGATGAGTATAGTTTGTTTAGCTAGTAAGAAGCTCGCCAAAAGATTATAAAGCAAGTTGTGTAAGCTTTTCGCTAAGATAAATTTTCTTTTTTCGAGTTCATTATAAGACCAAAACAAACCAATGGTTTATAAATTTAGAGCTAAATTTATTTAATCGTTTAAAAGCTTTGATGCCTTAATGTTGAGGCTTTTGTTGGTTGCAAGATAACTAATCAGTAATGACACTAGAATAAGACCTAATACTGAAAGGATTGGTGTTTGTAACTCCACAATCCACTTAGAGTCAAACAAGAGCATCGACAAAAAGTAACTCAAAATAAAGCAGACAAGCACTCCAAACAATCCAGAGAAAACAGTAACGATAAGCACTTGCCAATTAAAGAATGAGCGAATCAAAGAAAATGACCCTCCGAGGCTTTTTAATAGGGCTATGTCTTTGCTTTTTTGCCTTGCTTGATAATTGGTGATGGAAAATAAAACTAAAAACCCGGCTAATAAACAAATGATAGTCATAAACTGTAGAGCCCAACTCATTTGTTGAATGATACCTTTAATGCGTTTAACTAAACGGGTGACATCTATGATCGATACATTAGGAAGAGTTTTGACAACACTATTCTGAAAGTCTTGTTTGATCTTACCAGAAATTTTAGGAACAGAAGAAATATACGTCTTAGGAGCCTCATTGAGCACTCCATCCGGAAATAAAATAAAAAAGTTGGGTTGAAAGGTGGTCCACTGAACTTTTCTAATATTTACAATCTTACCTTCGACCTCCACTCCTTGAATATCAAATAAGAGAACATCGCCAATTTTAACATCTAAGCGCTCAGAAAAACGTTTTTCAAGAGATATGCCGGTCATTGCACTGTGGTCGTATTCATTCAAAGGAGTGCCTTTGTGAATGCTTTCACCGATGCCGAGGCCATTGCGGTACGATAAGTTGTAGCCACGGTTGCGAGACATTTGCCTGCGCTGTTGTTCGCGGTTTAAATTTTCACCATCGATCTGTAGGTCTTTAAAATCTTTGTTGTTGATCTTTTTAAGACGAGCTCTCACCATAGGCGAGGTTTGAACTAGGTCAATGTTGTACTTTTTGGTGATGTCTTTCAGAGCATTCATTTGATCTTCTTGAATATCAAACATAAAAAAGCTCGGTAGCTTTGAATCTTTAGGCATAGTGAGTTCGTAATTGATAGAAGCTTTGATCTGCGGAATCAGATTCAGCAAAAGCATTCCCAGGCCAATGCTTAAGAAAATAGATATAGACGAAAACGGCAAGCGAACAATGTCGCGCACAGCCCATTTAAAAGACAGGCTTTTAAATAAATTAAAAGTTTTTAGTAAATACAAAACTGAGTAAGCAAAACCAGTGATCAATAAGCCAGCTAAAATAAATAGACCTGTGAATAAGGACCCAGTGTTGACGGAGTCAGCTTGCCAAACAGACAGAGCCCATAAAAACACTAAGCCTATGAATAATGACAACCAAAATCCAAAGTTTCTTTTTAAAAACTGAGTGGTTTGGTTTCTAAGAAGTATATTGGGTTTGATGTTATAAATCTGGCTGAGGATAGGCGCACCAATCAGAATAGAACCAACACAGCCTAAAATTAAAATAAGATAAATAGTTCCTGTTTGCAGCTGCGTTTGTAGTTCAAATGGCAGTAGACCTTGGGTGATGACTTTCAGTAGCGGGCTTAAAGTAAAACCAAATATGAGAGACAATAAAGCACTGATCACACCAAGCATTAATAGCTGCAAAGACTGTAGTAAGAAAACTTGTTTGTTAGTCATGCCAAGAGATAAATAAATACCAATGGGTTTGATTTGTTTGATCAAGTATGAGCGGAACAAAAAAGCGCCACCGATGGCAGACAAGAACAGAGCTGCTATGGAAACCAGGCCAAGAAAATCATTGAGGTATTTTAAAATTCGTGAGGTTTGTTCGGAGACATCTTTATGGGTGTATATTTGTAAAGAAGGTTCACTCAGTTTATCTTTAAGATCAAGTTTGAGATCTATTAACTGATCAAAATCCTCATATTCAATTTTATACAGTTTTGAGTACCAGGCCACAGAGCCAAATTGAATGAGTTGTGTTTTCTCTAAATTTTTAAGGCCAATATAAACTCTTGGTGCCATGCTCGTGGTGATGCCTTCAGCGCTGTCATTTTCAACAATCGCTTTTACGACAAACTCAGTTTGACCTATTTTAATTTTTTCACCGATTTTGACATTCAATTGTATGAGTAGTTCTGGATAGATCCAGGCAATCTCTGCATTTTGCAATCGTGAAGCAACACCAACTTGGTTTTTATTGTCTTTATTTATTGTGATGTCGCCATAAAAAGGAAAGTCCTCTTCAATGGCTTTAATTTGCACTAGACGAGATTGCCCGGTGGGGCCAGCAATCATTGAGAAAGTTTCTACGATAGAGGTTTCTGCATCTGGCTGCTTAAGTTCATCAAAAGCCGTGTTGAATTTATCATCTAAAAGTGGCTGACGAGAGCTGAGGCCAAAATCTGCCCCTAGCAAAAGTTTTGATTTACTATTGATGGAAGTGCTAATTGAGTTTTTAAAGACATCGAGAGTTACAAAGCTACTCAAACCAATGGCTAAATTTAAGATAAACAGTAAACTAAAACTTCTGTTATTAATGAGTTGTGATACGAAATATTTAATCAGTCTCAAATCATTTGCCCGTTGCTAATTTGAACTTGTCTTTGGCACCTTTGTGCGAGTTGTTGGTCGTGGGTGACTAGCACTAAAGTCATTCCTTGTTTTTGACAAATATCAAAAATAAGGTCCATCACTTTTTTTCCGGTTTCAAGATCTAAGTTACCACTTGGCTCATCAGCAAACAAAATTTTTGGTTCGTTCACGATGGCGCGTGCAATTGCCACCCGTTGGTTTTCGCCACCACTAAGTTTGCTTGGAAGGTGGTCAAGGCGGTTTTCAAGCCCGACAAGTTTGAGGGCGTTCTTGGCCTTTTCTTGAACGTCATCAGTGCCAGCAATTTCAAGAGATAAACTGACATTTTCAAGAGCTGTTAAATGTGGAATGAGATGGAATTGTTGAAAAACAATGCCCACTTCTTTGGCTCTGTATTGGGCAAGCTCTTGCTCGCTCATCGCTGTGATGGTGTTGCCGTTAAGTGTGATACTGCCTGTAGTGGCCTGCTCTAAACCTGTGAGCAATGAAAGAAGAGTTGTTTTACCAGACCCTGATTTACCGATGATAGAAATAGTTTCACCATCTTTAACTTGCATACTTACATCTTTTACTGCCTGAATTTGACTGTCGCCTTGAACAAATGTTTTGTTGAGTTGTTTGGTTTCTATGATCATAACAGCTTCTTTATGGTTGGGAGGGTGTTTTTCATAATGACTTCATGGCCTTTGACGTTAGGGTGAATGCCATCGGGTAAATTTAATTCTTTCACGCCGGCCACTCCTTTGAGGAGGTAAGGGATAAAAGTGATTTTATTTTTTTTTGCAAGACGTATGAATATATTTTCAAAGTTTTTACGATATTTCTCGCCGTAATTCATTGGGATTCTTACGCCAGCTAAAATGACTTGGACATTATTATTTTTTGCTAAGTCGATGGCTTGTTGTAAATTAGTTTCACTGGCATTTACATTAACTCCACGTAAACCGTCATTTCCTCCAAGAGCAATAAAAAGAATGTCTGGTTTAGATTTAAGTAACCACTTAAGGCGAGACAGGGCACTAGCTGTAGTTGATCCACTGCTACCAGCATTCACAACTGTTAATTTTGGAAAGCTTTTTTTAAGCTCTTTTTCAATCAGTTTTGGGTAAGCCTTATCTAGTGGTATGCCGTAGCCTTCAGTTAAGGAGTCTCCTAAAAATACTATTTTTTTAGCATGAAGTGGAGCGATGAATATAAACAATGCCAGAACAAAAAAGAGTTTCATAAGGCTTTCATTATGTATAAAAAACGGGTTGATTTCAAAGTTATTAAGTCACTTAACAGTAATTTTACACTTTTAAGACGTTGCTCTTAAATAACTGTTTAATTGCAACATACAGAAGAGTTAAAACTTATATATAGAGATAAAATAGCGATTAAAAAAAACGAGAAAATAACCATGACTATTCATGGAGAGATTTTGCACTGAATTGTTCGAGGCACTCATCTCGATACACGTACTCTATATTTATAGGCTGGCAGCAAACCTCACAGTCCTCGATATAATCTTGCTTGCCATCAAAAGGCTCTAACATCATAGAGATAGTTTGATAGCAGTATGGACAGCTAAAATGGGTTTCTAGAGTATGGCTCAATTTAAAAACCTCAGATTAATGAGTTAATAAATTAAAATAGGGTCTTAATGATCTCAAATTGTAATCAACACTAATGGAGTTTAGTTAAACAAAAAGTTTTTAAAACTTTTCCAGCGAGCAAAAATGCACATTGAGTATAAAACAGTGACAATTACTCCTACGAGTATACCAGGAGGATCTAAAAATATATGCACAAAAAGAATATTAAACACAAGCGGCCCAAGTAAGATGAGTGCAAGGTTTGAAAATTTATTCACTAAAAGCAATGCCCCAGCAAAGACTTCTATGATTTTCACTGTGGGCATCAGGTACTTAGCTGCAAAAAGACTTGCCATAAAGGCCCCCATACTTTCAGTTTTAGGAGGCAATGGTATCAATAAGTTTCCTGTGGCCATATAAATTAAGCCATTGGCACCAAAGACTATAAAAATAAGAGCGGTTAACAATTGAGCTGCCAAAAAAAGCTTTTTCATAAAGCCTCCATAGTAGTTGGTGTACTGATCGAATCTACTTTATTTTGCCAAGACTCATAGGTAAAGAGCAACTTAATTTTTAGCTAAACGGCAAAGATGAGTGATGTAAATCAATTTTCAATGAGTCACCCTCTAAATTATAACCAAAAGTGTACTCAACCTTGACTTCATTGCCTTCAGGGTCAGTAAAGAAGTAGTGACCCATAGCTAATGCGCTGTCTTGTTTGATTTTGATTTGATCATTTTCAAAACGTACTTTCACCCAAGGGTTAAGAGCAAAGCCTTTGTCTTCAGAGAACTGACTGTTGCCACCAATGAAGTAAGAAAGGGCAGCTTCAATATTGGAGCGAAACGGCTTTTCTTTAGCTTTTGTAGGTTTAAATAATATAGGAGCTGAAAAATCATAAAGATGCTTGAGCTGTTCGAGTGTGAACGCTTGGCACTCTGGAGAGAACTCTTTGAACTCACCAATTTTTATAATTGTTTGACCCCATTCTTCTTGTGCTTTTGTAATTTTATCTTGTGTTATCATGACAATTTTTTAGTACCATTGAACTAAGATAGCAAGCGAATTCGAGACTATAAAATTGAATTAAAATAAAAAGAATAGGATCACCATCTAATTTTAATTTATTAACATTTAAATATACGATATCATTTGTCTATCGATTTTATCGATAACAAATAGTAACTATTATCTAATTCCTTTTTCTATGGAAATGTGCAAATACACTTTTTAAATTTAAATTTTTTTCTTCACTGATTTGAAAAGCTGGATTTTTTTGGATCATTTAAATCACAATAAAAACATGTAAGGAGAAAAAGTTCGCTCGTAGCTTAAGGGCAAGTGAGTGCGTATTTGGTGCAGAGATAATTTTGTACAACAAGACGGTCGGCTGGAGCTAAACTTGTGTTGTAGATGATGATTTCTGCGATGTCGCCGTCAAAAAATCCGGCGGGAGCGAAGCCTCCACCGATTGTCAGTTGGCCACCGAGGTTGTCGGTATTGCCTGAGAGTGTAGATGTGGCAGTGTCCCCATTCAGTTGAGTGAACAACTCTCCGGCTTCATGATAACTTGTGAATAAATAAAAACTACCTAAGCCAATATTTCTTGTTACGGCTGCTGCGGTAGCCCCATCAAAATTGTAAGATTGCACAAGTGGACCACTCGAACGCAAAGTCGCTCCAAAGTACCCACTGTTATCAATCATTAAAGCATTGTTTTGGGAGGGGTCGGTGTTATTATCAGTGGCAATACTAGTAGAGCTAAAAATAATAAAATAAGTGAACTCAGTATTGGTGATAATGTCATTGATGGTGAATGTGGACTGGAGGCCGTCACTATTTCCTGGTGAAAAGCGAAGAGCGGGGTAGTCGTTAAAGGCACCGAGAGTGAAGTTAGGCTCTTGGCCAGCGCTGAGTGCAATCACATTCCTGCCAGACCCATTGACATCATTCCAAGCAACGACGTTGTCATTGTCCGCAAGTTGACCCAATAAAGAATCAGCTCTTAACCATAAAGTAAGTCCAGCAAAATTTTTAGCATCGTAGGTGACAGAGATTAAACCTGTGGAGTCTGGTGTTAACGTTAGGTGCGCGGCATTTATGGTGATAACTTCTTCGTCCCCAGTTGGCGTGAACACGGTCGAACTTCCAGTTTGATTGGAAAAGTAACCTGTAGCTGTAGTAGAGTTCCAATTGACGAGTTCATCTCTGACAAAATCTCCAAAAGCGTCGCGAGCAACAGCATACAAAGTGATGGGCGCTCCGTTGACTAGTGTTTGAGAATTAACTACATTTCCACTTCCACCAGCAGCATCTTCTATGCTTATAACTGTAGCCACACCAGGTGTGGGGCCTGTAGCCGTTGAAGAGAGTGCTTCTCGGCGACCAGATTGACTGCCGCATGATATTAACAGAGCAAGAGTTGTTATAAAAAGAAGTTTCACTCAATTATTATAGCGTTTAAAGGAGGTCTCTCGGAGTGAAATCTAATAAAATCAACTAAAGTTCTATATATAAAATATGTTTTATCAGGACAATAGTCATGTAAATCACCATTCGGTTTCAGGCCCTCAATGACAGAGAATCACTTTTCCGTTCAGGACCTGGAACCTTTTGAAGGGTTTAAAGTTAGGTTTCCATGGTTATTTTTAACTAATTCGTAGGGATCATTTTCCAAAAGTAAAAAACCATCTAAATCAAACCAATCGGCTTGTTGCCCCACTTGCATGGCTGCAGAGATATTAAGGGATGTTTCAACCATGCACCCGACAAGAACTTTAAGACCGAGTTTTTGACACTGTTGAATTTGTCGTAGAGCTTGAGTGGGGCCACCCGCTTTTGCAAGCTTAACATTAAGGCCATCAAAGCAAGTAACATGAAACGAATTAATGTCTTCGTTCTGTAATGATTCATCACCTATTATCGGCCAAGGAGATTCTTTTTTGAGAAGTTCACTTTCTTGTAAGTTGTCTCTGCCTAGTGGTTGTTCAAAAAAATCCACTTGTATGTCGTGCAATTTATTTATGAGTGCTAGGCAGTCTGAAGCAGTTGTGAAACATTCGTTAGCATCGATTCGCAGTGTGCCCTTGTAATTCCTGGCAACTTCTCTAATAAAGTCTAAAGGTTTTTGACCGTCAATTTTTAGTTTACAGCTTTCATAGTGGTGGACGCTGTTTTGCTCAATGTAGTTTGCCACCTTATCAACTGGCAAAATCGGAATTGAAAAGTTTGTTTTAATGCTGGGGTTCTCTTTAAGGGAAAAGAACTGACTTATATTAGAGTTATTTTTATCAACTAAATAATGAATCAAAGCGAGTTCAAGCCCGTGTTTAATAGCAGGATGAAGGCGTGATTGTTGAATGTCTGACTGGGAACCAAATTGGCTGAAATCTATTCTTTTAAGTTGTTCAACTATTAAATCATTTGAAGCCTCTTTGGTAGATAGGGCAATCTCACCATGGCCTGTGTGTTGATCATCAGAGACCGTAATGATGGGATGCTTTTTTGTTTGTACCGATCCGCCGTTAATGGACCATTTATTTTTGAGCTTGAGTTCGGTGGGGTGGATTGACCATTTCAATGTGAGGCTGCCTTAATTATGAATTTAAATTAATGGTATATTTAAGATTAAAAAGGCACAAATGTTAAGGATAGATTTTAAGGCGATAAGGCTTTTTAGAAAAAAGCTTTTCGGCCTTAGTGATGAGTGAGATGGGCTCTCGCCCAAAATAAACTTTCAGGGGGGGAGGGGGAAGAAAGACTATTCCCATCACTAAAGCCAAAAAAGCAAGATGTAACTAACGTACAACTAATAACTAACGTTCAACTGATTAAAAGTAATAGCAACAACTGGACCACTTTTTTTGGGAGAGATTTTTACCTCAAAGTGAGCTCATTAGAGTTGGCTTAAAAACATATGATTGTAAGGCTTAAGTGGTGAAAAAAAGGGGCATTTATCGGGCGTAAAATGTCATTACAGGTCTGCATTTTTTACATATCTTGGGAAGTAAACTAGCTTTGTTTTTTAAGCTGGTTGAGGCGCTGTTCAAGCTCCTGAACACGAGCATTAGAAAGGATTAAATTAGTATTTATGGACTTGATCACAGCTTTGATCCACTTGGGCATACCATCATATTCCGACCTGAGAGCCGCGTAGGGGAGAACGGCAAGGTGAGCTACAGTTGATAGTACCCTTGCATTTGCGCTGCGTTTAGAGTGGTTAAAAAAGCCCATTTCACCAATGAGGTCGTCGGCTGTGAGTTCAGCTAGGACAACCTCAGAGTCATTTTGTGATTTGGTGATGGATATAATACCTCTTTCAATGATGTACATAGCATCGGCGCTGTCGCCGCTCTTAAATAAATATTCATCTTTATTCAGTTTTATGACTTGTTTGATCATTCGGGAAATATCTCCAATGTATATTTCAGTTCAACCACGAAACAGCGCTCTACAGCTAATCATTTTATAAACTTTTACTCTCTTTAATATAGTCCTTAATGTTGCTTTCTAAAACGTTGAGCGGGACAGCTCCATTTTTTAGAACATGATCGTGAAATGTTTTTATATCAAATTGGGAGCCAAGTTTCTTTTTGGCCATTTCACGCAAGCTTAATATTTTAAGTTGCCCAATTTTATAGGCAGTTGCTTGCCCAGGCATTACAAAATACCTTTCAACACCTTTCATAATTTCATCATCTGAGCTTGGTGTGTTGGCTTTAAGGTAATCAATGGATTGGTCTCTAGTCCACTTGTAATAGTGAATACCAGTGTCGACAACAAGCCTGCAAGCTCTCCAAATTTCCATACTTAGGCGACCAAAATCAGAGTAAGGGTCTTGATATAGGCCCATTTCTTTTGGCAAGTACTCTGAGTAAAGTCCCCAGCCTTCAGAGTATGAAGTATAGCCGCCAAGTCTTCGAAATAAAGGAAGGTCTTTTAACTGCTGGGCAATAGCGATTTGCATATGATGACCAGGCAAAGCTTCGTGATAAGCGAGAGCCTCCATGTCATATTTAGCAACCGAAGACATATCTGATAGATTGACATAGTAAATGCCAGGACGTGAGCCATCTAATGCAGGCCCTTGGTAAAAAGCAATGCCGGCTGATTTTTCTCTGAAAGGTTCAACAGGTCGTACCTGAACATTTGCTTTTGGTAAAACATTAAAAACTTTTGGAAGTTTTTTTTCCATATTTTCAATGATAGCTCTGGTGTCTTTTAAGTAAGCGTCTTTTCCAGCTTGAGTGTTTGGATATTGAAACTTGGGGTTAGTTTTTATGTAAGTAAAGAAGTCTTGTAGGTTGCCATTAAAATTCACTCTTTGCATGATAGAACGCATTTCACCTTGAATGCGGGAAACTTCTTGAAGGCCAAGTTTGTGAATTTCCATAGCGCTCATTTTAGTGCTGGTGATTCTTTGCAGTCGATTGTTGTAGAAGTTTTTTCCATCAGGAAGAGACCAGGCTCCGGCAACTTGTTGACTTCTTTTTTCTAGCTCTTGCATATAACTGATGAAGTTGGTGTAAGCAGGTCCAACAGATTTATTTAGTGATTCGGTGAGTGCAGCAAGAAGCTTTTTTTGTTGTGGTATAGAGATTTTGGCAGCTTGTATTTTATTTGCAAAGTCTTTGTAAATAGGGCTTTGTTCTTTTTTACTTTTTGTAAATGGATAGCCACTGATAATATTTTGACTGTCGCGGATCACCTTAGCAAAAACAAATTGAGGCATGCGTACACCTTTTTGCTCTTGTGTTTTCATATTTTCATCAAGCTGTTTAAATGATTTTTTAAACCCATTGAGCCTTGAGATATAGGCTTGGGCATCCGTTTCAGTTTTGATCTGATGCATATTTATCATGAAGTTAGGTAAGTCTGAGTGGTGTCCAAACATTTGTGACACAAAAAAACGATTGTGAAAGTATTTAAAGTCATCAATACCGTTTTGTAGTCTTTCTTCATACAATTTATAGCTCACTTTGTGCTTTTCGCTGAGACTGTTGAAGTTGAATGAGCGCAGTTGTTTGAGAGATTCTTTATTGAGAGCTATATCTTCTTGAGCTCTTTTGTAACTTATATCATCGAGTTCATGGTATCGATCCTTACGACCTAAATAGGTGCTAAATGTAGGGGATCTTGCAATGTACTTTTCAATATCAGCTTGGAAAAACTGATCTAATTTTTTGCTTTCAACGGTGATATCTTCAGGAGAATAAACAACCTTGGGGTTCATAGTACAAGAACTGATTGTAAGTAAAACCATGATAGATAGTAAAAAAGTGGATAAATAGCGCATTTGGGCTCCTTTTTAAGTGGATCAATAATATAGAAATATGCTAAAGATAAACACTGAAAATATATTAAATTGATTCTAACTGGGGGCGAAAAGGCTTCGACGTGGATCATGAAGCTTAAGGAGCATGTATGGGCGCCCGAGGTCCCATTTAAAACGGGCAAGTTTATAGTTGCTAATGATAACTATGCATTAGCTGCCTAAGTTGCAGCTACGACGATTCTTGCTGCGAAGTCGGGCTTGATGAGTCGCCACTTTAGACTTCTCGGTATCAATTTGTTTTCTGCAAGGTTTGATACTTAAATCAATTGCAGGAGGGGTAGTTTGGATTTTGTTTGTGGAAGACTGACTATCGCCTAAAAACACAAACTAAACATGTAGTGCCTTAAAGTGGATTATTTGCGGACGCGGGTTCAACTCCCGCCGCCTCCACCACCATCTGGTTCCAGGTCCTAAATGGCAGATATTTACATTGCCATTTAAGACCTGGAATTTTTTTTAACAAAGGTAAATGACATGATAGCAGACCCCGAAAAAATTCATAAAAAATGTACTTTATTTCTTCAAGGGAATTATCGCCAAACTCCTCATCAGTATTTTACTGAAATGAGTGAAGTTGTCTCACCTGAAGATCAATCTGATCAATACGGTAAAGGTGATTCCATTAGAAGTTTTGAAACTCATTTAGCAAAATTATTTGGGCATGAAGACTGTGTTTTTTTACAAAGTGGTACCATGGCTCAGCTAATCGCCATGCGCATATGGACTGACAAAAAAAATAACCCTCAAATTGCATTTCACCCCACTTGTCATTTAGAGATACATGAACAAAATGCTTATAAGGTATTACATAATCTAAAAGCAGAGTTAATTGGTGAAAAAGACCGTCTGTTTACACATGCAGACCTAAAAAACTTAAAAACAAAACCCTCAGCAGTCATTTTTGAACTTCCTCAGCGTGAAATTGGCGGGCAACTACCTACCTGGTCAGACTTAATAGAGCAAATTGAGTACTTAAAATCAAAAAATATTATTGTTCATTTAGACGGCGCAAGAGTCTGGGAGTGCTTACCTTACTACCAAAAAAGCTATGACCAAATCGCAAGTTTATTTGATAGTGTTTATATCAGTTTTTATAAAGGTATCGGTGCTGTTGCAGGCTCTGCACTTTTAGGATCTATTGATTTAATAAAAGAGGCTCGCATATGGAACCGTCGTCATGGTGGCAACTTAATCACTGCTTCACCACTTTATTTATCAGCGCAGTATAATTTAAAAAAAAGAATAAATTCATTTGAATCATTTTATAAAAAAACATTAGAAATTGCGGATCTAGTTTCAAATATAAAAAATATGTATATTAACCCAGAAATACCTCAAGTTAATATGTTTCACTTATATGTAAAGGGAAATCGTGAGGAACTATTTAATCGATCCTTAAAAACTGCCAATGAGCTAGGTGTTTGGGGTTTAGTACATTTTAGTAACCCAAATAGCGACGGTTTTTGTAAAACTGAATGGTATATTGGTGATGCAACTGTGGATGTTCCATTAGTTAAGATTAAAGAGTTTCTTTTGCGGATGGTTAATGAGGGTTAAAAGAAAAAATTAGGGTATTTCTGCCTGGAACCTTTGTATAATGAAGGATATTCGACAAAACATTTATTATTAAAGTACTTAAAAGGGTTTAAATTTGATTGATCTAGATATAATATTAAAAAAACTAGATAAGTACAATCTTCAAGGGTTTTCACATACAGATGAAGGGCTTATTAGCCATCTTAAAGGTACATTTAATATTCTACAAAGCTGGAACTGCTCTGAAAGTTTATGTTTATCAGAGTTATGTCATAGCATTTATGGTACTGAGTCTTACAGAAAACAACCCATAGATTTTTCTGAACGCGAAAATATAAAATCTATCATAGGTTCTGAAGCTGAGTATCTTACTTACATTTTTGGAGTTCATGTAAAAGATTCTTTATGGGAAAATTTATCAAGAAAGGATGACTGTAGACTTTCACTCAAGCTATGAAACAAAACAAAAAACTATGGCCAAAGATATTTTTGGTTAAGTCTCTGATATTATACAAATGTATAAAGAGTTAGGTCTTCATAAGGCGTGGAATAAATAGCAAAATATATTAAGGAAAATTATATAGATTTGAAATCTGGTTCCAGGTCCCAAATGGCAGATATTTACATTGCCATTTAAGGCTTGGGATCTACTTGAGCTAAAATGGGATTAGGTTGTTTAAATTACAAGCATATTGGTGTTTAGCAAGTTTGCCTAAATCTATAGTTTCAAATGATTTTGGATGACTAAATATACTTTTGACTTAAATTTTAAAGTGTTTGAATTTTTATATATTCAAATCATTTAAAAAAAAATAATATTTAAAATATGAAAAAAAATATTGAAATTATTGAGCCAAATAACTTTGAGCAGGATAATCATTTTTATCCGAAAGCGTTGAACTCCCAATTACACCCGATTGTAAATCATTTTTTTAATTTGGATAAAAGCAGAATCATAAAAAGATATTTACATTTAAATCCACAAGTAAATGAGGATACTTTGTTTAAGTCACTTTCTTACAATCCCAAACATTTTTTTTGGGGTGGATCTGACTTATTTTATGTGACAACAGAAATGGGCAATAGAAGGATGGTTGTTTTGGAAACCAACTCATGTCCTTCTGGTCAGAAGTCTATGCCTCCACGTACTGATTATGATGAACACAGAGGTTATAAATTTTTAATTGAAAATACGTTTCTGCCAGCTCTTAAGAAAAAGAAAAAGCTGCCAAAAGGAAGTTTGGCAGTTATTTATGACAAAAACTATATGGAAACTTCAGGTTATGCACAGACTTTATCCGACATGACAGGTGAAAAAGTATATTTAGTTCCGCACTATGATAATGAAACTCAATCTATTGATTTTAAAGATGGAGTCATGCATGTAAGTTGCTCAGATGGAGAGACTGTTCCTATAAGGGCAGCTTTTAGGTATGTAACCCAAAAGCCGTGGAATAGAATTCCTATTATAACTAAAACATTTATTTTTAACTCCATTTTAGTTTGCTTGTCCGGAGGTAGAAATAAGCTATTAGCAAACAAAGCATATGAGTTATATAATTCTGATCTTGCAGATTCTGGTTTAAAAATTCAAATGCCAGAAACAATTAAAGATGTGAGTAAATTAGAGATTCCTTTATGGGTTAATCGTTTCGGCGGGAAAGCCGTTGTTAAAAACCCATATTCAAATGCGGGTCAAGGCGTTTGGACGATTACGAGTGATGAAGAGTTAGATAGCTTTATGAGTGGTGAGTATGCTTATGATCAGTTTATAGTACAGAGTTTGATAGGACATTATAATTGGAGTTCAACTAGTCAACATGGAAAATATTTCCATGTGGGGACAGTTCCAAATTTAAAAGGAAACATTTATATAACTGATTTGCGTATGATGGTTTGTGCTTCAAAATCGGGTTTGTTGCCTTGCGCTTTATATGCAAGGAGGGCAAGAAGACCTTTAGAGGCAGACTTAAAAACCTCAAGCTGGGAAGTGTTAGGAACCAACTTATCTGTTAAATTAGCAGAAAATCAATGGGATTCAGAAACATCCAGGTTACTACTCATGGATAGAAAAGACTTTAACTCTTTGGGTCTTGGTATTGATGACTTGGTAGAGGCTTACATCCAAACAGTTTTAACAATTATCGCTATTGATAAAATGGCTCAAACTTTAATAAATTCTAAGGGTGGTTTTAGGATGAAGCTTTTTAAGTCACTAGATAACGATAAATCATTAATTGAAGAGATCATTAAGTAGGTATGAAAATATGAATGAAGTTATAGTTTTTAAAACAAAAGAAGACTTAGCCTTAGATGAATTTGAAAATGGAAAAGTTCATAGAGCCTATATTCATTTAACAGATAATTCTTTGGGGGTTCCTTGGAAACTGCCAATAATTATTGTTAAAGGTAAAAATGAGGGACCCACTTTAGGAATTACAGCTGCTGTACATGGCAATGAACTCAATGGGACGTCTACAATTTTTAAATTGATAAATGATGTTGATCCACTTGAGTTAAACGGAACCTTAGTGATGATACCTATAAGTAATGTACCTGCATTTTTAATGAATCAAAGAGTATTTTCTGACAATGTTGATTTAAACAGGATAATGCCAGGGAGTCCAACTGGGGCATCTAGTAAATTGTATGCTCACTACTTTACGTCTAAAATCGTAAGTCAGTTTAATTACTTATTGGATTTGCATACAGCTAGTCCTGGAAGGGTTAATAGTTTATACATTCGAGCAGACTTAGAAAAAGAAGATACAAGAACTCTCGCTTATCTTCAAAACCCTCAAATCATAGTTCAAAAATATGATGAAGAAGGAACTCTAAGGGGTTGGGCGAATGAAAATGGCATTGCTGCAATCACAATTGAAATTGGTAACCCAAATACATTTCAACACTCTTTGGTTGATGAGACCTTGGACGGAATCAAAAACACTTTAATCCATTTAAAAATGCTTGAAGGTGAAGTTAAAGATTTAATTCATAATGCCACAATTTGTGATCACTCTTATTGGATTTATTCTAAAAAAGGAGGCATCCTTGATGTTTTTCCTAAATTAGCGGACGAAATTCAAGTTGGGCAAGTCATTGCTAGAGTTTATAATGTATTCGGTGAAGTAAAAGAAGAGATCAAAGCAGATAAGTCAGGTGTCGTTATTGGAAAAAGTATAAATCCTAATTGTGATGCTGGAACTAGAATTTTGCATTTAGGTGTTAATCAAATAGAACCTATGCCTGAAAATATTCCAGGGCACGATGATTTTTTAGAAAAATAAGCTTAATATTTTTTATAACTGTGGTTATCGCAAAGCTTAACTTTATCAAAGGTGAAAACCTGATTGAAGTAAGAATTTTCTCTACTAGATCAAAACAGTATTTATTAAACCAAGAGCAAATACAATATTTAATTATAGGGAATGAGAAATAGCTACAGACAGGCTGTAGCTAAAGATATTTGAGGGCCAAATGGCTTGCCCTTTTAATTGTCTACAGAAGGTAGCCGAACAGGTCATGAGCTCCACCATCTCTGAGCACCTCTAAAAGCTTAGAGAAATTTTCTCCAGACTTAAATTCAGGGTTGTGATTTTCTGTACGGTCGTATTTTTCGTTACCGAAGATCACAATTTGCATGGATTCAGCAAGCTCCAAACGAGTTCCAGTTAATTTTCCAGATAGAATTGCATCTTCAATTTCAAAGTACATGCTGGTGTAGTTCTCAAGCAGTTTCGGGTTGGCTTTGAGTAAATTTTGTTCTACTTCTGTGAGTTTACTTTTGCCCTGGAGTGTTGCAATGACGTCTTCATGCTCTTTGAGCTTTTGATCGTTTAATTTAGCGTAATACTCTTCGCGCAATTCAAATAAATTTTTTGCAGTGTTAGAGCTTACCATTTGGTCTTCACTGACACTGTCTGCAACTTTACTTAAGCAATCACTACTAGGAGCTTCTTTCCAAGTGAGGGCGTGTTCTTTATCAGAATACCCAGAGCGTGAGTGATAGTTGTGTGAACCAATGATTGATGTTCTATAGTATTGAGTGCCGTCACTTTGACAGGCAAAACTAGCCCCTTTGAAGTGAATCATATGTCCACCGGCAAGAGTTGTGAAGCGAATGTTAAAATCTCCATATTGGCTGTTTTTGTTTTTAGCTAATTTTCCGTAGTTTGTAACAAGCTCCTTAATCCATTGCCCACTCAATAAGCGAATGGCCTTTGAACCGGCATCAGAAATAAAAATACTGTTAGTTATGATATCAACATCAACACCTCTCTGTAGAGCTTGCTCGAGTATATTACGCCCTCTTTCATCTAGTTCTACATAAGCTGACTCAATAAATATATGGGCCTTCTCATTTTCCATATATTCATACAAACGGTTTCTGACCTCGTCGTAGTCAGGGGCGCGATAAGAATCCCAATCTGTTCTGAGAAACTCCCAATCGTAGGCTTGTGCTAAACTGTTGCCAAAGACGGGCTCTTCGTTTTGTTCAACTTTTATATTTGGAATTTCTGCATTAGGGTGTTTTTCATCCTCATCAGTTTTTTCAGTGTCAATGTTAACGGTGTTCTGAACGGTGCCGCTGAAACTTGGGGCATGTCCTTTAGCTAGATAAAGAAATTCAAAGTTGTATTTAGGGTTTGGAAAAATTCTACTTATGATATTACCTTGGTCATGTTCAAGCCAAAACTGCTGCAGATCAAAGTTGGTGTAATCTGGGTAAACATCTTCGTCACTTGGTTGAGAGTAGTCATCATAATTGTTGAGTTGATAAAACTGATGTGTGACGTCGATTTGATACCCAGACCACGTGTACTGTTCAAAAGACTCCTTGGCTTCAGAAATCACATTTTCAACTTGCTTGCCGTGATGGTTACAGTAAAGAATATCAGAATCTAAATGTGAGTCATGATGATTGGCAAGGTAATGATCTCCTAAGTTTCGACCACCCAATACAATGCATGCATCTTCTTGATTCGGTGATTCAACATAAAAAAGTTTTCTGTGATTTAGTCGATTAGCTCTGTGTGCAACCCAGTAAGCGCTGTAGAGCTCTTCATTCTCACGAAATCTTTTCATCAAATCATTGATAGCATTTTTGAGAGTTTCGCTTTTGACCTCGTGCAGGCCACTTGCGAGCAACAGATCTACGAGTCCAATTTCTAACAAACTACTTTTTTCAGTGTTGCCTTTTACTTTCAGCAAAAGCCCTTCGATGGCCAATTTGATTAGCTTACTTTTAAAGTTTTCATATGTATTTGTTAGAGCAAGTATTTTTCTTCGCCCTTCGTGAAATAGATAAGTGGCTTCTAAATTGCGGGGCAACCTTTGTGGCAGTGTCCTATTGTTAATTTCCTTGCCTTCTTCGAGCAATTTTAGAAATTTTTTGTGGTGTTCTCTAGCATTTTTGCTCACCATTTTTGAGATATTTTCTCTCGAGTAGTGCTCTTTAATTTCTTTTATTTTTCTATCTTTAATAACTGCTAGCTCTGCAAAAACTGGTTCGAAGGCCTGAGCAAACTCATCCTTGAAATGATCTTTAATGATCATGTGTAGATTATAGGTGCCTTCAAATAACTTTGAATAGCTATCGTGTGGTTTTTTTGATCCAAGCAGAAATGAAGGTGAAACTGTTTTAAAAAAACTCATTAATTTAACAGTTGTGATGTCTGGAATGTGGTTGTGGACTCCAACATTCACTCCACAGTTTGCTAAAAACTGATAAACCTCTTCGTTGATCTTTTTGTCATCATCGCCGTCAAATAAATCGGGAATTCCTGGGCGATCACCGTTTTTACTTTCAACCATGAAGTCAACGTTCACTCCTCTTTGAGCGGCGGCACATAAATGGGCTGCAAGCTCTCGAGTGGTTGGACTGTTGTGAAAAACAAAAGACAATACCTTGGCATAAGAGCCCTTGGGCAATTGATCAAGTAGCTTGAGACGGGCATCAAAAGACTGGCGATTGTCTTGATATATAAATGGGGAGTTATATTTTTGGATGTATTGTTGAAAGCTTTCCTCTGTCTGTCCAGTCCATAGTTCAGATTTGTTTAACTTGTTTTCAACTGTGTAGCTGCCAGCAAAAACGTTCAAGCTCATTAATAATGATACTATTAAAATAAAAAGGCTCAATTTTTTAGACATGTTTTTTCCTTCATGATTTTGCACTCGATAAAATTCTAGGTGAAAAAACTAAGATAGAAAGTCGACTGTGATTGAAACTAATGTCTTATTTTAACACAACTGCTTAGTTATTAAGCTGGAGATAGGTGGTTGTTATAAATATTATATAGAAATTTATAATTATTATATCGCAAATAAGACTGCTTACACTTAACTCTTTAAACAAAAAATTCAAACCTTTGCCATGTAGAATACAGGCAAAATCAGAATATATACTTTTGAAATTCTATCTCGAAACACCTTTATGCTCTGGTAAAATATAAATAATATTCACCTCTTAAGTTAGTGAATACGTTTGCCGATACAGTTATATGGCAAATATTTTAAACTGTATTATTATAGTTTTGATGATGACTTTGCTATCTTGCAAAGACAGTGATTCAAACACAGATCCAGGCAGTACTTATACATATTCACAACCAAGCAGTGCCCTCTGTGACCATTTCCTTGATCTGCCTGACGGTTTTATTTGTGCACTACAGCCGTCACGCATTGACCCATTAGCTATGGATGTTGCTGGCCCGTCTGGTGGTGATGCTCTCTTAGGGTTTGGTTATCATGCCATAGCATTTCCAAAAAATAACTTCAATCCTCAAAATGTTTATGTTCATTTCACAGGAACGTTTGGCAGACCTTACAGCGTATCAAGCAGTGAGTTTGGTTCATTAACCTTTTTAGAAGAGTCACTGAGTTCAGGATATATCATGATTCAACCAGCTTATAATAATAGGTTTGCTGTCAATAGCAGTGATGAATGTGCAGGGAATACAACCGTTGATAATTGTGCCGGCAAAGTTCGGCTTGAAAAGATTAAAGGCACTGATGAAAGCTCTGTAACTACTGTGAACGTAGCTGATAGTATTGAAACTCGCATCATAAAAATCATAGAGTACTTTGAAAGCAATGGTTTTAACTTTCCGCAAAATTTTGTGTCAGGCTCAACCTTGAATTGGTCACGGCTTTATTTGGGAGGACACTCGCA
The DNA here is from genome assembly GCA_020628165.1 of Bdellovibrionales bacterium. Taxonomy (GTDB): domain Bacteria; phylum Bdellovibrionota; class Bdellovibrionia; order Bdellovibrionales; family UBA1609; genus JAHDIR01. The sequence continues at coordinate 3,317 of JAHDFM010000012.1, read as the reverse complement.
AGGCTCTGGACATGCTTTGTACATAGGAAAAAATTTTGGTGCTAGAAATGTGTGTGTGCTCGGCGGAACTTACGACGTGGCAGATTCAGTACCAAGTGTTCCTGCAGAAAATATGGCGGACTGGTTGCTAGACAGTAATTTTGTGATGAGTAAATCAAATATTAAAGCATTTCTAACAGTTGAGGACTCTTCTTATGCAAGTTTCTCGTCAGCATTAAGTTTTGTGAACATTACTACTAATGCAGTGAGTTCTCCACCATACTTTGATGCCGACAGTAATTCCATCAACGGACATGCTGCTCCTATTCAAGATCCAAAATTTAGTACAGAAAGAGCCAGTGCTTGTTTTGTAAATTAATAAATTTGATATAGGCGTGAAGTGTTTTATAAAATTAAAGTATTCATGACCTTAATTCCAACTGTATTTTTTTGAGATAATTTATTCTTTATCGTTATATTCAGCAGACTTCTAAGTGTATCAAATTAATACGCAAGTAGCTTATTTTGATATCATTAGGTATTACCTTTAAACTTGTGTCTTATGTTAAAGTAATATTATTACATGCGAGGGCTTAAAATTAATTTCAAACAATTTTATATTGGCATTGTTCTAATTGTTTGTTTATTGTTATTTCAAAACTGTGGCAGTGGCTTTGAAACTCAATCTATCAGTCGATCAGAAAACTCTACGGCTGTTGATACTTCAAAAGACTCAACCAAAGAGGGTGACAGTTCATCCTCTATGCCTGATGATCTAGAAAATTTTAACAGCACCGTCAACGAACAACCAACAACGAATAATAGCACCATTGATCAGAGTTTAAACGATGTTTCTCTTGAGTTAGATAACCAAGGCAGTGGACAAGATTGTCAAGTTGACAGGAAGGTCTCTCTGCTTTCAAGTTTAAATCGTGTAGGATACGGACGAAATACAACCGGAGGCTTTAAATCAGATAAGTACACTTTAGTTACAAATTTAAACGACAGCGGACCAGGCTCTCTTCGTGAAGCGATGTCCTCTTCAAAACCTAATTGGATTATTTTTGATGATAAACTTCGTGGTGGAACTATTCGTATAGACAGAACCTTATATCACTCCGCTGGTAACTTAACGATTGACGGAAGAGGAACTGATGGCAAGAGCAATAAAATAACAATTTCTCCTTCTTCTAAAGGTACATCTGGTGCGATCTTACTATTTAATGGTGGGAATACCATTGTCCATGGGTTGACGGTGGATGGTGAAAATAAAATGGCAGGAATTTTTGTACGTCGTGGTGATCACTATTGGCTTAATCAATTATCGGTGACTCGTTCAACAGATGAGGGCATAGGTATTGGAAGGTCAGATGCTGAAGATACTGCAAATTTTGTGACCGTTTCGTCTTATCATGTCTATAATACAACAAAAGGTCTTATTTGTGGACAAAACGCTAATTTCACTGATGTTGTTTTGGCAGGGAAAGGCAGTGAATGTTTTGTTACTGTTCACTCTAGTTTGTTAGAAGCTAAATCTAGAAACCCTCGCTTCTCTGCTGGAACATCTGGGCACGTATTTAATTCTGTCATTCAGAAGTTTGAAACTAGTGGTATGAATGCTGTTGGTGGTTCCCAAATCATAGCTGAAAATAATGTATATTCTGCAACAAGGGCTACCAATGGTGTTGGATCTAAAGCACAAAGGGGTGACAACTCAAATGCTAAAGGGAGAGATGATTATCCAGTTGGTCATATTTACTCTGTTAATGAAAAATTTATTGATGGGGCTTCATCTCGTGGCTCCATTAACCCGAATAAACCACAGCCTTTTTTAATTGATTACTCATACGACCTATTGCCAACAGAGCAAGTGATGTCTTACGTGCTAAAAACAGCGGGTTCAGGTCGAGGCAATTCAAGTATAGAGCATTGTAAATAATTTATTAGAATTGGCAGTATTTTAAAATTAGTAAGTTAAGTTTGTTTCTAGAGGTTCTTTATCTGTAGATTATGGTTACAATTTACAATTAATTAAACACTAAACTGAATCAATGTTAAGAATGTCAGTTCCATAAGAATTATCAATCACACAATACCAGCTTTTTGAATTAAATTTTTTATTATTAATTCTATACACATTTAGAAATACTTAGATGGATATATGCTTAAGGCATTTGGCCTTACGTTGCAGAGCAATATAAATTTTCTAATTCTGTAAGATAAAAAAACAATGTCGTGTTGTAAAAAATGTTAATATTTGTTTCATTATAATTAGTATATAAACTCAATAGTTTGGTGGCACCAATGAATGTTGAAAATCCGTTTGTAAATAATAATGAATCTGAACGTTATTCTAAATTTAGGCCTCAATATCATCATATGCCATTTGCGCAGATCAATGAGTATATTGGAAAAAAAGTAGACAGAGCGCTTGATGTGGCTTGCGGGACAGGGCATTCCACCAGTGCGCTTGCTGAAATCTCTAACTCTGTAGTTGGTTGTGACCTATCAAACTCCATGCTACAAGAGGCGTACAAAAATTATCAACTGGAGTTCATACAAGCAGCCGCTGAGAATTTACCATTCAATCCTGGTGAATTTGAGCTGGTGAATATTTCAATGGGGTTTCATTGGGTCGAGCAAGTTAAATTCTTAAGCGAAGCAAGAAGAGTTCTTAAAAATAAGGGTTATCTGTGCATAGATAGTTATGGCTTTAATGGTCAGATTTCTACTGACGCGAATAAACAGCAAATGCACAGCGAGCTTTTTGATGAGCATTTACCAAATGCCAGTCGTCGAGATCGATTCCCAACAGTTGAGGCGGCTCAACAGGTCAGTTTTCAGTTGCAGAAAGAATTTAAATACGAACATCATTTAAACTTAACCCAAGAAGAGTTTATGAACTTAATTATGACTTGGAGTAATTTTCAAATTCAAAACAACGATCAAAAAAATGTCACTTTAAATCGCATGAAAAACGTTTATGATAAAATTTTTGAAGGTCAAAGCTTAAAGTTAAAATTCCACGGTAAAACAATGTTGTTTCAAAAGATTTAATTTGTAACTTATAGTAATAAGTGATTACTATTAGAATGAAACTTAACATTAAAGGGTAAGAAATATGAAACTACTATTAATTTCTATATTGTCAGTACTGATTAGCGCTTGCACTACAATGTCTAAAAACGACCCCGATGATATTAAATTACTTCCTGTAGCTCAAGTTCCCTGGGAGCAGCTCAACCCAGCTCGAGGAGATAAAAGCCCAAAAGCAGGCACTCTCTGGGGAGACCGTAAAGCCAACGTACAAACAGGGTTTCTTGTGCAATTTGTTGATG
>JAHDFM010000035.1 GCA_020628165.1 Bdellovibrionales bacterium | reverse complement strand
ATTTTGTTTTCTGAAAGAATGAGATGAATAAATAATAAAATAGACTAAGTGTCCATGTATATAGAAGTAGCTTATTTCTTTTTTTCGTAGATAATTTAGATCTATATATAAAATAAGTAGTTATTAAATTAAAAAACAGAATGAACAAAATTAATATGCGTAAATCATCTGGAATACGACTTAACATATTTATATTATAACATGGAACTAAGTAGAGTTCCAGGCCTCAGAACTTTGCGCGTTATATACAGCTTTTAATCTGGACGACTTGAGATCTGCTCGTTAAACACAAATGGACTCCTTAATTTTGTATAAAATATTTCATTAACGGAAGGCTATTTTTGAAACCATTTAAATTTTTATATTTGTTTGAAAGTGAGAAATATATTCTCACAGAGATTAAAATTCTTGATGAGGACCTGCCCCGAGGTAAAAAATATTTTTGGCTGTTTTTTAATACAATTGATCAGTCTTTTATGAAGTTAGATTTTCAAAATATGGAAGATGGCCACAGGGAGTTTAAACAGGGGAGTTTAACTTTTGACAATGATCATGGAATCATAGAGTTTCATGGTTGCAAAATATCGATGAACAACCTAAGCCATCTTGCGCCGTCTTCGTCCTTCAGGACAAAATGTACAAACTATCTATTTGAGATGTTTGGTGTTACTACAGTAATGGAACTAAATCTAAAATGAAGCTTATACTAAAGAATAAATGAGATTGAAGTCCAAGTCCTATTTTTTAATTAATAAAATAGGACTTGGAAATAGATCTTTTCTAACAAAGAAAGTAGCTCTGTTTATTTTTTATATTTTTATTTATCTGCTGTTTTAACATTCTTAGAAATTTCCTTTTTCATTCTTTTAACAAAACTAGCCAAACCTGTTTCATCAGTCGCACTTGTCGATCGGTCGGTGGTAGACTCAATGCTAAACTTAGTCTCTGGTGAGTTTTGCATGTTTTTGGCAACAATGCCCGTAACGCCGACACCAGAGTCAAGAATGGTTAGAGCACGGTAAGTGTTCAAACGTTTCTTGTGCTTAGTTTTGCCAGATAATCTTTGATCGAAGTCTCCCGTTTGGGTTAAATGCTTGATCACTTTACTAGGAGTAAAATCCGGGAAACGCGACATAATCAAGGCGGCAACGCCAGTCACAAAAGCAGTGGCTTGAGAAGTACCGGTCATTTTACCGTACTGACCACCCGGTAAAGTTGATAAGATATTGTTACCTGGTGCTGCAACGTCAACAGACGCCGCTCCGTAGTTACTGGATGGTAAAACATATTTATTTTTATTGATCGCTGTCACTGAAATGATATTCGACATTTTGTAATCTGCTGGATAGTAGCCGTGAATGTCTGAATTGGACTTTTCATTCCCAGCAGCAGCTACAAATAAGATTCCTTTTTTGCGAGCTTCTTCAATAGCTTTGCGTTCTGCGGGACTGGCTTCAAGGCCACCACCTGAATAATTAATGATGTGTGCGCCTTGTTTCACAGCATACTTAATGGCTTTCACTGTGTTAACAAGGTTATTGATGCCCGGTGCTCTTGGGTCGTAATACTTAAGAATCATCATACTCACATTGGGAGCCACACCACTGATGCCAACGCCATTACCATGAGTCGCACCGATGATCCCCGCAATATGACTGCCATGGCCATGGTTATCTTTAATATCACCTTTATTAGATATAAAATTACAACCGTGAACATCATCTATGCAGCCATTCATATCATCATCTTTACCATTGCCAGGAATTTCTTTTGTGTTTACCCATAGGTTTTTTTGCAAGTCAGGATGTTTGGTGTCTATGCCGGTATCTATGACGGCAACTATAATTTTACGATCACCTTTTATGTTCAATTGGTTCCAGGCCTTGATCGCTTGCACAGATTGCAAGCCCCACATTTTAGAAATAGCAGGGTCGAGTAAGTCTTTTTCTTTTTTGTGTTTTCTTACAGGAAGAATTGGCGGCAAGACAGTGTCACGCTGAGTGTTCTTAGCAATCTCACTTGCAAAGTCAGCACTTGTTACTGGATCTTGGTTCAGGTGACCAACAAATAATGTAAGTAAGAGTGTGAATAAAACACCGACACTCACTTTTTTAGATTTAGAATTGTTCTTATCATATAAGTTAATATTCATTTTTTGCTCCCATAAAAAATCAACAAACTTTATGTGTTGTAAAAGCAAGTCAGGTGCCAAAGTCTAGTTGCTTAAGTGTCTGAAAGTACATAACTTTTCTCATTATGAGATTGATTTTAAGGTGAAGTTTAAAGCAACTGAAAAAAAAGTTTACAAAAAAATCACTCGAATTGTGTGAGTTCAAGGGGCAGCAGCAAGTCTTGTTTGTTTTAAATTGAAACAGATCGTGCTTTGAGAACTGTTACGATAATTAATCCTTAAGCCATCACATTAAATTAATTGAGCTTTTATAAATAGTTTTTGTTTTTAACACAACATATTAGGACTCGAGAACACCTACACAGTTCCCGAAAAGTTTTTTGAATCTACTTGGAGTGTTCATGAAATTATTTGGTTTGATTGTTTTAACATTAATTACGGGAGTTCTCAGCGCTGACTGGTACGTCTGTCTTATTAAAAAGCAGTGCATGATGTCGGCTCCTATTATCCAAGAAGCACAGGCCAAACCTACCCCTGTCGCTAGCGTAAAGCCAATCACTAAAAACATAGATGATAAAATTGAAATTATCAATGGACGTATACACTTCAAGTCAGGTGCTAAAAAGTTTCTATCATCTAAAAAAGTACAAAAGTACTTAAAGCAAATTGCCAGTGAGTGGAAAAAAAACAAAAGCAAGAAAATTTCAGTCATTGGTCACACAGATAATCTAGGTAAGAAAAAAGATAACTACCGATTGGGGCTTTACAGAAGTCAGTCCATTAAAAAAGCACTGATCGCTTTTGGAGTGAAGGAAGACGCAATTTTAACCAAGTCGATGGGGGAATCTAAACCAATGAGTTCAAATAGAACGAGAAAAGGTCGATTCTTTAACAGACGTGTAGAAATAAATTTAAGGTAAGGAGTAAACATAAATGTTATTTGAAAATTATCAAAGTTACCAGCCAGTCTTTGAAATCCTATTTATCTGCTTGATATCGGGAATCATTGGATATTTATTTCATTATGTAATATCAAGAAAAAAATGGCATCTCCGTTTTCAGGGTTATGAAAACAGAATGAGATACTACGATGACCGTTTGCGTGAGCTCGATGAGCTTAAAGATAAACAAGGTCTATTATTTAAAAATGATAAAGACATGACCCTAAAGATCAACGAACTCGATGCTTTGCTTGGACTCGATGGCAAAGTAAATAGCATTACTAAAACATTAAACTCTTTAAATTTTGTTTCTTCGAAAGAATTCAATAGTTTTGTTAATGAATTTAATGAAGAGTACGCAGAATACAAAGTGGAGCAAGATGCTCGTTTTAATGCGCTCGACTTTGATAAACAGTTTAATGACTTTCAAGACACTATTAATAAAATTTATGAAACACAAAATGAAGATTTTGTGCAAAAATTTAATCAACTTGATGAAAGCTATGTCGCAAAATTTGAAACGTCTGAAAAAGATTTCAATGATAAACTGAATGAAATGAATAGTAAGTTTGAGCCAACCATTGTTAACCATACCAACTCTCTTGCTAGTATTGAAGAGAGATTAAATAAAAATGAATGGCAAGAGCATTTGCATGACTTATCTACTACATTAGTAAGTAATCATGAATCATTTTTAAGTTTTAAAGAGCGCTTTGATCATTATGAAAAGTGGACCAGCAAAATTGAGGATTTTGAAAGTAAAAATGAACAATTTAAAGAGAGCCTCGAGCAACTTTCAGGGTTTGAAAAGAATTTAATAAGTCTAGAAGAGCGTTTGTCTGAAAACTCTCAAAACAAAGAGCATTTCGATAAAATAAACAATAACTTAGACCACTTGAATACTAATTACAAAAGCTTTAAATCAAGCCTGTTGAAACATGAAGAGACCCTTGAAGAGCTCTCTAGCAATCAAGATAATTTTAAAAAAGAAATCTTAGAGAATCAAAGTAAAGCCAAAGAGCTTTTTTCAAAAGTGATTTCTTATGATGAAAATTTTGAGAATTATCATAGCGAAATTAACTCTTTGAAAGAAAGCCTCAACGACCATTCACACGGTGAGTACAGCACAGATCAATTGATTAAAGAGTTTAATAAGTTGTCATTGCAATTAGAAAATCATACTCACGATGAATATAATTACGATCATCTGACAAAAGAATTTGAGGTAATTACTTCGCAATTAAATGCAAGCAAAAACAACTCTATGACCTCTGATTACGAGAGCTATTTTAAAGAGTTACGAGCAACTCAGGACAAATTTTTAGAAGAGAACCAAGTTCAAGATAAGAAGTTAGATTACTTATCTAAGTACGTTGAAGAGCTTAAATCCGCACCTAAGCCCAAAGAAGAAGCAAAATCTAAGGTCAAAGTAAAATCAAAAAAGAGAAAAAAATTAGTCGACAATTTATCAATAAAAAACATCAAAGTAACATCAAAAGATAAAGACGACCTAAAGCTCATTAAAGGAGTTGGTCCTTTTATCGAAAAGAAGATCAATAAGTTAGGTATATACACCTTTGAGCAGGTGAGCCACTTAAATAAGTCTGACATTGAATTGATCACAGACGCTATCGAGTTCTTTCCAGGGCGAATCGCAAGAGACAACTGGAAAGGGCAGGCTAAAAAATTATATAATAAAAAGAGAAAAGCGTCTTAAGGGCGCTTTTTTTTGCTTTGGGCTTGTTCTTTTTTAACTTCAGAGTAACGCTGAATAGGCAATAAGGTGCAATCTGATAAAATAAGGTTGTTGTAGCTAAATGAGTTATGAAAATCTTCAGGCCAGCCGTTAACGGCAACAATATCACCAACAACGAGTGATTTTAACATTTGCCAGGTTTGATCACTAGGGTAAATATGGCAAGTGACTTCTGTCTGGCCAATATCAACAAGGGCTTCCACACCAATTTTAGCTGGATTGATCACTAGTAATTTACCTTTAAAAACATGATTACGATATTTTTCTAGACATTCTCTTGCTACAATATTTCTGCGTGAACGACTGCACTCACCAATGTTATATAATACCTTGTCGTGCTTTGAAAAAGGCATTGGGTTTGGTTTTTCAGGGGGAGCTGAGCTACAGGCGGTGATCAAAAAACACAAAATAAAATAAATCAGTTTATTCATATCGACTTCATTTCTAAACAATAGTTTGGAAAATCAATGGCACCCTCAGAACTATTGATCAGTTTATAAAAGATATAGTTTCTCATGACTAGTTTGACGTAATTACGAGTTTCTTCATAAGGAATGTCTTCGATGAATTGTAGAGTGTCGCCTTTAAAGCGAGTTTTAATCCATGAGCGAATAGCTCTGTCTGTTGCATTGTAAGAAGCAGCGGCAAGAATAAATTGATCTTTATACAACTTCCATTGCTGTTTCAGGTAATAAGAACCAAGCTTTATGTTAAGGTCAGGTTTGTACAAATCAGTGGCTTCGCGGTAATTGCTATTGATGCTTCGGTTAGCTTTAGTGGCCACCTCTGGGATGAGCTGTAAAAGGCCAAAAGCATCGGCAAAGCTGCGAGCTTTAGGGTCAAAAGCAGACTCCTGCCGCATAATCGAGTAGACAATATGTGGATTGAATTTAAACTCACTAGTCATGTTTTCCACAATATCTTTATAAGGTTGTGGGAAAAGCAGCTCAGGGTTTGATTTTAACAGGTTGTTTTGTCGCTCTGGAGCTAAGATAGAAACAAGATAAAAGAACTCTAAGTACATGTGAGTCTTAGCGTAGTATGGGAAAACCTCTCTGATGTTATCTTCTGTAAAGGTATTTCTATGCTTTTTAACTTTGTGTTTAAGGTAGTTTTGTGCAATTTCATTTTCATCAAGAAGTAGCAGCCAATCTACGTAGCTCAGGTTCAAATTTTTAGTTTTGATTTTATTGCTCGCGAGAGTTCTGTCATAAGATATTTTTTTGTTTAAATACTTGTGAGAAAGCAATGAGTAAAACGAAGACGGTGACTCTTCGATGATTTCAGTGAACTGTGCTTTTGCCAGTTGTTTCTCATTGACTTCTAAATGAATCTTACCGAGCCAAAATTTAAACTTAGCTTCTGAAAAGCGATTTTCAGTTTGCTCAATGAGTTTAGTTAAAGTCTTTTTGGCGTCAGAAAATTTCTTAATTTTTCGTTCGTTCCAAGCCTTGTACCAATACAGTTTATCAATGAAATCTTTGTTTTTAGAACGTTCTTGGAGCGCTAAATTGAAATACTCAATGGCCTTGGTGTAGTTGAGTTTCTCTTCTTCGATGCGTCCTCGAATCCAATAGTTGCTAGCTAAACTGTACTTGCCTTTCAAAAGTTTGGCACAGATGTCTAAGGTGTTTTCAGCCGTTGTACGAGATGCATAGGACCAGGCTGCTCGTGAATAGCTCTGACAGGTTTTGTCGAGTAACTTATTGCTAATCAATCGTTTGTTAAGCTTGTATTTAGATAAAACAAACTGAAATAAATCTTTTTCTTTTGTCACATATGTTTTGTAGTTTCGTTGCAACTTTTCAGATTTACTAAAGCCTTTGTAGGCCTCCACTTTTGTTTTAAGTGAAAAGTTTTTCTTTATAATTTTTGAAAAGTACTTTTCAGCTCGATCAAATTCTCGCGCCTTTAGGTAATCTTTAGCCACCAGTAAATAATCTTGTGTTCTCACTTTAGGTTTAGATTTTGGCGAGATCTTGTGCAGGCGCTGAGTGGCTTTTCTTATAAGTGCTTTATTATTAATTTGTTTGGCTTTGTAGAGAGCTACATCAATGAGGGCTATTTTTTCAGTCTGTGGGAGTTTTCTCTTAGACTTTTCAAGGTACACATTTACACAATTAGCAGAGTTTTTATTTTTGCAGTGATCAAACTCAATTGTTGCAATGATTTTTCTTAACCATGGTTTTGAGCTGAAATTTGGTTTTTTATTTTCTGGGCAGACTTCATAAGTACGAATCAAAGCAAGGTCTTTGAACTTAAAAGAATTTGTTTGTCGTAGCTCTTTAAACAGAGTGCAAGCTTTTTCTGGCTGTGTATTTTTGATTTGTTGTGCATGTGCGTACTTAACAACATGGTCATCTGAGGAGTTTTTATTTAAAGCAGAAGCAAGAAAATTTTCATTTCCTTTTACTTTATTAACTCGATCTATGAGTTTTTTAGAAGGTGCTGTTTGTGGAACGGCATTTGCTAGGGTTGCTGACAATAAAAATATAAAAATGATTAAAAGCTTCACATAAATAGTCTAAATAGAAATAGCTAGAATGACAATGGAGTTCCCAATTATGTCAGTGAAGGTCTAGTCCTCAATAGATGTGTGGTAGTTATAGACATAAAAAATTTTTAAGACGCTTTTTTAGTTTTTATGACTGCTAAACCCACTCCAAATGCAACCAAAATAGCACCCACAAAATTGAGCAAACTGATATTTTCTGGTTCGATGAAATCAAGATTTAAACTGGCAAATATATAAAGTAGAAGTAGAGTCAAAATTGGGTTTAAAATAATAATTAAACTCACTTGACTGGCCGGAGCTTTTTTTAACGCAAGGCCAAGACAGCCGTAAGCAATCACAGTGTTGAGCCCTAGAAAGAAAAGGACCAGTAGATCTAACCATCCGATTGTTAGCAATGAAAAAAGGTTTGCATTGGGCGTTAGGGCAATAGCTGCAAATAGATATACGACCACATTAAAATGATTCAATGATTTATAGCTAGATGTTTTTTGTAAAGTTGTAAATAAAGCCCAAGTCAAAGCTGCAATAAAAATCCACAGGTTTCCGGCTAACAGATCAATATTGCTATTGAGTGCATTAGTGATCTGGGATTGATAGAAAAAATAAAACCCAAAAACCGCAACGGCCACACCGAAAAGCTGCCGAGCACTTAACTTTTCTTTAAAATAAAAAATACCAATAAAAATAAGCAGGGTAGGTGCCATTTGAATCATCACTTGAGCATTGCCAGCTGTCGTGAGCTCTATGCCTTTCATGTAGCCAAAGTAGTTCACAGCTAAAAATAAGCCAGCAAGTATTGATGAGACTTTAGGTTTAAAAAAATGCACGCCTTTTTCTTTAATTAACAGAAAGACTGATAATAACAGGAGAGCTACAAACATGCGTGACCAAACAATGGTGGCGCTATCAGTAAATTTTAAGGCAAACTTTAAAAAGATGGCCAGAAGTGACCAGCAAAAGGCTGTTATTCCTGCGAGTAACAGCCCTTTGTTTTTTTCAGGGTAGTGATTAGAAATTTCTTTGGTGGCGCTCAAGTGATCTAATTCTATCTTCTAATGGAGGGTGAGTCGAAAGCAATTTAGCGAGTTTACTTCTAGAGATTCCAGATATCTGTAAAGCCGCAACAGGGGAGTCTTTGCTATTAGAAGCTTTGTTCACTTCATAGTTTTGCTGAAGAGCTCGCAATGCGGAAATCATTTTATCGCGACCAGCGTACTTCGCTCCGCCGTTGTCAGCTCGGTACTCTCGTCTTCGCGAGAAATAACTAACGGCTATGGATCCCAAGATACTCAGGGCCATCTGTAAACCAATATTTATAGCCATATAAACAAAGGGGTTTGGTCGTCTGTTTTCTCCGGCCATATTGCTAGCGATGAGATCAGCAAGAATTCTAGCAACAAACAAAACCATTGTATTCATTAAGCCAGTGAGCAATGTCATTGTCACCATATCGCCATTAGCAATGTGAGCAACTTCATGGCCTAAAACACCTTCAATTTGATCTTTATTCATCTTACGCAACAATCCAGTCGAAACGGCAACAAGAGAATTGTTTTTTGAAGGGCCTGTTGCAAAGGCATTGATTTCAGGAGCGTCGTAAATTCCAAACTCAGGCATTTTGCGTAAGCCAGCCTGTTTGGCCATTCGGTGCACCATATTGACCAATTCTCTTTCTTCACCCTGAGCCGTTTGAGGGTCGATCAACTGCACACGCATTCTTTTTTTGGCGATTGTTTTTGATAAAAATAGAGAAACTAAAGCTGAACCAAAACCAAAAACAGAATAGAGGACTAAATAGTAAACATATGGCTGATTGAACTCAATGCCAAAGTATGTACAGATAAAGTTAAATAAAAAACCAACAGTTGTTAATATTAAAAAGTTAACAATTAAAAAAAGACCAATTCGTTTAATAAACGCCATTTAAATGGTTCCTCCTTAAGAAAATATCAGACTTAAATATGTACACTCTATATTATAAGGCAAGGGCAAATAGGCAAGATTTTTTTTAATAGGTAAGTGTTTAATAACACTTACCTATTAGAGTTGACTTAACGAGTTCAAAAACGCCTTTACAAAAGTTTTTAGACGGGTTCTTTTTCTTTAGAGGTCAATAGCTTTGTTGGGTCTTTAAACCCTAGTTGTTTATTAGTATCAAAGAGTAGTTGATCTCCAATGAGCTTAACAATTACGCTTCCACCTTTTTTAAGTTTCCCAAACAGGATTTCATCCACCAATGGTTTTTTGATCTCCTCATTGATAATTCTTTCAAAAGGGCGAGCTCCATACTCGGGTTTATAACCTTTTTTGAACAACCAGTTCAAAACATTGGCTTCAAGATGAAGGTGTATATTTTTGTCTTTTAATTGATTTTTAAGTTCACCTACAAACTTACTTATAACATTGATTAATTGTTTGCGCTCAAGAGACTTAAATTGGATGACAGAATCAAGGCGATTTATAAACTCAGGTTTAAAATGCTTCTTAATGGCATCAATAGACAAGTTAGAGCGATCAACGTTACCAATGCCCATAACTCCTCTGGCAGCAGCTTGAGCTCCAGCGTTGCTGGTCATAATGATGATGCAATTTTCAAAGTGCGCCACTTTGCCATTACTATCGGTCAATTGACCGTTATCCATTACTTGTAAAAGAATATTGATCAAATCGGGGTGCGCTTTTTCAATTTCATCAAACAAGAGCACTGAATAAGGGTGCTTTGTTACAGAGTCTGTCAATAAGCCACCTTCATCAAAACCAACATATCCCGGAGGCGCTCCTACTAGGCGCGAAACAGAATGTTTTTCCATGTATTCACTCATGTCAAAACGTAGAAACTTTACTCCTAGGTGACCAGCAAGTTGTTTTGAAAGCTCAGTCTTGCCAACTCCAGTAGGGCCAGCAAATAAAAAAGAGCCGATTGGTTTGCTCTCCCTGCCTAAGCCAAGTCGCGCCATTTTAATATTTAAAACAATTTGTTCAATTGCAGAGTCTTGTCCGTAAATTTTTTCTTTCAAATGTTTTTCTAAGTTTTTTAACTTATCGTTTTCTGTTGAGGACACAGTTTTTGGTGGAAGTTGTGACATCATTGAAACGATATGTTCAATATCTTTGACTTGCACATTGCGAGATTTACGAGGCTTATTTTTTTGATTTAAGAAAGCCCCAGCTTCATCAATCACATCAATAGCTTTATCTGGCAATTGTCGGTCGTGCAAATGCTTCACTGACAAATTAACAGCCGCTTTGATCGCCGGTTTTGAATAAGTCACTTTGTGAAACTCTTCATATTTTGGCTTCAAGCCATTTAAGATGGCGATGGTGTCTTCTGGCGACGGGGCGGGCACATCAATTTTTTGAAAGCGTCTCAATAAAGCTTGGTCTTTAGAGAAATGATTCTTAAATTCTTTGTAAGTGGTCGAGCCCACACAACTGAGTTCTCCATTGGCCAGGGCAGGCTTTAACAAGTTTGAGGCATCCATGCTACCACCTTGGGTGCTGCCAGCGCCAATGATGGTGTGAATTTCATCTATAAAAAGAATCGCCTTTTCTTTTTTACGAATCTCAGTGAGCAGTTTTTTAAGTCGCTCTTCAAATTCACCACGAAATTTTGTTCCGGCGATCAAGGCACCCATATCGAGGCAAAAAAGCTCAGCGTTCTTTAAGTTGTCGGGAACATCCCCTTGGGCTATCATTTGTGCGAGCCCTTGAGCAATGGCAGTTTTACCCACTCCAGGCTCTCCGACAAGAATAGGGTTGTTTTTATTCCTACGCGACAAAACTTGTAAGCTGCGAGCCAAAATTTTATCGCGACCAATTAAGGGGTCAAAACTATTCTGTCGAGCTCTCTTGGTGTAATTTTCAGTGAAGCTTTCAATGGCTGACTTTGTTTTTGTCGGTGGGTTTTTAGCAGAGCCTGAAGCGCTGCCATTTTGTCCCGGCGTATGTATTTCAATTTCAATGCGTTGACTGTGTCCTTGTCCATTTCCATGAGAAACAAACTGCACAAGATCAAATTTTTTCAGGCCCTGTTTTTCAAGTAAGTACAATGCGTAACTTTGTTTCTCTTCAAAAAGAGAAATTAACAAATGTCCCATGTTCACTTGTTGGCGGCCAGCATTCTGTACTTGTGCCGCCGCTCTTTGTACCAGTCTATGAAAGGCCACTGTTGGTTCCGGTTTTTGTTTGAGTTCATCAACATAACCTAATTCTTGTTTGTGAGAGTCCAGAAACTGTGTGACTTCTAATTTTAATTTTTCTAAATCAATGTTGAGTGATTCTAGAATGTGTTGCGCCTGACTGTTTTGAGTCATAGAGAGTAAGATATGTTCAAGGCTGACGAGTTCATGCTTAAAGCTTTCAGCAATACTTATTGAGTGATTGAGAGTTGATTGCACATTTTTGTCTAACATTTAGATCCTCCTCTGGTTGAGTGAAAGGTCAATTGTATTATAGCATGTGTATTATTTTTTAATTGTTAAGTTTTCTCCAATTTTTTATTGCTTTTCCATGACACACTTTAAAGGAAACTGAAATTTTTCTGCTTGGTTGTGAACAATATAAATTTTTGTTTCAGCAACTCCAAAAGTAAATACTCCAGCCGTACCCGAACCTTTTTCATGAACGTCCATCATGATCTGGTTGGCTTTTTGCGTGTCGTGATGAAAAACATTTCTTAATATCTCAACGACAAAATCCATTGGGGTGAAATCGTCATTCAACAAAATCACTTTAAAAAGTTCTGGTTCTTTGACCTTCACTTTTTCTTGGGTGATGACATCCCCTTCCGTTTTTTCTTGCTCGCTGAGATCAATTTTAAATTTCATAACTGCCTTAATTATAGCGCATTAAACTAAGGTTGGTCATGGCAGCCTGGCCTTACAGTGAGTGCTTCATGGATAACCCTTTTTACAATCTGTGTCCTTTTTTCTAGAGGTCAAGGTCTGGAACTGTTAAGTTGTTGATAATAATAAAGAATTAGATGCTTTGGGCTGAGGTAAATAAATCGCAGGCAAAACTTGACCTTTGCGCCGAAAATCACATATTTGCTATATGGATTATTATCAAATACTCGGCGTGTCAAAAGATGCTGATCAATCAACCATTAAGAAGGCTTATCGCAAACTTGCGATGAAGTACCACCCAGATCAAAACCCGGGCGACAAAGAAGCTGAAGAAAAGTTCAAGGAAGCTGCTGAAGCCTACGATGTTTTGAGTGATGACGATAAAAGAAACCGGTATGACCGCTTTGGAAAAGCAGGTGTGAGTGGGGCCGGTGGTGGTGGTCACCCAGGATTCGGAGATATCAATGATATCTTTGGCGCATTTGGTGATATTTTTGGAGATTTTTTTGGAGGTGCCACTGGTGGTGGTCGTGGTCGTAGTGCCAATTCGCCCCGACGTGGTTCCGATTTAAGATATTTTTTAGATGTCGATCTCAAAGATGTGATCGATGGCATTCAAAAAGAAATCAGTTTTGAAGCAGAAGATGACTGTGATGATTGTTCTGGGACTGGGGCTGCAAAGGGAACAAGTCCTGAAACATGTGGGGCCTGTCATGGCACGGGTCAAGTTGTCAGACAGCAAGGGTTCTTTCAAATGTCGACACCTTGTTCAGCTTGTCGTGGTACAGGGCAAGTTATCAAAAATCCTTGCAAAACTTGTCGTGGCCAAGGTCGAAGTTTGAAACGAAAAAAAATAGAAGTGAACATACCTTCAGGTGTTGATAATGGAACTCGTTTAAGGCTAACGGGTGAAGGTGAAGGGGGTTACAAAGGTGGCCCCGCTGGAGACCTTTACGTTGAAATTCGAGTGAAAAACAATCACCAATTCGAACGTCAAGGAACGGCCTTGTATTCGCAAATCAATGTCAGCTACTTACAGGCGTTGTTGGGCGGTAAGGTTGAATTTGAAACTTTAGATGGTTTAGTTGAGATTGATGTTCCCAAGGGCACTCAAAACGAGACCACTTTGCGTGTCAGCGGTAAGGGTTTACCAGGGCTTAAACGAAAGACTCGTGGGGATCTTAACTTAATCGTCAATGTGGAGATTCCAAAAAAATTATCTTCAAAAGAAGAAAATTTATTGCGCGAAATTGCTGAAATTAAAAAAGAAAAGGTGTCTGGCAAAAAAGGTTTTTTTGGCTAGACCTTGACGAAAACAAATTTGAAAACATATTTAACTGAGAAGTAAATTCTTTAACAAGGAGTTTGATAGAATGGGAAAAATTATTGGAATTGATTTAGGAACGACAAATTCATGTGTCGCAGTTATGGAAGGTGGCGAAGCCAAGGTCCTTGTTAACGAGGAAGGCGCAAGAACAACTCCATCTATCGTTGCCTACACAAAAGACGAAGAAGTTTTAGTGGGTCAGGTGGCTAAGAGACAGGCGGTCACAAACCCAGAGAATACAATTTATTCTGCAAAACGATTTATTGGTCGTAGATTTTCTGAAATGACAGATGCAGAGTCTGGGTTGATTCCTTACAAAGTAGTTGCTAAAGCTGAAGACTGTGCTTTTGATGTTAATGGTAAAACTGTTACTCCAGAAGAAATTGCTGCCGCTGTATTAGGGAAATTAAAACGCGTTGCTGAAGATTATTTAGGTCAAGAAGTCACAGAGGCTGTGATCACAGTGCCGGCTTATTTTAACGATTCGCAAAGACAAGCCACTAAAGATGCTGGTCGCATTGCTGGCTTTGATGTGAAAAGAATCATAAACGAGCCAACAGCGGCTGCTCTTGCTTACGGATTAGATAAACAAACCGATCAGAAAATTGCCATTTACGATTTTGGTGGTGGTACTTTCGATATCTCAATTTTGGAAGTGGGTGATAATGTTGTCGAAGTGAAGTCAACCAATGGTGATACTCACCTTGGTGGTGACAATTTTGATAAAGCCATTTTAGAGTGGTTGATTGCTGAATTCAAAAAAGATCAAGGCATTGATCTTATGGGTGATAAGATGGCCTTGCAAAGATTGAAAGAGGCTGCTGAAAAAGCCAAAATTGAGTTGAGTTCTCGTCAAGAAACAGAGATCAACTTACCCTTCATTACGGCAGACGCTTCAGGACCAAAACATTTGAACTTAAAATTGTCTCGTTCTGCTTTTGATCAAATGACCGAAGACTTAGTAAAAAGGTCACTAGAGCCATGTGAAAAGGCTTTAAATGATGCCGGTTTGTCAAAAACTCAAATTGATGAAGTGGTTTTAGTTGGTGGTTCTACAAGAATCCCTGCCATTCAGGAAGCTGTGAAAGGTTTCTTCGGTAAAGAGCCAAACAAATCTGTGAACCCAGATGAAGTGGTTGCATTAGGAGCTGCTATTCAAGGGGGAGTTCTTGCTGGTGACGTGAAAGATGTCTTATTATTAGATGTGACTCCGTTATCATTAGGTATTGAAACTCTTGGTGGAGTTATGACCAAGTTGATAGACCGAAATACGACAATTCCTACAAAAAAATCACAAGTGTTTTCAACGGCTGCTGACAACCAGCCATCTGTAGATGTTCATGTGGCTCAAGGAGAGCGTGAGATGGTGACAGACAACAAGTCCCTTGGACGTTTTGAGTTGTCTGGAATTCCACCAGCACCACGAGGGGTTCCACAGATTGAAGTGACCTTTGATATTGATGCCAACGGTATTCTTAACGTATCAGCAAAAGACTTGGGAACAGGCAAAGAGCAAGCCATTAAGATAACGGCAAAGTCTGGTTTGACAGAAGACGAGATCAACAACATGGTGAAAGAAGCGGAAGCCAACGCTGATGAAGATAAGAAAAAGAAAGAGGCTGTGTCTGTTAAGAACGATCTCGATAATATGATCTATCAAATGAATAAACTTTCCAAAGAAAACGAGAAAGATTTATCTGATGATGATAAAGCTAAAATAAAATCTTCAGTAGAAAAGGCGCAAAAAGCTTTGGAAAATTCACCAACGGATGTAGAGCTTTTAAAAGCTGAGCTGCAAGAGTTGACCAACGTGAGTCACACCATAAGTAGTGCACTTTATGAAAAGCAAAAATCAGCGGGTGGAGCTGAACAGCCAAACCCGGCAGGTGAAGCTCAAAATCCTTCTTCAGGTGCAAAAGATGGCGATGATGTGATCGACGCCGATTACAAAGACGTTAATTCTTAAGACAGCTTTATAAAGATTGAATTAGACCCAAAGCATTTAATAGGCTTTGGGTTTTTTTTAGGAGTCATTATGTTAAAAGTTTATCCGTACACACAACTAGGAGCATCAGATTTTGGTTGGTTAAAAGCAAAACATCACTTTAGTTTTGGCGGCTATCAAGACAAGTCACGCATGAGCTTTGGTCACCTCAGAGTGATCAATGACGATATCATAGAAAGCAAAAAAGGTTTTGACTTTCACCCCCATAAAGATATGGAAATCATCACCTATGTTAAGCAAGGGGCCATTTCCCATGAAGATAACCAAGGCAACAAAGGCCGAACAAAAGCTGGTGAAGTGCAAGTTATGAGTGCCGGCACGGGCATTATACACTCTGAGTACAACCATGAAGCAGAGTCGACTAATATATTACAAATCTGGATAGAGCCTAAAGAAAAAAGCTTACAACCTCGTTGGGAAGCAAAAGAATTCTCGGCCCAAGAAAATAATAAGTTGAATTTATTGGTCTCACCTTTTGGAGAGGGTGGGTTACCAATTCATCAAGATGCATGGATTTACAATTGTTTCTTGGAAGAAAATAAGATTGTTACTTACGATGTGAAAAAACAAATCTACCTCATTTGCGTTCAAGGAGAAGTTCAAGTTGAGGGACAAATCTTAAAAGCCGGTGACGGAGCCGAGATCTCTGACGTTTCAAAGCTGGAACTAAAAAGCACCTCTACTCAAACCACTGAATTTCTCCTAATAGACACTCCATAAATAAAAAACAGGATGACAAAATAAGGGGGCCTGATGTCATCCAGAGCTAAGCGAAGGACCTCAGCAAACACCACAAAAAATAAAAGAAGCATTCATTAAAAAAACTAAAACAATATAAAATAAAAAAAATGACCAATATAATAATAGCCCTAGAAAAAGACAGAGCCGCTGCCCAAGACTTTTACAAATCTCAAGACTATCACACTCAAATCAAGAAAGGTGATTTGCTAGTTGCTGCAAGGCTAAATAACAAAATAGTCGGATTAGTAAGGCTTTCACTAGAACAAAACGTATGTTTGCTGAGAGGTATGTTCATCGATAGTACTATGCAAAGAACAGGTCTAGGCACTCAAATGCTAAATCACCTCGAGCCCTATATAGAAAGTGATTGTTACTGTTTACCACACTCCTGGTTAGAAAGTTTTTATGGACAGATCGGTTTTAAAAAAATAGTTGAAAAAGACGCTCCCGAGTTTCTTTATCAAAGATACACTGAATATAAAAAAAAGCACTCCGCCATGATCATAATGAAAAGAGTCAATTAATTAGACAGTCACAGCCTCATATTAAGAGTGGGGTATAGACTGTAAATAAGTTATTGTCTCATTTTGATAAGTAAAGACGATAACCCAGCAATAACTACTTAAATACACTATACTTAATGTAGGGAAGCAGTTTTATGAAGAGTGTCTTTAAGTCTTTTTTTAAGTTTACAGTTAAAAATATTTACGCACTTATTGGCATAACCCTTGTCATTTTTCTATACAATAACTGTGCTCCAGGGTTTTCTGCTAATTCAACAGGTTCCATTATTGACGATTCCGGAGGGCTGAATAATGGGCCACCAAAAATTGATAGTACTAAAAATAGTTTTTCAATCAAAACTCAAGACTGCAAGGCCAGTGATGCTTACAGCATCAAAAAGGCAATGCTCACTCGATTGACTAATAAAGAAATACTATATTCAATTTTAGACTTAACTTCAGTAGATGTAAGTGGTTGGCAAGAATTTAGGGATCTTCCGATTGAGAATTACAGCGTTAAAGGCTTGGCAAATGAAGGAATCAACCAAATTCACAGACAAAGAGATGTCAGGAGCTATCAAAAACTAATGACTAAAGTAGCGTCAAATTTTCTGGATGCCTCTAACAATAGTGTCGTTGATTGTAACTACAATTCATCAAAAAATTGCTTTCAATCAGTCATTAATAATTTTGCCAATACTGCACATAGGGGCGCTCCCAACACACAGCTGATCAGCCTATTGAGTGATAATTACGATAATTTTGACGACAAAAAAGAGGCCATGTCATTTGCTATTGAAGTGATACTTATGTCTCCTGAGTTTTTGTATAAGCTGAAAGATTTTCAACATAATGGCACAAACAATCAATTGTTGTTGGCAGAAAGGCTCTCTTACTTTTTGTGGTCATCACAACCTGATGAAACACTCTTGCAACTAGCAAAAAGTAATCAACTTTCAAGCCAAACACAGTTAAAACAACAAATCGATCGCATGTTGCAAGATGCAAGGTTTGAGCGTTTTTACGATACATTTGTGATGGACTGGTTACAACTTGATAAAGCTCATAAAAACTTTACATCTGAAGGTAAGAAAAGTAACCAATTGATCAGTTCATTGATTAATGAACCTAAAAAAATGTTTCAATACATTGTTGAGCAGGATAAGCCAATTAATGATCTTCTTGTTGGAAATTATACCT
Organism: Bdellovibrionales bacterium; assembly: GCA_020628165.1. GTDB lineage: Bacteria > Bdellovibrionota > Bdellovibrionia > Bdellovibrionales > UBA1609 > JAHDIR01. The sequence goes on along the minus strand of JAHDFM010000035.1, from coordinate 4,054 downwards.
ACGCTGATAAAAACATAGAGAACTACTATAATTTAGCAAATATTGGAAACAACAACATAGTTGCAACAACTAGCGATAGAATGGGTTTACTTTTGCAGGCAGCACCTATTGCGGGAAGTGGTGAATTGGTGACACATGCAAACAGCACTCACCCAACGGTTCGAGGTTATAACTTGCTTAAAAAGTTCTTTTGTCTTCCACCAGAAGCTCTTCCTGCTGAACTTGAAGATGTCGTTGGCAACATTAAAGACACATTAAATGATAACCAAACTAAAAAACAGTCTCTAGCCTTTTTACAAACAGGAGAGTGTGGCCAGTGTCATATACAAACTGACCCCATTGGTTTGAGTCTTGAAAACTATGACTCTTTTGGTAATTACCGTCAGACTGAAAATGGTCTAACAATTGACCCGTCAGGGCGCCTCCCTTCCGGTGAGAGTTTTAGCAACGCGACTGAGATGATTCACAAACTGAACGACTCATCAGTGTTTAGTTTTGAAAACTGCTTAACACACACTTTGGTGTCTTATGCAAGAAGTGTGACTTTAACCCGTAATAATTTATGTGAAACTGAAAAATTAAAGATACAAAAACAAACAACATTTAAAGAGTTAATACACAAGATTGTATTGAGTGATTCTTTTTTGAGGTGATATTTTGGGAAAGAAATGGTTAATCGATAGAAGAACATGTTTGAAGACGGCCCTATATGCGTTGCCGTTGCCCTTGTTAGACATAATGATTGTTAATAAAAAGGCATTTGCACAAGCAAATACCGAGGCCAATTTAATATTAGATCTGTACCCAAACGGTTTTTGGTCACCAAATAAACAAGTGCCAACTTATTTGGTTCAAGAGTTGCGAAAGATAAAAACTGATGTCACCAATCAAACAAGTATCATCACAGGGTTAAGACACCCCGGTAGAAGCGAATCAAACATTGAAACACCTCATCAACAAAATTTTTTAAGTTATATGAGCTGTACAGGTTATAAGGCTGGTAAAAACGCTCCACTTGATTTTACTAAAACGTTTGATCAAGTGATTGTTGATGCTAATCAAAATTTCCGTAATAAACCAAAGCGCACCCTTGCTTTTAATGGCACGACTCGAAGAAATGGTAAATTACGTCCAGAGCAAGAGGAAAACCTATCTTGGTTAAGTAAAAATCAATCTATAGAATCCTACTCAAATGTGGGCAACGCTTTTGATGACTTATTTGGTAATTTCAATCCTCAAAATCAGCAGAACACGACATCCACTGGTGGCAATAAAGAGATGCAAGCAAAGCATGACATTCTTGGAGCTTTGAAAGATCAAAGAGATAAGTTGCGTTCCATAGCAAGCGCAGACGACAAAATTCGATTAGATGCTTATTATAACGAGATCAATGAAATGCAAAAATCATTTTCGGCCACTGAAGTTGACCGGGATTTAGCATCAACAAGTTGTAAAGAAAGGCCGGCAAGAATTGCTGGTACCGGCAATTACTTTCAAAACTTTAGAAGAATACAAGATCTATCGCTTTTAGCTATTAAGTGTGGAATGACTAACGTGGTTACTTTGAAAAGAGCACACACTGGCGGTCAAGGTGTGCAGTTTGATTTTGCGAGTCGTGGTAAAAATTGGCATGACATTTCCCACTATAGAGAGGGAGGCAGTGCTGAGCAATTGATGAGGATTAATACAGAGCTTGCCAAAAACTTTTCTGAGTTTTGTAAACGCATGTCAGCTGAAAAAGATCCTGTCGGAAGATCGCTTTTAGATCAAAGTTTACTTGTACATGGTTCATGGATTGGCGATTCACAAAGTCATTCAAATGTTGGTTTAGTTGCCACACTTGTTGGCGGAGCTGCAGGTAAATTAAAACTCGGCCAAGACGTGAATCGCACACAAAATCTATCAAGCTTATGGCTCACCATTATGAAGGCCTACGGTTCGCAAGCAAGCTCGTTTGGCCGATCAGGTCATACCTATGGGCAAAGCAATGCTGTGATCAATGAACTTCTACCAAGTTAATGTTTGATTCATATTGATTGTTAAAAAAGATGAGTTGAAATTATACATCAGTTCATAAAAAGTAAATTAAACCACAGCAAATTATGGTCTTTCTTATTTCTTTTTAATAATGAGATTTAGCCAATCGTAGTTGCGATCATCACGACCATCCTGTTCAAGACTGCTATGTGGTTATAATCAGGAAGTCAGTGGCCTACTTTTTTCTAAAGAAGTAGGCTTTCAAGTTCTATTGAAATTTAAACCCATAGTTTTGGTCGTAATTGAATGCGACACCCAAGCTAAAGAAGCTAAAGCTATCTGCGATATCCACACCAAACTCAGCAAGAAATGAGACATTGCGAAGTTCACGTATTTTAACTTCGGTTCCCAACTGAAATTGAATAGGTATGTTCGATTCTCCATCAACAAAAGTCATGGCAATCGGTAGCGCCGCATAAGGTGATATTTTACCTATCGAAAGATGGAAACTTTTAGAGGCATAAGGATGAGCTCGAATACTGAACTCATTGAGATTACCAATTTTGGCATAGTGTGCACCGACAAGTCCTCCAACGGCAGGTTGATTGCCGTAGTCTGGGAATGGAATCCACTTCAGGTATCCACCTGCGTGAAAGTCAACTTCTCCAAACCCTAGAACGCCGCGAATATTCATATCCGCATTCAGGGGAAGATCCACTCGTGCATTTAAATTAAAACCTGAATCATTTTCAGTGATGTATTGTAAGTCAGTTGAGAAGTTAAAGCTGCCAGGCTTAATAATGTCACCATTCATTTTTGTAGAACTGTAAGCTAATAGGTTCTGGCTAGTAAAAAATATTAAAAAAACAATTAGAAATCTCATAACACCCCCATGTTTTAAATTGTATTCATGGATCAATTTTTTTTGCAAGTAACAACGCCGATTAATCTAAACTCCAAGCTATTTTCTCAAGTATCTCAACCTCTTCGGCCCAGAAAACATAATCTGTGTAGTTAGGAAAAATTGATGGAAACACGGGATCCTTCCAACGACGAGCAATCCAAGCAGCATAGTGAATAATGCGAAGTCCGCGCAAAGGTTCAATCAAGTGCAGTTGACCGTCGGGAAAGTTTCGAAACTCTTCATAACCAGAAATGATTTGGTCAAGCTCTTGTTTAGACTCTTTCAGAGGGCCAGATAAAAGCATCCAAAAATCCTGTATAACAGGGCCCATGCAAAAATCATCAAAATCCACAAAGAAAAAAGGAGGAGTGTCCGAGTTTTCACTTTTTATGAGATTACCTCGATGACAGTCGCCATGGATGCGTTGAAAATTGTGATTTTCAAGTTCAGCATCTAGATACTCTAAGATAAGAGTGCTAGCTTTCTCATAGCGACTCCAAATTTCGGGAGCGACAAATTGGTTTAAGATATCTAAACTTGGCCAACCATAATCGTCAGGTAAAAGGTGTTTTCTGTGTAGAGTCTCTTTGCCTTCGCCAACATTGTGAATGTGAGCTAAAACGCGTCCAACACTTTTGAGCTGATCTCCTAGGAGTTCTTGAGGTAAGCGTCCCACGCCTTTTTTGCAAATAGTGAAGTAAAGGTTCTGATATTCAAAGATGTTTTTACTGTTAATAGAGAGGCTCTTAATCACTGGAATACCGTTGTCGTCGAGCTCATTTAAAAAGTCTTGCTCTTCTTGTAAAGCCTCAAGTGGCCATCGATTAGGGCGGTAAACTTTTACAATTAGGTTTTTATGCTGACTGGACCCATCTTCTAAAAAAATGTCATAAACACGGTTTTCATAAGAGTTTAATTTAAAATACTTACCTGTTGGTTCAAAGCCAAGTTGCTCAAGAGCGGTCATCACCCAGTCAGCAGTTAGATTGTAAAATTCATTGTTCTTATTCATAGTTTTTTTATAACAAATTTTTAGTCGAATCTAAATTTATTATTGAAAACAAAAATAATCTTTAAAAGTTAACTTTCTTATTGACTAAAATTAAGGTTGTCGCACGCTCAATACTCAATACTCAATACTCAATACTCAATACTCAATACTCAATACTCAAT
>JAHDFM010000011.1:87044-91906 GCA_020628165.1 Bdellovibrionales bacterium | reverse complement strand
AAATACAGATTGGGTAAGTTTCAACTTCACCTGTCTTCGGATTTTTATAATCAAAGGAGTATTTCTTGTTTTCAGGAAGAGTGATGTCTATTTCAGCATCTTCATTCAAACGACTGTTTCTCTCATCAATGTATTTTTTGACATAGATGGAGTTATGCACAAACCTTGGATTGTCTTTCATAACATTAATGATGTGCTTAATGTTTTTTTGCCTTTCAATCACTAGTTCTGGCGGCATCACTTGGTTGTTATGCTTTGATTTATAAACCCTTTCATAAACATTGTAGTAGAGTCTTGCCATCCACAAACGCCACTCATCGATAGGGTCTAGCTGTATGAATAAATTTGATCTCAATCTCATTACGCGGATATCGGGAACCTCAAATGCAACCGGTGTTATGATTTGACCACCGACAATTCTAACAAGTCGTGAAACTACGTCTAAATGACGCTTCATCTTTATATGTTCTTCACCACCGGCCTGAGACGTTAAATAATCTTGGTCAATACCATCTTTACAATTGTCATTGTTCTGTCCATCAATACATGAATAAAACTTACTCTTTTGCAAATGCACTGGCGTGCCATCGGAATCTGTCTCACCTGAATAAGGGTTTCTTTTTTCTCCATCACGAATCCAAATGCCACGGGCCGAAGGGTCTAAATAGTTCTTCTCCATAGCGGCTTTCAATAAATAAATGCCATCTCTTTGATGATAAACACCAAAACGTCCAGATCTATTCGAGTTGTACCTCAAGGTCGATGGAGTGAAGTTAAATAACACCTGCTTCAACACATTCAAGTTTAAGTATTTATCAATATTGTATTTAAATCGTAAGGTTTCATACCCAAACCTTGGAATGAACATTCTTGATTTAATTTTGATGGCATCTCTGTTTTCTGCGATCGTTGGTAGGTCAGCCTTTCTGCGGTCTAAACTGAATGTCCAACCTTCATCCCAAGGGTTTATGATGTACTTCACTTCTGCGAAGCTTTCAGCACCAACTTGTTTGATTCGTACATTGTATTCTAGATATTTTTCTGGGCTAAAATGACGATACCAAATATCGTCGTTCACAGTAAAACAACCGTTGTGATCAGTTTCTGTGATAAATCTTTTCTTTAATGAGTTTTTTTCTTTTAAAAAATTCACATCAGTTCCAGCATTCACGTTATATACTGATACCTCAACATTTTCATAAGCTAAGAACTTTTCTTGCATCGGCAAAAACACACAAGGAGTCACTGAATACCTAATGCCTCGATGAGTGAGTGACTCACCAGCAATAGTGGCCACATAACTTGGCTTAACATAGTCAATCACTTCAATGACTGAATTGATTTCTGTTTCGTCAATAGAACTAACTTCAGAATTGCGCCCCATAAGAACATCAAAGCTCGACACAAGCTCTTGAACTTCTGGTGTTAATTTTTCGTCTTCATCTTGAACTACAGGGCCGATGCTTTGTGTTTTCTTTTCATCAGGCTGACTATCACCAGAATCATTTAAAACGTCAGGGTCATCAGCTTTTATATTTTTACCCGTGTAGCCAACAATGTTGTTATGTTGTGACTTCTTTTCAAAGAGGTCATGGGAATCTCTTCTTAATAGAATGGCCTCTCCAGCTCTTGGGTTGTCACCACCAATGTAAAACTCTTTGAGGGGCTGTAAATAACCCTGAAATGGGAAGTCACTTGGTTTTAAGTGAAGAGGAAGCCAAAATTCATTCTGCCCTTTCTTCATTATGAATTTTATAGGAATGTTTTCGATCGTGAGCTTTTGACGATTTGTAGTGAATTCACAAACATTTTCTGAAGACTCATTATTAACACGGTTAATGTGCACAACAGGGGTTGCCTCACACTTTTTGCCCTTGGCCTCAAAGAAAAACTCACTGAGTGGTTTGATTTCAAATTTGTCTGTTGGCGGCACAGATGTTAAGCGAACATTAAAGAAGTAACTCCCACCTTGAGTGAGTTCAACAATGACTGATTTCTCCATCAAGGTTTCTACCTTGGTGTAGAGCTCACCATCGCTTAATGTTAAGACGTCATGAGACTCTGTCACACCGTCTTTGATTCTTTTTTCACGGCTGATGTTGTAATCAAACTTATCTAAAAATAACTGTCCATGTTTTGATTTGTCGTGCCTGTAACTCCCAGCTCGAGCCTTTGCAATATCACTGGCATTGGTTAGTAACCTACTTGATGGCACTTGTAGGTTATCAAAGGCAGGTATGAATGCCTCTGTCTCGGCCTCACCTCTGGCGTTGTTTCTTCTGGCCCACGGGTTTATGATAATGTCGTATTCAAATGTCCCTTTGTGGAGACCCACTCCAAATATTTTTCTTTTGTATTTTAAATTATAAGTCGGTGCTAGGTAGTTAAAAACAATGTTTTCTTGCCACTGAAAGCAGCCGTCATCGTTGGTCTTTCCAAATCCAACTTCACCACCAGCGGCGTCTAATACGATGAACTTTTTTTGACGAATTGAGTCTCTTGAAGAGGTTTCAATAACACAAGCTCTGTAAGTAAAAGAGTTGATATAAGGGATGTTCCACTTGGCTAATTTATTCTCATCAACAGTGATGAACTTTTTTAGACTCTCATCAACCGGTGGATACTTTGAACTTTCAAAACTCACATCTGTGACTTCAAAGTTTGAGCTCCCCTGCCCCTCTTCATCTGGCGACCAAACAGAGCATGATGTTAGGAACGCACCCAACAAAATCGCTGCTGTAAAATTTAGCCATGACCTAAAACTCAACATACAATGTCTCCAATCCCAAATAGTAACTGTCTCGCTTCCCTTGAACTGCGCTGTTCGCAACAATTGTGTCTATGTCATAATATCGACCTTCAATTCTAAATTTTAATTTTGTAAACTCTATGCCAGCTCCATACACTCGACCTTTGCGATTATTACGGCCGTAACTGCTCGCCGAATAAATTGCAGGACTTGCCTCACTGTCTTTAAAGAAATTTTCAAAAGAAACATCTAAAATCAAATTGTTGATATTTTTCGTGGCAAAGTACTGTATGCTTTCCAAACGATCATTGGTTTTAGCCTCCACATTGTCGGCCCAATATCCTCTGACGCCTAAGCTGTAATTGTTTTCATCAATGAGCTCTAACTGTGTGTTTACTAGGTAGCCCGCAAACTCATATAAAAACTGGGCCTCAGCTTCGGTGCCATCGACAAACAAGTGTCCATACAAACGGCCGTCTTGCGCCACCACATTCGGTAAATCATTGTAAGCAAAGTAAGACAAGTTGGTTGTCCAGTTTAACTTTGCTGTTGGCAATTGACTCACAGGACTTGAGAAACTGAAATCACTGAAAATGGTTGCCGTGTAAAAGCTAGGCACTGCTTCTTTATCTTGACGATCAATATTAAAAGCTTTTGAAGTGGGGACTGTTTGCTGACCAATCAATCCAAATTCATGCTTTTTGTAGTTAGTAAAAATCTTTTGCTTAAACCCTGGGAACGATCGGCCTGATGAAATCAACAAAGGTGCATTTAAAAAGCCCTGATTGATATTCCCTGCAGACAATACTATGTGCTCATAAAGGTCCAGGTTCAGTGTTAACTCATTTGGGTTAAAAAAACTGTTGCTGTAGAATTCGCTGATCGCCAGCTGTGTGTTACCTGAAGAGTAACCAAAACTACCTTCAAACTTAAAGTAGAAATTTTCAGACAATAACTTAGTTAATTTAAGGTCTATGTTGGCTGAGGTGCCGACATCCTTATTTGTTTGTTCTTCATAGCTTTCGCCAGCCAGACCGACTCGCCACTCATAATTGTCTTTAAGGGTTATTTTTTTAGAAACTTCTGCTTGTTGATACAAGTACTGAAGGTCGCTTAAGCGCAAAAATGTCACTGACGCATCAGCAAGCACTGCTCTTCCAGCAAAAATGAAAGTCACTAAAATAAAAAAGCGAGCTAGTCTTTTAATAATTCCTCTCCTCACAAAATATCCAATACAAATGGATATTCAAGAATCGTGCTCACCCCCTCAAGCCCAAGACATTGAAATTATTTAGTTTTGTATTCAAAAATTTTAAATTACAGACCCATTTGCCACGAATTGGCCCCCACCAATATATAATTTCGACACTGTGTTTGTAATAAAGTGAGACATTAGCATAATCTTAAATTTTATTAAAAAAATTAGTCACTTAAGCCATATTTTACGAAATTTTTACTTGAAACCTCTATATAATAGTTACAATCTGACTAAACCCTCATCAAGTCGGCCACCATGTAACCATAATTTGTTGATAATTTTTGCTTAAATATCAGAACATGACCTGCCATTAGCTTTTTCAAGCTCTCAATAGTTCCTACTTAATATTCTACTTTGAAGCTGTTTACACATTTAGCACCTCAAATTGACCTCTCGTTGAGCGAACAACTAACAGCTCCAATACAAATTAAATCTTATTAAAGGCCTCATTCAACATGCAAAACACTTACAACTCAGCCCCATTTCGATTCAAAATATTTAAGTGGACAAGTCTCGGAAAAGGCGTTCAAATGTCAGCCAATTTAAACACTTATCAAAGTATTGAGGTCTGCAATGAGCACTTACACTCCAATCAGAGAACTACAAAACAATAGCCAGTACAAAGAAGGTGACCTGCTCGTTATCTTCGGGGAACTTTTTGAACGTGGATACGCCAATGGCTTAGTGAAAGCCGCTAAAGCTAAAGGGATGAAAGTGATCACTGGCACCGTCGGCCGCCGAGACAAGGATGGTACTTTAAGACCACTCAATGCCGATGAAGTTGCTGAGAAGTCTGAGCCAGTAATTAACATTCCATTGGAAGCGGGTTTTGATTTAGAGCCAGGCCCAGCTGGA
>JAHDFM010000011.1:0-86944 GCA_020628165.1 Bdellovibrionales bacterium | reverse complement strand
ATGACTGTTGCCAACCGAGTTTTCAAAGGCAGTGGCGATCGCTATGGTTCGTCGGAAGAGTTCTGGTCCTCCGAGATCGGAAAACTCTGCGATAAAAACTTTAACGAAGTGACCGGCGAAACCTTTAAACACCTCATTGATTTGAGCTCAACTTTGCGTGATAAAATTGAATCCCAAGGAGGCAATGTTGCCTACACTGGCTATGGTTACCATGGCACTGAAGTTTATGTGAATGAGACACTGGAATGGCAGTCCTACGCTCCTTACCTGCAAGGCTGGGCAAAAGTTCGCCTAGAAAACATTGCTGAAGAGGCTCACGCAAAAGGCATCAACGCCTGTGTGTTCAACGCTCCTGAAATCTTAACTAATTCGAGCAGTATATTTTTAGGCGTAGAAGTTCCCCTCTACAAACTTATGTATGCGATAAAAAAACATAAAGGCGATGAAGCTTATGCAACTATCACAAAAAAGTGTTCCGCTTTACTTAAAGAGGAGTTCAGTGTTGATGATGTATTAAAACGTCTGGATGACTATTTTACCAATGACAGTATCTTGCGATTGAAGGACTACAGTAAAGGGTGGCCTCAGCACAACGATGCCGATCAAATGCTTTACATGCGTAGCTTATCGAGTGAAATCATTGATATGCATAAAGATAAGAAAAAGCTGATGACAGCTGAACTGAGTGAGATCATTGCCGATAGCTGCGGAGTTGCCATGATTGACGAGTCATGGAAACCAAGGCACCCAGCCCAGTGGATCGGGCATGACTTAGTAGCTGAACTTAGTTAAGTCATTAAGTATTGTCATATAGAAAACCTAATACCGTCATCCTGAGCATAGCGAAGGACCTAAATTCACAGCACATGCTTTGCCCTTAGGATGACAATGGCTACTTAAGTTGTATGTGCTTTTTCTAGGTTACAAATAAGCTAATTTTGTTTTAATTAATTTTTCTTGATAAAGGCCAATATTTCTAAAAGATCTGCGTGATCCACTGAAATGTTTCCGTCTTTGTTAAGATTTGGTAAATTTTCTTTCTCATTTTCTAGCATAATATTTCTTGCATTCTCAACTTTACTCAAACGAGCTTGTGACTTCATGGATTCAATATCATACTTATCATAGTCAACATTTTTTAATAACTCTAGCTGATCTTTTACAGAAGGAAACCCTCCTTCTTCTTGTTGAGAGGTCTTTTCATCGGCAGTGTCAATGTTTTCTAATTTTTCGACCTCATCAGATCGCGAGTTGCCACCAACAACATCGTCAGTTCCCTGTTCACTAAAATTATCTGCTATTGAACTTTCACCTAAATCATTTTTATCTACTTCATCAGATCTATCTTCATCGCCCCCTTCTTCACCCTGATCCGATTGACCGGTCGCCTCTTCAACTGTAATTTCAACAGCACCACCCATGGGGTAAATCACTCGCCCCAATGCTTCATAACTTTTTGCACGATTAATGGCAGCTTGACCAATATACTCAAAGGCTTTGTTGGCAATCTTGGCTGCTTTATCTTTAGCCGCGATTAACCCTTTCTTAATAATACCGCCAAACTCGACGGCTAAACTAATACCTTGATCCCAATAACGACGAGTCACTTGATTAAGACAAGTCCCCATGTAACCTCGTGCAGGAGAGCCCGAATTGTACCAGGATTTTTTACTCGTACTGGTGTTAGCCAATAGAATATACCTGAATGCGGCATCGGTGCATTTTTCATGACCTTTGTAAACAATCAACTCTTTTAAATACAAATAGGAATTATTCACTTCATCAAGATCAATGACAGAATTATTATCTAGATCATATTTCATCATTGCACTCTCAATAAAATATAATAGTGTTCCCATGATGCCAAAATCTGCTTTTGTGACATATGGGTTATTTTCAATGCTCAACTGAAATAGTTCGTTAGGGTTTTCGTGATCATAGTTAGCTTTTTGAACACTATTTTCAGCTAACTTATCTAAAAACACAATATCTTGCCCAGAGTAGACTAAACTATCTAAAAGGTTATATTCTCTATTTATGGCTAAAAACTTGTCATGAATTTCAGCTTCCTGATCTGTGAGCTTTTGTCCGTTTTTAATTTTTTCGTCGAGCTCTCTTAATGAAAAGCCCATCTCATCTAAAGCTTCAAACTGATCTAAAATATCTAAATCCTTATTTAAAATATAACCTTGAATGAATTGTTTTAAGCTCGGCATATTGTCAATGTGATGAACAAGGTGCTTTAAGAAATGGTTGTTAAAACACTCTTTTGTAATGGGCTTTTTATTAAACACAATGGGCTCTTCGTATTTAAATTGAAATGTGTCATCGCCTTTCAGTGCTGGGACAACCGGAAGTTCTGTTAAAGATGATTTCGTTGAATCATTACAGACTTCAAGCAACTCTTCATAGATTTGATTGTAAGTGTAAACACTTGATGAATACACTGACATTGTTTCTAACGCTTCTATTCGCTTTACATTGGTGAGTTCTGTTTTATCTTGAACCTTGTTAAACTTAAAACCATCACCACTGGAGGTAAATAGTTTAGACTCTAAATAAATTCGACCTGCGACCATATCTGCCGAACTTCTTTTTTCCATTAGGTAGATCTGTTCAAAAAACTTTTCAAAATCAATTATAAATTGAGTGATTTGATCGACAGAAATTTGATCATAAACAACAGGGATACGATCAGTGTTGTTATACCCATACGCTACAGATTTAGCAAAACTGTTAAATAAATTAAAAAGAGTGAGGTTTCTGAAATTAAATTTATCTTGTTTGTCTTTAGAAAACACTATTCCGTACTCTTGCTCATCATACCTTTTAGCAAATTCATTCTCAGCTGGAAAGTAGCCAAGAATTGAATTAATCACTCCCACAAAATCATTTTTAACAGCAGCAAAGTCATCGCTGTATTCGCTGTTTGCAGACATCGTCCCAGATATGATCTCCATTTGTATCGATCGGTAATTGCCGTACATTTTTTCTAAGCTGGTGAGATGATAGTGGGTAAAGCCAGCAAAATATGGCTTAAAGACATCCCCATAAACATTTCTTCTAAAGTTGGAAGAAAACTTGATTTCTTCTGAAACTCCAATCATTTTTTCAAAAATGACTGGCAAAAGGTTTTTAACTGTTGTGACGCTTAAGTCACGCGGGAATTCAAAAACCTCAGCATAGCTGTCAAGCAAGTTATTGATCTCAGCATAAGAGAGAGTTTTGTTATTACTAAACTGAGTGGCATCACTCAGCATAACAAGAAGCTCATCAATAACGTGCAAGACATCTTGGGTGTATCTACCGTAAATGTAATTGCGCAAAGTCCATTGATGACTGATGCGAATCGTAGCTGTGAAAAGTGTTTTTGTACCGCTCAACCAATTGTCAATAAACTGATACGACAGACGATCCTTTTCTTTTCGCCACAACATTTCATGGAAATCCCAATAAAGTTCCCATTTTTTCTCAGCATCGACATCTTTGTCTGAAGCTGAAAACATCTTCAAAAAAGCCACTTCACTGAAACTGAACAGATCAATTTTCCCTAAGGTTCGCAGCCACCCTTCAATTTCTGATTTAGTTAAGATCAATTTGTGGTCTATAAAGATCTTTCGGATAGCTGTTTTTGCACGTGACAAATCTTCAATTGACTCTTCGACCTGATGATCTGAGACATCACCTTGCCGACTGTCTTTACTGACAATCGCAAATACGGATTGCAAAATGCCATACGTTTTACTTAGATCAGTGACAACCACTCTCAATTGATCCAGCTCACTGTAGGCAATTTTATTTTTATTATCTTTGATGAATTTTTCTTTCAGCGAAAAGAACAAGCCCACAAGCTCTTTAACATCACCAGAAGCACCAAAAGCCATTGCCAAATTTAGGATTTCTTTTTTGTCTATAGTGATTTCATAATCTTGAAATAAATTATAGATGCGCTTTTCGAGCTTTGTTAAATCAGCCATTAGAGGTGATAAGTCTGAAGACTCCCCACCTTCTTTAGAAGCATTGATCTTGTTAAAGCTTGATTGAAGTAAAGCATAAACTGGGTTTAACTCCTTCAATACTTTGCGAGATTTCTTTAGCTCATCGTGTGTGACCATATCTTTTGTGCCACGTAAAATGATATGACTTAAGGAAAAGTAAAGATCAATGAAGGTGTCAACAGTATCCGTGTAGTTATCGACACGTCCTTGCACCAAGCGCTTAATGTCAGACACAGAAATTGCTTTTTTACTTTCGACGTTGACATGCTTATCAACAATATTAATTGCATGATCGATACAATCAAACATTTTATCTGTGTGAAACTGCGTTCTTTCTTCACTGTCTAATTCAAAAAAAGGCACGATGCTGTCATTAATACAAGCCAGTGATGAGGTCACTGTTGACTCAACAGTCATCTCTTCTTTCGACGCTCCATCGTCCGTGTCGAATGAACACGAAGAGATCGCAAATACAAAAAGAAATAAAAGATAAATGGGATTAAAAAGCATACCCTAAACCGAAACTCACAAAGTCATTGCCTTTAAATTTGGCTTGAAATCCTGTCGTGTCGTTTTCCTTAGCTGAGAGCACACCTCCTTCTAATTGGATATTGATTTGATTTCTTTGATAATTCACTTTTGCCGTAGTCAACTCACTCTTATCAGCAATGGAATATTCATACCGACTGACAAAAGAGAGCTTTGATTTTTTATTGATTTGATAATCGTACAGTAATTTTAAATTCGCACTTTTACTGCGCTCAAAATATGTACGACTCAAAATGGAGTCTAGCTCTTTAAGCCCTAACAAAGTTTCTTTTCTGTTTTTATGACTTTCCTTTTGTATGTACGCTATTGAAGCCGTTAAGTTCGTCACTAGAAAATGGTTCTTTTTTATTCCAGCAGAGTACCAATCTTCCTCATCGAGTTGAGTCTCTACCCATGTAGAATCAAACTGATAGCCATCAACTGGACGGTCCTTCAAGTAGGAGGCCCACAAACTATAATCTCCCGGTGTGTAAGCTATATTGGCAGACCATAGTTCCTGTCTGAGGGCTGCAGCATTGACTTTAACAAAAATGCGGTCAGGGGATGTCTCTTGCGAAAAGCGATACGCTTTATGAAATTCGTTACTCACCTGATTTATATAAGCTGCACTGACTGAGAAAATTTGATTCTCATAACCCAGCTGCAACGAGCCACTCGGTTGGAATACGACATCACTCACCTCTGGAGTTTCAACCTTGTATCTAATTGGCGTTCGTAGATTTGTCTCAACCAAAGTCTTTGGTGGTGCATTGAACCATGGACTTCCCGTTTGAATGTCTTCATTTTTGTTTGTGAACTTTGGACCTTGATTTGGAAAGTGAAGATAACTTGCAAATGCCTTCACATAGAATTGAGACCAGTTTTTATAATAGTGCAGGCCAATCTGCCCTTGAGACACAGGATTTAAGGGGTCATGGGCAAATAAAGATTGCGTGAGCCCAAGGTCCCACTCAGCATCTGCTAGGTTGAGCAATTGCTTTTTACGACCAAAAGAAAAATCACCAGCATTCGTTTTAAATGTCCAGTAAAGTTCAGAAACCATAAAGTCATATGTGTTAAAGTCATTTGAGTTTTGATACAAAACACCTAGGTTGTGACTGTAGTTATTACTTTTGCCTCTAAAGCTATAATTGTTTTCGAGGAAGAGATCATAGGTTTGGTAATTGGTAGTTTGGTCAACTTTCTGGTTGTACAAACCAGTTTTTAAATGAATTTGTGAGCTTGGGGCGCTGCTTTGCCCAACAACAGGAACAGATAAAGCAGTTAAACTTAGAGCAAAAAACAACATCAACATAAAGTTGTAAGTGCCTAATATATCGATTATTTTCTCACTTAAAGTTCGATTCATAAATAAGCCCCTATTTAGCTGAATTATAAGGGATCTTGACTACAAACACTAGAAATTTACTTTTTTCTTAATTTCTTAAATTCAGATCAAATATACATAGGGCAAAGTGTGTAAATTTTACATAAAAAATTGCTTGGAGATGTTGAACCTGATTAATTTCAATCACTTGATTGGATTCAGTTCAACAAAATTATAAGAAACTTTAACAATCAAAGCCAACATTCAACGACTATGAAACTCTCTAAAAATCTCATTCAACCTGTTTCAAAATCACTTTGCCGGACTCTCAAGTGTTAGAACAGCTGACTAATGAACTCGATGACATTCATAAGCTCTTTACGCTCAGCTTTGGAACTACGTTTTTGTGGAAAACTCAGCCAATGTTTCAATTCAATGGCATCATTGATATTGTCAATCTGATCTTCATTGGACGTATCGACAAGCTTTCCTTTGCTCACCAAAAAACTGAAGTAGCCAAGAGCTGTTTGCTCATTTAAATCAGGAAAAACACTATCTAATAGGCCATAAAAAAGATCGCGGTAATGAGTGTAGGAGGCTTGCACCTCATCGTAGTCGAGAACTGCATTTTTGTTTTTATTAAACGCAGTAAAAAAGACTTCCTGATAATGCAACAGCACCATCACCTGAAAAAAGTCAGAAAACTGTAAAGAGGCATCAGGACTTCCCAGAAGGATGGCTCTAAAGCTTTTGTAATAATCTTTTTTAGCCATTAGATCCATGGCGTCTAAATACTTGTTGAACTCTGCAAATGGCTCTAAAAAATGTGATCTATATTGGTCAAAAACATCCATATAGCAAGCATCGCTCGTAGACTTAGCACATTGGCTGAATGAGACCATATCCATGTAAGAAGAGTAGCTGCTTAAAACCATTGCTAGGTAACTCGTCACCTCAAATAAAGACACATTGCCATCACCATCACTATAGGGCGTAAACAAGTCAGCCTCTATAGTCAGTCTTTGCACGATGTCTCCAAAAAGACTGTCATCTAAAATGACAAAAGGAGAAATTAGTTTTTTAACATCGCCTGTAATAGTGATCACCTGCTCTTTAGTTAAACCAATAGTTTCAGTATAGACCTGTAAAACCAAATTCAGTGCAACCATTTGAATATTGATAGCGTAATATGTGCTTGCACTAATAGGCTCTTTACCTGGAGACAAAGCCATTTTGTTTTTTTCAAGAAGTTGGTAACTCACGAGATGACAGAAGATAGTGTGACTGTTTATCTTTTTGTAATCTCGTTGATTGAGATTTTTAGCTTTGCATTCAGGTGAGCTTGATTTAAGTTGATCATAGTTATTAAAACTCAAACGATACCCTTGTAGTTTTTCATTGAATGTTTTGACTTGATCAAGAGTCACTTCGCCAGACTTTGTTTCGAACAATACTTTTTTAAACACGGCCACCGAGTCTTGCACTTTTTCTTTTTGCATCTTTTGTGCCCCAAGAAACACTGCAAGATTTTCGACAATCGTGAGCCACTCTCTATCATCGATCGTTACAGACTCATTGAATTGATGCTGACTTTGCAGTGTTTCTTGTATGCTATTTGCAATCTTTATGATGAGCGCAAACATATGATCGTTGTGCTTTCCTGCTAACCACAAATCCCAACCTACAAAAGAAAAGCTCATTAGCTTTGATAAATTTATATATGATATTAGCGATTTTTGATCTGTGATTTTTGCCTCTGGCCCGACCGTCAGCCTGGTAAAGCTTTTTACTAAGTTGGTCAGAGTCGAGGCTCTGTCTGGGTGCGTTTCTTGATCCAGATAAAGCTCAAATATCTGTCTTAAATCTAAAAAGGAAATCTCCCTGAAGTTTGCTCTAAGTATCAATTGAATCACTTCTGGAGAAACTACATCCCAACTTCTCTTTAATTCAGTATAGCCAACCAGCTTTGGTGACTCGTAAAACTTCACCACTGTAGGCACTTCTTCTTTTATACTCACAGTGAGGTCGCTGATCAGCTCAATTTTCTTCTGTAAATCAAACAATTCATCACGAGTCAGATAAAGATCACTTCCTCCAATCAAGATTTTTTTAACTTTGAAAATAGCAGTGATGAGCTCTTCTTCGATAGTCAATCGACCCGATAGAATTTCATTTAAAAAAGAAAGGACCTCTTTATAGCTGTATCTAGGATTCGAACCTGTTTTGGGAGTTCTCTCTATGTACATCTGTAAAATATCAGTGTGACAGGACCAAAATTTTCTGATCGCAGGGGTTTCGAGCTTCCCTTTAAAGTAGACATCAACCTTATCTGAATAAGTTGTAAGACATTCTATGATATTTAATAAACGCACATTGGTGAACTGCTCTTTTGTATCAGTAGGTTCTTTGTCACTGCATGCAATGAGTGCAACAACAACCATAAAAGCAATGATCTGCAGTTTAGAAAACATAACTGACTCCTAATTGCGCGAAGTCGGCATCTATATAACCATGCCAATAATGCTCTTTGCTCTTATCGTAGTTGTTAGACCACAAAGAAATATCTCGCCATTGAAGACTTACAAATAGCCCTTCTAACACATTGACATCAAACCCAACCTTTATGAGTGAAACTTTTTGATCAAAATCATAAGTCAAATCGGAGGTAAAGAGCAGTGGCACATAGACATTCATAGCTTGTTCAAAAATCAATTTAAGAGCATCCGTGTAATGAAAGCGCAGTGGAAAGCGACTGTTGTTGCTAGATGCAAACTCCCCCCTATCTGGTGCATCCCCACCGTCAACAACACTGTAGCTCATCTTTAAACGCGTATCAGTGAGGTCGTTAAAACTCTCCATAAAAAGTGTGTAGATCTGTGAATGATGCAATTTTTTTTGCAAATACAGTTGCGACCTGTTTTTTAAGTTTGGCTTGTCATCAGTGAGCACAACTCCAGCTTTCAACTGGCCAGTTAGGTCGTGAGTGTACTGTGCTGAAAGCAACTGATGATAGTAAACTTCAGGACGAACTTTGGCGTGCAAAAGAGTTCCGTAATCTTTCACACCATTAATTACCGGCGCTTCTAAAACCAGTTGATTGAGTGGCTTGTAGGCAGCCATCAAACCGAGCCTCCCTGCCTTTGAAGTTTTTAAAGACACCTTTCCAGCAGCCAGGGGGTGAAATATGACATCTTTGGGCTCATCATTAACCATGTCGTAAGACACAGAGATATCTGTGCTCCCGGCTTGGATAACGGTGCTTGGCGGCTTGAAACTTGGGTTGTTTGCCACAAATTGATTGTCGACAACATCAAACTTAACCCCGATGTCTGGAATGAATACAGGAGACGCAACTAGAAATGCTCTGTGCTTTTGTGGGTTTTCATAATTATAATGCACACCTAGTAATGACTGCATCCTAAAGTCAGTGATTTGAAAATAGGTTCGCGGCTCCCACAACCCACGCTCCCAAATATCATCATCGGCGCTCCATTTTTGTTTTTTTCGCCCTAAACTGATTTGTTGCGACTCACTGATTTGGTAGGCTGCAAAAGCATTAGGTATATCGTGATAAACGGATTGCTCTGCGGAGCTCCACAACAGCTCAGCATTTAATTGTGTTGGAAATTTTTGTTGCCACTTTTTATGAATACCAAACCCAAAAGTTTGAGTGGAGCCATCCACTGTGCGTTTTGAAAAATTATTTAAATCGGTGTAGACAACTGAAGCTGTATTTATGAAGAAAATATTATTTTTGGTATGTGTTTTGCTGTCTGTTTGAAGTCGGTATTTGGTGGTGGGTGCTGCGAAAGATAATGAGACTGTTGTTGCCAAAAAAAGTAAAAATACACTTTTCACAATCAAGCCCCCTCTCCATGTCACAGGTTTTATGTTATTCCTATATACATTTAATATAACTACACTTCGAATAAGACCAAAGGGCAAGTTTTTCAATAGCAGATATATTGCCTCTGATAGCGAATTAACCAATTGCGTCACTATCTAAATTGACCATATGATTGATTTCTAATGAAAAACAAATTTTATGTATATCCTTACTTAATGATGAAAACTGTCGTTAAAAAAACATAAATGAATAAAGCATCGTGACTGCAACCGCACTCAGTAAATTTTTAGTTATACTCAAAATAAAATTTAAAAATGCATTGTTAAACCAAAACTAAAATTCATCATTTAATAAAATCAATCTCAATAATAAAAATGTTGAATTGTAAAAGTTAAAATGAAATACCCGAACACGACAGACCTCTCACCACGCGCCAGCCACGCTAACATTCAAAGAGCGTTGCCCGGTGTTTTTGTCTGCATAAAATTTATGAATACAAAAAGTCATCGAACACCCCTTCCCCACAAGCAGTTCCGCGGGTGCGCTGCTCGCTATCGGCGAGCGGTGCTGCCCGAGGTTGTTTGAGTATGGGGAAGGGGTATTCGATGACTTTGAGTCCAACCATTTAACCAAGCGAACTAAAGACACCAAAGCTCTCACAAAACAAGAAAGTGCTACTTTTTTGACACCGTAACTTTGACGCTTTCAAAATCTTAACTAAAAATTTTATTTTTTGTGAAAGCCGTGTTTGAATTGATAAATAGATGTGCAGTCAAGTTTTTGTCCTAACACATTTAGACAAGCTGCAAAGGCTTATTTTTTCTAGGTTCTGTTCTAACACAAAGAATATTCTTGCAGCATTGAACTTTTCCGGATTGACGTGTTATCTTGTCCGACCTACTCTTTTGGTAGGGAATGGTTTTGGAACGACTCCAGAGCTGGGGAAAGGAAAGATCTTCTTTTTTCGTACAAGGACGTACGCAAGTAAAACACTTCATAAAAATATAAATTTAATTAAGCAAGTTTAATAACGATTAAGCTGGGGGTTCACTGACCCCAAATACAACGCGCAGGAGGCAAAATGGACAAACAACAAGAAATCAGCAAAGAAAAACCACAGAAGGTGATCACAACGATGCCTCAGGTGGACGCGACGGCATCCCCTGCTCAAGCAGACACCGATGGCCCCAAAATCATGCGCGTAAAAAAACGTAACGGTGATCTTCAACCAGTGAACGTTAACAAAATTGTTAATGTTGTTATCGCTTGCTCTGGTGGGCTTAAAGAAGTCGACCCTATGCGCGTTGCAACCAAGGTGATCAGTGGCCTTTACGACGGCGCAACAACCGCAGAGCTCGATCAACTTTGCATTCAAACGGCATCATTACTCATAGGTGAAGAGCCTGAGTACGCAAAGCTTGCAGCTCGCTTGATGGCTCGTTTCATTGAAGAAGAAGTGGGCAGCCAAGGCATCCACAACTTCTACGATTGTGTACGAGCTGAATTTGAAAACGGTCTTCTTTCTGAGGAAAAATTTAATTTCATCAAAGAAAACAAAGAAGCTTTAAATATTATAATAGATAACTCGCGCACGAAGAACTTTGAGTACTTTGGCTTGAGAACCCTTTATGACAGGTACCTTCTCAAAAACCCAACTTCGCGCAAAGTTTTTGAAACTCCACAATATTTTTTCTTACGTGTGGCTTGCGGGCTTGCCAACAACTTTGAAGAGGCTAAAGAGTTCTACGATCTTGTCAGTCACCACGATTATCTGACGAGTTCACCGACTTTATTTAACTCGGCAACAAAAAGACCACAGTTGTCTTCATGTTATCTTCTTGATTCTCCTCAAGACAGCCTGACTTCTATCTATAGCAAATATAACGATGTAGCTATGTTGTCTAAGTGGGCTGGTGGTATCGGCGTTTCCTTCTCTCGTGTGCGCTCTAGAGGCTCATTGATTAAAGGAACCAATGGGCACTCTAACGGCTTAGTACCATGGTTAAAGACTCTTGACTCATCTGTTGCTGCTGTTAACCAGGGTGGCAAAAGAAAAGGAGCTGCCTGTATTTATCTTGAAACTTGGCACGCTGACATTGAAGAGTTTTTACAATTACGTGACAACACTGGCGATGAGTCACAAAGAACACACAACTTAAACTTAGCTAACTGGGTGCCAGACTTATTCATGAAGCGAGTTGAAGAGGATGCTATGTGGTCGTTATTTGACCCTAAAATAGTGCCTCACTTTGTTGACACTTTTGGTGACGAGTTTGAGAAAGCTTATCTACAAGCGGAAAAAGAAGAAATTTTCGTAAGACAAGTCAAAGCACGCGACCTTTACGGGCGCATGATGAAAACTCTTGCCCAAACTGGTAACGGTTGGATGACTTTTAAAGATCACAGCAACAACAAGTCAAATCAGACTGGTGCACCAAAAAATGTGATTCACTTATCGAACCTATGTACAGAAATCTTAGAAGTCACTAATAACGACGAAACAGCCGTTTGTAACTTGGGAAGTGTGAACTTATCGAACCACTGTGTGAACGGAGAGTTTGATTTTGAAAAGCTAGCAAACACCGTACAAACTGCAGTAAAGTACCTTGACCGTGTTGTTGATATTAACTTTTATCCTATCGACACAGCCGAGGCCAGTAACTCAAAGTGGCGTCCAGTTGGTCTTGGCCTTATGGGTTTACAAGATGTGTTCTTTAAAATGGAAATTCCTTATGACAGCCCAAAGGCAAAAGAAATTTCTAAAAAAATCTCTGAAGAGGTTTACTACAACGCACTTAAAACGTCTTGTGCCTTGGCTGAGAAAGATGGCCCACACGAGAACTTCAAAGACACTCGTGCCGCTCAAGGTGACCTACAGTTTGACCACTGGGGTGTTGTGCCTGAAGACATGAAACGCTGGGAAGAACTTCGTCGCAAGGTTAAAAGCATTGGGTTACGCAACTCACTCATGATTGCCATTGCACCAACGGCGACCATCGCTTCTCTCACTGGAGTGTATGAAGCCATCGAACCACAAGTTTCAAACCTCTTTAAAAGAGAAACTTTGTCGGGTGAGTTCATTCAAATCAACAAATACTTGGTTAAGAAGCTCAAAGAGCTTGGCTTATGGACTGACGAAGTTCGCAACAAGATCAAAGTGAACGAAGGATCTATCCAAAAGATCGATGAGATTCCAGACACTGTGAAACGCATTTTCCGCACAGTTTGGGAAGTGCCACAAAAAGAATTGATTGATATGGCTGCCGACCGCGGTGCTTTTATCGACCAAAGTCAGAGCCTCAACTTGTTTATTGAGTCACCGACCATCGGAAAGCTTTCAAGCATGTACATGTATGCCTGGAAAAAAGGGATCAAGACAACTTATTATTTAAGATCTCGCCCTGCGACTCGAATCACCAAAGTAACGACCAGTGATAATACAGAACAAACTAAAAAGTACACAGATGAAGAGGCCTTAGCCTGCTCTTTAGAGAACCCTGAAATCTGTGAAGCTTGCCAATAAAAGTCAACTAAAATATTCCGCCTGATGCAGGCGGAATATTATTGTTTTTTAAAAAATCTCATTTTACCATTACATTTAGTGTTTTCGCATAATAAATTAACAACATATAGGGGGAACTCCATGATTCTTGATCCGGGTTTTGATCTCACACTACGACCGATGAAATATCCTGTTTTCTATGAAATGTACAAAGACGCTATCAAAAACACCTGGACTGTGGACGAGGTTGACTTCACATCCGACGTTACAGACTTACATTCAAAGCTCACTGAAGCTGAGAAGTTTCTTATTAGCCGCTTAGTTGCATTCTTTGCAACAGGTGACTCTATTGTAGGCAACAACCTTGTATTGAACCTCTACACTCACGTGAATTCGCCAGAGGCAAGACTTTACTTATCTAGGCAGCTTTACGAAGAGGCATTGCACGTACAATTCTACTTAACTCTTCTTGATACCTACATCCCAGACATCAAAGAAAGAGAAAAGGCCTTTGCGGCCATTCACAACATTCCGTCAATTAAAAATAAAGCTGACTTTAGTTTTAAATGGATGGATTCCATACATGAGCTAAAGCGCTTAGAAACTAAAGAAGACCGCAGAAAGTTCTTAATGAATTTGCTCTGCTTTGCAACGTCTGTTGAAGGTTTATTCTTCTTTGCAGCCTTTGCCTATGTTTACTACCTAAGATCAAAAGGTTTACTCAACGGCCTTGCCTCAGGAACAAACTGGGTTTTCCGTGACGAAAGTGCTCACATTGACTTTGCTTTCAAAGTTTTTGAAGTGGCCTCTGAAGAAGAGCCAGATCTATTTGACGACAGAATGAAAGACATGGTCATTGCTATGCTTGAAGATGCTATTAACTGCGAACTTCACTTCAGCAACGATTTCTTAAGTGGTGGTATCGCTGGTCTTAGCCAAAAAGACATGAAAACATACTTACAGTTCATTGCTGACCAAAGACTCACTCGCCTTGGCATACCAGCTCAATACAACGTGAAAAATCCATTTCCGTTCATGGAGCTACAAGACACTCAAGAGCTCGCCAATTTCTTTGAGCGCAGAGTTTCTGCTTATCAAGTTGGAGTGACTGGAGACGTCGCTTTTGATGAAAGCTTCTAGTTATTAACCTTCATTTTTATATGGAATAAAAAAAAGTCAGCCTACGCTGGCTTTTTTTAGTGCTCAATAGTAGCTGCTCTAAATAAATTTCACCTTTAAGTAACCACCTAATTAAAGATACCCCAAGTTTTCTTAACAATAAAAAATTATAAATAGACAACAAGAAGACTCATCTATCACTCATGCAAAAAGCGTCAGCTGACTCTCCAAAAGTGACAGTTTTTGTCTTTTACAAAAGAACGTTCTAAATTTCACAGTCTAATTCATAAAAAAAATAAATGCTTACTGGATAAGAAGTTGTGGCTTTCTATTTGCATCTCATGTCAAAAGATGGGCTATTCAATTAATAAAAGTATTTTAATGATCTTTGCATTCATTAGCATTTGTATCCATTCAAAAGCTCAAGACAGTAATGAACCGGAATTAAAACAAGCATATTGTAGCACTGAAATTTTAAACTTAAGCCCATCTGTCCTTGCCCAAACTCAAGCTCAATACAACGACTTCATCGACACTGAACTGATCAGAAACCCACACACCTATTGTTACGGTTCTGAGTATTGTAATAATAATGTTTATGTAATCATTGACTTACTCTACAGACAAGGTGTCGATCTTACAGATGTAAATGTTGTATTTTTACTTCCTAAATTAGGCCACAAGCAATTCGTACCAAAACACAAGATAGATAAATTTAAGCAAGCTTCACTCTCTGGTGATTTTGAGGGGTCAAACTCGATCTGGGGCTTTCATGTCATTATTGAAGAAAATGGTAGAATCCTTGATCTCGACTACAGTGACGAACTTCATATGGCTCACGCTTTAACCTATTTTGAAGAAATGTTTCCTGAAGTCACTGACGTACCTGAGGAGATAACAAGTGATACAACTCTCAATTGGAGGGACCTAAGATTTAAAAAAGTTCCTGCACTGACCTATCAGAAAAAATACAACGCTCAACAAAGCTCGCTCAATAGAGATGTTTTGAACTATTTCATAACGAGCAATGCCTATTTAACTGTATCTGCCAAAAGATATACAGATCGGCATAGATAAATATTGCAGTGAAAAACTGCCTTAAGTAAATATTTGTCAACTTGAGCGAAGGACCTAGCGCAACCTACCTAGACAAAATATAAGAACTGCTCTATCCAACACACAATGCAGTATCAAAAATTATTTAAAAACTCTTACAAAGCTCTAAAAGGCTACCTTTGGGAAACAAAACTCAATGAGTTTGTTGAGCACTTTCTTTTAGAACAAAGCATTGAAAATATAACAGCCGAAATCATCAAGTTAAGAACTGATGCTTTTCAACTAGAAGCCTACGGACGCATACTAAGAAATAGCAAAGACAACGACCTTGCTATCGCAGGCTCTCAATTAAGATTAGCAGCTAAGGGCATCGAAGATTGCCTGGGTCGCTTTTTATACTATGTTGAGATGTTTGAACTGACACAAATAAAGTCAAAGAAGATACTATCCGATGCAAAATCAGATGTTATAATAGCAAGCCTTGAGCTAATGACAGAACTACCAGAATTTCAAAAACAGCTTTCAATAATAAAAAAGTGCTTATCACAAACTCCTCAAGACTTTGCTGTTCTACGAAAACACTACTTAAAAGGTGCTCGTAAAGAGCTTAAAAAAATTCACAACAAAATTATCGATGAAATTGATTCTAACTTACTAGAAGATGGTACACATAAATTGAGGCGACTTATAAGATGGGTGATTATGTACTTTATCTACCCTCAGGGGTTGTTTGGGTTTGAAGATAAAACTCTGGCTGAGACAAGCAAATATTTGAACCTAAGTCCTAGCTCAATGAATGACCCAATCATGCTAGACTATTGGATGCTTAAAAAACTCAGTGATTTTGTTGGGCAATTAGGCTCACAAAAAGATGAGGGGTTGTTTCAGCATTACTTGCATAGCCTGAAAGGTCACACCGTCGATATTAATATATCTGACAAGAAAACCATTGAGCTTACGAAGTCTATTATTCAACAGATACAGTCTAAAGAAATAATTTTAAAGCTGAGAAAATTTTTATAATTGATACTTATTAAATGTTATTTTTATAAAAATATTTTTTTGTAGTCAGTGATTGTTATTGATGGGTTGTGTCCTTCGCTTCGCTCAGGATGACATACTGTGCTTAGGATGAAGGATTGTGCTCTGGGTGACGTTGCTGACTCTGAATAACAGCGGCTTTAGTCTTGGAGGGTGTATTTGTAGATTAAGCCTTTGTAGTTACTAATGAGTAGCGTGTTGGCGTCATACCAAGTGAACTGGTTAGGGCCGCGGCTAATTGTCGCAAGGCCAGTAGCAGGCCCTAGAACACTATCATTGCACCAGGCTTTACCGCTGGTAAGATCGTGACAATATAACTTCCCGTCTGACCTTAGATAAAAAATCATCGATAAGTCTTCTTTAAAAATAAAATTACTTAATGAAACACCGAAGTCATGCAATGTTGATAAGGTAGAGTTGGCAACATCAGTTGGCTTGTGAATGTAACGTAGCTTCGTATCCTCAACAAAGTACAAACGGTCCTGACTTCCGACATATTGCATGTAACAACTGCCATTGAATCGACAACTACTACTGATTGAGGCGTCTTGCACTTGTCCTGGAGTGCTGATATCTGGAGAACTTGTTGTTCCCGTCTTACCCATGACTTTGGTGATCGTATTTGTTGCGAAGTCGTGGTAGTGCAAAACAGGGTTTTCTACGTTGTAGTGAGAGCTTCCAGCTACATAATAAGATCCAATTACAAAGAGACCGTTTCCTTTCATTGTGAAATTCTTCATTCCACCGTAGACATGCAAGCTAGAAGACGTGACTGCATCACCATGATCAGCGTGATCAAAAAGTGTCGCCGTGTTGTGAAGCTTCACACTTTGTTTATTTTCGTCCACTTTCAGTGCACGGTACTGAGATTTAAAATAAGGAAGCCCATCATGAAAAGATATCGGCATGCCGTTACCACCACCGTAAGCTGTCCCAAGATTGGTGTATTTATCTACTTGAACACCAGAGTCCAAGTAATTTACGCCCCCTTTCTGAGAACCAAAAACAGCTTCTGTCATGTGAGTTGTCGGGTTGACATACCCCATAACTATCCCTTTTTGCTCCATAAAGTAAAGGCCTTCTGGATAAGCTGTTTGGTTAGGTTCAGTCGATTTTTTGTAATAGATACCAGAAAAAGTTCCACGTATAGACGACTTGTCTTGTCCGTCTCCATAAAAAGGTAGAGTGCCGGCGACTGTTTGCACCTTTTCATTGTTATCAACATAACGTAATCGATAAGCTCGACCTGCATTCACCGCAGAACCATCCATAAAAAATAACGAGCCACTCGAACTACTGTCCAAACCAAAAGCAGCGTTAACACAAGCACTTGATCTTATCTTTTTGTCCGACAAACAATCATTATCAGCACCATTGTTATTTACATACATATTTGTGGTATCTCCGAAAGCACCGGTTAAATCGGGAGTGATTTCGGTGATCACACTGCTGGCTAAATACACTTTTTCTCGAACATCGTCGTAAAACAATGACGGACCTAAATTTGTTGAAATATTAGTTTTGTACATTTGCCCATCAACAATTTTAAAGACGTTCCCTTGACTGAACTGAAAATAAATTTTGTCACCGTTGTCCCAGGCGGTGATATCGCCGTAAATAGGATAATGATTAACTCCAACAGGAGCTGACGTTGCTGCGAGTGGACCATCAACAGACATATTTTCACGCACACAGTTACCTGCAACGTGAATGACCTCATCAGCCGTGCCGTCAGACTTCTGAGTGATTTTAATCATTCTGTATGAGTCTGTGTAACGGTTCCAATTCGTTGTAACACATTTAGTGATGGTATAAAGCGAATGGCTTTCATCAAGTGCAAGAGGACCTGCTAACAAAAAGACGTCTTGTGGGGTTGCTGTGGTTAAGTCAACATTGAGTCCACCAGATATATAACGAATATAGCTGTTGTCTTGTAAATTAATTTTATAAACAATGGATGATTGCACATAGTGATTGTTTTCCTTTAAGTACATAAAGCCATCTTTTATGACGATTTGCGCTCTATCGGTCGCCGTTTGAGTCGAAGAGTCCACCACACCTGAAGTGCTAAAGTTACTACTTCCGTGTTTAATAAACACTTCAGTCAAACCCGTAAGAGCATCCATCCTCAAGATATTATTGTAATGATCGATCATATAAACATCATTATTTAATTTATTAACCGCAAATGGCTTGCCGTAAACACCACTGTGTAACAAGCTTGCAGTTTTAGCTGATGAACCAACTCCACGATCTGTAGATCCAGCATAGACACTCCAGTTTCCCGTGTTTTGTGGTGTCGAAATAATAGGAACACTTAAGTTGGCTGATTTGTCTTTAACAACAATTTTAATTTTAAAATAATTGTTCGTTGGAGCATCAAAGCTGGTGTATGTCGAGTCGTAACTTGTTGGCTCACCGGTGAGTCCTCCAAAGTCTTCAACAATGGTCAGCCAGTTAACATCATCAACAGTGTAGTAAAGAGAAACGGGATTATTATTAAGCCCTTCAACATCACTCACATTCCATTCAATCTTAACATCATCACCAGAGATATAGTTTTCAGTGCCAAAATTCACTCCAGTAGTGTTATTTGAAATCTTAAGTAAAATCACTTCGGGAGGGTTTCCTACTTCATAATTGATCTCATCGTAAGTGACACCATCAACACCGTCGGTTGGAGTGTGTGAGGTGATATTACCAACACTGTCTTTTGCCCATGCACACACTTTTTTAAGTGAGTCTGAATTAGAAACTAAAAAAACTATGGGTGTGAGCGAATTAGAATAACTGAGCCAGCTATCATCGGCATACTGCGATTGACAATCGCCAGTGATCAGGTCGGCCTCTTGCAAGCGCACTTGAATAGGCGGTGATAAATCTGTGATATCTAGATTAACATTTAAGAATGGGGTTCCAGAGTAATCATTGCCATTGTTAAGGCTGATGGCATTGATATTGGGAGCCGTTTCATCCAGTGTTACATTTAAACTGTAAGGGCTTGATATATTATTAGAAGCATCAATGGTCCATAGACGAAGAGTCTTTAAGCCATCTCCTGCAGAGCTCAATACATAATTGAGTGTTTGTGTAGTTTCTGTGCTGCATTCGCCTGTAAAGTCTGACAAGCTCGGTGTTACAGATGTGTTTTCAGTCACTGCGAACTTTGAAAACGTGGCACAGTTTTCAAATCCGGCACCCGTCGCTAATTGCAGTTGCACATTTCGAGTAGAAACGGCAGTGCTCGCCATTGATAAAGCTAGCGGAACCGCAGGGTAAGTGTTGTTAACTTGAATCTCATACACTCTCGTGAGGTAAGGCTTACTTATATCAAGGACTCCAGCCCCGTCATCTTTACCTAAATAAAGGGTTAAAGTTCGCAGGCCTTGCATGTTTTTAGTAAAAGTTAAATTAAAAGTGCTCGCTGTAGAGACCGTTGCATTATCTATCTTCCATTGAATGGCTTGGGTGTAATCAGGGTCCCAATGAAATGAACTGATCGACACTTGATATTGAGTGCCCTCATTCATATTATCTGGCACAACCTCGCTGACTAAACTTGGAGGTATCTCTTCAAGAACCGTCGGTTGATTGTTATCAAACAAATTCTCAAATTTATCGCGCAGAGTAGAGTCTGTATTGATCACATTGTAAGCTTCGTTGTAGTTCTCAGCTGATTGGACAGACTTATAAAGCTCTTCTAAACTGGCTATGTTCTTATAAGTGTCAGCCATTTCATCTTTTAGGTCGGTCTCCAAGGTGAAGCTGATCAAGCTGGTTCCAAAGTTGATGTTTTGCTGCTCAAAACCAGTGAGCATGCGCGAGTACTTTTTGTTGCAACCTACGGTTTCAACAACGTAAGGCTCTGTCGGCCTATTATTTACAAATTTAATTTTTGAACCTATGTTTCTAAATTCATAACGTCCGTTGCTAGCCACTTTGGTGTTGGCCACTTCTGGTGTGATGCGATCGCCTAATTCGTTGAGTTTATACAAATTCACTGTAACATCTGCACAGCTCATGGAGACATCACCCAAACTTGCTCCAGAATTAAAAGATTCGGCAAAACCAGAAATACTATTTGTATATAATAGGTCGACGCGAGTGTCTGTACTGCATGATAAGCAGTTAAAAAGAAAGAAAGAGATAAAAACGTACAACAAGACTTTCATACTAAGACTATCGGCTATGTTGATAAAAAATTAAGTCTTTCTAAATGTTTTCATAAAAATAAACGTCGTTGTTTTAAAATGAATGTCGAAAAAAAATAAAGTGTATCGTTACAGTATAATTATATGAAGCAACAAATAATATTCAATAGGTGTCTCAAAAAGATGCAGTCAACAATGACCACTTGGGGTAGTTATCTAAAAACTTTTAAAAAGAACACTCTACGGTTTCTAGCTGCCCAATATTATCATTTAATTGTTTGAAAAACTTAGCTGAATATTTTTTAAAAAAGCGACGATGTCGACGTGCATTGGCAGGAGTTTGATAAAGGCCATCCCAAACTAGCTCTCGGTACTCCCCGTGATCAATTATATCAATCTGTGCACCGCCCTCAAATGGGTGATCTTCCGGCACGGCGGAGTAAGTGAATGTTTCTAGTGGCGATATATTTGAAACTCTGTAGCTGTAAGTAGGGCTAAAAAGGCCAGCCTTATAAGTCACATTGATAATCGCTTCTTCAGAAACACCGCTCCCTTGAACTTTAGAAGATTTCGTCGGCCAAAGGCGCGATCCCTTGGAGTTAGTCAAAGCTAAGTCAAAATGACTCCATAAGCTTTGTGCTGACAAACATGTTTCTACCGTGTGATTGAACTCAACAGGTACGCTTTCGGAAAAGCTCACCGTCGCACTCATTATAATTTGAAATATGATCATCATATTTGCCCCCCCATTAATT
Source organism: Bdellovibrionales bacterium (assembly GCA_020628165.1). Taxonomy (GTDB): domain Bacteria; phylum Bdellovibrionota; class Bdellovibrionia; order Bdellovibrionales; family UBA1609; genus JAHDIR01. Next base: position 65,620 of record JAHDFM010000011.1, on the reverse strand, counting down.
AAAAAAATAAATGAGTGTTCTAGGCCTTAATGAACCACCCACCAATTTTTTTATTGTTTTGACGACTGCTAAAGTACATATATGCAACCCCCATCGCTATGAGGCCAAAGCTCAACCACTGTCCGCGAGTAAAACCTAAAGCTTGAAACCCTAAATGAGAATCCGGCAGTCGGTACTTTTCACCCAAGATGCGTGCAAGACCGTAACTGATCCCCCATAACCCACTGACCATACCAGCCTGCCTCGGTTTTCTCCAGAAAATAACTATAACTACTAAAACTAAAAAGCCCTCTAAAAAAGCCTGGTACAGCTGTGAAGGATACCTTGCTGATAAAGCCTGTCCTAAGGCCGCTCTGATGGTCTCATCGCCTTGCTGCACTTTTTCAATGGCTTGGCTCATAAAGGGTTGAATCTTGTTGTAAGCATATTGGCTATTGCGCTCAGCCCACATTGTCCAATCAGAGAGGCTTGGATTCAATTCAATACCGCCAGACTTTAAAGGTTTTAACTTCTCCACCACTGGATAGAGTTTAGTGATTTTATCGGACATGCCTTTTTCGAGCCACAAGTACATTTCGTTAGGAAACTTCACCGCCCAGTCGTTAGCCCTGGTAACAACACGACCGTAAAGCTCACCATTGATAAAGTTGGCAACACGTCCAAAAATAAAACCGACGGACGCACTTGTTGTCGTTAAATCCGTGAGTTCTAACATTGAGATTTTATGTTTTCGGCCCCACCACCAAGCGGCCACCATTATTCCAAGAATGCCGCCATGACTGGCCATGCCACCTTTGTGCACCTCTAACAAACCCCAAAATGGAAAGGAGTCACCCCACTCAAAAAACAAACTTGGCTTGTAAAACAAAGCATACCCAATGCGACCACCTACCATGGTGCCAATTGCAATGGCCGTGACAAAATCGCCCACTTTTTCTGGTGGAATGTTAATGCGCTTTCTTTTCGCTAAAAAAAGAATCAAGGCGTAGCCAAGAAAAAAACCGGTGAGGTATGCAAGGCCATACCATCGGATGCCAATATCGCCAGTGAAATGAATAAAAAATGGGTCTAAGTTATGTACATAATTCATAAATCAATGATCTCTCACAACAGTAAGGTGTTACAAGAGTAATCTATGACATGCCTAGGTCATTGCACAAAGTTTTAACAATTTTTAGTGCCTAGAGGTGTACATAACAGTCACCTCTGTTGTAAGGATGAATCCATGAAAATAATCCTTGCTAGCACCTCCCCATTTAGAAAAATGCAAATGGAAAATATGGGCTATGACTTTGAGGCCGTCTCCCCGTTATTTGACGAAGAGGGGTTCAAGCAACAACAAGCACTTTCACCCAAAGAGCTGTGTCAGTTGCTCGGCCAAAAAAAAAGTGAAAGTCTCATTCAACAATTTAAAAATGATATTATCATTGGCTCCGATCAAATGTTGGTTTTTAAAAATAGAACCTACAACAAACCAAAAACTCTCGAGCAAGCCATTGAACGTTTGCAACAAATGAACAATGACAGCCATCAACTTCTCACTTCGTTGTATGTGTACTCACCTCATAAGTGCTTTAATCATTTAGACATCACCACTCTTACGCTTAAAAACTTAAGTCCTGATCAGATTCATGAGTACGTACACCTAGACAAGCCCATTGGCTGTGCCGGTGGATACAAATACGAACTGAATGGAAAAAACTTATTTGCCAAGGTAGAAAGTCAGGACCCAAGTAGTATCGTTGGTTTACCAATCAAAACATTACAGTCTATAATAGAAGAGATCAAACATCATGAGTAAAGCCTACAACAAACACCTCAGACCACGTCGCTTAAGAAAAAACAAATCCACGCGCGAGCTGGTTCAAGAAACCCACCTCACCTGCAACGATCTAGTTTGGCCGGTGTTTATGTTAGAGGGTGATAATCAAAAACAAGAAGTCAAAAGCATGCCGGGCATTTTTAAATTTAGCCTTGATTTATTGTTGCCACAAGTGGAAGAGGCGCACAAAAAAGGAATCAAAGGACTGGCTTTGTTCCCGGTGGTTCCGGACGATAAAAAAGACAAAACGGCGACGGAAAGTAAAAACCCCGACGGCCTAATGCCTAAGGCCATTCGCAAGTTAAAAAAAGAATTCCCTGATGTCATACTCTTCACAGATGTGGCCATGGACCCCTACTCTAGCGATGGACAAGATGGCTTTGTTGAAGATGGAAAAATTTTAAATGATAAAACTCTACCAATATTGGCTGAAATGGCTTTGGTCCAAGCCGAAGCCGGCAGTGATTTTATTTCTCCGTCTGACATGATGGATCATCGCATTGGATTCATTCGCGAAGCCTTAGATAGTAAAAACTATAGCGAGGTCGGCATTATGTCTTATGCCGCCAAGTACGCCTCACATTTTTATGGTCCCTTTCGTGATGCTCTCGACTCCGCCCCAAAAGGCCATAAGAAAACTTATCAAATGAACCCCGCCAATAGAAACTCTGCTTTGACCGAAGTGCAATTAGATATAGAAGAAGGGGCTGATATTGTCATGGTCAAACCCGCCCTCCCTTATTTGGATATCATCAGAGATATTCGCAACAACACCAACACTCCTATTGCTGCGTACAACGTCAGTGGTGAGTACTCGATGTTGTCTTTGCTTGGGCACAACAATTTATGTGATGCTCATGGGGTCATTTTAGAAAGCCTCACTGCCATCAAAAGAGCTGGAGCCGACTTGATCTTTACTTACTTCGCCAAAGACTTTGCTGACAAGCTCTGAGCGAAACATTAAACAAGTTGTCTTGTCTGTTAAAGAAAGTATAAATTTACAATTAAATATAATAAATGTTGCTGAATGTTAGTTTGCATATTTTACAGTTAGTCCTCCTCTTTTTTTGTGCTAGATAGGAATCTGCAAAGGGAGGGATTTAAATGAAAAATCTATTATTAACATTTATTATGAGTTGTTTTGCGGGCAGTTTTGTTTACGCAGACATAACACCTGATTACAGTCGCTGTGTGGCCGCTCAAAAGGCTGCTAAAAAACTGGCTGAATTTTACATTTCAGACGACTTATCTTGCGAAACAGACGCCGATTGTAGTGAGGCTAATTATTTTGGGGGTCCAACTTGTGGAACTAAAATAATTAACAAATATGGCAAAGCTGGCCTTGAAATTCTTAAAGAAGGTCCTGAGTACAAGCGAATTGGTTCTATTATTTACACATCTCAAAATAAAATGGAGTGCCCTCCTCTTCCATACTGCGCACAGAGACCTCCCGGTGAAATCACGTGTTTGAAAAGCACCAAGCAGTGTGTTTTTCAAGTCTATTAAAAATTAGTTTTATTAAACTTTATCAAACAGAAACGAAGTTTATGGCTTCGTTTTTGTTACTCGATAATAGCTCAGTCGTATATTCTATTAAAGTCCTGTTTCAAAATGAAACCAAAGCTTTAAAATCACGTAACACACAACTAAAAACAATAAATTTTTTGATGATTTAGCTCAAAACACCGATATGTAATTGAAGTGTTTTTGGCGATTCAATTAATTAAGAAAATAAAGTTACTTTCAATAGCTGTATTTATGGTTTTAATAAGCTCATGCAGTTATGAAAAAACAGAACTCACTCTTGGGTCAGCCTTTGATTCCACTTGGCAGTTTAACTCCAGTAATAACTATGTTTTTGACAGTAACCTTGTTGAATTTAGTAATGGCAGAGCCACACTGAAACCATTAGATCTTACCAACTCAGGCGAAGATTTGTCTTCAGGTGATCATCAAGGCACTCTATTTTCTAACAATCAAATCTCACTACTCACTCACACTGACATTGAACATTCTGCCACCTGGACACCCAACTGGTTGCAAGCCAGCCATTATTACAAAATGAATGGCAATCTAGATGGAGAGTTGGGTCCTACACTGAACACCATCAACACCAATGGTACAGGACTAGATCATCTAACAGGCCACCTTGACAAAGCACTAAGCTTTGATGGCATTGACGATGGTGTGTTTTTTTCTAATTCTGCACCAATTTCTCAAATGTCAGTGTCCACCTGGGTAAAGTTAGATAGCTTTCCGAACTCTTTTCCGAGAATCTTTAATGTCGATTCGCTTCAACTTTGGGTCAATCAATCGGGGTCTCATTTAAGGTTCAGAGCACATCATTCAGTGACTTCCGGACAATGGTCCACACCCAATAATTCAATAGAACTGGGAAAATGGCATCACATTGCTCTCACATACGATGCAACTTCAAATAGTAAAGATCCCATTATTTTTATAGATGGCGTTCAACAAACAATCACCGAGATCTACACTCCATCAGGAGCTTTAAACAACACCATCGATAATTTTTATATCGGCAACCGCGATTTAGAAGATCGCGCATGGGATGGAGAAATTGACGATTTTATATATTGGCCAGAGCTTTTAACGACGGGTCAAATAACAGCCATTTACAATCAACAAAAAGTTTTAAAAGCGAGCGACACATCTTTAGCTGAGTCTTGGACGCCACAATGGAATCATATCATTGGTTATTGGAAAATGGATGGAAATTGGCAGGACTCTTCAGAGAATGGCTACCATGGAACACCAGTCAATGGACCCATTCTATCTGCGGAGCAAAAAATAGGCTCTAGTTCTGCTCAGTTCGATGGGTCTTTAGGAAGCTTACAGTATATGGATATGCCATCTAATGTTGAACTAGATGACTTGCAAGATTCGAGCTACTCATTATCTGCATGGGTCAAACCCACAGGATTACCACCAAACAACTCCACTGATGATAGCTTTTTTTCCATTGTGAACAAAACTGGTTTTCATGAGGGTTTAACTTATAGACATGATGGACTATTTCGTGTTGTTCACTATCAAAGTAGTAATGTCGCAATGACTGTGTTATCCGGCCCTAAACCTCCTAACATTTACTACTTTGTAGTTGGCGTTGTGAACTTCACAACCAATACTCTTCAACTCTTTTTAGATGGTGAGCTCATTGGTACAACTACATTTGATGGAACCAGCAGGGATTATGGAGCACAAACCTGGAAGGTGGGGCTTACTAGTGAATCTGGTGTAAATCGATGGCCATTTTTAGGTCACATCGATGACGTGGCTCTTTGGAAGACCACTCTAACACCATCTGATGTAAAAACAATTTATGACCGCCAAAAACAAAAATACGCCAGTCATTATGATTCAGAAATTATTGATTTAGGCAATGCCACCTCAGCCTGGCCTGATTTAAGTTGGTCGACCAATTTACCTTTTGGGAAAGAACTTGTTGGTGACTTTAATAATGATGGAGTCCCAGATAGTGAGAGTTCATCAGACTACTTTGGTTTAACTGGCAATTTGCAAAGTGGTCTTTTAGCCTATTGGGACTTTAATGAAAAATTTGCCGATAGTGTTTTACCAGGTAATAATGATTATGAAGATAAATCTGGCAACAACAGTCATATCGATGAGTCTGGAGGAGTCGAGTTCAATGCTAATGGAAAATTAATGAAGTCGATAAAAACCGATGGAGTTGATGATTTTTTGAGCGTGAACATGAGCCCTTCATTAGTTACAAACTTTAATGATGACTACTCAATATCTATGTGGATCTTACCTAGTATTAATCAGGTTGATTTAGATAGCACACTCAATAGAATTTTTACGAGAAGCACTCCCTCTGGGCATGAAATATTATCTTATCGAAACAGTACTCACGCTCAGCCTTATACATTAGTATATTCAAGGAATGACGGTGCAACTCAAAATAATATCAATTCAACAATTACTTTAGTTGCTGGTGAATTTAATCATATCCTTTTAATGAAATATAATGGTCAGAGGTATATGTATATAAATGGTTCGCTGGATTCTCAGGAACCAGATACGAATAGTTTAAATGAAACTTTTACTGTTATGTCATTTGGTGCCTTGAGTACAAATTACTTTACTGGGAATATAGATGAGGTAGCAATATGGTCACGAGGTTTAATTGATACTGAAATCCAAGAGCTTTACCGGCGTGGAGCTAACCGAGTAAAACTGCAAGTAAAAAACTGTATAGACCCCTCATGTAATTGTAAAAGCTATAATGTGGCTCCTGCAGGAAGTACAACTGATTGTGATGGTGATGGGGTTTTAAATGCAACGGATTCAGATGATATTTACAAAGCAGAATTCGTCGGACCAGGTGGTGACGGCACCACTTACTACAGTGAGCTTTATAACCGACTTCCTAGTGATATCACTTTTAACTGCGCTTTGAACACTACTGATAGCAACCCTGGTATTTGTGTAGAAGATGAGATCTCAATTACGGGAAGTTCCAAACCAACAGGCCCAGAGTTTTTAAACATTGATTACACTCAGTTTGTATCACCGTCTGCTAATAGGTACGCTCAGTACCGAGTGTATATGGAAGCCGATGACAACACTGTCTGTGGTGGAGAACCATGTTTGCCAGAACTCACATCCGTAAACCTAAATCCAGCAAACACAACTAAATACGCCAGTGAATACGTCGAAGTAAAGCCAAAGTCTCCAATTAATTTTACTAGCATCATGAGCGCAAACATTAGTGCCGATTCTTGTGCAAGTTTCAGACTTCACCGTAGCCCCAACAGTTATTATCATGATGGTACTTCTTGGACATTAGTGAGCGATGAGTCTCATAGAAACATTGCATCTGAAGTCACTAATAATATCAAACAATTTGCCACCCAATTTGGAGCTGGAGAGCTTGAAGTGATTGGTTACTTACGTTCGAACCCGGCTCAAACTGATCAATGCACTATTGACGAGATTGATATTAACTATAATTAAGATATTTTTTTGTGAATGAATCTGTTTGGGCTAAGAAATGACCCATTGACTTAATAGTCAGAACTTCCCGATCTCAAAATATAAATATATTTATCTTAGCGCTTAGGTCCTTCGCTTCGCTAAGGGTGACAATATTCCGCTCTGGGTGACAGCTTTATAGTTTCTATTGAGTCAGTTTTATTGCTTTCTACTGAATTTGAGAAGTTTTTTCAGAGTTCTCTACTACAAAGACTGATATTATAAAAAATTAGATTACAAGCTAGCTGCTTTTGATGACATATGTTATTTTTGGTTATGGGCATTTCTAACAGTAAAAAAAAGACCTATCAAAGCTTATCAGCAGAGGATCAAGACCGAGTTGTTCGAATGGCTTGGGAAGATCGTACAAGCTTTGAAGCCATAAAAAAGCAATTTGGTCTGTCGCCCAATGAGGTCGAAAGCTTCATGAGAACTCAACTCGATGAAAAGGCTTACAAACGCTGGCGCAAACGAGCTAGTGAAAGAGGCCATCTCAAACAACAAAAAAAACGTCCTGATTCAGTGGATAGATTCAAATGTTCTCGACAACGGTCTGATGGAAGCACAAAAGGCTGGAAGTAAATCCTAAACCTGAGGCATACCCCCAAGTTCTTCAAATATATTTTTGATGAGAACTATCTATTGATGTTTTAAAAGTCGAAAAAATAATATTATCAACGCTAGTTTTTTAAAGCACCTAAATCCCAATCGGCGTCACGTTGTCTATTGAGCATGTCAAAGTTAAAAGGAAACACAGAATCAAGAAGAAGGTTCATCCCTGTGGCAATGGCTGCCGTGTCTGTCGCAGATAGAGCGTAGTCATGCCCGACAGTATCAACAAAAGTGAGTGTGGTTGAATTGATAGGATTTGAGCCAGGTGCATCCGCTAGCAAAGACAAGTTGTTGGTGGAGTCCGCGTGCGTTGCCCCCCTGAAACCTGTATTAGTGCAGTTCTGGGCAATGTTGTTTTTGTAGACAGAATTTGCAATGCCATAATAGCAGTCGAACGCTCCGTAGACGGTGTTGTTGTATACATAGAAGTCACCGGACCCACTCATAAAAATCCCAGCTGAGTTCGGAGCCGTGTCAAAACCGTAAATAATATTATTTGCAACTATAGATTCAGACCCTATCGTTCCGCTATATAAACTTATGCCACCATTGTAGTTACCTGTTGAACTGATTGTGCCTTTAACAATATTATTTAATATGTTCACACTTTGTGAAACATTCGATCTAATTCCTCTTTTGTTGGCGTCAGTACCAGTGCTGATGAGCTCGACTTGCAAGCCATCTATAACAACATAGTCATCGAGTATATAAATTCCATAAGAGTTTGTTACACTCATTCTCGCTTTTGTATTGTCCCAAACACCCTCATGTCGTTGACTGACACCCACCTCTGAAATGGCACTGGGTGCGAAAACTTTAATATAATTTTCCGATGACGTCGTCCAAGATATAAAAGTGGCCTGAGCTGTGTCGGCAGCATCACCGTAAAAGGCAAAATTCCATATTAAATCCAAAGCAACTAAATCAGCTCCCCCAGACCAAGTGTCAAAAGAACGAACAGCTGGGTCAATGCCTGTGTTTTCATTACCAGCTTCAGCATCACTCAAAGACGTGAAAGCTCTAAATAAAGACCAATCATTATCGCCGCCAGTTACATTGGGCGTAGACCCAGTTGCCGTTTTAACGACATAAGTTGTGCTGTCTAAACGCTCGTGAATAAAAGCTATGCTATCGATGCTAGAGTCACCAGTTGAGTCATACTGAATGGCATCGCCCACTCCGACGTTATCTGGTATTGGGTTTTGAAATTGTGCCGTGCTACCTGCAATGATTAAGCTATTTGTTGTTCCTACCGCTAAGGCTGAAGTGTTTCCTGGGCCAACAGAACGATAAATATGATTGACGGTAGAGTCAGCTAATGTAACCACATACTCAAGCTCTCTGCCGTCACTTGTCACTCTCAATCTAAGCTTATCACCAGGGTTATCACCCCCCGTTAGATTGGTAGAAGTGATATTTAAATAAAAATTCCCGATTCCTTTTGTAAGGTTCCCCAACACAGTTGATGGTGTGCAAGCTGGAGAGTCAGTGAGGTTACAATAAGATAATACAACAGACGAATTTGAATTTTGATCGCCAACAAACTGAGTGCTCACCTTAAAGCTATCGCTACTGACGTTATTGACCGTCAATTTTTCGATGAGAATGGTGGAGTTGTTCTCAACAGAGGATAGATCCAACAGGTCGTAACCATGCCTTGAACAAGAAACTAATAGAACAGACGTACAAACAAGTAATAAGATTTTCATGTAATATTTTTCGGCTAAAATTCAAATTACTTTACTTTTATCTAGGAAGCAGTTCTGCAGCCGTCAATCATTTTGATAATATTCACGTCTCTTTCTGATGCAAACTGATTTTTTTGTACTAGAGGTGACTGCCAGTTTGATAAGTAGTTTCAAAGGCATAAGTCGAGTGTTTCAGACTAAAACGTTAAAGAAAAGAACGCCTTAAACCGATAATTTTTAAGTCGGGATGAGGAGAAACATGAATCATAGGGTGCCAGATTGGGCGCAAGCCGTCGCGCAATCAATTCTTTTAGGAGTGAAAGCCAAAGACCCTTTCACATATTATCATTGCTGTCGCGTGGGCTTAGAAGCTAGAAAACTTGCAAAGTATTTAGGGCTAGACACTTATCAACAAACAATCTTAGAGTACTCTGGAATGTTTCATGACATCGGTAAGGTGAGCATCGCAAACAATATTTTATTAAAACCTGCAAAACTCACTGATGAAGAGTACAAAACTATGAAAAGCCATTCTGAAATCAGCGTCCAGATGATTCAACCCCTCGCTGATTATGACCCATTTTTTAAACTTTTAGTTCCTGGAATCCGTTATCATCACGAACGTTTTGATGGCAAAGGTTACCCTCACAAGATTGCCGGCAAAAACATTCCGTTAACTGCCCGCATTTTATCTATCATCGACACTGTTGATGCTATGACAAACACTCGACCTTATCGCAAAGGTTTGGATATGGAAATTGCTAAAGATGAACTCATTAAACACTCTAACACTCAGTTTGATAAAGACCTTGTGCTTGAGTATTTGAGGTCTGTGAAAGAAGACATCCAAGTCGACGAAGAAAAATTTGTCAGTCAAAAATTTCTTCAGGTGGCTTAACAACCTAAGACATGTGTTTTTTTAAGAAAATGCCAGTGTGGCTTTTTTTGTTTTTTATGAGCTGTTCTGGAGTGCCTGTGAAAACAACTTGACCACCTTCATCTCCGCCTTCGGGGCCCATATCGATGATGTGATCGCAGTTTTTTATGATGTCTAAGTGATGCTCAATCACAACCACAGAGTTGCCTTTATCTACCAGCGCTTGTAAAAGTATGACCAATTTGTTGACGTCTTCAAAATGCAAACCAGTTGTCGGTTCATCTAAAATATAAAGCGTTTTGCCCGTTTGTCGTTTTGACAGCTCTTTACTGAGCTTAACTCTTTGAGCTTCGCCACCAGAAAGTGTGGTTGAGTTTTGCCCTAGTGTCATGTAACCCATGCCCACTTGCTCTAGAGTTTCTAATTTTTTATGAATGTTTTTGTGGTTTTTAAAAAACTCGCAAGCTTCAGTCACCGTCATATTAAGAACTTCAGCGATGTTTTTATCTTTAAAACGAATACTCAGGGTTTCATTGTTGTATCTTGAACCTAAACAATAATCACAAGGTACGTACACATCTGATAAAAAATGCATCTCTACTTTTTTGACACCTGCCCCTTGGCACTCTTCACAGCGGCCACCCTTCACATTAAAACTAAAGTGACCAGGCTTGAAACCTCTAATCTTAGCTTCGGGCAGACTGGCAAACAAATTGCGTACGAGAGGAAACACTCCTACATACGTCGACGGTGTTGAGCGCGGAGTTCTACCAATCGGCTTTTGATTGATCTCAATCACTTTATCGATATGTTCAAAGCCCTCAATTTTTTGATGCTCTCCCACCCACTTGTTGGTCTTATTGATTTTATTCCAAAAGGCAGGATACAAAGTTTGGATGATCAAAGAGCTCTTGCCACTGCCAGAAACCCCCGTCACACCAACCAGTTTCCCCAAAGGAATGTCAACATTGACAGAGTTTAAATTGTGCTCTTCTGCCCCAATCAAGCGAATGTGGTTGCCGTTGCCTGGGCGGCGTTCTTTTGGGGTAGTGATCGCTAACTCGCCTGTTAGATACTTTGCTGTTAAACCCTCTTTTGATTTTAAAATAGTATCGTAAGGGCCGCGGGCAGAAACTTCTCCGCCCTTACTGCCCGCACCTGGTCCGAGATCAATGATGTAATCAGCACTACGAATGGTGTCTTCATCGTGCTCGACCAACAAAATGGTGTTGCCACGATCTTTGATCTCGTTGATAACTCCGAGCAAACGGTGGTGATCTCTTGGATGCAAACCAATGCTCGGCTCATCTAACACGTATAAAACACCCACCATCGATGAACCCACCTGCGTGGCCAAGCGAATGCGCTGGACTTCTCCCCCAGAAAGGGTTCGTGTCTCGCGGTTGAGTGACAGATAAGATGTTCCCACCTTTAGCATATATTCAAGTCTTGAAACGATCTGCTCCACAATTTTTTCAGCAATGATGTTTTGTTTGTTACCTAACTTTAAATCTTTGAATTCTTTTAAAAGATTTTTTGCCGACAGTTTTGAAAAGCTAAATATATTTTTATCGTTAATATAAACACTCAAAGCTCGTGGAGATAACTTTTGTCCTTCACAACTAGGGCAGACCTCGTATTCAATGTAATCATCACTATCTTCTGAGTCATTTTCAAAATCCTCTTCATCAGACAAATAACCAAGGCCATTGCAAGTCTCACAAGCTCCTTTAGGGCTATTGAAACTAAAAATACGAGGTTCAAGCTCAGGAAAGGTAAAACCGCAAGTTGGGCAAGAGCGATGTATTGAATACAGCTTATTTGTTTTGGTGTTTAAGTTTTCAATCTCAACAAGACCGTCAGCCATACTGAGGGCAAGATTCACACTTTCTTGCAGTCTTGATTCAAATTTCTTGTCGACCACTAGGCGATCAATTAACAAATCAATGTCATGAAATTTGTGTTTCGCCAACTTTTTTGCCTGACTCAACTCTATCCAATCACCGTCCACTTTAGCTTTGGTGAACCCTTTTTTCTCCCACTTTTGAAACTCTTTTAAAAACTCCCCTTTTTTACCGCGATAAATAGGGGCTAAAATATAAAACTTTGTGCCTTTCTTTTGTTTTAAAATCTCATCAATGATGTCTTGTGGTTTTTGGTTAGAAACAGGTTCATTGTGTTCAGGACAATGAGGAGTACCTACCCTAGCAAAAAGTAAACGTAAGTAATCGTAAATCTCAGTGACAGTTCCCACTGTGGAGCGCGGGTTCGTTGTGATGGTTTTTTGATCAATGGCAATGGAGGGTGATAGACCTTCAACAGACTCAACTTCTGGTTTTTTTAACTGCACCATATAGTTGCGCGCGTAAGCCGAAAGCCCTTCTAAATAACGCCTCTGTCCTTCGGCATAAATAATATCAAAGGCAAGGCTTGATTTACCGCTGCCACTAAGGCCCGTGACCACAGTTAACTTGTTGCGCGGAATTGTGACTGATATATCTTTTAAGTTATGCTCTTTGGCACCTTTGACGACAATTTCTCCATCAAACTTTAACATTTTACTCCTGCTGACAGTCTTGGCACAATCCATAAAGTTCTAAAACGTGCCCAGTAAGTTTGAAATTAAATTTGCGAGCCACAGACTCCTGAAGCTCTTCGATGCTTTCGTTTTCAAACTCTACTATCTTACCGCAATTAGTACAATTCAAATGATCGTGATGTTGATTGGGAGTGAGCTCATACCTTGCAGGAAAACCACCCATACGCACTTCTGTTACAAGGTTGTGATCCGTCATATTTTTTAAGAAGCGATAAATAGTGGCAAAGCCAATCTCTGGGTGAGTTTTTTGCAGTTTTTCGTAGAGCTCTTGCACAGTGATGTGCGCCCGCCCTTCACTCATTGCTTCAAGGATATGCACGCGCTGCTTAGTCACTTTTAAGCCCATCTGACGAATCATTCTTTTAAAGGTCTCAACATCTATGGGTTCGCGCTCAATTAAAACTTCTTTGTTTTCTTTTCCTTTGATGAGCTTCATGTTCAACTGTCTCCTTGTAAAGTATGTATTTAAAAATGAATTACCATTAATGAAAATGATTATCAATACTATTTATGGAAACTGTCTACTTTATTATCAACAATAAGTTGAGGAACCGGTTAAGGAATATGCAGCTAAATGTCGAATAATCTTACAAATTTGACTCATATTGAAACAATAACTTACAAACTTCACCCATCACTTAAAAAACTGATTAAAATGAGACATGGTGATTTTTCAAGGGCGAGCGCTTACTTTCACAATAATTTTAACGACTGCAATCTTTAATATTGGCTGTACCAATGACATGCAATCCAAATCAAACATCGATCAAACTGTCACTACCTCTGGAATTTCTCAAAACTTCAACACAGAAAATGATTCACAAATAAATTCAAATAACATCATAGAGCCATCAGCTCAGACGGAGCTCCCCACAAAGCCAACCGTCGAAGCAATTACAAATCAAGTGGATAATATTATTGAAGCCATCAATAACAATGAGTCTGGCAATAATAGCTCTAACACGACAACTCCTATCAAACCAATCACTGTCACAGTTCCACCAAAACCTGTGAAGCCACCACAACATCTCATCCCTGAAAACTTTCAACCAATACCACAAGAAACTTTCCTACTACAAAACTCTTGGCCTCAACAAGTTCAAAGAGCTATTCAAAAAGAAGGCACAAGAAGTAAACCAATGGCATTGCCTGAGTGCTCAGGCCTCAATTCTTTTTTAGCTGAGTTTGGCTGTTCTGTTACAGGCAAATATGGTCGCTCTGCCGATGTTAAAATTTTCTTGGCTAACCCGAACAAAAAAGAAATTCATAAGGTGGCCTTTATTTTAGCTCCTCATAACTTTGGCCAACCCAGAACTATAAATAGAGAGGCTAAGTACACGGCTCACATTAGTAATGCCAATAAAGTGTATGAGGAGTTGCAGAAAAAAGGGGTTTCTGTAGCCTTTATTGCTTACGGACATAAAAATTATTACCTAAAAAAACTTGCCGCAAAATCATCTGCAACCGCCAAGGCTATAAGGTTGATCAATCAACTAAAGCAAGACAACTCAAGCTCCCTTTTAATGGGTCTCAGCTTGGGAGGAGTCATTGGTCGCATGGCACTCAGAGAAATGGAAATTAACAATGAAGACCACAATGTGTCCCACTACATTTCTTTTGATTCTCCACATCAAGGAGCACATGTTGCATTAGGCTTACAACACCTTATGCGTTTTTTAAAAGTCAGCACTCAGCATGCAGTAAAGCAAAATCGAAGATTTAGAAATATTTTTGGAGATTTTATTGATAAAATTTTAAATTTAGACAACATATCCAACGCCTTAGATAATGGCATACAAAGTGGACAAACTGTGTCTAACCAAGTGAAACTGTTCAGTGATGTCTTCCTAACTTCTGAATTCGCTCAAGAACTTATCATTCAACAGTTAGTTAATATAGAACAAGGTTATTTCAACCCAAAATTTACAGCATCGCAAAGACATTTACAAAGCCTCGGTCTTCCAAAAGAAACAAGTAAAAATGTAGGCATCACTAATGGCTCGATTGCAGGCCAAACAGTGCCTCTGAATTCAGATTATTATGTGGCCCTCCACACACCACTTCGTAATTACACTCAAATCGTTTTTAAAAGTTACATAGCTAGATCTGATTCACCCTATATCTTTAATGGCGTGTTAAAATACCCCGATCCAACAGAACTTGGCGGCCTTTTTGGTGGTGATGGTACAGACAAATACACCTACCGCTTTCACAACCAACGCAATCACTTAAATTTGGACAAAGGATCTTGCGGGTACATAGATGCTGTCGCCGACATTGAAAAAGAAATTTCAAACTCAGTGCAACAACACTTTGGAGCTCGTTTAGATGTAAAGAATCGCAAGATGTGTTTCATTCCAATCACCAGCGCCCTAGCGGCTAGAAAAAACATTAGCTTCAAAGGGCGAATCACAGCTCAAGAATCTCTGTTTGATGAAATCATTGGTGGTGTCAGGAACACTCCTCACCTCGCACACACGCCTGCCATCGTGCAAGGGTTGCAAAAAATAATTCAAGAAGCTTACAACGAATGATTCTTTTTAATAATTAACAGAAGTCAGCCGTAAAACCACCTTCAACACCTTTGATCGCCATGGCAATAGCATTATGAGGGTGTAAACTTTCTCGGTGCTCAACCATAAGTTTAAAATCTTTGATATTTTTATCAGCGTTCAAAAGTTTCTTTAATTTTCTGGCAGCATCCTCGCAGAACATTAGGTTACTGGCGTTGAGCCTGGCAAACTCTTGCTCATCTTGGCGTTTAACAGCCGCTTGCACAGGGGTGCCCAAAGTGTTTTCAGCAGTATCGATCATGGCGTTCACAAACTGTGCGATGTCGACGTCTTCATTCAGTTTCATAGTTAAATATGCATAACTTCTTTGTGCGTGTGGAGTGGCAACTATGGACGACTCTTTTGTCATCCATTCAGACACAGCATCCAAAGATAAATCTTGCCCTTGCCAATCGGCAATGAATTTTTCTTTGAGCAACTGTCTTGATAAAGCAGCAGAACATGGACAAGTGCTCGAATAGGCAATGTCTAACTGACATGACAAACTGAGCCCACCGTTTTCTAGAACCCCTTTCAGAACAATGGGGTATTCGCGCCATCCTTGCTTTGAGCTTTTAAGAGCTTTGCGCAAGATTAAATAATTGAAACGTAGCTCTAATGTGGCCGAACGACTTAAGCCTTCTTGCGACGACACAAACTTTTCAAGCAAATCTTTAACAAGAGAAAGACTCATTGACTGATTGGCCAATTCATTTTTTAAGTTGAGATACAAACGCGACATATGAATGCCTTTGGCCTTTTCATCATCAATGCTCACAGTGGCATTGATTTTAGCTGGCACCCACTGGCGTTCGCCAGACCAGTCTAAGTTCACTGGCATTTCAATTTCGCCCATACCGACGCGAGCAAGCTTATCAAAGATAACTGACTCTGACTGCTTAGTAATATCAGGTAATTTCTTGGCCACTAATTTATCCTCTTCTATCAACATAAGATCACCTTAACAAAGTGGTATAACAAAAAAAAGAGGCCATGGCCAACAAAATCAGACGGCCGAACTATCTAATAATACTTAAGAAAAAGCTCACAGGACTCATCTTTTTATCTCCGTCTGATTTGATAATTTTTAAATAACACAAACCCGTTCGATAAAAACATGAAAAACCTACGACCTTGGTCGGGTGCTGCTTTTTCAACACAAGACAATAAAACCCGGAAACACAACACCACTCTTGTTAATACGTCGACAACTGCTTTAAACACCTGCTTCTCTTAGGGAAATTGCTATTAATGATTGCTCAGGTTGCGTTGTTTACTTAAGATAATAGAGGTTAAATAACTATTTTATTTACGTTTTTATAAACAACCAGGAGGAAACATGAAAGCATTACTTACCATAGGCCTTATCAGCTTATTCATGGTAGCCTGTTCATCGAAGGATAAAAAAACGATGAAAGACTCAACTGTGAAAGCAACTGAAGCTGTCAAAACAGACGCTGAAAAAGCTGCAGCCAAAGCAACAGCCCCATCAGCGGACAACATCATGACAGCTGAGTGCAAGCTTGGAAAAGACTCACGAGCCATCGTTATCGATAAAAATGGAGCCAATGGTTGCATCGTCAACTACACAAAGAATGGTGAGACGAAGCAAGTGGCAAGATCGCAAGTTGGAAGCACTTACTGTAAAGAAGTTGCCGGACGCATTCAAAGCAACCTTGCTAACGCTGGATTTGCTTGTCAGTAAACGACTATATCAATTGCTAATAATAAAAAAAAGCCATCGTAAGATGGCTTTTTTTATTCCTAATTGATTTTTAAATCGCTAAAAATAATTATCTAATTAATGTTGCGGATTTTTACAATTTTGCAGTGCAAACTGAAGATTAAGTCCTGGAGAGTTTGTAATTGCTCCAGCTCCCTCTGCATAAAAAAAACCTTTATCTTCAACGATGTTTAAATAACCATTGATTGAACTATCATCAGCAAAAATAATTCCAGTTAAGTTACCTTTATCTTTTATAACATTGGACAGAAACCCTTTTTCAATAACTTCCCCATCACCATTTACAAAAGAGACACTGTATTTTGTAATCTCGTCATTGTTCCACTGCTCAACAAAAAAATTGCCAAAGGCTCCTTGTGGAATATTACATACTAAAATGGTGTTTGATGCATAAGCTAAGTTGAACCCAAATAAAGTGAGTAAAGTAATCATTGTTTTTTTCATAGCCTGTCCTCCAAAAATATTTATAAGCACTTAAAGCCACATAAGCTCTAGAATGTAAAATTTTTAAATTAACAAAAAGACCTCAAAATTGTTTAATTTCAAATTTAACGATGTCAGATTTTTGAATTGCAAGAGGCATCCTATCGCATTAACGGCCACTTAATATTGAGCGAAACCGGCAAAAACATCATTTGTTCTAGAAAAAGTTTGGTTGTGAGAAAGACAACTGGAAACCTTAAAATAATATAAAAAATACAAAAAATTTGATCTTTTAAATTTGAGCTAGAAAAACAAAAGTTTAATTTTTTTGAATTAAAAAGCCATTCCTACACCGAGGCCGTACAGTGCATGGGAATTACCACCAACAGTGTAAACGCCTAAGTCTCCACGAATATAAACAATGGATTTAGAAAGTGGAAACCACGACAAACTCAAACCAAAACGTGTTGCAAAAGAATCGATGACGAGTGCCCCTTGTTCATTTTCAAATCGAGCTTGATTTCCAATAACAAAAAAAGAAGTGTTGATCGGCCTTTGCATGCCCTTCTTAATAAAGTCTTGAATCTTTGCATCGATAAGAAAAAATCCTGGAAGGTCTACTCTGAAACCCACACCGAGCTCTCTTTGAAGCCCCTTCTCACCAACAGAAGCTGCTAAAAAAGTTCGGAACAAACGACGAAAACGAATACCAAATTCAAAATCAATGCTATTATTCACATTCACATCCGTACCTGAACGCAAGCGAACATCGTCGTAGTTGCTGTAACTTATGCTAAAATGTGCTCTGTCTTTTTTGTATTTGTAGGCGTGAGTTGAAAAAGAAACGGCAGCAGCTGCAATGATTAGTATGAACTTTAACATATAAAAAATATTCGGTGCGTTGTAAATATACTTTAAATAAATTTAACCACTTAAGCAGGTTCTATCGGTATGTCCTAAGCCAAAAGCCCTAATAAACAAAGTCTGTGAATACTACTTTTGAATGGTTACGCGCAAAGGATCTTTTGTGAACATATTGAGATCTCTTTGTGGAAACGGAATGGATATGTCTTTGTCAGCAAAAATACTTGCTATTTTATGGCGGACTTCGCTTTCTATTTGGAAACGGTGCAAAGGGTCGTAAAGCTTCACCCATAGGACTAGGGAAAAGTCGAGGCTGGAATCCCCAAAGTTAGTAAAAAACACAGCTGGCTCTGGGTACTTAAGCACTTTTTCCATATCAGCTACAGTTTCGAGCAAAGTTTCTTCGACCATTTTGGTGTCTGACCCATATGCAACACCCACAGTGATCTTTAATCGAACCAAATCGTCAGATAAGGTCCAGTTAAGCACGTTGTTTTCTAAAAACTTACTATTGGGCACAACTATGTGTGTGTTGCTTGTGGTTTTTATTCGGGTGCTTCTCGGACCAATGAGCTCTACTCGCCCAGTTATGCCATCCACTTCGATGATGTCGCCCATTTTGATGGGACGTTCAATCATCATGATCAAACCACTAATGAAGTTGTTCACAATGTTTTGTGAACCCAAACCAACCCCGATGGCGAGAGCACCCCCAATCACGGTGAAGACGGTGATCGGTATGTTCAGGAGTCGTAAGATAAATAAAGTGAGAACAATCAGTAAAAAATAAAAAATGATAGTTCGTAAGGTGTGCCTTAAGGACGAATCAATATCCAAACGAACGAGTAATTTTTTCTCAACCTCGCGACTGACACTCCGGCAAAGAAAATAGCCCATGATGAGTAAAGTGATTCCTTTGACAATTTTACCAATGGTGATCGGATAGCCGTCGACACTGGTGATTTGAAAAGACCAAATGTCTTTCAGCCAGTCAAATATGCTCAAAAAATCAACTATATTTTCCATACCTACTAACAGGATGAACCAGCTTCAGGTGCAGTGCAAGAATTAGATCGATGAAGCTTCGCATAAAAGAGGAGCAACTCTAAGAAATCATTAACTGTTTCTTATTCTTTAATGACATTCATGTTAAAATAAGTTTTAAAAAAAATAAATTTTAACAGGCCCTAATAAGACCCCCAACAGACAGGACTGCAAAGTGGACAAGTTTAATTACATGAATCGCGACAATCTCGAATACATTGAAAGTGAGTTCCAAAATTATCTCAACGACCCAGCCAGCATAGCCCCCGAATGGAAGCACTTTTTTGAAGGCATTGAGTTTGCTAAAAACTTTTCTGGCGAAAGCTCAATATCCAGTCAAGAAATCGATGTTTACAACCTGATCTGTTACTACCAAGACTACGGCCACCTCAAAGCTCAGTTAGACCCACTCAACCTAGCAAAGCCACTTGGTGACGGTTTTGACCTCAGCCACTTTAACTTGTCTGACAAAGACCTCAACAAAAAATTTCAAGTGGGAAGCTTGATCGGCTTACCGGATGCAACCTTAGCTGAAATGATCACAAAGCTAGAAAAACTTTACTGCGGCACCATGGCCATTCAAGTCTCAGGTTGTGAACCCGACGTGAGAAAATGGTTTCACAAAGAACTTGAATCTGGCAGCCCGCAATTTACATTAAGTAATGAAGATAAAAAAAATGTTTTCAAATCTTTAGTTAAGACGGAAACCCTAGAAAAATTCATTCACACAAGATACGTTGGAACAAAGCGCTTTTCAGTGGAAGGTGGCGATGCCCTTATGCCAATGCTTGAACACACTGTCGATGTATCCACGCAAACCGGCATTAAAGAGCTTGTGATCGGAATGGCTCACCGCGGGCGCATCAACGTGCTTGCAAACTTCATGAACAAAGCTTTAGACATCACTTTTTCAGATTTTGATGGCACCGTTATAGACAACACTGGCATGGACGGCGATGTGAAATATCATATGGGCTACTCTGCCGATAAAAAAACAAAGCACGGCGAATGTCATATCTCTTTAGCTTTTAACCCAAGTCACCTTGAAAGTGTCAACCCAGTGGCCTGCGGTATGGCCCGCGCCAAACAGCGTCTACACAATGACACGGGTTCTCGAAAAAAAGTCATGCCTATTTTAATTCACGGTGATGCCGCTTTTATTGGCCAAGGTGTGGTCAGTGAAACTTTACAGCTTTCACAACTGCAAGGTTACACCGTCGGTGGAACTTTACATATTATTATCAATAACCAAGTGGGCTTCACTACAAACCCTGACGACAGTCGCTCTACTCGTTATAGCTCTGACATGGCCAAAGTGATCAAAGCTCCTGTGTTGCTTGTTAACGGTGATGATGCCGAAGCTTGTTTGCGCGCAGTTAACATTGCCACTCGCTTTCGCCAAGAATTCGGTCAAGATATCGTTATCGATTTGATTTGCTACCGACGATACGGTCACAACGAAGGTGATGAGCCTTTGTTCACGCAACCTAAAATGTACAAGCTTATCAAAAAGCACCCGTCACTCAACAAAATCTACACTGACAAGCTCATTGCAGAAGGTGTTCTCACCGATGCTGAAGCAAAAAGTTTTTATCAAGAAAAGATGGACAACTTACAAGCCATTCTCGATTCTGTTCGCAAACAACCAGCAGAGCTCAAGCCTAATGTGTTTGATGGCTACTGGAAAGGTCTCAGACAGGGTGGCATGGAAGACATTCTTTCACCAATCGACACAACCATTAAAATGGACCAACTGAAAAAAGTGGCGGACACTTTAACTTCTCTTCCTGATGGTTTTAATATCAATTCGAAAGTTAAAAAATTGGTTCAAAACAGAGCCAAGATGATTGCCGACAACTCCATTGACTGGGGCATGACGGAACTACTTGCCTACGGAAGTTTGCGTTCAGAAGGAATTCCGGTGCGCATCTCTGGTCAGGATTGCAAACGCGGAACTTTCACTCATAGACAAGCAGTTTACTTCGACCAAGAGACTGGCAAAGAGTTTTGCCCTATGGATCAGATCAATCCGGACAAGGGTGAGTTCTGTATTTACAACAGCCCACTTTCAGAGATGGCGGTTCTTGGGTATGAGTATGGTAACTCCATTTCTGACCCAACTTTTTTAACCATCTGGGAAGCACAGTTCGGTGACTTTGCAAATGGAGCACAAATTATCATTGATCAATTCCTCACCAGTGGTGAGCAAAAGTGGAGTCGTCACACTGGATTAACATTATTGCTTCCGCACGGCTACGCCGGGCAAGGGCCAGAACACTCCAGTGCTCGCTTGGAGCGTTTTTTACAAATGTGCGCTCAAGCCAACATGCAAGTGTGTAACTTAACCACACCGGCTAATATGTTCCATGCGCTTCGTCGCCAAGTGCATAGAGACTTTAGAAAACCACTCATCGTGATGTCACCGAAGTCTTTGTTGAGACATGCCAAAGTGAAATCGACTCTGGAAGAGTTATCTTCTGGAACGTTCAAAGAAATTATCTTTGATCCAAAGTGCACTGAGCCTGACAAAGTTAAAAAACTGATTTTGTGCTCTGGAAAAGTTTATTACGATTTAGATGCTTATCGCGAAGACAACAAAATTGGTGCAGGCACGGCCATCGTTCGCATTGAGCAGCTCTACCCACTTGCCAAAGATCAGTTGGCTTCCCACTTGAATGGCTTTAAAAATTTAAAGAAGATCGTTTGGTGCCAAGAAGAGCCGAAGAACATGGGTGCTTACTCGCAAGTGGCTCCTGAAATTTTAGAGATCTGTGCTGAAACCGGAATAAAGGCTCAATTTGAATACGTGGGCAGAACACGCAGAGCTAGCCCTGCCACAGGATCACCAAAGATGCACAAACAAGAGCAAGAACAAATTTTAACCGACAGTTTTAAATAACCAATTAACAAAAGAGGAATCACCGTGAAAGCAGAAATCAAAGTCCCCGCCGTTGGAGAGTCTGTTACGGAAGCAACACTCGCTGAGTGGAGTGTTGAAAATGGAAGTTATGTACAAAGAGATGATGTTTTATTGTCATTAGAAACTGAAAAAGCCAGTGTCGACATTGTTGCCGAGCACGCAGGAAGTGTCACAATTAACGTTGAAGAAGGTGACACAGTCACCGTTGGAACTGTTCTTGGTGTTATCGACACTGATGCGCAAGCCCCGGCAGCATCTAACACAACGACTACAGATATTCCTGCTCAAGCAGCAGCACCCGCCGCAGCGACCTCTGGCAAAGATATGTCGGGTCACCTAAGCCCTGCAGTCAGAAAAATCATGGCTGAAAAAAACCTATCACCAGGACAAGTGGCAGGAACTGGCAAAGATGGTCGCATCACCAAAGCCAACGCTTTGTCGGCAACGGCTCCACAAGCGGCGGCACCTCAAACCGAGGCCAAAGCGCCGGTAGCACCTCCCGCTCTCCCCGTTGTCAGTGGCGGAGAAGAGCCTGTTGAAACACGTAAAAAAATGAGTACGCTTCGTAAAACCATTGCACGCAGACTCGTGGAGGCTCAAACCAATGCCGCCATCTTAACGACCTTTAATGAAATCGATATGACTGCCGCAAAAGCCTTGCGCGCTAAGTACAAAGAAAAATTCAAAGAAAAATACGGCATCAGCTTAGGCTTTATGGGTCTTTTTGTTAAAGCCACTTGTGCCGCTTTAAAAGAGTTCCCACTTGTGAATGCCAGCATCGACGGTGACGAAGTGATCACTCGCAATTTTGTGAACATGGGCATCGCAGTGAGCACACCAAAAGGTTTGATGGTGCCATCCATTAAAAGTGTCGACAGAATGTCGCTGGCTGAAATAGAACTTGCCATTCGTCACTACGCCCTGAAAGCTCGCGATGGTAAAATTTCAATTGATGATTTGAGCGGTGGCACATTCACCATCAGCAACGGTGGTGTTTTTGGTTCCATGATGTCCACTCCGATTTTAAACCCACCACAGAGTGGTATTTTGGGATTGCACAAAATTGAAGACCGCCCTATTGCACTTAACGGTGAAGTTGTTATTCGCCCAATGATGTACGTGGCCCTTTCTTATGACCACAGAGTTATTGACGGCAAAGAGTCAGTGAGCTTTTTAGTAAAGATCAAAGAAGGCCTGGAAGATCCTTCACGTTTGCTTTTAGACATTTAACGGAGATACAAATATTATGTCGAACACAGAATTTGATTTAGTGATCATTGGATCGGGACCTGCCGGCTATGTTGGCGCCATTCGCGCAAGCCAACTTGGACTTAAAACTGCTATTGTTGAAAAAGAAAAAACACTGGGCGGCACGTGCTTGAACGTTGGCTGTATTCCTTCAAAGGCTATGCTGGAATCATCTGAGCATTTCTTGCAAGCCAATCACTCGTTGAGTGAGCACGGAGTTGATCTCAGTGGCGTTAAGCTCAACCTTAAGAATTTACTAGCTAGAAAAGACAAAATCGTAGGTGAACTCACTGGCGGCGTGGATTACCTTATGAAGAAAAATAACGTTGAAAAGTTCAGTGGCTGGGGACAACTCGTTTCAGCCAACGAAGTCAAAGTGTCTGGTGGTGACAAAGAAACAGTTTTGAAAGCAAAAAATATTATGCTTGCAACAGGAAGTGCTCCCAACACCCTACCCGGTCTTGAGTATAACGGCACAACGATCATTTCTTCTACGGAAGCCTTGAGCCTTGAGAAAGTTCCTAAAAAAATGCTCGTTATTGGCGCTGGTGCCATTGGCTTAGAAATGGGCTCTGTATGGATGCGTTTAGGCAGTGAAGTCACTGTAATCGAATACGCAGACAAAATTTGTGGCCCTATGGACAAAGGCATAAGCAAACGCCTTATGCAAATCCTCAAGAAACAGGGCATGAACTTTATCACTGGCGCAAAAGTCACCCAAGCTGACGCCAAAAAGTCATCTGTGGAGCTCACTTATGAAGTGATGAAAACTGGAGAAACTGAAAAGATCAAAGGCGACATTTGTTTAGTAGCTGCAGGGCGTGTGCCTTATTCTGATAAGCTGGGCCTCGATGAGCTTGGCATTGAAAAAGACAAGCGTGGATTTGTGCAAGTGAATGAGCATTTTCAAACTAAGTTCAGCAATGTCTACGCTGTTGGCGATTTAATTCCTGGTCCGATGCTTGCTCACAAAGCGGAGGAAGAAGCTGTGGCCGTTGCTGAAATCGTTGCCGGCCAATCGGGACACGTTAATTACTTCACTGTGCCATCTGTTATTTATACAGATCCTGAAGTGGCTAGCGTTGGTTACACCGAAGAAGAGCTCAAAGCACAAAACATTCCTTACAAATCAGGAACTTTTCCTTTTTCTGCCAATGGCCGTGCCAAAGCTCTTGGCCAAACCGATGGACAAGTTAAAATTCTTGCTCACAAAGAGACCGATCAAATTTTAGGGGGCCATATTATTGGGCCTCGTGCTTCTGAGCTGCTTTCTGAAATCATCGTTTGTATGGAGTTTGGTGGCAGTGCTGAAGACCTTGCTCGCAGCTTCCACTCGCATCCGACTTTGAGTGAAGTGGTTCGTGAAGCGGCTCTTAATGTCGACAAGCTTGCTCGTCAGATGTAGGCTTTTTTCGTTCTTTCATGGTCGCCTGAGATTCATTTGCACGATTTTGCTTGAGACCCAAAGACGTCAAAGACATTCTTTCCGTACTCAAACAGCCTCGGGCAGCACCGCTCGCCCTTTGGCCGAGCAGCGCACCCGCGGAACTCCGTGCGGAAAAAATGTCTTTGACGTCTTTTCGCATTTTTCTTTTTTTGCAAATGAAACTCCGGCGCTGCATGGGGCTTTCACTTTGTGTTTGTACATCTTTGAGCTTCGACGTAGTTGTTCACCAAAGTAAGTACAATTAGAGTTCAATTAACACTTTAAATAATTGAGACATCTCTATAAAGATTGTCGTAGCTACTTCTGAAGGCTTTTTCTGTGTGTTTTTGATCTAGTATACTTTTTAAGAGTTGGCCGTATTGTTTTCTTTTGGTGATGTTGCTCATTAAGTTTAGTGCCTCTACGGCTTCGTTTTTTTCTTTTTTATTTATGAATAGATCTTTTTGGTACTTCCTTGAAGTGACCATTTGTCGTAATGATGGAAGATCGTTGCAGATCACAGGGATTTCTAATTGAGCAGCCTCGATTAACACCAATGGCTGAGTCTCGTAATCGCTCATTAACAAGAGCACATCTGTGAACGCGTAGAGGTCTTTTTGGTTAAGATCGAAATGGAAATTTACATTTGTTAACCTGTACTTTTTTATTTTTACTTTTAATAAATCGTAGTATTTTTTTTCGTAACCTTTGGGGGCAATGATATTTAACTCAGCTCGCTCTGTGTATTGTTGGTTAAAATCTTTGAACTGTTCAATCACCGTGAGAACATCTTTTTCGCGGCTCAAACGGCCAACATAAGAAATCCTTAGTGTGTCCGACCCTTTTGGAGACTTGAACTTGTTTGCGCTAAAATTATTAATACGGACGATGTTGGTTTCTGTTTGGCTGGCTTGTAATTGACTGCGCACCCCTCGGTAAACCATATTTTCTATTTGGTGAGAGTTGAAATTCACTAGATTTTTGAAAGCTTGTTGTACGCTTTTATAGTGCGGGAATTGAAATTCAAGCTCAGCTAGAAAATCGCCGTGCACATCGACAATGATTTTCTTGGTGTCTCGTGAATTTTTTAACGCAAAAAACAATGGCAACCCCACTGAAAATACATGCGAAACATTGAGTTCCGTATGATTCATTATTGTGTTTCTTAATGGCAAAATAAAGCTCCTCACTAAGGCGCGCACATCATTCACTTCTGATTGTTGAAAGTGTGTTTCGCAGATATGTGTGATTTCTTTAATATCGCACTGACTTATTTTTTTTGCCCTGCTGTTTGAAAACTTCATTTTTTTTAATTGTAAAAACTTTTTCTGTAATTTTTGTTGAGTGTCTCCAGCGATCAAAGACTCTATAAAGCTGTAAACTTGTTTTAACTTTTTATCTTTGAATGGCCAATACCTTTTGATAGCGTGAGGATGAAAGAGACTCACATGTCGTTCCGTCACATTGAACTGCTTTAAAAATTGCAATTCACTGTCACTTTGGTCTTTAGTTGAAAGGAGAATGAATTCAAAGTTTTTGTATTTAAGGCTTTTCACAAGTGACTCTATATGACGAAAAACACCACCCACACTTGGCTTCTGAGCTCCTTCTAAAATCAGTGAAATGCGTTCGCTCAAATGGTGGCCTCGCGAAACCAATCGGTTGTGATTTGCAAACCGTTCTCAAGGGCGTAGTTCGGGAATGTCTTATTTATTTTCTTAAGTTTTTCAATGGAGGCCTGCGAGTGAATGATTTCTCCCGGACGACTTTCTTTGTGGATAATTTTGCTCTTTGAGCCCGTCATCTCTATGATGAATTCTGCTAGCTCAGTGATGGTCGTCTTAGTGGATGTCCCCACATTGTATGCCCCCACCGAACTCATGTTTTCATTGAGAAAAAATAAAATATTTTGAACGACATCTTCGACATAAACAAAATCTCTCGTTTGTTGTCCATCTCCAAAGATAACCAAGTCTTTATTTTTAAGAGCGCGATCAAAGAAAATAGAAATCACACCCGAGTAAGAGCTCATAGGGTCTTGTCTTGGTCCAAACACATTAAAAAAACGAAATGACGTGGCGTTGATGTTGTGAACTTTTTTATAGTACTCCATATACATCTCAGAGCCGAGCTTATTGATTCCGTAGGGCGACAAGGGCTGGCATTGAGCTTTTTCTGATATGAGTTCATCAGAACAGTCTCCATACACAGCCGCTGACGATGCAAAAAACACACTTTTAATATTATTGATCTTAGCAAACTCAAGCACTTCGATTGTCGTTGAATAGTTCACCTTTACATCTTGGATAGGATCAGCCACTGATTGCACCACAGCTGTTTGAGCAGCTAAATGAATGATACTATGAACAGGGCGATCGTTTAAAATGGCAGAAAGTTTTGACCACAAGCGCGTGACGATGTTGACCTCGTACACTTCTAGGTCTGGGTTGCCTGAGTGATGTTCTAAGTTCTCCCTGCGCCCTGTGCTGAAGTCATCGAGAACGATCACTTGGTACTTGTTCTTAAGTAGGTAGTCCACAGTATGAGAACCAATAAAGCCAGCTCCTCCAGTCACGACAACTAATTTTTTCATCAATTAAACTCCTTTGTTTTCTCTTAAAATATTCCACGCAAATAAAGGTGGAACTTGCGAAAGCCCTCTACAAAAAAAACATATGCTAACAACAAATATAGTATAAAGAATAAGCTCATATCAACCACACAAACCAAAGTGAGCAGTATTAAATGACTTACTAGGAACAACTGACTCAAACGAAAGAAATAATTGTACTTATACATAAACACTGCCAATGAAAGCAGCACAATTGGAACAAAAGACATTCCTAGAACAGCACTATAGCTGGCAAAAAGAACCACTAGCACCATGTACACAGAAAAAATCAATTGCACTCGACCGGCATAATCCAACGAATTATTTATAAAAGAACCATATGACATCTCGGAGCTAACTAACTTTTTCAAACGCAGTAAGGAGTTGGTGAATTGATAATCAACAAAAGACCCTCCCACTAGCATAAGGAAAACCAAGGACATAATGCTAAAGTGCACTACTTGTTCACGATTAAAATAAAAATAAAATGCTAAAGGGAAATAAATGCAAAAGCCAAACAGGCTGTAATACAGTTTATGAGTTCTAATAAAATATTTCTTATAATATGTATACCAAGTGAATTTAAATAATCTAAAAAAACAAACGGTTAATATAATTTTTAAAAACAAATGATACAAATAAAGACTACTACCACTAAAAAACAAAACTGCAGAAACGACTGTGAGTAAAAGCACCCCCACTTTCAATGATAATTTTTTTTTCATTAATCGCAGAACTACGAATGACAAATAGATATCTAGTGGAAGTAAGTAGGCCAAACTATCATTTACAAAGCTTATGATGGAAAGTATGAAAGCAAGAATTAACCCCGTAGAGACTAAGTAAGATTTCAATCTTGTCGTCGTAAAAATATTTTCGTTCTCTTCATAATAGGCAAACAAACGCCCTACATTGTGTTCGACCAAACAAATGAGTACCAGTGAAATCATGAATGAATTTATAACATGATCATTTGGAAATAATTTTATATTCACTAACGATTTAACTAAACATAGAAATATCAAACTAAAAAAAGGAAAAAACAAACTTTCTGAAAATGGTAAGTTCGTATCAATCTTGCTTGTTAAATTAAAATCGGTATTTAATCCCGCCATACTGTGAGCTGCACCTACATCTAGTTTTCAAGAAGAATAACGAATTAGATCGATCATTCTTTATTAAATAATTATTATTTATTTATTATATGCGAGCAACTTTAATTTTACTTTTAACCTTTTATACAGTCAGCTCCTACTCTAGTGGCCTATCGCTAGAGTCGCTGATGGCTCAAGGGAAAACGAAAGAAGCTATTCAACTCGCAGAAAAACAGTATAAAAAAGATCGTAGAAATATAGACCTTCTTAAAAAAATTATCACGTGGTCTGGTTGGGTTTCACTGACCAAAAAAAGACTGCAATACATGGAAGTTCTTGCTAAAAAGGACCCAAGCAATGAAAAATTACTTTTTGACCTAGCGCAAGGACTGCAGTGGGATCAACAGTTTAAAAAATCGATTGTTTACTATAAGAAAGTCCTTAAACTCAATAGTGAAAACAACACAGCTTTAAAAAATATTGGGCTTGCTTACATTTCTGTGAAAGACATTCCAGCGTTTTTAGAGTCGGCCACTGATTATCTTGCTTTAGAGCCCAACGACACAGAAGTGCTTTACCTACAAGCTCAGCATTGTCACTGGAACACCTGCTGGCAGAGAAGCCTCGCTAACTATGATAAAATACTCACTCTTGAGCCGTCTCATAGCAATGCTCTCAAATACAAAGACCTACTTAGTTACGAAAAGTCTGGGCAAACATTCAATGAGTACAAATATTATGTTGATAGCACAGACCTTACACAAAATCAGATAACTAACGATTACAGCAATTATTTGAACTCAAAGCTTAAGTACAAACTGGAACATCAAACGACCTTGCAAGAAGACAAAGTTCGTGACTTTAGCAATCACCTGCTCAAATCAACCCTTAGCTGGTCACACACATCTCAGTCAATATCACATGCACACATTGGAGTGAACCTACCAAACTCTATCCCTCATTATGGCTATGTCTTTAATACATCTCTGTTTACAAAGAACTATGTTAGTCTTAAAGTAATGAACGACTCATATCACCCCACCACAGAGGCACACCTCAATGAAATTTCGGCACTCAACATGAGTGCTAGCGTTTATTCTGAGCAATTTAAAGACCATATCATCAGTGGTGAAATCACTCAGCAGTTGATTTCTGACGAAAATACTAACTTTTATTACAGTCTGTTTTGGAAGTACTATGCTTTTGATCAACCCAAACGAATTTACAGCACTTTTAACTTAATTCAGCAGAAATTTAAAACCATTTATGACGGCGCCTCCCCTTACTTCACAGAAGATACTCGCCCCTTGTATACTCTTGGAGCTGGGGTTGAGTGGTTTAAGACTGACAAATACATTTTAGACACTCAATTTAAGCTGGCCATCAGAGAGGATGACTCTGTCAACTTTCAGCCAGATGTTTACTTTAGTTATGTCATTAATAGGGCTGCTAAACTGCAAATGCGCTATGTATCCTCGGGATCTGAGGTTTATAACTACAACTTGTTCAGTATTAACCTGACGTACAAATTTTTGTAGAAATTATTCTTTTGTTTAGAATAAATAACACCGTCATACTAACAATATGGTCTTTGCTTGTATCCTTCGGCTCTCCCTCAGGATGACAGTACTTTTCTCAAAATGAGGGTGATAAACTCAAGAAGACTAAAATGCGCCCAAAGTGATCTGTGATACTTTTTTAATCGTGGGATAAGCCCAAACTGCGGTTAGCAATTTGGGAGTCGTCCTTGGCTTTTTACTTTTCTTTTTTTTCGATAACACTCAAGAATGTACTTTCTTAATTGAGTTCTTTTCGCTTCTTCTAAACCTATGATATTGGCTGTGCAGAAGTTTGTGTGTCCATCACAATCAACGGAAATAATTTCAACTAAACACTCCCCTACACCAATTTCATCAAGAATCGGTACTCGTAGAATAATCTTTGAGCCCACCTCAATGTCATGTCGACATTTAAATTTTAAGTTTAGCTCACTCAATGACATCAATTCAATATTGTCAGACAATAAAAAAACTCCTGCAACCTTGTCTGTATCAAACTCATTGATGGTGTAGTCCATCCACTTTTCAACATCCAACCCTAAAATAGATGAGACCTTGTGCTGAAGCACTAATTGATCCACGGGTTTTATTAAACAATCGGATGCGCCGCACTTAATGATATTGCGCAATTGAGTGATTGAACAACCATTGCACTGAACAATCACCTTAGCTTTTTGAGCAGGGTTCATTTTAGCGATTTTATTGATTATCTGAAAGCCCGTTAAATTTAATGTGTTAAAATCTAAAAAAATCAACTCTATATCTTTGTCTTTTGACAAAATATCGATAGCCCGCATTGGCCCTTCAGCTATGACAACGTCAAACCCAAACTGGCAAAGTCTACGCCTTAAAATGCGAATTTCATCGTCTTTATTATCAACCAAAAGTATTTTTTTAGACACTTCCTCTTCTTCTAATACAATTCGTTCTAACATAAATTCACTCGGCCTTTTTCAGTTTGCTGGCGGCATCAATTATTTCATAGAAAGCCTCGGCATACTCAATAGTTTGAGCAGTTTCTGCAAACTCTAAATGCTTCTTGTCATTTATGCCGAGTATTTCAAAAACATCCGTTGCTTCCACTAACTGAACTTTCTCTCCCGACTCTACAAAATAACCTGGCACATCAGTCAGGTAATACTCATCTTGACTATTGTTTGATTTTAACTGATCAAGTGCCGTTAACAACAAATTACTTTTAAAACAGTAAGAGCCACAGTTTATGTAGGAAATCTTTTTTTGTTCCTTACTGCAATCTTGCTCTTCTATGACTTTTAAAAATCGCCCAGACTTATCTCGAACGATACGCCCTGCCTGCGAAGGGTTTAATAATGATATGGTCAATAAGCTACAGCTATGCTCCTCGTCCACAGAGGTCACTAATTTTTGGATGGTTTCAACTTTAAGAAGTGGGTTATCACCATAAACAACGACCACTTTACCATCGTAGTTTTTAATATGTTCAGCAGCTGCTTTTACAGCATGCCCCGTTCCTAGCTGCTGTTCTTGAACAGCGTACTTGACCTGATCCCCCAGTTTTTCCATGACCATTTCTTTTTTGTAACCGACAACAACAACAATTTCTTCAGCTCCAGCTTTCTTAAGAGCATCGATAGAACTTTGCACCATGCTTTTGCCATTGACTTCATGAAGCACTTTAGGAAGAGTTGACTGCATTCTCGTTCCCGCTCCAGCCGCAAGTATTATTCCCATAAATTTTGACATTTTACCTCCCTGTAAAATACTTAAACAAACATTGTTTCATTTTCTGAATACAGTATCTTCCTAGCAAGCGACGACCAAGAGTATGACTTTTTCGCAAACTCTTTCAATTGTGGACTCAACTCTTTCAGTGTGTTTTTTTGCAAGTAACGATCACAAACTTTAAAAAGTTCTTCAATGAAAGTGGTATGATCATCTTCTATTTGATAATCTTTATCTTCAGAGCCGGATAAGTAGTCATCTAGGTCTGAGTAAAGCTCTGTGATTCCAGAAAAATTTTTAGCAATGGTCATTGTCCCACATGCTAAAGCTTCACAAATAACCAACGGATGGGCTTCAGGAACAAGCGAAGTTAAAACATTGTACTCGGACTTTTTATATAGTTTTTCCAAACCCTGTTTAGACAAATGTCCTAACCAATCAACATTGAGCTCAAAGTCAATGGTGTTTAGTTTATTCAGTTCATACTTTGCTAAATAATTTTTTAACGGATTGAGCAAAAGTCGCGCAATGTCTTTATCTCTCGTCTCGCCGATGTATTCTTCACACTTTTCATAATACTCTCTAAAGCGGCCCTGAGACAGCAAGTTCATTGTATCTTTTAAAAACGGTAAATCAGGGCCGTCCCCTGCTATTTTAAGTGTGAACTTATGCTTAAGAGACAACAAAGGTAAAATAACCAATAAACAATGTAGGCCTTTATCTAAAGAGATACGTCCGACGTAGGATATCACTTTATGTTCACTGGCTAGGACCTGTGGACTGACTTGGTTGGTGTCAAAATAAGTTTGATTCAGACCTGGTGGTACAATTTTAACTTTTTCTGTGAAGCGATCAAACGTTTTTAAGAAGCGACTTTTCACGGATTCATTCAAAACAAAAATAGCACTGGTCTGCTCTAAACTATAAGTCACTAACTTTTTAAAATACAAATTGCGATTGATGGCATATTCAAGAAAAGTTCCATGCACAATTGTTTTGAATGGCACATTGTTTTTTTTGCCAAATTGACTGGCAACTAAGTTCAAAACACTTAAGTGATTCACTAAAATTTGCTCTATTGGATTTTTGCAATTTAAATAATTTAAAAATTTATAAATCTCATCCGTGTGTTGCATGATCTCATCGTGAGAGGCCTCATTGATTGGTTTTGTGTTCGACAGTTCTGGACGATCATAGGCAACAAATGTGTTTTTAGTGAATAAACTAAAGACAGTCACAAATTCACTTTTTCTCGTCTCGCAGTAGGGAATATGAACATTCTTAAGATTTAATTGTTTGTTGTTGTTCTTTAGGTGACTCAGCCTTGTTTCGTGACAAATGACACTGACACGATAACCAAACTTTACCAACTCGTTGGCTAAATCAATTGTGTAAACAGAGCTCCCCGAACCGTCCACTCCATAGCTGTGCAACAAACATATATGTTTTCTGTAATCCATACTTGGTCTCCGTTCATTTAGTATGAAAAAGCGGCACCACAGTGTCAAATAAATATTATTTATTTATTATTTCTAGACTTTGAAAAGCGTTCATAGAGGTACTGATAAACGTTTCTATAAGCTTTAACAGAAATGTCTGTTTGAAAAAGTTTAAGAACTCTTTCTCGACCTTTTTTAGAGTAATACAGCCTAAGGTCTGAGTCAGTTAATAGTTTAACTACAGCGTTGCCAAAACTTTCAGGATCTCTTGGAGGCACGACAATTCCACAAGCAGCATCACCGATACCTATGGCCTCCTTACAGCCACCCACATCCGTTCCTACAACAGGCACACCTGCAGCCATGCTCTCAAGCACCGTAAAAGGAAAGCCCTCTGAAATGCTCGACAGCACACTCACATCTCCCTCCCAAAAAGCTTCATTGGGTTTTGAGTGGTAACCTGCTAAATCAAAATTATCTTCCAGTTTTAGCTCTGCAATTAGATCATTGCATTTTTGTACGTATTCAGGGTCCGCTTTTAAAGAGCCGTAGACAATGTACTTTATATTATCGATCGATTGCTTTGCCACTTTACATGAGCGAATCATTGTCAAAACATCTTTTAAGGGAAATACACGCGCAAGAGCAACAGCCGTCGGTGTACCACGTAAGTGCTCCGGCTTAGGCCCTGGCTTAAAGCGATCGGTGTCCACACCATTGTAAATGGTTCGAATCCATGGGAACTCAGTCTGACTGTCGTAACTAGGAATTAAATTATAGTCCACCAAAGCTCGGTAACAGGGCTCTAAGTGAGGAAACTCTTTTAGATTTGGCACCACTCCCGTGTTTTCCCACTCTTTGAAGTTATTGATTTCTAAACGACTGGCATACCCACCTAAAGGTAGCTCCCAACGAGCATTAAAGTGGGCACAGGGAGTGATGACGTCGGCGTAATAATAACAGAGTTTTGAAAATAAAAGGGCTAAACGGGCTAGAAAGCGTTTACAAAATGAACTAAAAGGAGCTGATGAACAAGCAATGTATCTTTCACGAGCGTAGACTCCATGATCTGTCAAAACCATTGGAGTTCCGTACTTCACCTTAGAAATGATACAAGCCATCGCAGTTGAAGATGCGATGGTGGCGTGAGTGATATCTGTGACTGGAACATTGGCAACGACCGGAACAAACATATTGTACAACCAGCGCATACAAGTGGTTAGGTCAAACAAACTTGGCGGATCCAGCTTGATCATTTCTTGTTCGGAGGCTCGTTTTAAAAAATAATTTTTAAAGGTGTTCCAAGCAAGTTCTGATTTCATCGTGATGTTGTAATCGTAGTTCTGAAAATAGTCGTGAATCGACGTGATCACGTGTCCCATCTCAATCATAGAGTGATCATCTTCATCCATGCCACTCAAAAAACTTTCAAACAATGCAACAAACTCAGTTTCAATAGCATCATTAGTGGTGCGCACTTTATTATCATAGATCTGTGGAAATGGCCTGGTGTCAGTGTACTCAGCTGTCTCTTCAAACCCCCACAATGGAATGATGATCTTTTCTTTGATCTGTGGTAGTTGATCCGTTTTATAGCGATCGGTCACATAAGGGTCGGCAACAACAGCGAAAATCTTCCAATCGATGTCTTCAAGATTTTCACAGAGAATATGGCACCAGGTGCTCACACCCCCGCCCATATAAGGGTACGTTCCTTCATTGGCCATTAATACTGATATTTGACTTATGACGTCCCTCCCCAGGTTTTAAAGACAATGCAGTCCTTACATGATTTACAGCCATGATTGATGCAATTGCGTTCGTCTTCATTAAACTCCCAACATCGTTTCTTTGAATTTAAAGCAGGACACCCTTGGCACACACGTGATCTTGCCCCAAACATAGACTTACAGATACTTTGCTTCTTTCCTTGGATTTCGATGGACTTCAGGACATCAACAGCTGCGGATTGTACTTTTTCACTGTAGAGATTGCTTTTTGTTAACTCACTGACCGTTTTCGCAATACTTACTTGTTTCCCTTTAATATTATGGAAAACAAACTCTACTAAATACTCAACCAATGATAAAATTTGCGCACTCACTTCACTTTCTTTGAGCTTAAGGCTTTGTGGATAACCATAACCTTGACAATTTTCATGGTGCTTTAATATCAAATCACTCACCTCAGCATAATTACTCAAGTCAGAAAACACCTGACTGCCTACAACAGGATGATTGAAGTTATCCGCAATGATATTATTGTCTTTTTGAATGTTTAACATACCAATGTCGTGCAATTTGGCCGCTTTAACTAAAATCATGCGGTCAGAAAACTTCATATTTATTTTTTTTGCTATCAAATTGGTGAATAGTGCCACTCTGTTGTGGTGACCAACAAGCTCATTAGAGTGGGCCTCATAGACATTGATTAAATCAAGCAGAAGCTCCTCATACTTTTTAATAAAATTCTTTATTTCGTTTTTCTTATTTAAGTACTTAATCAATAACTGATAATAGTATTCCAAGCTTTTCACTTGTTTATCAGTCACTATTTTTTTATTTTTTTCAACCAGCATCACCAAGTAGGCTTTCATAGATTTATCTACAGGTAAAATCAATATGGAAGCGTAACCACGCTCAATGATATCCACAGATGAAATCACTTGCACACCGTTACTATCAATTTCTAAAAAACTAAAGACATCAATGTCTTTAGCATTTAAACTTTGAGACAAGACCGTCTTGTTACCAGCATTAATTAAATAGCAAAAATCAAAATGGAGAGCACTGCAAACTTTATCCAGGATAAACTGCAATATAGGTTTGTTCGAAACAATCGTGGCCTTTGAAATCTTATTTAAAACTTGATTGTCATAGACTTTTTGAAGCACCTTACGATTACGCATAAATAATTTATAATTGTGGTACGAAAAAATAATGAACTGAGCGTGTTTTTGTAGCTCTCTCTTATGTTTCCACAAGAAAAACCCATCGTGAAAACAAAAAACAACCCGATAGAATTGATCCTTTAAAATCAAACAATTGTTCAAGCTGTGAGCTTTGTTAAACACATCTTTTTTGTAAGACTCATGAAAAAACTGCTGATCATTCTCTGTAAAAGAATTATTAAACGTCGAAAGGTCATTGATGTCATCTAAATGAAATTTTTGAAATTTGGTATCAACGCGAAACTCTTTGATTGGATTTTCATAAGAATATTCTAAACTAAGCTCTTCGCCACTCTCTTCAAAGACTTTAATGTACTGCAACTTGTAAGACTGAACTAAGTGCTCGACGAGGTCCAACCAAATTTGATTGGCATTTAAACTTGTGTCTAAAAACTTCTTATAGTCCATAACCCTCAAAATGCCGAATAATATTGATAATCCAACTTATCAATCATTTTTTTCGAACTCCTCACCATTAATAGTAAATAAATTAGTGATCCAAAAAACAAACCCACAACACTGTATTCGTAAGCAATCGTTCGACTTAAAATGTAGCCAATCATTATGTTGGCAACGAGAGCAATGGCTATGTTTTTGATAACTATTTGTGTTTTTGCTAGAGAAAAGAAAAACAAGGCACACATTTGAGCTATGATTAAAAAACTGTACCCAAAAGAAGCAAACCAAAAGGTAAAATAAGTGATTCCACTTGAGAAAAATTCTTCCACCTCTAAATAATTCACGTTATTCTTAATTGCAAGTGCTCCGAAATAGACAAAAAAAGTGCTCATCAAACTCACCACGCAAATCATAATCATTTGTTGATAAAAAAAGCCTTTGAAGTGCTTGTTAAAAGTTACATAATCAACAGCCTTAATAGATTGTTGTATAGGTATTAAGCGCATATTGAATTGGTGAACCGTATAAGTTAAAACAGCAGAAGTGATCAAAAGTCCCGTTAAGGCCCAATCCATACCTAGCTCATAGGGAGTTCGAAACCAAATTGGCAACGGTTGTTTAAATGTTCCAGCAGACCAGCCAACGATTCTATCTACAAATAAAAAAGAAAAATAAAAAGTTCCAAAGATCATAAAGGGTTCAACAATATAGACTAAAACGCTTCGTCTAGGTAATTTT
Organism: Bdellovibrionales bacterium; assembly: GCA_020628165.1. Lineage (GTDB taxonomy): Bacteria > Bdellovibrionota > Bdellovibrionia > Bdellovibrionales > UBA1609 > JAHDIR01. The sequence continues at coordinate 28,288 of JAHDFM010000011.1, read as the reverse complement.
GAATGATAGAGCTTCTCATCCATTTGTTTGATCTTTTTCTTGTAAACCCAATAATAAAAAAGCAAAGCAGTTATAGTCGCCACCGACAACCCACAAGCATGAGCCAAATATATGTTACTCCACTTAGAAATCATAACTGCATGAACAATGAGAGTGCCAAAGACTGTAGACAGTAAAATCGCTAAATTAAACTCCAACATAAAAAGAACTGAAAATATCAGCCACAAGTATGTTAATAAGTTGTAGTACAGTAAAAAAATTAAATAATTCTGAGTAGAAAAAAATCCAAATACAATATTAGATAAAAATACAACCACTGAAAAAACAGTGGCTATGGCCACGCCAAAAGCAATAAGCTTCAAACACACCTTATTCATCAAATAAGGGTTTTTTTGCCCACTATAAAAAATACCTTCACGACCAATGATCTGAGCTAACCCACCAGTGAAAATAAAACTAAACAATGTGGCAATCGCAACTATAGACGCTTGCATCACAGAAAAGTCCATCCATGCCCATAGTGAGTACCTAAAGTAAAGAATAGAGAACAATTGCCCCACCATAGGTGCAGCAAAGAGAATACCTTTGCCATAAAGTAGAAAAAACCTTTTTAGCGTAAATAATAATTTTTCTTTTTGTATTTTACTGGCCGTTGTTTTGAAGTCATCATACAACCTCTGCTTAACTTGTTGATAGACAATATCAGCAAGGTCAAAAATATTTTTACAATTGAACTTTTCAATAGCATCGACGTCACGCAAGCCACGACTCTCTAATAAAGCAGCCACGGCCATAGAACTCATGGGTTTTTCAGCAGTTTCTATGACAAAGTCAGATAATTCCTCAATCTTTTTATCAATGGTCTCCTGCTCTAAAACCTCACTCATGTCACTCCTTCAATTGAAACATCAAAGACGTTGATATAAAGCGCTCTGTTCCGCGAGGAACATCTTTACCACCTGTGGGAGTGTTTAGGATCTTAAAGTCTCCCTCTTGTTTGGTCACAATCGAACTTGACCCACCTCCATCCAGCCCCATGGCCGTCTCTAAGCCAATATCACGACAAAACATGGCCAATTCAGAAAAAGTCATTCCAGTTGAAGTCTCTTGTAAGCCAGTTCCGTAAGAACAGCCAGAGACAGCACCAATGACAACTTTATCACCACGCAAGCCAATAAAACTTCTTGCGGCTTCATATTTTTCAAATTGACGAGGTAGAAAAAAGGACATGACACTGCTATCTTGTTTGCCAAAGTCTTCTTTGTTGAAGTTAATTTCTATTTCTCCATTTTGCACCAGTAACGGTCCACAACCTATGGCTTCTTTGATTTTTTTGCTTTTATAGTAATTGTTATAAACAACAAGGTCGTCTTGTCTAAACTTGCCCTTATATTTGCTCTTATCGATACTCACTACAAAGCCGGTAAAAGGTATAAGGGCTCCTCCTCCCTCTTTAACTTTTAGAATCTTATCCTTAGTAATTATTAATTCTAAGCGACCTGGGTTTATTGGAGTTTTGAAACCAAAGATATTATTATAGAAAACGACATCATCAAGGCTCACATCCTGCGTATTTTCTTTATTCCATATAAGGTGCTCACCCGAAACTGTGATCTCAGACTCTTTCACGCGATCGATGGTAATGTCTTCATCCTCCGTCACTAAAAAGGTCGCTCTGTTGTAAATAGCAGGCGACAATGTTTTATAATTATTTATAAGTAAACCTACTGGATCTCCAAAATTAAGACCTTGCGAATGTTCCAATGGAAGTCCTAATTTTTGACCATATAAATGATGACCGTAATCAAAATAAAAATTGCCATTAATGGCTATATCTATGTTTCTTTCTTGAGCTTTGGTTTGTAGCTGAAATAAGCCAAGATTTTTAAAATCATTCTTACTCAAACTATCACAGCCTGAGTAAGAACTTAAAAATTGCTGGTAATTTGTATTCAATGCTTCTGACTTGTAGCACTCCGCTTTGAAGCGACTTTTATCAAACTCAACAAGGTGAACATCCACTCGTTTTCTGCCATAGGCATAGTCAATATTTTCTTGTATTTTTCTAACGGTGAAATGATCACAAAAATTTGCATCATTGTTTCCTTGCCCAGAAAAAACAAAGAATAACTTGTCGAAACTATTAATATTGAGGTTGACCCAGACGTTGTTAGGTTCAAAATCAAATTCATCCTCTTTTCCTGAAAAACATCCCAAGTCATGAATAGAAACATAATCTAAATAAAACTTCATATCGTCTTTGTTTTCGACATCTGACTGATCAATGAATTTAAACAACTCAAAAACCTTCTTCTTAGACATGCATAAAATCAAAGCATCAATCACACGAACATTGTTAGCGAATTTAAACATTTTAAGGATGGAAATGCATGATAATTGGTTAATGACCTTTGCCTTCAACTTAGAGCCCATCAATGATAAAATTTCACCAGATCGGCTAGGTAAATCCACTCCAAGGGTCATTTTCTGGAACAATTTCACCAAAAGCTCATCATCCATTTTATCAAAGAGCCTAGCTATTTTTTGATCAGGGATGATCGTGTAATCATCAAAAAACAATTTAATGATTTGACCAACTGGTAAAGACTCAATGATGAAAACTAATTTCCGTTCATCAGATTTCATGATCAGTTTTGGAATGATATCCATATAAGGAGATATTAAATTCTGAGAGTAAAGAAATTTTTCATTATTGATGATCCATTTGAACATGAAAAGTGCATTTTCATAGGTACTTGCTTCAATTTTCTCTATCACCTGGTCAACATCATCCCTCCAGTCTTGAGGGATATTTGAAAGTTCAATGTCAACGGACTCAGACTCTTGTTCAAATTCTGATAAATCTTCACCTTGGTAAGTGATATTAAACTTTCGATGCAAGCGCTCAAAATCAAGCTGAGTTGAGAGAATCGATTTTTTATTCACAATCAAATGGGCCTGTTTGTTCATTTCTGTGCACAAACTATATATATTATTGAGTGTTAATAAATCTTCTACTTCTAGTAAATCTGTGTCTGAAAGATCAATATATACATGGTCTGACTCATGACTACTTAAGTACTCTGAATCAATATAGTCTAACTTATAAACAGGAAGCTTGTTTAAAATTTGCTCTTTCATCATTGTCTCCATATACTAGTTTACTAAATTCATTTAAATATTGTTTCGTTATATTTTTAACATCGTAGTTTTTATGAACATACTCAGACATCTCTGCCGCGGAAAAATTAACATCTTTAATGGTCTCAATCTTACTGTGAATAGATCCCACCACTTCATTAGATTCAGAAGCAATGACAAGACTTTTTTCATCTTTGAATAAGTTGGCTGACAAACGATTGAGAAACTCTTTATTGCCACCCGTGTCTGTGGCAAGGGGTAAAAGTCCACAGGCAGCTGCCTCAATAAGGCAAAGTGGATAGGCCTCTTTCACTTCAGAAGGTAGAAAAAGGTAGTGACAGACTTTGTAAAGAGAAACCAATTGCTCATGAGTTAGAAAGCCTAAAAATTTAACTCGTTCAATCAAATTGTTCTGTTGAGCCATTTCACTCAACTTGGTGAACTCTACTTGATTTAGGTACCTTTCGAGGCTTGCCATCACTTTTTTAGGCTTGCCATCAAAATAAGGACCATTTGTAACAATTGTCTTAAATAAATTATAGTCAGTATATTGCAGAGCACGCACCAACAGCTCTAGGCAAGGTCGAAAAGTCCCTTCTCCTGCAAGCATTAACTCTATATTTTTTGCCTGAGCCACTGCAAAAATTAAGTTATGCACCCCCTTACCAACAATCATTTTACCTGCATATACAATTTTTTTTGAAGCCTTATTAGCATTGACTTTCTCAGTGTAGTCTTTGTCACTTTTGTTTTGTAAAAAATGATCCCGATTCTTAGTCATTGCAGCATTTAACTTCTCAGCTGAGACTGACTTTTGTTGTTCATAAAACTCATCAAAAAATTCTTTTGAATACCTCTTTTCAAGAAACTCTCTGTCTGTGACTTGCAGTTCTGTGATCTTATCATTTGCATTGAATAATGAGGTGTTCACTCCCATATTTATCTGAATAAACTTTTTATTGAATTTAGTGCCCCATATATCTTCAATTCGTCGTTTCATCTCTTCGCTGCCAACCACAATGGCCTTGGCCCTAATAAAACTTTCGCGACAAAGACTCTTAAAGTGATCATTCCCCCTAATACTGTATTCAATCGAAGATCCGTGTGGGTTGATCACAAAAGGAACCCCCGTTAGATGTGTGGCACGCCTTGCAACTTCTGGCATTCCTAAAATATGATTAGCAAGAACAATGTCAATTTGATAGCGCATACATATTTTACGCACCAAAGAAGCATTTTTAACAAAATAAGTCTCTAATTCTTCTTTACTGGCCTGAGTGTAAGTGGTGACTTTTTCAAAACCATTGTACTTATCCATATTATAAACAAGTAATATCGAAATATCAGCTTTATGAATATACAGGTTACCTGAACATTGAAAGCTGTTGTCTTCAACAAAAAATTTAACTTTATTCTTGCTATTGTATTCATAGTAGCTGTTGCATTCATTTTGTGCTTCTTCTAGACTTGCTTGGCAAAACAAATGAACATTATGACCTTGATCACACAGATTTCTGGCCAAATTTTTAATAAAAACATTAGAACCTGATCTATCCAAACCATAACCGTGCAACAATAGTATATTCATTAAGAGCCCTCATTTATTTTTTTTAAATACATCTGTTTTTTAATTTTCTTTTCAAACTCTGGAGACCGATAAAGCTGATAAACGACATAGGATTCATCTTCATAGAATCGATCTAACTCTTCATGCCGAAACTCATACTCAGCTATCCAGTTTCTAAGTAGTTTTTCTTGTTTTGTGTCTTGGTCTAATTTATTTTTGTTTAAAACAAAATAAACATAATTAGTCCCAATAGTTGTCTCAGGATCATATGGGTCCCAAATATATTCCTTAGCTTGGTACTTTTCTAAAAAATCTTTCACGCTTAAATGATATCCACTACCGTAGATTAAAGAAAAAAATGAATGTTCTCCTATGACTGTCCATGAGTGTCGAACGCTTTGATACTTAATTCGATTTATAATCTTTGAAAACTTATAGCCTTTAACATTATTAATAGCATACGAATAATTTGGCTTTGAATACAAAACATAGCTAAGTATTAATAAGCAACTCAGAGCCGGCATAGCTCTTTTTTGTTGTTTTACTAAATCTGCAAATACCTTGCATTTAAGTACTATATAAATAGAAATAGAAATAACAACGGCATTCACTGCACAGAGCTCTTTAAGAATCTGATTGATATCTACAACGGTTGGAACCAGCTTATCTAATACAAATAATACAGTGTTAAAAATAAAAACAAATTTTATAAAACCATCTATTCTTATTTTATTCTTAAAGTCTGTTATAGAGCTAGAGATTAAAAACAATCCTAAACTCAATATATATGACAAATAAAACACAGTGGTTGATTTTGAAAACAAACCAACCTGTGCCGTTTCTTTTATAAAGAACTCAGATTTTAAATCCAATAACAATGAGCCATCGACAAATAAATAACGTAAGAGACTAAAAAGGAACAATGGAAGAAATCCGAGGCCTATGTTTGAATAGATCTTTTTAGTCAAAAGCTCTTTTTGTGCCGTTTTTAATGAAAAATAAGCAATGGCAGCAATGGCAAATAAGAGGGTTAACTTCAAACTTAAAAAAGACATCACGGCAAGACTTAAAGTTAAATCAGTCTTTCTAAGAGCCTTTATCTGAACAACACTAATTTTGCTTAACTCATAAACATTAATTAATAAAACAGAGGCCAACATGAGATTGACACTAAACTCTTCGTTAAACACCAGCCCTGAACTACTTGAAAAGGAGAAAAGTCCGACAATAAATACACCTAATCCTGTTATTCCTAAAGACTTAGATTCAAAAAGTTTAGCAAGAACTGTATTGACCACAAACATATTTACAACAGCATTAATTAAAATGAGTAAAGAATATACTTTCTCAATATCAATATTTAAAATGGTTAACATAAAGTTTGTGAAGAAATAGTTTCCAATTGAAAAATGATTCAAACCAAATAAGTTTCCTAATCCTACTTTCTTATAATTAAGAATATGCTGAAGATCAGAATTTGTGTATGAATTTAAATTTTCAAGCAAATAAAAAGATCCAATCAATACAAATGGCACTAAAGTGAGCATGTGATACGGGTTAACCTGAAAAGAGGCCCACCGTAACTTCACTCGTGCCCAATTTGTTAATCGATTAAATACGTACATCATAAAATTTTTCATCTCTAGATAAGTGAACATCTCTATGTAACAACGGGTTTTTAATTCATTAAAGAAATCAAAAACATTTACTTTTTTAAGTTGCAGCCTCAATCCAAGACTAAAAACACAAAGGCAGACTATAAGTGAAAAAGTTTCTAACATTTTCAATACTGACAAAACCTGTGAGATCACTAAGGCCGCTGCAACGAATGTAAGAATTATATTGAATTTATTTTTTTTGAAACAAATCTTGGTATTATCGGTCACTTTTTTAGGCAGATAATAGAAGACACAAAAAAAACAAATAATGATTTTTACGAAGTAAATAGAGCTAACAAATACTTCATAAAGCAAGGTTAACCTATTTTTTTAGCATAATCCCAGGGCAATATTTCAAAGACTTGGTCTAATTGAGTTAGCTCAAATATCTTTAAAATTTGTGAAGACAGCCTTGCTAGTTTGACATCACCTTCCCCCACTCGGACTTTTTTAAAAAATCCAACCAACGCACCTAAAGCCGATGAATCTATAAAATCAACTTGCTCAAGATCCACTATAAAGTTTTGTAATCCTTTCGAAATAAGTCCATCAAACTTTTCTCTCACATCTCGACTGACAGTAGCGTCAAAAGATCCATTGAGATAAATGACAGTTGCACTGGTGCTCTCATTAATATTTACTTCCATGACTTCTCCTTTTTCTTGTTAAAATGAATTTTTAAAATTGTAAGATCATCTTCAAAAGATTCTTCTCCGGAATACGCTTTTAATACACTCACTAAGCTATTAAGCTGCTCTGTTCCGACTTTTTCAGATCTGTCTAAAAAAATCTCTAAATTATGGCTATCAAATAGCACTCCCTCCGGAGATTTTGTTTCTACGACACAGTCAGAATACACAAAGATCTTATCCTGATCTTTTAATTTCATTGAATGATTTTTGAAGTCTAGACCGAGTCCCATGCCAATCGGTGGGTTTTCACATTTTAGTTTAATATGCTTTTTACCTCTCAAAACATAAGGCTGAGGATGTCCACAGCAAGAGTATGTCAAAGTGTTTTTTTGATGATCGATGTAACCAAAAAACATGGTGAGGTACTGCTCTTGTGAATCGTCCATCAATTTATCTAGCTGATGACAAACTTCACTCGGCTGTCGCACTTGATAAAAGGGCTTTTTATTAATCCGCTGTTTAATGATTCCACTTTTACTGATTGAAGGTGTCAAAATTTTGTTCAACCAGATAGAGAACATTGCAGAGGCCACTCCGTGACCAGACACGTCAGCGACATAAAATGCAGAGATATTCTCATTCACTGAGAAATAATTCAACATATCACCACCAACGTAGCTAGAAGGTTTAAATATGTAATCAAAGTCACAACCATGAATCAGTTCATTCTTAGATGGTAGTATTCCAACTTGTAACGCCTTAGCTTCATCTAACTGTGTCGTCATTTGCTGAGCACTGATTTCAAGATATCTTGTTTTATCTTTAAGCTCCAAAAGAGAACTCACTTTAGATTTTAGCTCCATTTTATTACAAGGGAGTGTTATGAACTGATTGCAACCAGATAAGAAGCTTTGAATCATCACATCAATTTTTTTATTTTTTGTCAGGGCTATGATTGGAATGAATTTATTTTTAGTATTTTTTTTAAACTGTTGAATCATCTCAAAGTTACTAAGGTCTTCATCTTCAATATAAACAAACAGTAAATCGAGAGAAAGGTTAGAGTACAAAACTTGCTCGAGATCAATAGAGCAATTTATGTTTTGTACATTATAATTATTCTCTTGAGCAAATTCATCAAAAAAATCTTGTTCTTCTTGTTGTAGGTTAACTAATAAAAATTTTCTTTTATTTTTATCTAGAAATTTTGTATCAGAGTTGTTTTTTAAATTTATTTTTTTCTTAAAAATAAGAATATTGCATTTCTTTCCTTTCACATAATCAAGAGAATCAACTGCTGAATTGATTAAATAAACTCCCCTTGAGTTTTCATGAAGTGTACTGACACATTTTATTTTACTTTTTAAATCAAAGCCTTTCCCGTAGTCAAAAACCCAAAATTCTATTTCATCGGTTTTTAAATACATTTTAATCTGAAAATCAGTTGGCACTAATTTGTGGGCGTGCTGAATCACATTATTGGCTGCCTCAACAAAGGCCAATTTAATATCAAAAGTAAATTTATCAATTTCAAGCCCATAAAAATCTTTAATTGCGTTCTCGACCCGAGCCCATTGTGTTGGAATGCTTTCCAAGTGTTTGAGATTATATTCATGAATTTGTTTTGCATGAGTGTTCAACTCATTTTCACTCGACAATATCACGGCGATACACTCCAAGGGTTAGAAATAATAAAACTTGAAATTTTATTAGAAATATCCGTTGCGACAATGGATAGGTAATAGTTTTGCCCTAGCTCTAACTGCATATCAAAACCATCTACCAAGTGAGTGATTTGATACTCAAAAACATTCACATTCACTGGGATTCGAGTGTAGTCAATAATATCTGATCCACCTGGCGTTGTGCCCACGGCCACGTCATAATAAGAAATTCCACACAAGTCCTCAGCCTCTGGCCATTGAAATCTTGGGCTTTCATTGATACTGTTACTTTGTTCAAGTATGACAATATCACCGTTAAATTGCGGAGCTGAGTTATCCCAAATAAACCCACCTCTATCCGTTAATGGCGCAGAAATGTTACCAGATTTGTCTTTTAATCGAATGGATGGATAATAAGAAACACACTCTCCAATTCCTGTTAAAAATTTAATTCTGTGAGAGCTTAGGCTGTCGGCTTCTTCCCATGGTACAAAATTATCTATTTCACTGTCAGGGTTCGTACCTAAAGCCACTTCCACCTGCTCAATGTCATCATCTGGAAATGACCAAAACAATAGAGGTGAATCAAGTGGTAACTCACCATAAATGAAGTCTGAAGACATTTTGATGTTTGTTGGCTTATTGATAAAATTATCTATGATCCAATACTGACCATTAACGAAAGATGAGCTTGTTAAAGGGTTATTATCAATGTCTACAATGTTATTATCGACATCATTGAAGTTCAGTTTTAATTGACCAAAGGTTCCTACTACATTTGAAACGGCCACATTGAAACTGGTTCCATCAGGAGAGGTTTCAACACTATCTATGATTGGATTAGAAGTGATGCCGCCTTCTTTTTCGACAGAAAAATCACTGGCTGAAACATTAAAAACTTTTTTATTAAAGGCTGCGACAAACACAAGGGTGCTTTGATTTGTCGTCGGGATATCGTCGTCAGAAAGAGCATTGATAGAGAGCATCTCTGGAGGAGCATCTTCTATTATTTCCCAATCTTCTGAGCTAGTCGCTGTGGTATTATCTAAATTATTTCCTGCAAAATCTTTAATGCTTTGATTGGCATCATTAAAACTAAGCCCGAGAACACCTAAGCCGCTGTTTATGTCAATGGTGACCTGCCATACTTCTCCACCGCCGGTGATTTCTGTAATTTGCCCAACCAAATCACCTTGTAAATAGTTAATTGCAAAATCTTCCATCGCAAGACCAGTGATATCTTCATCAAAAATGAGTTTGAACTTTACTTGTCTATTCACCGTTGGACTTCCGCCAGGATCCGACCCCCTAATTATTTTTTTCAATTCAGGCTTTTTAGTTTCTTTGATAAAATTGACGGATTGAGAGAAGATCACTTGGCCATAAATATCACGTGTCTCCAGTTGTAAATTAATGTTCCCATCTTCGTAATCAGATAAGTCTACGGACAAGGTGAATTCACTACCATCACACCATAAAACCTGGCGAGTGCTCACAAGCTCATCATCAACTCGAACTCCGATATATTGATTGGCTTCTGAGCATTGCCCTTGAATTGGGAATTCCTCAAATGAAGTGCTACCGTTGAAGGTTTGATTTTCTTGAGGAAATTCAACTGTTAAATCAGGAGCGCTCACTATCCAGGCTTCAGAGGCAACAACATTTGATTTGACGTCACCATTACTTAGGGCTCTGAGTAAAACATAATAAGGCTTACTTCTTTCAAGAAGTACAAACCTAATTTTATAATCAGTGACGTTCCCGGCGTAGATCCAACTTACAACGTTGGCATCAATGGCGTTATCACTGATAGCCACCTCATAGTAAAGGCTACTGCAATCCGTTTCTAATGGGTTCCAGTTGATATTTGGTGACTGAGTTAAGTTACTGCTCTCATCAACAACAGGTGATTCTGCAAATACGAGCTGTTTATTGCAAGAGCTGATGGAGTTTGAAGTTGAGGAACCACCGTTACCACCGCCACCGCTGCCTCCACATGAACTTAGAACAAAAGCAAAACAAACACCTGTAAGAAAAAATAAGTTCCTCAACTCTCCACTCCTTGGATCAAATTTGTATCGACATATATTAAATAAATAATAATTATTTATTTATATAAGTAAAGAAAAAAATTAATCTGGATATAGGTCTAAGCAACTTGAAAGCCCCTAAATTAAAGGTTTTTTGCACATATTGTTCAAAGGCACTTGAACAATATTGGATTTAAAAACTTATGCTTAAGTCCAAGAAGAAATACAAAACCAAAACAAACAACAATTATATGGATATAAAAGATTTACTTTATAAGAAATTAGTTTGTTTCGCATGTACATCTTAAGAACACCAAAAAGTGTAAAATAAGAATTACAATTAAAATCTTATTTAAAAAGGTCACAAAAAAGAAAATTATACGGATTGCAATTTTGTGGTGATTGGCTTTATTTTTATTAAACCAATATAACCCATAGGTTGCTCTTCTTCACCATCGCGAACAACTCCACCACAGATGGACTCATACTTAAGCTTCCTACCAGTTTCTACTTCAGTAATTATGTGATCTGGGATGCCTGTTTCTGGCTTAAAAAAGGTGCCAGAATGAATAGCTTGGTTGATCGAATTAAATATTTTTCCTTTGATGGCTGGAGCTCTGTAATATAAATTTTCCCACGGGACAAATGTTAACGTGTAAAAATCATAACGACTCAGTTTAAAGAAATTCACACTTCTGTACAACTGCCTGTGTTCTTTAGAGTAAATTTCAACTATTACATCTTCGTCCAGGTATTTATATATTTCATCAGATATGGTTAAGTTTAACTTTTGTAAGAAGCTGTCTAAATGATTTTTATGAAGGTCGTCTATAATTTCATAAGAATCTAAACCTTCAGAAATAATATTGTTGTAAAAGTTTAGACTGCCAATAATTTCATTCATCTGTGGAGCTGGTATTTGACTTAATTGATGATTTAATTCATCTTCAGCAATTTTGCTCTCAAACTCAGGAAGATCTTTGTAGATATGACCTAAGCTTGCATACAAATTGGTAACTTCACCTTTAAGTTGTTCTGCGAGTTGATTCATAGAACTCCTCCTCTCTGTTAGGTTGTTCAAAAAATTATAAACAGGACCAACCTAATAAACTTAATTTATTTAAGTCAAACAGAGCTTATCATCAAGCAACAGCTTTTGTATCATTTACACGAATTTTTAGGGGCACACCCCCAAGCTCACTCATCATTTGCATATAAATGTGACATGTTTCCTGAAAATTACTCCATATCATTTGCTGATCTTCAGGGCAGAGTGAATTTATCATGGCCAAAGCTTTTTCCACATGTTCTGGGTCTTCTTGAGTGTGAACTCGCACAAAAGAACAACCTTTTTGGCCATATTGGCCCTCTAATAGGTTTACAAAATTCTCACCAGCAAATGAGGCTATGGCTTCTAAAAATAGTATATAGCCATATAAACTTTTACCTTGCGTTCGATCAATCTTATAAAACTGTGTTTGATAAAAAGCACTGGTCAATGCAAGTTCATCAAAATCTTTTATATCATGCCCCAGTCGCTTAAGGTCTTGTTCAATTAAAACCTCATGTCGATCTTCTTCACTTAAGTGCTCTACAAGGCGATCGTACTGCTGATGATCTTCAACGGGAACTACAGAAATACAACGAGCTAACAAACGAGTTGAATGACTTACAAAATAATGAGTCTGGGCCAAATAGTTCGTATAAAATTGCTTGTCTCCCCATGGCAGCCTCTCAAGTTGCGCGCAGATTTCTTCAACTTGCTTTTTTAATTCCGTCATTTTCATAATCCGTCTCCTCAAATAAATGTTTATAATTTTCAACTAACCCACAAGGGTCTATTCTTCGTCTCCAAAGATAGTTTTGAACAAAAGAAAAACTTTTGTATTGTTGTGATATTTTATCTTTAGAGAAAACAAACAATTCAACGTCTTCTTTGTCTTTATAAGGAACTATATCTAATGGCGTTCCTCCCAAAGCTCTACAGATTTGGTTCACGCCTCGCTCAATTCTTGCTGTCGCGAAAGAGGCATCAGCACCTATTTCATAAACTTTGCGCACACCTAACTCTGAATGCAATATGCCAAAATTAATATTATGATCATTCTTAGTTCGTCGAAACTTCGAATTCACTGTGAACCAGGCTGGAATAATTATTTTTTTATACTGACTGACCATACTTTTGAGTATTTCTTGCGGCCAAGACTTGAACCAATCATCATTTTGAGTTGAGCTCAAACTAAAATCTGTCACAGTATAACAACACAGGCTTGTTGGAACTCTCTTATGATAAATAGCAGAAAAAAAATGATGCTGAGTAAATGCATTTGAATGCAAGTGATTTATGTTATCAAAAAACTTGAGTTCTTTAGCCCAAACTTTGTGCCAAAGATCGTGAGCGGCGCTAAAGTACTCTTTATATTGGTTAGGAATATAACCCTTACACGGCAATATAATAAACTCTAAGTCCTTACTTTTTACAGTTTCATCCATATAAGCTCCACTAGAAAAAAAATTGTGTATTAATCAAAAGAAGGTGAATAAATCACTTTAACTATGCTTAGTTAAACATTATTTATTTATATTGTTTTACGGATTTTTATTTGCATTACTTTAATAAATTTAATATTATTGTGGCAAAGTGAGATGTTATGACTGTATTTGATGGTGACTTTTGGAAGAACGCGAGATTGAAGCAAGGCTATAGCCAACTAGATATAGCAAAAAAGTTAAATTACTCCTCAGCTCAACTCATTTCAAATTGGGAACGAGGCATGTGTAGCCCTCCTCAAAAAAACTTAAAGGCTTTACTCAAAATCTATAAAATTAGCCCAGACACTTACATCAACGAATATATAGCTAACGAACGCAAGCGCCTAAAAAAACTACTTAAGCAAAAAAGTTCGTAATTTTAAATACTTAATCAAAAAACTTAACCTGAGACCTTCTCATTCAATTAAACTCAGTGAGTCTATTTCAGATTTGAATTCTTTGATAACAACACCGACGAACAAACACATAAAGTTGACCTGATCAACACGCTAACAACCTAAAAATACAATAAACATTTTAAACAGCTCTAAAAAATTGAGCTTAACCTTATGCGCTGCAAAAATAAACGACCAACAAACCCTCCTTTACTTTTATTTAGATACGACATAATCTCTCGCCTATGAAAAAAATGGCCCTCTTTTTAAAAAGCTTTAATAAATTCGAGCTTTTACTTACCTCTTTTGTTTTTACACTTGTCATTGCAGGTTGTATTTTTTCTTTCACTCATCCTGACTTTTTTAGGTACAAGTACACTATTGAAGACGGTTTTTTAGAGAGTATGACCGTATTGTTTTTATTTTTTGGTGCACTCACTTGTTTTTACCGTGTTTATAAACTCAAGAACCAAAGAAGTTTGTTGTTTCTTGCCTGCACTCTCTTTTTGGGGCTCATTTTTACATTTGGTGCCGGAGAAGAGATCAGCTGGGGACAGAGAATTTTTGACTTTAAATCCAATGAGTTTTTCCAAGAGCACAACACTCAAGGAGAAATCACTTTACACAACCTTTCCTTTAAAAATTCTGAAGGAGAAACGGTTAAAATCAACAAACTCGTTTTTAGTAAAGTGCTCACTGTTTTTCTAATCACTTACTTGCTTATAATTCCATTATTGTATCGCAAAAAAGAAGCCATAAAAAAAATTATTGATAAGTTTGCAATCCCTCTTCCGCAAAGCCGCCATGTTCTCTTATATATTTTTCTTGCCATTATTGTTTTGAGCCTGACACACAAGAAAAAAGGAGAACTCTTAGAGTTTGGTGGGTGTTTTGTTTTCTTAATGATCACACTCTTCCCTTACAATAAGCATATTTTTACACTTAATAAAATAATGGCCAAAGAAACTAAGTGACTGATAGAATTTTAATGATCGGCTCTATTAATGAGCTAAAAATGATCAGCGGTCATCTCAAGAATCTCTGTTTCTACAAAGACCAGAACCCAAAAGATTATGACTTTTATATTATTTTTGACATTGCGTCTTACTACTTAGAGTTTATTAAAAACAACCCTCACAAAACCATCATTCACGACTCTGCTTTTTCTAAGGAAAATTACCTCAGTCATGATGAGTACCATCGCCTCTATTATGCTAATGTCTTTGAGGCAGTGATCACTAACACCCCTGAAGTTTTAGAGGTGACCTTATACAGCCAAATTTTAATCAATAATGAAAACTTAGCTAAGAATGTACACAACTTAAAATGCGCGCCCGGTCTTCGCATCAATGAACATATCTTACTCACCAATCATGCCAATAAACACTTTAACTTACGAAATGTACCGCTCTACTCTCGCTATCAAAAAATCAGTTTTAAAAAGTACTCTCTGTTATCAATGATGCCCTCTTGGTCACTCAACAAGTACCTGATCAAACATAAAGTAGACCGAGTGATCTTAAATTTGCCTTACCGACACCTTTTAAAAATTAGACTGTTAAACCAGTTGAAAAAATTAAAGCAACCCTACTTAATCACTGAACGTGGGGCTTTGCCAAAAGGATTGATCTTTGACGATCATGACTTTAACTACAACAGCAAATACTACTCTGATAAGTATTGGCAGCGAAATTACAACCAACAAGAGATTGAGTTCAGCGATAATCTCACTAAAGAAATCATTGCCGGTAGCAGCCTAGAGGCACAAACCTCCCTTGATGCCAGTGAAAGTCAGCTCTCTCATATTCAGAAATTAGCAAATGGTCGAAAGATCATCTTTGTGCCCTTACAGAGGCCCTTTGACTCTGTGATCCGTTACTTTTGTCCTAAGGGTTACAACAACTTTGTAAAAACAATGATTCAGTTTGCTGAAATGAATAAAACCGAATACTACGTCATTTTCAAAAAACACCCTTTAGAAAAAAAATGGCCCAAGGCTTTAAGAACATATAGCGAGAATAAAGCTCTACTGAAAGTTGATTTTGATGTTCATGTCAATGACCTGATCAAAACCAGCCACGCCGTTGCCCTTATAAACTCAGGAGTTGGGGTTGTGTCGATGGTTTTTAAAAAACCTGTATTTCACTATGGAAATGTGTTTTATAAAGTTCCTGGTTGCAATGCTTCTTTCAGCACCGCCTCAGATTTAAAAAATCAAATAGAGAAACTCGGTGATTATAACCACGTGGATGCCAACAAATTTATTAACTACCTTTACAACGATTACTACACCATCACCGAGTTAAAACCAGTGAACTATAGCTTTGAGGTTGTTCACGACTTTAAAAACCTGCGTATTCCTGAGCTAAACAGGTAAAACTAAAGAGTCTGTTTTGGCTATCACACCTTGACTGTAGTAGTTGACGTTCATGCCAAACTCAATGCCTTTGTCTCCACGACGATAAGACATTAAAGTTCGCAAGACATCTGGCTGCAGAGCTCCCGTGCTTTGATTGACATTAACAACCTGGCAACGACCACATCGTTTCACACCACGCATTTGCATATTGCCAATTTTGAAGTCATAAAACTTATCCTCTACATGAGGCTCATCACTATTGATCACAATATTTGGACGGAAATTTAAATAATGAATGCTCTGACTTAATTTTTCATTGAGGAGATCCATAGAGCCGGTGCTGACAAGTAACAAAGGAAACCCGTCAGCAAAAGCAAATTTCACCTGCTCTCCATACTTAGCTTTTGTCACCCGTGCAGTCACAACTTCATCATTTTGAAGTAAGAACACTTTTTTCTGCAACACTTCACTGAGCCATAGATTGATTTTTTCGGGCGCTAAATGCCCAACCAAATCATTCTCCCAAACCTTAACATTCATTGACTGAAGAGATGCCTCCTTAGCATTTAACAATATAGTGTCTTTACCAGGGTATGATAATTCGAAAACACCATCGATAAGGCTGACTGGTTTTATAGTCACTAGGGCAAGCTCTGGGTGCTTTCGTTGCGTGACCATCTGGCCGTCTTCATCCGCAATGACCCAATTGCGATCCCACTGAGGACCACAGCTACCCACCTTTAACTGATCGACGGAAATACCGCCACAGGATTTGATGGGGTAAATAATTAAATCTTTAATGGAATAACTATTAACATACGCCGACAATTTTTTTAAGTTCCTGCAATAAAGGTCGAGCATAGCTTCTGGCTTTTTCTGCCCCTTGCTTCAATATTTGATCTAACTTTTGTTTATCAGCTATGACCTCATTGTAATATTGAGTTTTGTCTTCAAAATACTTATCGAGACACTCAAATAGATGCTGTTTGGCCTCTCCCCATGAGATCCCTTGAGCGTAGGCCTCTTTAAAAGAGTCCACTTGCTCTGAACTTGCCACCACTTTGTATATATCCATAACGATAGAGCTCTCTGGGTCTTTTGGTGCCTCAGGCGGCGTACTGTCTGTTGTGATCTTCATCACTTTTTTACGCAATTTTTTTGAATCCATAAATAATGGAATGTGATTGTTATAACTCTTGCTCATCTTGCGGCCATCCAACCCAGGGACGTCTTCGGGCACACCCAACTGAAAATCAGGCACCTTAAAAAAGTCGGCTTTGTAATTTTGATTGAATTTTTGTGCGATGTCTCTCGTGATTTCTATGTGTTGTTTTTGATCGGGGCCAATGGGAACAATGTCAGCGTTGAATGAAAGTATATCTGAGGCCATAAGAACCGGATAGGAATAAAGCCCCATACTCACGCCTGAATCGAGATCTTTCTTACCCTCTTGCTCGTTGAGCTGTATTTTTGCCTTATAGGCATGTGCTCTGTTCATCAGACCTTTTGGAGTAAAGCAGTTGAGCACCCAAGCTATTTCTAGGATTTCAGGAATGTCAGACTGCTTGTAAATGCATGTATTATTAACATCTAAACCAGAAGCAATATAAGCTGCTGTCATTTCATATATAGACTGATTTAAATCTTGCCCCTTATGGATGGTGATCAATGAATGATAATCGGCAATAAATATCATCGAATCATCACACTCTTTAGACAGAGTGATGGCCGGCTTGATAGCTCCGTAATAGTTGCCTATATGAAGGTTATTTGTAGGCTTAACACCCGTTAAAACGCGTTTTCCGCTCATTTGCTCAGACATGAATATAGACTAGATGAATTTTCTCAGATTCTCAAATGATCTCTCCACGTTCGCTAAAAATAATAGCCCATGAAAGGTGCTTTGTAACAAGTACAGAGATGCCTGCAGTTTATTATAAAGTTAAGGCTTGGAGATTGTTTGGTTAGCTAAAACTTTTGGCAAAAAATAGAAGAGCACACCACTGTGTTTAATCACACCTGCTGCCTGCTTGGCAGCAGTTCCGCGCCCCCAAAAAAGGTCCAATCGACCACCACCTTTTATGGCTCCTCCGGTGTCGTGGTCAAAAACAAATCGGCTTGATGTTTGCCAGTTGCTGGGTTCGATGTCTTCTGAAGTGTTAAACTCTGGCTTTTTAAAAGTTAGAAAAGACAATGCTCCTTTTGGGAAAAACCTTTTATCGGTGGCTATGGTGCGACCATCAATGGTTTCAATGCCAAAGTAAGTGACTGGCTTGGTTACAATTTCTTTAAAAAAAACATAGCTTGCGTTTTTATTTAAGAGGGACTGCATCTCTTCATCCGATAAAGTTTTTAAGTGCTGCTCAATGGTTTGCAACGACATTTTTTCTTTAGGAATGACATCAAATAAGTGCTTACCAATGGCTTCGTAGGCATGGCCATTTTGACCCGCATAGCCCAGCTGCAGTGTTTTACCATTTGAAAGCCGTATAGTCCCCGACCCTTGGATTTGCAAGAAAAAGGCTTCAATAGGATCAACCCAAGCTAATACTTCGGCATCCAGCGGTTTGTTATGAATGTCTTCCCGGCTCCAGTAAGGAATAACCTCACTGGCCATGCCTTCTTTCATATTCAGTCGTGCGCGTAAAATACCAAACTTATCAGACAACTGACATTGACTTTGTTTTTTACAAAATTGTTTTTCAAAAAGAGCTTTGCCAAATTCAGATTTAAATTCATCCAAACGCACAATCACCATGTCTTTCGGAAGAGCATATAAAGGAGTATTAAATTCTTTTGTCTTGCTTTTTGAGCCAGCTATTTCAGGAGCGTAATAAGAGGTGACGAAGGCCTCACCCGGCTCTGACCTACCAAACACTTTGTAAGCTTGAAAATGGTTTTTTAAATGCTCGACGAAGCCTTGCTCTGACTTTACAAGAGCAGCATGCAGCTTTTCTAGTTCAAGGGCATAATCAGTTGAGCTCACTACCGAATCGCCAAACTGTAAGGTGTGTTTAGGTTTAGAGTTTAAATGCTGAATATTGGCAAGCAAGCCCTCAGCCAACCCTTGATAGTTCAAGTCGTCAGAGAGTTCTGGCCACGCGGTGGTCTCAATGAGAGCGTCACTTTTTATCGTTAAAACTCGCTTTTTTGGAGCTGTGGTGCAAGAAACTATAAAAATAAATAAAAAAATCAGATAAATACGATGTTTCATAGCAAAATCTTAATATCAAAAAGGAGTCACTTCAAGTTTGGCTCATTAATAATAATACTGGAATTCAACTCTATGTATCTGTGACAATTTTTGTTCTCAATTGACAAATTTATATACTTTTACGTGCTCAGCTTAAAATAAAGCCAGGTAGAGCCTGGTCTTCATCTTGCTCTAGTAATTTGTGTTCATATATTATTAAAGGAGAACGTCAAATGACTCATTTAAAAAAATATTTTGTTGCTTTCTTAGTGGCATCTATGTCTTTTCCTGCTTTAGCAACAAATGACTATGTTGAAACCACAGCTGATTTAGAGTTAGAGGCTGAAGTTGAAGCTCTCAATATTTTAGATCACGAACAACTAGAAAAAGAAACTCGCAAAGAAGCTTTACAAAAAGAGAGCGAAGAAAAAGCTCTACGTGCTGAAGTTAGCAGAATCAAAAATAAAAACAAAAGATTTACCAACAAGTCGAGAGCTTATGCTAATAGATATGACAAAAGTGTAAAAGCCATCGAAAGATTGAGAAAAGAAAAAGCGAAGTTAACTTCACAAAACACTCGCCTTGAAAAAGACATCAAAAACCTACAAACAAAAGTGAACACCAGTGAAACAACTGCAGTTGAAGCTAAAAAAGAAGTTCGCAGTCTTACTAAAAGTGTTAGTAAAGAAAGTAGAAAATTCAAAGCTTTGACCAAACGTCATAAAACAGCGAATAAAATTATTAAAAGACTTAACAAGCAAAGAAAATCTAAGAAGGCTCGTCTAGCTAAGCTAAAAAGACAAAACAAATCTTTAAGCAAGAAAGTAGCTAAGAGCGAAGCTAAAGTTGTGAAAATGAAAAAGTAATTAATATCTTAGCTTTTAAGCATAAAAAAAGGAGACCAAGCGGTCTCCTTTTTTGTTTTAAAAAAATTGTAGTCTTTAGTTACCTGCTAGTGTTAATTCACCTAACATAGTAACCGCTTTCAACACAGCTGCGTTGGCATCGATCAAGCCGTTTCCGTACTCTCTAGTCGATCCAACTTCAACAGAAGTCTCTTGAATGATATCTCTGACTTGAGCAGGAGATAAATCAGTGTTTGCTGATCTAATCAAAGCAACAACACCAGCTACGTGCGGGCTAGCCATAGACGTACCCTGTAGGCTGCCATAGTTAGTTTTATTAATGATTATTGAAGCGACTGGAACATTGGTTTTGTTCTCGATGTTAGATAAGATTTGCTCACCTAAAGTTAACTCAATCATAGCTACAGGCACACCAATCTCACTACCATCTTGAGTGATTGCTCCACCAGGAAGACCTTCAGCATTGTTAAAGATGATTGCAGCAGTTGCTCCAACAGCCATTGCACCTTCTACTTTGTCTTTAAAGGTGATTTCCCCTCTTTTGATAAGAGCCACTTTTCCAGTTAGGTCGATTCCTTCGTAGTCTTCTTTTTTACCAAGACCAACGTAAACCATCTCACCTTGAACAACGTCATCTAAGGCTGATGAACCTTGGAAAGAGATACTTTTAACAACTTCTAAACCGTTACCCAAATCGATTTGAGTTTCAGCTTCTCTACCTGTTCCCATTGGTACAGATGAAAGAACGTTCACACCAGGAGCCACTACGAAAAGACCATCGCCGTACTGTGAAAACTCAGCTCTTTTTAACGTTTCATCAATGGCACCCACAGAAATCACTGTGTCTACACATGAAGGGCAAGAAATTCTGTCGTTTCCACCGTTACCTGAAGCAGCAACCACTGAAACACCCATTTCTTCAGCTCTTTCGAAAGCTAGTCTTTCAGTTCTTGAAATTCTTGCTCCACCAAGTGATAAGTTCATCACTGAAACTTTTAAATCAACTCCCCAGTTAACAGCTTGAGCAATTGCAATTGGGCTACAACCGAAGCTGCCACACACTCTTGCTGCATAAAGCTTAGCTTGTGGTGCAACACCTACTAAACCACCATTGAGGCCGTCAGCTAAGACTGTTCCAGCAACGTGAGTTCCGTGACCGTTTGAATCGAAGTAATCGTATGGAACGTCATCGTTACGACCATAGAAGTTTCTTCCATCTACAAATCGATTTAAAAGTGCTGGGTGATCTCTATCAACTCCAGTATCGATGACTAAGACAGTTGCGTTCTCACCTTGAGTTGTTTCCCAAGCTGTGTCCGCCTTTACAGCACCAATTCCCCATGGAGTGTCCACTTGATCAGCAAGCAAGTCTTGATTACTTTGAATAGAAAGACTTTGCGTTGAAACTTGTGATGGCACTGGAAAAAGAACTTCTTTTTCAACGGCCAATACATGTGGGTTGTTTTCTAAATAAGATAAATCTTCATCTGATGAGACGATGAACATTTTTAAGTTGTCTAAGCTTTTATCGATTTGAGTAGTTACTGAACTAAACCCGAAAGCTTGTTGACTTTGACTTGTTGGCAACGCCTTTATTTTATTAAAAGTGTCTGCGTCTTTAAGTGTTACTATGTACCTGTCTGCAAAGACTGTGTTCACCAAAAGTAAACTCAGCGCAAGTACTGATAAACTCAAAAAGTTTTTTGTTTTTGTTACTGCCATGTACCCTCCCTTGATCCTAAGCATTTCTTCATGAAATGAAGTCGAAGGTAAGTCTCATGCAAAACTGAAATTATTACAAATAAATTGGTGCCATTTTGGGTATCAATTTCTTTTATGTAAGAAAGTGAAACTAAAAAAGTGTATGATTACTTATACTTAAGTGGTGTCAGATTACTTTTGCACAGTTTAAATTTTTTATATGACGCCGTGTAAAGACTATAATTTATTCAGCCAGTGTTCATTTTGAAAGCATTTTTATGAGTAAAATTACAGGGTTACTTTGCTGTGCGCACACGCCCTCTGTACAAATAGTTTTTATCTTCTGCAGTATTGTAGGTCTTCAATGTGAAAGTTTCGACATCAGCATCTAATATTTTTTGGTTAGCAAAAAAGACGCTACTCTTGTCTCGTGAATAGAAGACTCCCGAAACTCCAGCTTCTTTGTGTGGAAAAACGCTAAAGCTTGAAGGGTCGGCACCAGCGATGACAGCTTTTTGAGCAAACACTTTGTTCTTATCTCTAGCATAGTAATAAAGATTGTCTCCACCTTTGAGTGGTTCAAAAGTTTCAAGGTCAACAGATGACAATTTATCACCGTAATAATAAGCATTGTTACTGTCCACGGAATACCCAGTGTTAATGTTTTCAATAAATATCAATCGAAATGTTTCGGGGCTTTCTACCTCACTTGCTTGGCCGTTAAAATAAACTTTATTTTTATCCCTGGCATAATAAGAGGTCGCAATATCACGTGGAAATGTTTGAAATGAAGCTAAATCAGCTTGCTCTATTGCTCGGCCTTGAAAATACACAGCATTTTTATCTATCGCATAATAAGAGTTCGAACCTTCGACAATGAGCACTTTGAAAGTTGCAACATCAGCAGTTTCAATCTTACGACTTGCATAATAAACTGAGTTTTTATCATAAGTGTAGTAACTTCTAGAATCAAAATAATTAAAACTCTTAATGTCCACACCTTCCATCTTAGTAAAACCAAAGAAAATATTGTTTTTATCTTTAGTATAAGAGAATGAAAAGCCATAAGGTCGTAGAGATTCAAATGTCTGTGCGTCGACTCCCTTCACTTCAGTGGCGTCTCTGAATCTTTTTCGATAAACCTTGCCGTTAGAGATAAAATAAAGTTCATCATTTGTATTTGCAAAGCCCTCAGGGCTAACACCCACTATTTCATTATATTGGTGATACACTTTTTCACTATTAATAAAATAACCAAAGCTAGCTTCAGTGAGCTCTCCACCTTCTATTTTTGTTTTTTGTTCAGCATTCAAATAAATGTAATTTTTGTCATAAGAAATATTGCTAGAGTAAGTTGAGATGTGAAAAGAACCAGGGTCAGCTCCCACTATTTCTTTGTAAGAAAAAAAGACTCGCCCATTTGAAGTGAAGTAATTATGATTGATTTTTTTAAGATCATCCGGCTTAGCATTAGCTATCAATTCACCGAGTGGTGAGTACACTCGCTCTTTGTCAAAATAAATGCTCAGCTCTTTATTGTAAGCAAAAGACTCTGTGTCTAAATTCTCTAAGTACTTACCGTTGAAATAAGCTCGGCCATTTGAAAGTAAAAGGCCATTTTCAAGAAATCTATAACCATTGACATCAACACCTTCGATGACTTCTCCTCGATAGTAAATGCTATTGCTGTCCTTACCATAGGGGCTATGTGCTTTTAGCAGAATATGAGTCGTGTCTTCATGCATGACTTGAAAGCTGGATGCATCAGCTCCCTGTAACTTTTTATCTCTATAATATACGTAACTTTTATCTTTTGCATAGGAGTGGGTCAAAAGTTCGTAGGAACTAGGATCAGCACCTTCAACTTTTTTCCCAAAAGCAAAAACATTATTTCTATCTTTTAATCGTCCATAATTTAAAAATGGCAATAGTTCTAAAGAAGTGATATCAACGTTTTCTGATACAACTCGACCATTATGAAATAACTTGCCTTCTTCATACCAATCATTCGAGCTAAAAAATACAACGTTCGAACTTTGTAACGTCACCTTGCTGTCGTTTTGAACAATGTTTAACCCTTGTTTTAAAACAAATCGAGATACAAAATCTAAAGATGCATTATAAGTTAAACCTGTGTCGTTATTACCGTTATATACTTTATTGCCATCTGTGTAGTAACTAAAAAATAACTTTCTAAATTGAGCGCCCTGAGACGTTGCTACTTTAATGTATTGGCCGTATACATTTTCATAATCATAAATGTAGCCATGGCTGTTTTCTTTGACATCATCATGCTTGACCGCGTAATAACGATTGCAGTTGGAATAGAGCTTATCATCAACCACGAAAATCTCTTTAAATATTTTAACTTTTTTACCAGCTATGGAAATGTTATCACCATTGCTACAAATGATTTTATCACCTTGCTTTAAGAAGTTTTTACCTACAGGTAGAATTGCTCCTTCTCCCACATCACTAACAAAACGATCATTTGCATAGACTTTATTTCCAAAAATAAGAAAGTCATTGATGAACTCCAGTCTCTGACCTTCTATATATTCAGTGACCTTCTTATCTCGATAGTAAATAAACTTATCATCTCTGACGTAGTTATGGTTTAAAACAACAAACTGATCTGGATTCACATCATTCATTTTATAGGAATAATAATACACTGAATTTTTGTCTTTGATATACTTTTCATTGATCGGCGTGATCGTCGCAGCATCCGCTCCTTGCACCCTAACAACATGATTAACAACTTTGTCGCCCACTTTAAATAAACTACGGTCTATATATTCAAAGTTCGCCAAATTGTTCACCATAAGCTCTTGATTATTGAAATAGACTTTATTTGCATCGCGTGTGAGCTTGTTAGTTAGATAATTAGACTCGTTAACAAATGTGTAGGTTGCTGTGTCTCTATTGGAAGGCAAAGCTGAACTGAGAAAATAAGTCTTACCACCAAATTGGAACTTTGGCCCTTGCAACGCGATCATGTCTTGTTTGCCAATATCTAATAAAGAGTGGCCATCAAAAGAGTAAACACGTTGATTAATATTAACGAAATAATCATTAATAACATCAAAAATTAAGTAATTTGACTTCGGCACTTTCTCAGTGCCCATATAGTAGAAAGACTTGTCTTCAGCGAAATGGCCTTTTAACACGTTAAATGTTAACGGGTCAGCATCATCTACTTCAACACCTCCGTAAGTGACTCTGTCAGCTTCAACTTTAAAGAAAACTTTGTTATCACTGTTTTTGTCACCGCCGTTATCGCCGTCATCAACCACGCTTCGTAAAAATGAAGACACCTCATGACTATTTGCCTCAAACCCTTCTCCACAGTTCTGGAAGAAAAATATGGGTACAAACATCAACGCTGTGATTCCTAAAATGATCGCAAATCTCATATATTCTAAATATTTTCTTTTCATAATATAGATATCGGAGGTTTAAAGAATTACCTAAACTAAATAACTTGAACTTTTAAGAAGCCTGTATGTTGAGTTTAGTCTAAATTTATAAATTTAATTCATGAAGCAAGTATTAGATTTGTAATTACCTATTTTTAAATAGGCCCAAAACAATTTTAATTTTGACGAATACTGTTAGCACCTAAGGCCTGTATATAAGTTTTATAGTTCTTTAGAAAAGTGAACTCAAAATAAATTTAGGAGGGTTTGATTGTTTCATTCATCGACACGACCAAAGCACTAAGACTTTGATAGTTAATTTTTATCAATTCTTTTAACACTTTTTTAAACTTTTACACCTCTGCAAGAGATTGAAATCATTACTTTTTAAGTTTTATAGACTGGCACACATTTGGCAAACATTGAAAGTAGGGTTGAACGTAAAACGAATTGCGTTTTGTTTAGGAAGGGTTAGGAATGAAAGGGTTATTACATCTACCAATTTGGAAAAAAAATACAATACTGAGTTTATTTTTTGTCACCGTCGTTTTTAATGGCTGTAGTGACGTCAAATTTCAAGAAGATCAAGAAGCTATTTTAAGTATACTCAGTTCTTCAGCATCCGTATTTATTAATGACAATGACAAATATACCAACAACGACAATGTGACCTTAAGTATCTTTGCTCAATCAGCAGATGAAATGATGATCACTCATGACCCAAATATAACTACTGACTGGGAACCATATAGCGAGACAAAAGCATGGACATTAGATAAAAATAACTCACAAGCTAATGTTTATGTAAAATTTAAATCTCGCGGTGTTGAAACTCCAGGCTTTATCACTGACGCCATCATTCACGACAACACTCCCCCACAAGTCACCAACACTAAAGCACCCAACACTTGGACTAATGAAACCATTGCAGATTTACAATTCAAAGGAACTGACAACTTAAGTGGTATTTCAAAATTTTACTGTGCTGCTAATTTGAACGATACTTTCCAGCCTTGTAAAAACACCAATGCCAACACTGCCAATATTTACCTTGGTGGCCTCAAAGAAGGCGATCAGTACTATTATGTTAAAGCTAATGATCAAGCTGGCAACTCATCAGATGCCGTTCGAGCCAGATGGAATGTTGACCTCACACCACCAACTGTTCGCTTTGTTGGCAGTTTACCAACGCTGGTCAATCGCCCGGGAGCTCCGATCCACTTTGTTGGTGCAGACTCACAAAGTGGCGTTGCCAATTACCGCTGTAAAACAAAAACAAAAAATTGGATCTCATGCAGCTCTCCTTACAATATACAATCCAGCAGCGACGGCAATTACTACCTAGAAGTTCAAGCCATTGATAATGCCGGTAACGTTTCTGAAAGCTCAAAACACGCCTGGGAAGTTCACTTAGCAGCTCCTGTTATTACTTTTAAAAACCCACTCCCTGCCAACATTTCAAGACAAACCAATACAAATATAGGCTTTGAAGGCACAGATAAAGGCTTCACCATTTCTGAGTTTCAGTGTCGACTCAATGGTGGGGGTTATTACAACTGCTCTAGCCCAACAGCCTTAAACAACCTCAGGCACGGCGAGCAAGTTTTTAGTGTTCGCGGGAAAGACCGTTTTGGTGATTGGTCGAGAGACTTCACTTATAAATTCATCGTCGACACCCAAGCCACTCGTCCTGAGTGGGGTTCTGTACCGGGGTTATTCACCAACAACTCTATATCACAATTTGATATCATCTCTAGAGACGGCGACATCATTAAATATCACTGCCGCTTAGATGGTGGGTCTTGGCAGCTGTGCCCAGGTGGAAAATCACCAAGATATGAAGGGCTCAGTGAAGGCGCTCACACCTTACAAGCAAGAGTCGAAGACCATGTGGGCAATTTCTCTGACAGCATCTATTACAATTGGGTTTACGACAAAACACCTCCTACATTAACAATCAAAGGCCCTGAAGGCCGCAGCAAAGAAACCGTTGCCCAATTTGAAATTTATCCTTGGGACAAAGTCACCAGCAAAGAAAACATTAAGCTTGAGTGTGATTTTAACGGAACTGGCTTTCAACGTTGCCAAGAGCGCACCAACTACCCTAACTTATCTGAGGGTGATTATACTCTAGTGGTTCGCGCCACTGACGAAGCCAATAACTCAGTCACAACTCCAGTACGGAAATGGACAGTGGACACTAGCCCAGCTAAAATCATCGTTAAAAAGCAACCAGAAGCTGTGATCTTTCAAGGTGAAAACGCGGACATTTATTTTGAAGTGGATAACGACGGCTACCCGGTTAGCAACGTCAACTGTAAGCTTAACGACTACCCTTTAGATTGTAGAGCTTGGGCCCCGATTAGCATAGATGGCCTCAAGCCCAACAAATACACCTACACAATTGAAGTTGTTGATGACATTGGTTTTTACAGCCGCAAAGACATCCACTTTGAAGTTAAGAAAGTGGGTGACTGTAACTTGAGTGACGACAATGTTTGTTTAGTGCTCAGAGACAATTTTGAAAGAGACGACCTTTTTGATCACTCGTTTTCTTGGGAAGCCTTTTATCACGACACTGGTGACCGAGTCAGTGGCCTTGAGATCGCCATACACGATGATGCTCCAACAACTGATGGCAATAAGTTTTTAAACTTCACCGGCCGTGCAGGAGCTTCCGTTCACTCCCTTTACCTCATGACCAAACCTTTTGATCTTTCTAAATACAATCGTATCACCATAGAGTTTGATTACCTTCTAGCAAACCTCGAAGACTGGAGCTGGGCTGGCAAGTCAGGGCATGAGTTCATAAAGCTCGACATCTGTACACAGGGCAGTTACGAGTGTGGAATTAGCGACAACAAAAACGATGCTAAGGCAAAATTAAATGACACCCGTCTTTGGAAGAATGTTTTTACCGATGAAGCTAAGCCAAATCGCAACAAACACCTCAATGGACTCAATCACAGCAAAGATGACTTTGTTCGCATCACTGGCAATCAGGTGACGGTGAACTTGCGTGACCTTGGCACTGATGACTTTTCGGAAATCATGATTCGCGTCAACGCCCTGATGGATGAAGGTTTAAAATCACAAACCGGTGATCCAGATGCTGTGTTGTTTGATAATAT